>JBATQE010000027.1:0-58180 GCA_049291875.1 Burkholderiaceae bacterium
TAACCGAACCATGCGCTATGAATTGCTCAATCAGACATTATTTGAGTCACTCGAACACGCTCAAATCGAGGCGACACAGTGGCTGTGGTGTTACAATAACAACCGTCCTCATATGTCGCTCGGTGGAGTCACTCCAGCGCAAACGCGTAGGATGGCTTTAACAAACTCACGCGTCCTGCACTAAACGCAGGACTTGTGTTGATTCTACTTTTAGATGCCGCCCTTTTAGGGGGTATTACCGTTGGCGGTTTGTAAGCGCTTAAATAGCATCAGAGATTCAGAAAAATCTCGATTTAGTCTATTTGATAAGCGTTTCATAGTACCCCTCTCTCGTACTTTATGCAGTGCCAATTAAGGTAAACATAATTGAATCAACACAATAGTCTATTCTTTGGATTAAATAGGTTGCGTGAAAAGATAACATTCTTAATATCATCGCAGGATCAACGATAAAAATAGAAAGAGGGGTTATTAATTATCTATATAAACTGATTTAATTTCAATCCTTTTCTTGCGTTGGTAAGGCATTCAATTGCGCTTGCAGTTTATCCAAAGTACCGCTGAATTCAGCCATGCGTTTTTTCTCTTGTTCAATCACCGCTGGCGGTGCTTTGGCAACGAAGTTTTCGTTGTTCAGCTTGCCATTGGCTTTGTTGATTTCGCTTTGCAGACGCGCGATTTCTTTGCTCAGACGTTCGCGTTCGGCTTTCACGTCGATTTCGACTTTGAGCATCAGCGATACGTCGCCAACCACTTGTACCGGTGCGCCGATCGCGTCCGGCAGCGTCGCGCCGACGGTGACTTCGGAGAGTTTCGCCAGTGTTTTGAGATACGGGGCGAATGCACGCAGTTTGGCTTGTTGCTCGGCGCTGGCGGCGATGAACAGCGGGGCTTTTTGCGCCGGTGATAGATTCATTTCGCCGCGCAGATTACGCGTTGCGTCGATCAGCTTTTGCAATTCGCCCATCCACGCGTCGGCCTCTGGGCGGATTTTGCTTGGCTCGGCTTGCGGGTAGGCGGCGAGCATGATGGAGTCGCTGCGTTTTTTGTTCGCCAATTCAGCCACGGTTTGCCAGATTTCTTCGGTGATAAACGGCATGATTGGGTGCATCAGGCGCAAGGTCGCTTCCAACACGCGCAGCAGCGTGCGGCGAGTGGCGCGTTGTTGCGCCGGTGTGCCGGTTTGCAGGGCGACTTTGGCCAGCTCAACGTACCAGTCGCAGTAGCTGTTCCAAACGAATTGGTACAGGTGTTGCGCGATTAAATCGAGGCGGTATTCGGGGAAGAGTTTGTTGATTTCGGCTTCGACGCGTTGTAATTCGTTGATGATCCAGCGATCCACCGGCGAGTAGTCGAGGTAGCCGCTGCTGAGGTTTTCAAAGTTGGCCTCATTGACGAATTCGCTGATCTCGGCGTTGACCGCTTGGTTTTCAGTCGGCTCGATGTCGATGTGCGGTGCGTCGCTACGGCGTGGCGGTTCGGTTACGCCGCAGTCTTGGCCTTCGCAGTTCATGAGTACGAATCGGGTCGCGTTCCACAACTTATTGCAGAAGTTGCGGTAGCCTTCGCAGCGCTTGGCGTCGAAATTAATGCTGCGGCCTTGCGTCGCGAGCGAGGCGAAGGTGAAGCGCAAGGCGTCGGTGCCGTACGCCGGAATGCCGTTCGGGAATTCTTTTTCGGTGGCTTTGCGTACTTGCGGCGCGGTCTCGGGGCGGCGCAGGCCGGTGGTGCGTTTGTCCAGCAGCGGCGCCAGCTCGATGCCGTCGATCAGATCGACTGGATCGAGGACATTGCCCTCGGATTTGGACATTTTTTTGCCTTCGGCGTCGCGGATCAGGCCGTGCACATAGACATCTTTGAACGGTACTTTGCCGGTGAAGTATTTCGTCATCATCACCATACGCGCAACCCAGAAGAAAATGATGTCGTAGCCGGTCACGAGCACGGAGGAGGGTAGGAAATGGCTCAGGTCTGGCGTTTCCTCCGGCCAGCCGAGCGAGGAGAACGGCACGAGCGCAGAGGAGAACCAAGTATCAAGCACGTCGTCTTCGCGGCGCAGTGCGCCGGTGTATCCAGCGGCTTTGGCCTTTGCTTGCGCGTCGGCTTCGGTGCGCGCGACGAACACTTCGCCTTTTTCGCCGTACCACGCCGGAATTTGATGCCCCCACCACAGTTGGCGTGAGATGCACCAGTCTTGGATATTTTCCAGCCAGTGGTTGTAGGTGCTGTTCCAGTTCTCGGGGATCAGTCGGATTTCGCCGCTGTTGACCGTAGACAGAGCTGGCTCGACGATGGCGGCTTTGCCTTTTTGCGTCAAGTCCATGAACCATTGATCGGTCAGCATCGGCTCGATCACCACGCCGGTGCGGTCGGATTTCGGTTGCATCAATTTGTGTGGCGCGGTTTTAACGAGCAACCCCTGCTGTTTCAAATCCTCAATAATTTGTTTGCGCGCGGCGAAACGATCCATGCCGCGATACGCTTCGGGCGCGTTCGCATTGATGGTCGCGTCCAGATTCATGATGGACAGCAGTTCTAAATCGTGACGTTGACCGACGGCGTAGTCGTTGAAATCATGCGCCGGTGTGATTTTCAGCGCGCCCGTGCCGAACTCGGGATCGGCGTATTCGTCGGCGATGATCGGGATGTTGCGGTTGCACAGTGGCAGAACGACTTGTTTGCCGATGAGTTTTTGATAACGCACATCGTCGGGATGCACACAGATCGCCATATCGCCGAGCAGGGTTTCGGGACGCGTGGTGGCGATGGTGATGCCGCTCCAGGTTTCGGTATTGCCGTCTTTGTCGGTGATGGTTTGCGCGCCGTCAACGAAGGGGTAATTGATGTGCCACATGTGGCCGTCCACTTCGACGGTTTCGACTTCAAGGTCGGACACCGCTGTGCCGAGCACGGGATCCCAGTTGACCAAGCGTTTGCCACGGTAGATCAGGCCATCCTCGTATAATCGCACGAAGACTTCAGTCACGGCTTTGGACATTTTTTCGTCCATGGTGAAGTACTCACGTGACCAGTCTATGGATGAACCCATGCGGCGGATTTGTTGGCTGATGATGTTGCCCGATTGCTCTTTCCATTCCCAAACTTTTTGGGTGAACGCTGCGCGACCGAGGTCGTGGCGATTCACGCCTTGCGCGGCGAGTTGGCGTTCGACCACGATTTGCGTTGCGATCCCCGCGTGATCGGTGCCCGGAATCCACGCGGCGTCTTTGCCACTCATGCGCGCGTGGCGCATGCACGCATCCATCACGGTTTGGTTGAAGGCGTGGCCCATGTGCAGCGTGCCAGTGACGTTCGGCGGTGGCAGGAAGATGCTGTAGGCCTCTTTGTCGGTATGAACGCTGGCTTTACCGTAGCCGCGCTCTTCCCACAGCGGGCGCCAGTGCGATTCAATCGGGGCGGGTTCAAAAGATTTGGCCAATGCGTCGAGTTTTGGTGTGTTTGAGGTGTTGCTCATAATCGATAGGTGCTGAAGTAGTGTTTTTCAATAAAAAACCACGGATACCGCCGTGGATAAGTGCTGATATTATAAGGGTTTTGCGCTCAAAAGGGTTTGAAATCAGTGACCTGTCGTCGGGAATATATCGTTGACGATGAATCCGTTGGCGGCAAACAAAAAACAGCGGGCGTAATCGCACATTGCACACATTGCGCAAAAAATGGCATGATATGTGGGTATATGGGTATTATTGATATATGTGAGAGGAGTTGATATGAAAAGCTTGAGTCAGTGGTCTGTGGGCGTGTTTGCCAGTTTGTGGCTGGCGACGGCGGGATTTGCACAAACGGCGCCGCAAGCAAAACCGTCGGCAGAATCAGGTTGCGCGCCCGTTGCCGTTCAATGCAGCATGGATCAAAAATCATCCGCGCAAAAATCAGCGCAAAAGCCTGCGAAGAAAACCAAACGGGTGAAAAAAGCGGCTCGTGTGAAACAGCGATAGTAAGGTAAACCGCAGTGGCATCGCTGTGTTGAGGTTTGGTATTCGTGGATGAGTATCCAAAAACGCCCGTATCGGCTGATGTGGGCGTTTTTTTGCGTGCGATCGTATCCGTTGTTGTCCGCGAGCGCAGACTGTGACTGAAGGTGAAGGTGAAAAAGTTTCAAAACGAATGAGTGCGGGCATATAATCATCCTATTTGAATATTCCCCCATTGAATCCCAATTGCCGTTTTTGTCGGCGCAGAGAGTGAGTTGTTGTTCGCTATGAAAGTTACCACCAAGTTTAATCCGAAAATTTACGAAATCATGAGCGGTTATAACACCGAGCGATTGATCAAAGATTTGGGCGCCGGTACGACCGTGGCGATCGTGGCTTTGCCGTTGGCAATGGCGTTTGCGATTGCGTCGGGGTTGAAGCCCGAAACTGGTATTTTCACGGCGATTATTGCGGGTTTTTTGATTTCGCTGTTCAGCGGCTCGCGCGTGCAGATTGGCGGGCCGGCGGGTGCGTTTATCGTGATTGTGTATGGAATTGTCGAGCGCTATGGTGTCGGCGGGCTGCTGTTGGCCACGTTTATGTCGGGTTTCATGCTGTGGGCAATGGGTTTTTTTCGCATGGGAATTTTGATTAAATTCATTCCGGTGGCGGTGATTATCGGTTTTACCAATGGGATTGCGGTGTTGATCGGGATTTCGCAGGTCAAGGATTTTTTGGGTTTGCATATTGAGGGTAAAACGCCGGCGGAGTTTTTTGCGCTGTTGCATACCTTGTGGAATGCTTTGCCGACGTGGAATCCGCAAGCGCTGTTTTTGGCCTTGTTGTCTTTGGCGATTATTATCCTGTGGCAGAAAAGTACTCAGCCAGGCGGTGGGCAAAGTGGCGGACAAAGCGTTGGGCAAAATACGCAGGGCGTGTCGGCCATGCTTCATCGTATTCGCAGCACCACGCCGGGTTCGATCATTGCTTTGTTGGTGGCAACGATTCTGGCGCAGTTGTTCCATCTGGATGTCGAGACCATCGGCTCGCGTTTTGGTGGGATTCCGCAGGGCTTGCCATCATTCACCATCCCGCTGCCGCATGCGGCAGACGGTGGCTGGAGTTTGTCGGTGATTTGGGAGGCGATGAAGGGCTTGGTCGCGCCGGCGGCGACGTTGGCGGTGTTGGGTGCGATTGAGTCATTGTTGTGCGCGCGTGTGGCGGATAATATGATTAAGGATAAACACGATTCGAATCAGGAGCTGCTCGCTCAAGGTTTTGCGAATATGGTCGTGCCGTTTTTTGGGGGCATGCCTGCGACGGGTACGATCGCGCGGACGGTGACGAATATTAAAAATGGCGCCACCAGTCCGGTGTCGGGCATTATTCATGCATTGGTGTTGTTGGTTGTGGTGTTGGTCGCTGCGCCATTGGCGCAGTACATTCCGTTGGCGGCGTTGTCGGCGATTTTGATGTTTGTTGCTTACAATATGGGCGAATGGCATGAATTTGCGCGACTGAGAAGCTATCGCATGACGTATCGGTTTATTTTGTTGGCGGTATTTATTTTGACGGTGGTGGTTGATCTGACGGCTGCGGTGGAAGTGGGCATTTTGGCCGCGTGTTTCACCCTGATTTACCGTGTGTCGTATTTGTCCACCGAGGATCAGGTTGATTTGTCGGAGTGGGGCGAACAGGCTGATGGCGTGAAAGCGCGTCGCTTGGTGGGTACTTTGTTTTTTGGCGCGGTGAAGTTGATCGATCAGTTGCAGTTGGATATTCCCAAACGCGCTTTGGTACTGGATTTTTCAGGTGTGATTTATGTGGATTCGTCGGGTGCGGAGTCGCTTAACGAGCTGCTGGAGATGTACCAGGAAAAAGCTGTGCCGATTTATATTTACGGTTTGCGCGAGCAACCGCTGGAAATGTTGACGCGTACCGGCTGGCTCAAAGATTTGGGGCAGGCGTATGTGTGTGCGAATCTGGATGAGGCGCGACAGAAAATCGCTGCGCAAGGGGCGTGAGTTGAGCTAATTGACTCAGCAACATCAAAAAGGCAGTTGCGTAGATGCAACTGCCTTTTTTGTAGGGCGTTCGGTTGGGCGCTCCGTCCGTGCCGAATTATTTTTTGGATGCGGTCAGCATTTCTTCTAAAGTGGCGGCATCGGGTGCGCCCGGAATGCGTTTGCCGTTTTCGAAAATAATGGTTGGAGTGCCGGTCACGCCCAATTGCTGTGCCAAGGCCTTGTTTTTATCCAAAACCGAGGTGTCGCAGGCGCCCGAATTGTCCGGCAGCTGCTGGCGCAGCATCCAGTTGTCCCATGCCGCGCCTTGATCTTTGGCGCAGAGCAGTTGTTTGGCGGCAACAGTGGACTTCGGCCCCAGAATATCAACGACAAAGGTGTGAATTGTGACATTGTCGACTTTTTCCAACGTATGACGAAAGGCTTTGCAATAACCGCAGTTCGGGTCTTCGAATACCGCAATTTGGCGGGAACCGTCGCCTTTGACTTGTTTAAAACTTTGCGTGAATGGCAAGGTTTTAAAATCTACTACCGACAGTTCATCCATGCGCGCTTGTGTCATGTCCGACATGTCCGCATTGTTGATCATGTGGCCGATCAGTGTGAACTCAGTCTTGGCATTGGTGTACACGATTTCGTTGTTGGCCAACACCACTTCGAATAAATCACTGTAGGGTAACTGGCGAACCGATTTGACTTCTAATTTTTCGATTTTCAATTCGAGATCGGTTTTTATTTTCTTCTCTTGTTCGGTGGCCACGGCTGAAGTTGTATTTGTCTTTTGCGTATCTCCATTTTTAGCCGATACATTACAACCGGTAAGCAAGCCTACCGCCAAAATGGCGCCGGTCATCACATAATTTTTCCACGTCGAAGCATTCATAAATAACCTTTAAATTAATATTCAATCGCGCGAACGCGATGGCGGCAATCCGCTCAACTTCATCACTGTGCATTATAAATGCAGAGTTATTATGAGTTTGGATTTATGATTTGAGTATTTGCACAATTGGATATTCCGAGCAATTATCCGTTGGCAGGCATGGCATAATTTGCGAAAAATAGGTATGATTGCGACCTTGACTCACGCTGCCGCACGCAAAAATAAATATAAACAGCGGCACTGTTTGCGCCCGTAGCTCAGTGGATAGAGTGTTGGCCTCCGAAGCCAAAGGTCGCGCGTTCGATTCGCGCCGGGCGCGCCATAAAAAAATTGTGGTATTTTTGGTAAAGCACTTGAAATCACATAAAAAATGTGATTAAAAATATACTCTTCTTACATCAAAAGCGTTATTATTGCAACTGAATTAAGAATAATTTATGACATACGGTTTTAATCGTCGTTTTAACGCAAATTAACGGAGATTGAAACGATTCTTAATCAATGTATCTTTTTTAACGGAGCAACAATTCATTCAAATAAAGGAGTGGTAGATGGCCGAAGCTAAAAAAACTGCAACCAAAGCGCCTGCGAAAAAAGCAACTGCGAAGCCAGCGGCAAAACCAGCAACCCAAGCGGCTGCTAAACCAGTAGCAAAAACTGTAGCTAAATCCGCAACCAAAGCAGCGGCTAAAGCACCGGTGAAGGCGCCTGCAAAAGCCGCGGCAAAGCCAGCGACTAAAGCGCCAGCGAAAGTAGTAGCTAAACCAGCAGCAAAAGCAGCGGCTAAAGCTCCGGCAAAGGCACCCGCCAAAGCGGCAGCAAAGCCAGCGACTAAAGCGCCAGCGAAAGTAGCAGCTAAACCAGCAGCAAAAGCAGCGGCTAAAGCTCCGGCGAAGGCGCCTGCAAAAGCGGCAGCAAAGCCAGCAGCCAAAGCGCCAGCAAAAGCAGCAGCTAAAACTCCTGCGAAGGCGCCTGCAAAAGCGCCTGCAAAAGCGGCAGCAAAGCCAGCGGCCAAAGCAGCGGTAAAGGCGCCAGCGAAAGCACCTGCAAAACCGGCAGCTAAAACTCCTGCGAAGGCGCCTGCAAAAGCGGCAGCAAAACCAGCGGCCAAAGCAGCGGTAAAGGCACCGGCGAAAGCACCTGCAAAATCAGCTGCAAAGAAAGCCGCAACAGCAGCAAAAAAGTAATAAGCACAGCAGGAAAAGAGGCTCAGTCTGAGTCTGAAAAGTCAAAGACTGCTTCTGCTGTTGAGCCGGAGGTAAAACCGCCGCCGACAAAACCAGCAGAAGTATGGCCATTTCCTGTGTACCGTCGTCCCTGATATGCTTTACTCATTAAGGCGCGGTAAAAATAGAACCCCGTCCATGACGGGGTTTTTTATTCTTTGTCAGAGCGTAAAAGATGGATTGCCTTCATATGAAAAACAAGGATGTGTGGTTAAGCGTGCATGTTCAACCGGGTGCAAAGCACACGCAATGGGCAGGTCTATATGGCGATGCGGTGAAAATCAGATTGTCCGCACCACCCGTTGACGGCAAGGCCAATGAAGCGTTATGCCTATTTTTAGCGCGCGCTTTTGCTTGCGCACCACGAGAGGTGAGCGTGATTCGTGGGCAAACCTCGCGACAAAAAATCATATGTTTTCACGAGCAGGCAAATGACTTCTCTGCGATGCAGTTGGCATTGCAGGCATTTTTGGTAGAAAAATAAAGCGTTTACGTATAGGGCTGCTTTATGCGGGCTGCTGCGCCGTATCAATAATTTCAACGCTGTGAGTGATTTGCGCCACTTGTCCCAGCATGATGCTCGCCGAGCAATATTTGTCATGCGATAACTTCACAGCGCGTTCGACTGCCGATTCGGACAAACCTTGTCCGCTGACGACGAAATGGAAATGAATGTCTGTGAATACTTTCGGGTCGGTTTCGGCACGGGTGGCGCGTAATTGAACTTGGCAGTCGGAGACTTTTTGACGCGCTCTTTGCAAAATCAACACCACATCAAATGCGGAGCAGCCGCCAGTACCCATCAACAACATCTCCATTGGGCGTGGACCCAGATTGCGTCCGCCTGCTTCGGGTGCGCCGTCCATGACTACGGCATGGCCGCTGCCTGACTCGCCGATAAATGACATACCGGCGTTGGCGCCGACCCAGCGTACTGTGCATTCCATATTGACTGATCCTGTTCGTTTAAATAGTGGTTTGATCCGTTTTGAGCGACTTATTTCATGATTTAGGCATTATAACGGATGCGAAAAAAATATTCGAATGTGAGAAAAACCATAAATTTCTGTTCAAACAGAAAGCAATGTTGCATCTGTGCAACTGTTTCTATAAATTTTTTAAAAGATTTTTTGGTTAAAATTTTTATAAAATTGATGTATTTATAATATTTTCATAAAAATACCACCCTCATAGAAAAAAATTCTGTATTCGTGGGTTTGCTACAAAAAATCGCATTTTGCGCGCCTTGTCTGGCATTGAAAATCCCGTATAATGGCAATCGTTGACTGTTATGCAGTCTCAAGTTGTCTCCTCCACCCTTCTTTGGTGGATTTATAACCCAAGCTTTGTGGCTTGGGTTTTTTTTTCGTCCAGCGTGATTGCGCTGGATGTTTTTTGTGTCGTAATTGCCATAAAAAGCAGCGGAAAATCAGATGTTTACGCCAATAATTGCGCTGATTCATTGACTTTTTTTCTTGAATCATCGATAATTTAAAGCTCAGCCCATAAAAGAACGCATCGGGAGAGGTTGCGGGCATAAGCAATGATAGCGAGCTGTATGGTTGTTTAATTTAATTTATTGGAAATAGTAATGAAGACTTTTTCAGCAAAACAACACGAAGTCGTACGTGACTGGTATGTCATCGACGCGACGGATAAAGTGTTGGGTCGTGTGGCCAGTGAAGTCGCACGTCGTTTGCGTGGCAAGCATAAACCAGAGTTTACGCCGCACGTTGACACGGGTGATTTTATCGTAATCGTTAATGCCGACAAATTGCGCATTACCGGTGCGAAATTCGAAGACAAAAAATACTACCGTCACTCCGGTTATCCGGGCGGTATTTACGAAACCAATTTCCGCAAAATGCAAGAGCGCTTCCCAGGTCGTGCTTTGGAAAAAGCGGTTAAAGGTATGTTGCCTAAAGGTCCTTTGGGTTACGCCATGATCAAGAAAATGAAAGTGTATGCCGGTTCTGAGCATCCACATTCTGCTCAACAACCTAAAGTGTTGGACATTTAAGGATAGGATATCAATATGAACGGCAATTACAACTACGGCACAGGTCGTCGCAAAAGCGCGGTGGCACGTGTGTTTTTGAAAGCGGGTTCCGGCAACATCGTGGTCAATGGTAAGCCTGCGAACGAATACTTCGGTCGTGAAACCTCATTGATGGTGGTGCGTCAGCCATTGGTTTTGACTGAATTCACTGAAAAATTTGACATTTTGGTCAATGTTTCAGGTGGTGGCGAATCAGGTCAAGCGGGCGCGGTGCGTCACGGTATCACCCGTGCGTTGATCGACTATGATGCGAACCTGAAATCAGGCTTGTCTCAAGCGGGCTTGGTGACTCGTGATGCGCGTGAAGTGGAACGTAAGAAAGTGGGTTTCCGCAAAGCACGTCGTCGCAAACAGTTCTCAAAACGTTAATCGAATCTATTCGATTACTCGTTGGAACAACGAAAAAAGACCGCTTTGTGCGGTCTTTTTTGTTATTCTCTCATTTTGTTGGGTGGTTTGGTAGCGCTTGGGGATGTGGGGCGTGCTTGTATTAATGGATGGAAAAATCATGCAGAAAATTAAAGTCGGTATTGTGGGTGGAACGGGGTATACGGGGGTGGAGTTGCTCAGGATTTTAAGCCAACACCCCAATGTGCAGTTGGTGGCGATTACTTCGCGCTCGGAGGCGGGTTTGCCGGTGGCACAGATGTTCCCAAGTTTGCGCGGTGTGGTTGATTTGTGTTTTAGCGATCCGAATAGTGGCTTGCTCGAAACCTGTGATGTGGTGTTTTTTGCCACACCGCATGGTGTTGCTATGGCGCAGGCGCCTGAGTTGTTGGCGGCTGGCGTTCGAGTGATTGACTTGGGTGCGGATTTTCGCATCAAGGATGCGCAGGTGTTCGAGCAGTGGTACAAAATTCCGCATACCTGCGAGGATGTATTAAAAGAAGCCGTTTATGGCTTGACGGAATTGAATCGTGATGCGGTCAAGAGGGCGCGCGTCGTGGCCAATCCGGGCTGCTACCCAACCACGATGCAGTTGGGCTTGTATCCTTTGTTAAAAGAGCGCTTGATCGCGCTGGATCCGATTGTCGCCGATTGCAAATCGGGTGTGTCCGGCGCGGGGCGAAAGGCGGAGGTGGGTACTTTATTTTCGGAAGCTTCAGATTCGATGAAGGCTTATGGTGTTGCTGGGCATCGTCATACGCCGGAGACGGTGGCGCAATTGAGTCAATTTGCCGACGCGTCCGTGAATTTGATTTTTACACCCCATCTCATACCGATGATTCGCGGAATGCATTCGACTTTGTATGCGCGGCTCAATGAGGTGAGCAATGCTTGGAGTAATGAGCGCATTCAATCGCTATTTGAGCAAACTTATGCGCAAGAGTCTTTTGTTGATGTGATGCCGTGGGGTTCTCATCCTGAAACGCGCTCCGTTCGTGGCTCGAATATATTGCGCATGGCGTTACAGCGACACGGTGATTTGCTCATCATTTTGGTGGTGCAAGATAATTTGGTCAAAGGCGCATCCGGTCAAGCGGTTCAAAACATGAATGTGATGTTTGGCTTGCCTGAGACTGAGGGCTTGGGCATGGTGGCGCTGTTGCCATAAAACATGGTTGGCGGTAGCTATTTTGGTTAATGATGCGCTGTTGACAGTTCAGGTATAATGAAGCAAATGAATGATTTGAAAGGAATGAAAATGAATGCAATCGTGGAAAATGTGAGTTTGGCGCCGTTTGTATTTAGTGACAGCGCTGTTGGCAAAGTGAAATCCTTAATTGAAGAAGAAGGCAATCCTGATCTGAAGTTGCGCGTGTTTGTGCAAGGGGGCGGTTGCTCAGGTTTTCAATACGGATTCACTTTTGACGAGATTGTGAATGAAGATGACACTAAAATTGAAAAAGATGGCGTAACACTGTTAGTCGATTCAATGAGCTATCAGTATCTGGTGGGCGCTGAAATTGACTATAAAGAAGATATTGAGGGTGCGCAGTTTGTCATTCGTAACCCAAATGCAACAACCACCTGTGGTTGCGGTTCGTCTTTTTCAGTATAAAAAGAAACATCTAAAATATCTTTATTGAGCCTAAAACCCTATGTAAATTAAGGCTTTTTGGTGCAGCCATCCGGTTTTCGGGTGGCTTTTTGCTTTTTGCCCATCTCTTTTTTGTTACAAAATAAGGCTAAAAACCATTTTAAAAAACTGGGTTTTTGGCTGAAATAAGGTTACAATGTGGAAACGAGGCGCTTTGGGCGGCATAGGAATTTGTGTTTTTTGCGGATTTTTGTGCGTCGGAGTGGGTTCAACAGTATTTTTTTATCAATGGAGCATGCTATGTCATCAGCACAAGCCGCAGGCTACAATTACCGAATTGTTCGCTGGTTTGCGATTATGTCGGTAATCTATGGCGTTGTTGGGATGTTGGTCGGTGTGATTATCGCCGCACAATTGGCCTTCCCAGAACTTAATTTTGGAGTACCTTGGTTGTCATACGGGCGTCTGCGTCCTTTGCACACCAATGCGGTGATTTTTGCATTTGGTGGCTGCGCACTGTTTGCGACCTCTTTTTATGTGGTTCAACGTACCAATCATGTGCGCTTATTTGGCGGCCGTTTGGCGGACTTCATTTTTTGGGGTTACAACTTGGTGATCGTCGGAGCGGTGATTACTTATCCGCTGGGCATTACTTCAGGTAAAGAGTATGCGGAGTTGGAATGGCCCATTGACTTGCTCTTGACGGTCGTTTGGGTTGCTTACGCTGTGGTGTTTTTCGGCACGTTAGCCATCCGTAAAGTCAAACACATTTATGTGGCTAACTGGTTCTATGGCGCGTTTATTCTGGCTGTGGCGATTTTGCACTTGGTCAATAGCGCGGCAATTCCTGCGGGTATGTGGAAATCATATTCCGCTTACTCGGGCGCGCAAGATGCGATGGTTCAATGGTGGTATGGTCACAACGCGGTGGGTTTCTTCTTGACTGCGGCCTTCTTGGGTATGATGTACTATTTCGTGCCAAAACAAGCACAGCGTCCGGTTTACTCATACCGTCTGTCGGTGGTTCACTTCTGGGCCTTGATCTTCACCTATATGTGGGCGGGTCCTCACCATCTGCATTACACCGCTTTGCCGGATTGGACGCAGTCTTTGGGTATGATCTTCTCTTTGATCCTCTTGGCACCAAGCTGGGGTGGTATGATCAACGGTATCATGACCTTGTCGGGCGCATGGGAAAAATTGCGCGATGACCCAATCTTGAAATTCCTCATCGTTTCATTGTCTTTCTACGGTATGTCTACCTTTGAAGGTCCGATGATGGCGATTAAAGAAGTAAACGCACTGTCTCACTACACAGACTGGACTGTGGGTCACGTACACAGTGGTGCATTGGGCTGGGTTGGTTTCGTATCAATGGGTTCTTTGTATTACCTCATCCCTCGTTTGTTTAACCGTACCTCTATGTACAGCACTCGTCTGATCAACACCCACTTCTGGATCGCAACGATCGGTGTGGTATTGTATATCTCCTCCATGTGGATTTCAGGTGTGATGCAAGGCATGATGTGGCGTGCGGTCAATCCTGACGGTACTTTGATGTATACGCACATTCAATCCATCGCTGCCTCTTGGCCGCTGTATGTGATTCGTTTGTTGGGCGGTATTCTGTATCTCTCAGGTATGGTTTTGATGGCGTACAACATGTTCCGTACCATCGCTGTAGGTAAGGCAGTGAATAACCCTGCAATTCCTGCTGTTCATGCTCAACACTAAGAAACGGACAGGAGAAAAAAATGAGTATCTTTTCACAAGAAAAAGTTGAAAGTAATGTAACGCTTTTGATTATCTTCACCACGTTGGCCTTGATTTTCGGTGGGTTGGTTGAGATTTTGCCTTTGTTCTTTCAAAAATCAACCACTCAACCGATTGAAGGGGTGAAACCTTATACGGCATTGCAGTTGGCGGGGCGTGATATTTATGTGCGTGAAGGTTGTTATGGCTGTCACTCGCAAATGATTCGTCCATTCCGTGCAGAAACCTTGCGCTACGGTCACTATTCTGTAGCGGGTGAGTCGGTGTACGATCACCCGTTCCAATGGGGTTCTAAACGTACCGGTCCGGATTTGGCACGTGAAGGTGGTCGTAATACCGATGACTGGCACGTCAAACATTTGATGGATCCGCGCTCTGTGGTGCCTCAATCGAATATGCCTGCTTATCCATGGTTGGCAACCAATAAAGTGGATCACACCACGATCTCTGCGCACATGCGTGCTTTGAGCCGTGTCGGCGTGCCTTACACAGAAGAGCAAATTGCTGCTGCTCCAAAAGAAGTTCAAGGTAAAACCGAAATGGAAGCAATGATTGCTTATCTGCAAAGCTTAGGTTTGGCGCTTCAAAACAAATAAGGTGTGTTTATGTTAATGCTTGCTCGAGAAATCTTCACAGTCTTTTGCTTCTTGGCATTCCTCGGTGTTGTGTACTTTGCTTATAACAAGCGCAGCGCACCGGTTCATGAGTCGGTGGGGCGTTCGATCATCGAAGACAATGACGATGAAATCATGGATCTGGATGATGGGCAAGCAAAGAGATAAACAGAGGCCGCTTATTTTAGAGGCCAATACCGATAAAGGCAGTCATTTAAAAAGTTCAAGTGCATTCATTTGCACGATGAGTGTAGTACCCAAAAAAGGAAACAATCATGAGTGATTTTGTCCACCCATTAATGTCCCATCTACTGGCTGGGGCGACCGGGGCCGGCGACGTGGTTCTGAAAAACGTAGGTGAAAGCGACTTTGTCAGCCCATTTTGGTCTTGGTTCATCATAGCCATCGTGGTATTTGGCTTTGTGTATTGTATTTTGGTTTTAGTTACGCAATTAAGAGCCCGTACCAATAAGCCTGGCGAGACACATATTCAACCACACGAGTGGGATGAAACTTTGCAAGAGTATAACAATCCATTGCCGCGCTGGTGGGTTTGGATGTTTGTGATTACTATCGTGTTCAGCGCTGTGTATCTTTGGCTGTATCCGGGTTTAGGTAGTTATAAGGGCAATATGGGCTTGATCGATCCGGCGTATAAAGGTGGCTGGACTGAGCAAAAACAATACGAAATCGAAAAAGCCAAATTGGAAGCCACGGCTAAGCCTTTGTATGACAAATTCGGCACGATGGGCTTCGCCGATTTGTCGAACAACAAAGAAGCGATGAAAGTCGGTGAGCGTTTGTTCCTGAATAACTGTGCGCAATGTCACGGCTCGGACGCACGCGGTGGTAATGGCTATCCGAACTTGACAGACAGTGATTGGTTGTATGGTGGCTTCCCTGAAGCGATTACCCAATCCATTACCACGGGTCGTCATGGCATCATGACCCCACAAGCAGACGCTTTGGGTGGTGCAGAAGGCGTGAATGATGTGGCCAACTATGTATTGTCTTTATCAAACAGCCCGCACGATGCCGTTGCCGCAGCTCGTGGTAAAGATAAATTTGCCCTGTGTGCGGCGTGTCATACCGCTTCAGGCAAAGGCTCTTTGTCAGATGAAACAGGTGCTTTGTATCATACTGGCGCGCCGAACTTGACCGATAAAATCTGGTTGTACGGTGGCGATATGAAAACCATCACTGAAACCATCAGCAAAGGTCGTGATAAAAACGTGATGCCTTCGTGGGATTGTTTGTTGGGTCAAGGTCGTATTCACGTATTGGCTGCCTATGTATGGCAATTGAATCGTGACGACAATGACAAAGTGAAAAATCCGGACGCGCCGCCAGCTTACTTGGCACAAGCCGTTGCGACGGATAAAGCAGCCTTGGATCAAGCGCGTGCTGATGCGAAAGCCAAAGGCGAAAGCGAATGTTTGGCTGTATCTGCAGTAAAAAACGTTAATAAATAACATTGTTTCAAGGGTTGTACCTTCGTTGTGGAGGTACAACAGCGATGCGAAACAGCGATATCAGAAGCGCGCAGGTATAGACTGTGCGCTTCTTTTTAGGGTATTATTTCAGTATTGAATGAAATAATTGTAATTGGAATAAGAAAATTACAAAAAATTATTAAGAACTGTCTGATGAAGAGGAAACAATGAATCGACCGGTATTTTACGCAAAGGTTGAAGAGGGCGATAGCTCTGCTCAACATGGCTCTTCGCAACGCAAAGCCGATCAGCCAACATCGCCCAACAGCAATAAGGATGGACAAGGTCTATTTGCCGCGCATAAGAAAATTTTCATGCGTGAGGTATCGGGTAAATTCAACAATCTGCGTTGGTTATTTGTTTGGCTGACTCAGTTGTTGTATTTTGTGATTCCGTGGCTGAAATGGAATGACCGTCCTGCCGTCTGGTTTGATTTGGAAAAGCGTTTCTTCTATATCTTCGGTTGGACATTCTCACCGACAGACGTGATTTACATGACCATCGTGTTGATTATCTGCGCATTGGCCTTGTTCCTGTTCACGGCAGTGGCTGGGCGTTTGTGGTGCGGCTACACCTGCCCGCAGACGGTCTACACGGAAATTTTCATGTGGATTGAGCGCAAAATTGAAGGTAATCGCGCCGCGCAATTACGCTTACACAAAGCCCCGTGGAGTGTCAGCAAAGTCGTTAAAAAAGTGATCAAGCATGGCTTGTGGATTGCGTTTTCATTGGCAGCGAGTTTTACGCTGGTGGCGTACTTTACCGGCGCACAAGGCTCTACCAATGGCATGCAGTTGATTCGGGAAATTTTGAATCATGAAACCAGCGGCGCGCAAATTTTCTGGATTGGTTTTTATGGCTTTATGATGTACTTGTTTGCCGGTCATATGCGCGAACAGGTATGTAAATATATGTGTCCATACGCGCGTTTCCAAGGCGTGATGTTCGACCCGGATACCCTGATCGTGACGTATGATGAGGCGCGTGGTGAATCGCGCGGCCCGCGTAAGAAAAATGTTGATCCCAAAACCATAGGCAAAGGCGATTGTATCGATTGCGGTGTCTGTGTAGACGTTTGTCCGACGGGGATTGATATTCGCAATGGCTTGCAATACGAGTGTATTGGCTGCGGTGCGTGTATTGACGGTTGTAACGAAATCATGGACAAAATGGGCTATGAGCGCGGTTTGATTCGCTATGACACGGAAAATGGTGTGAAAAACAAATACACCACGAATCAGTTGCTCAAACGCGCCGTGCGTCCTCGTGTTTTGCTGTACAGCGCTATTTTGCTGATTTTGGTTGGCGGTTTGTTCTATAGCATCACGCAGCGTACCGTGATTCGCATGGTGGTGGAGCGCGATGCACGCACGATTGCCCGCACGAATGAAGATGGCATGATTGAAAACGTGTTTAAACTGCAATTGTCCAATACCGGTGAAGTGCCGCATAAGGTACAATTGAGCGTATCCGGTGTGAGCGGTTTAAAATTGGCGGGCAAGCCGGAAGTTGAGTTGGATCCGGCGTCCACCGATGTTAAAGTGATTCGCGTGCAGCTCGATCCTGAAAAGGCTAAATTGGCCGGTGTGACGGATTTAGGCGTACCGATCACCATCCGCGCCGTGTCCGCTGAGACGGGTGATGAGATTGAGCGCGAATCAATCTATTATGGTTTGAAAAAATAAGTTTTAGGGTTAAATGATGCAGACAGGAAATACAGTGACACCGTGGTATAAACAGTTTTGGCCGTGGGTTTTGATCGGCCTGCCGACTTCGGTGGTGATTGCCTCGGTGGTCACGTATTTCCTTGCGATCAACGGCATGGACAGCGTGATTTCCAAAGATTATTACAAGGAAGGTCTGGCGGTGAACGCGGATTTGGAGCGCGATAAAAAAGCCGCCGATTTGGGCTTGTCCGCCGATATCACGATTGACGGACAAAACGTCACCATGAAATTGAGCGCCAACGATGCGGCAACGGTTCATAGCTTGGCGGGTCAGCCGATTTTGTTGGAAATAGAAAATCTGAGTTTTCAGGATAAAGATTTGAGTGCGTCTTTGGTGCCAAAAGGCGATGGTATTTGGCAAGGTAAAATTCCTGCCAATATGTCTCAAGCCACTTGGCTCGCGCGGCTCATTGGTCCGGATTGGCGCATTTCACACCGTCTGGAAAACACCACGCCAACGCATATCGTACTCAAGCCCTAATCGGCGTGTTGCATGTTGGATTATAAAAAGGCTGTTCATGTTTAATGACAGCCTTTTTGTATGGGGCATCACAAATACTCGTTCAACACCTGCCCGAGCATTTTACCGCAGGTCACCAAATCGCTGGCGTCCACATAGGCAAAGCCGACGACCAGACCGCGCACCTCGGTCGCGCCAATGTAGTAGCGCGAGAGCGGACGCACCGACAGTCCTTGCGTATGACAGCGATTGGCGATTTGGACATCGTCCGTGTGTGCAGGCAGTTTGACCACCAGGTGCAAGCCTGCGTCGTCAATCATTTGCTCCACCGGTCCGTTCAGGGTTTTGTTGAGGACGGCCAATAAAATGGTGCGTCGTTGCGCGTACGCCTGACGCAGGCGGCGAATATGCGTGGTGAAGTGTCCTTGTTCGATGAACTCGGCCAAGCTGGCCTGCAAATGTAATTGTCCCGGGCGATATAAATCGTACAAGGCGGTTTGAAATGAGGGAATCAACGCTTTGGGCAAGACCAAATACGACAGTTTGATACCGGGGAACATCACTTTGGAAAAAGTGCCCATGTACAACACGCGGCTGATGCCCGACTCATGCGCCAGTCCTTGCAAAGAGGCGATCGGCCGGCCAGAGTAGCGAAATTCGCTGTCATAGTCATCCTCCAATAGCCATGCGCCGGACTGCTGCGCATAGTCGATCAACTGACGGCGACGCGGCAAGGACATCACCGCGCCGGTTGGATACTGGTGCGACGGCGTGATGTAGATGAATTTGGGCGGTGCGCTGCTCAAATCGGCTGCGCTCGGATTCATGCCCTCGCTGTCCACGGCAATCGCACGAATATTCAAGTCATTGGCGTAGAATGAACTCCACGCACCCCAATAGCACGGATTTTCCACCCATGCCACGTCGTTTTGATCGGCCAGCATACGACTGATCAGATCCAGCGACTGTTGTGTGCCTGAAGTGATCAACACCTGCTCCGGCTCCAGTACCACGCCGCGCGAAATGCGCAGATAGTCGGCAACCGCCTTTTTCAGCGGCGCATAGCCGCCGCGACTGTCGTAATCGTATAGAGCGACATCTTCGCGCCGCCACACTTGATTTTGCACGCGCTGCCAAGTTTTGATCGGAAAGTTGAGCAAATCCATTTTGCCGGACAAAGCCAGCGGCTGCACCTCGTAAGCGTTGTAACCCTGCTCGCGCGTCAGGCGCGAACCGCGTTGCGACAGGGTGATAAGCGCATCCTGCTCAGAGTTTGCGTTGGGTTCGCTGCTGTTGCTCGCTTCGCTCATATAGCCTTCGGACAAACCGTCGGGCAATACATCGGTGACGTAGGTTCCGCTGCCGGTCTGACTGCTGACGTAGCCTTCGGCCTGAAGCTGATCGTAGGCGGCGACAATCATATTGCGTGAGGCGGAAAGCTCGCGCGCCAAATCACGGGAGCTGGGCAGCTTACTGCCCGCAGGCAGGCGGCGATTGACGATGGCGCTGCGGATGGCTTCGTACACCCGTTTGTATCCGGGCAGGCGCGGGTGAAAATCTTGTCGTTCGAGCTCGTTTTGCAATAGCTCGGCTAATGGTGTGCGGCGCATAGTGGTCTCCTGTGCAGGATGCCCATGATTGAATAGAATGCGTGGACAAATGGCCTGCTTGATCTTTATATTTTATGGATAAATTCTAACCAAATTGGTTGCGCTTGTGTGCAAATTTTGCTGTACTTGGGTGACAATTGTATTTTTCCGGTGCGTTGCAAAAAGAGGTGGTCTGCATCAAAATGAGGGATAATGAGCATATTGAATGGTTAAGGGCTTGATCATTGGTTCGGAACTTGGGTGATAAGTGGCGCTATTGAGTGTTCAAGCGCTACTCTATACTGGCTCTACCGTCGCTGTTCATCATGACCGATGTGACACCCAATGGTCGGTGGTTCTTGAATGATTTTTGACTGATTTTTGATATAAGGATCGTATTTTATGAGCGGTTTTTCGCTTGCTTCGCAGTCATCATCCGAGTCGTTGTCCAAAACAATTCCGACGGGGTATCGACGTTCGGCGATTGTGTTGATTCCGGCGTGCAGCAATCAGGTGGGTGTTCATGCGGCGCATACGGTGCAGCGCAAATATGCCGATGCGGTGTTTTATGGCGGGCAGTGCACCACCTTGTTTATCCCGGCGATGGGCAAGGAGTTGGACATTGATGTGCTGCTCGATACCACCGACGGGGTGTTTCTGTCCGGCTCGCCGTCTAATGTGAATGCAGAGTTGTATGGCGAAACCATCAGCCAGCCGCATTTGCCGCAGGACGTGTTTCGTGACGAGGTGACGATTCCGTTGATTCGACAGGCTTTGACACGCGGGATTCCGATTTTTGGTGTGTGTCGCGGTTTTCAGGAAATAAATGTGGCCTTTGGAGGCTCATTGCATCAGGCGGTACACGATGTGGCGGGACTGAACGATCACCGCGAGGACAAGACCGCGCCGCTGGAGGTGCAATACGCCGTGGCGCATCCGGTGCGTTTGGAAGCCGACAGCGCGATTGCTGCGATCACGGGCAAAACCGAATTGATGGTCAATTCGGTGCATGGTCAGGGCATCAAACGTTTGGGTAATGGTTTGGTGGCTGAGGCGTTTGCGCCGGATGGCTTGGTGGAGGCGTTTCGGATTGCCGCTCATCCGAGTTTCGGTTTGGCGGTGCAATGGCATCCCGAATGGAATATGCTGGATAATCCGGATTCGCTGGCCTTGTTCGCCGCATTTGGTGACGCATGCCGCGCCTACCGTGAGCAAAAGGATTATCGACGGGCGCGTTTGCGTTCAGAATTGGACTCGTTGGGCGATGAGTGATCCTATGCCGAGTGTAACTGCGTACAGGCGAACATGAGTTTTGACTCGGTTCACGCACCATTGACATAGAAAAAAGTATAAAAACGATATTGAAACAGCATTACTATTAACAGAACAATTATTTAAAGGAGTACCTATGACTTTCCAAAAATTCACCACGTTTCACGAAATGGAGCGTTGGCTCGATGAAAACCGCGTGACAGAAATTGAATGCTTGGTTCCCGACTTGACCGGTGTGGCGCGCGGAAAAATTTTGCCGCGCAATAAATTTTCCGAGGAAAAAGGCATGCGCCTGCCTGAAGCAATTTTCGGTGCAACCGTGACCGGTGAATATCCAGAATCCGATGTGTTCAATTCCATCATCGCGCCGACGGACAACGATATGGAATTGCGCCCCGACCCGACCACCGTGCGCTTGGTGCCGTGGGCGCAGGATGCGACCGCGCAGGTATTGCACGACTGCTTTAACCACGACGGTTCATTGGTGCAGTTCGCGCCGCGCTCGGTGCTGCGCCGCGTGGAAAACCTGTATGCCAAAGAGGGCTGGTCGCCGGTAGTTGCACCGGAATTGGAGTTCTATTTGGTGAGCAAAAACACCGATCCGAATCAATTGCTGATTCCGCCGGTCGGACGCAATGGCCGCCGCGAAGCCGGTCGCCAGCCGTACAGCATTGACGCGGTGAACGAATTTGACCCACTGTTTGAGGACATTTACGACTACACCGAGGCGATGGATTTGGACGTAGACACGCTGATTCACGAGGTGGGTGCGGGTCAGATGGAAATTAACTTCTTGCATGGCAAACCCTTGGATTTGGCGGACAAAGTGTTCTTCTTCAAGCGCACTCTGCGCGAAGCGGCGATTCGCCACGATATGTTTGCCACGTTCATGGCCAAACCGATGCAGGGTGAACCCGGCTCGGCCATGCACATCCACCAGTCGGTGATCGATTTGGATACCGGTAATAATATTTTCAGCCGCGCCGATGGCAGCATGTCGGATCAGTTTTTACACTATATCGGCGGTTTGCAAAAATACATGCCGCTGGCGATGGCGCTGGTGGCGCCGTATGTGAACTCGTACCGTCGCATCACGCGCAACGCTTCTGCGCCGATCAATGTGCAATGGGGGCGCGACAACCGCACGGTGGGTTTCCGCGTGCCGTTTTCATCGCCTGCGGCGCGGCGCGTCGAAAACCGCATTGCCGGTTCGGATGCGAATCCTTATGTGGCTTTGGCCGTCACCTTGGCGTGCGGCTATTTGGGCATTAAAAACCAAATCGAGCCAACGGCGGAAACCGTCGGCGCGATCAATGGTTTGGATTTTGAATTGCCACGCAGTTTGGGCGAAGCCCTACACGCGCTGGACGAATGCCCCGAGCTGCACGAAGTATTGGGCGAAGACTTTGTGAATTTGTACATTTCGGTGAAAGACGCCGAGTACGAAGAATTCATGAAAGTGATCAGCCCGTGGGAGCGTGAAAATCTGTTGTTGACCGTTTAAACATCATACGGAAAAAGTAACAACCGACTTTTTCCGTGGTCTGAAATCAACATGTTTGTCGGGTTCAGCGCGACAGATATGACATAAAGCCATAAAAAAGGAGCCAATATGACCGTCGTCAATACCCAAGAATTGCAAGCGAAAGATTCCGCACACTTCATCCACCCGTTCACCGACACCAAATCGCTGGCGGCGCGCGGCGCGCGCATCATCACGCACGGAGAGGGCGTGTACGTATACGACTCGAACAACGAAAAAATCCTCGATGCGATGAGTGGCCTGTGGTGCGTCAATATGGGCTATGGCCAGCAGTCGATTATTGATGCGGCGACCGAACAACTCAAAGTGCTGCCGTTCTACAACAGCTTTTTCAATACCACCACGCCGCCATCGGTTGAGTTGGCGAGCCTATTGGCGCAGGTCGCACCTGAAGGCTTTAGCCACGTGTTTTACAGCAGCTCCGGTTCCGAGTCGAATGACACCAATCTGCGCATGGTTCGTCGCTACTGGGATATCAAAGGGCAAAAACAGCGCAAAACCGTCATCAGTCGTAAAAATGCCTACCACGGCTCGACCGTCGCGGGCGCGTCGCTCGGCGGTATGACCGGCATGCACGAACAAGGTGATTTGCCAATCCCCGGCATCGTCCACATTGAACAGCCGTACTACCGTGAAAACGGCATGAAACTGGGCGTATCCGAAGACGAATTCGGCATCATCGCCGCCGGCTGGCTCGAAGAAAAAATCCTCGAAGTTGGGCCGGACAAAGTGGCCGCCTTCATCGGCGAACCGGTGCAAGGTGCGGGTGGCGTCATCATTCCACCGAAAACTTACTGGCCGGAAATCCAACGCATTTGTGATAAATACGGTGTGCTGATTATTTCCGACGAAGTGATTTGCGGCTTCGGTCGCCTCGGCACATGGTTCGGCTGCGAAACCATGGGATTCAAACCCGATTTGATTACCTTTGCCAAAGGCGTGACCTCAGGCTACATCCCGCTCGGTGGCGTATTGGTCGGTGATCGCGTCGCCAAAGTGCTGATCGAAGAAGGTGGCGAATTCAACCACGGTTACACCTACTCCGGTCATCCGGTCGCATGTGCGGTGGCGATGGCGAACATCAAACTGATGCAGGAACACGATATCGTCAACCAAGTCAAAAACGATACTGCGCCGTATTTGAAAGAAAAATTTGAATCATTGAACGATCACCCGCTGGTCGCTGATGCGCGTACTCTGGGCTTGGTCGGTGGCTTTGAACTGCTCAAAAACAAAGAAACCGGCGAACGTTTTGACGAAAGTATTGCCGTCGGCATGATTTGCCGTGGTCATTGCTTTGGCAACGGCTTGGTGATGCGCGCCGTGGGCGATCGCATGATTATTGCGCCGCCATTGGTCATCAGCCATGCGGAAATTGATGAGTTGGTCGATTTGGCGCGCAAAGCATTGGATGCGACTTTGGCCGACTTGAAAGAGAGAGATCTGTACTAATATTTCCGCACTTCCTTGAGTTGATGCGGTAAAAATGGTATAAATAACCTCCTTTTATACCCAATTGGTGCAAAATACACCATTCTTGAATCGATATGACGAACGATGGTGCATCATGAATACGAGATGATGGTTATCATGGTGCATCGCTTCATCATCTATTTTGTTGATTGACCTGCCTTTAAAATAGGAGTCCTTTATGAGTATGAATACATTAAACCGCTTTGGCATGACCTTGTTGGCATCGTTCACCATTGCCGCATTGTCAGCCTGTGGTGGCGGTAGCAAAGAGGCCGCAAAACCGGCAGATAAACCGGCGGACGCGCCAGCAGCAGCCGCACCAGCGGCCAAATTGACGGGTCAAGTGAACGTGTTTAACTGGGTAGAATACATTCCGGAAAAATACACGGCCAATTTTACCGAAGCCGTCGGCCCGAAAGTGAACTACGACACGTTTGAAACCGACGAGGCATTGAACGCCAAACTGATCGCGGGTAACTCCGGCTATGACGTGGTCGTCCCGGGAGCGGCATTTGCAGAAGTGCAAATCAAGCAAGGCAAGTTCATGAAGTTGGATAAATCCAAACTGCCGAACTACAAAAATCTCGATCCGGCCTTGATGGCGCAAATCGCTAAAATGGATCCGAATAACGATTATTTGGTGCCTTGGGCATGGGGTTTCACCGGCGTTGGGATTAACGAAGCCAAAGTGAAGAAGGCCTTGGGCGATATGCCGATACCTGAAAATCCATTTGATTTGGTGTTCAAGCCGGAATACACCAGCAAACTGAAATCCTGCGGTATTTTCATGCTCGACTCACCGTCAGAAATTTTGCCTGCTGCATTGCAGTATATTGGAAAAGATGCCTCCAGCAACAATCCTGCCGATTATGCTGCGGCTTTGGATATGTTGAAAAAAGTGCGCGGCGACGTACGTAAATTTGGCGATTCCAGCGTGGTGAACGAAATTGCCGATGGCAATTTGTGCGTGTTCTTGGGTTGGTCAGGTGATATCAATATGGCGGCCGAACGCTCTGGCAATCCAGATATCAAAGTATTATTGGGTCACGGTGGTATCGTATTCTTCGACACCATGGCGATCACTGCCGATGCGAAAAATGTGGATCAAGCCTATGCTTGGATCAACTATGCTTTGGATCCGAAAAATGCCGCGACCATCACCAATGAGTTGGGTTATGCGACACCAAACAAAGTGGCTGTAGAACAAGGTTTGGTGGACAAGAAATTTGCCGATAACAAAACCATTTTCCTGAGTGCTGATATATTGAGTCAAATGGCGCCGCGTCGTTTGCCATCTGATCAAGCGGCATTGCGCGCGATGAATGATGCGTTCCGTCAATTCAAAACCGGTAAATAATTCAATGCGATGATGAATCGAAAAACCCTTGTCTGTTTGAGACAAGGGTTTTTTGAGAAAATACGGCACGCACAGTGCCAAAACCAGCACCAAAGCAGTATTCGGTTTATAAAAAAGTATTTCTATCAATTCGTACAAGTATGTAATATAGGTGTTTGGATTGATAGAAGTACCTACAATGAGAAGGAGCAGACAATGACTCAATCAGGTAATAAAGGCCAGCCTTTTTTAAGCATACAGAACATCGTCAAGAAATTTGGCGATCACGCCGCCGTGAACAATGTCTCGATCGACATTGACAAAGGTGAAATTTTTGCCTTGTTGGGTAGCTCCGGCTGTGGCAAATCCACTTTGCTGCGCATGTTGGCAGGCTTTGAAACCCCCACCTCGGGCAAAATTTTGCTCGCAGGCGAAGATATTTCCAAAATCCCGCCGTATGATCGTCCGATCAATATGATGTTCCAATCGTACGCCTTGTTCCCGCATTTGAATGTGTGGGACAACATTGCCTTCGGCTTGCGCCGCGAGGGCGTGGCGAAGGGCGAAATCGCGCAACGCGTGGATGATGTGCTCAAACTGACGCAATTGACTAAGTTTGCTAAACGCAAACCGCATCAATTATCCGGCGGTCAGCAGCAGCGTGTTGCCTTGGCACGCAGCTTGGTCAAGCAGCCGCAATTGTTGCTGTTGGACGAGCCATTGGGCGCGCTGGACAAAAAGCTGCGTGAAGCCACGCAAATCGAATTGGTCAATATTATTGAAAAAGTCGGCGTGACCTGCGTGATGGTGACACACGATCAAGAGGAAGCGATGACCATGGCTTCGCGCATTGCGGTGATGTCTGAAGGCTCATTGCTGCAAGTCGGAACGCCAACCGAGGTATATGAAACGCCACGCACCGAGTTTGTGGCTGACTTTATCGGTAACGTGAATCTGTTCAAAAACGGCGAGATCGTGGTAGATGACGATAATCATGTGGAAATTCAGACTGAGGACGCTTTGCATGTGATGGATTACCCGATTCCGGGTGAAAAAGGCACGGTGTTGTCGGTGGCGATTCGCCCGGAAAAAATGGAACTGTCGCGTACAGCACCGCAACATCGAGGCAATCAGTGCTACGGTGAGGTGGTTGAGGTGATTTATTTTGGCTCCGACACGCTTTACCATATTCGTTTGGAGGGCAGTAAGCGCGTGATCAAAGTGCAATACGAAAACACAGAACGCTACGCCGGTGATAAATTCACTTGGGGTGATAAAGTGTACGTTTCTTGGCCGGCGGGCGCGATTGTGCCGGTTATGCCGTCCTACTAAATTGAGGAGCATGCGATGAGAAACAGTCTATTGCGCTCCAAATGGGGGCGTTGGTTGGTGATTGGCGGCCCGTACACGTGGCTATTGTTGATGTTGATGATTCCGTTTTTGTACCTGCTCAATGTGAGTGTGTCAGAAATGGTGCAAGGCGGTGGTTATCTGCCGATTTATCGTGATGGTGGTTGGCATTTGAAAAATAACTACATCCCGATTATCAGTGACGTTTTGCACGGCGGGCCGTATCGTCATGCGTACCTTTCGTCGCTGTACTATGCGGGTTTGACTGCGATTTTATGTTTGCTGATTGGTTATCCTTTTGCCTATTTTATGGCGCGCGCGCCACAGGATAAGCAGCCGACGATGTTGCTGTTCGTGATGTTGCCGTTCTGGGTCTCGATGCTGATTCGCATTTACGCGATCAAGGTGTTGTTCGGTGATTCGGGGGTGATTGTGACCACGCTCAATGGCGCTTTGCATGGGTTGGGCTTGATTACCGATGATTTGAAGCTGATGAATAACTCGTTTTCGCTGCTGTTCGGTATGGTTTATGTGTACATCCCGTTCATGATTTTGCCGCTGTACTCAACCTTGTCAAAAATTGATTCACGTTATTGGGAAGCGGCTGCGGATTTGGGTTCGACCCCGCTCAAAACGTTTTTCCTGGTCACCGTGCCTTTGTCTAAAGCGGGGATTATCGCCGGCCTGTTGCTGGTGTTCATCCCGTGTGTCGGCGAATATGTGATTCCGCAGTTGCTCGGCGGTGCGGATACGCTGATGATCGGTCGCGTGTTGGCGGGTGAATACTTCCAGAACAATGATTGGCCGCTGGCGTCGGCCTTGGCGATTTCCATTATCGTGTTGGTGGTCGTGCCGATGATGGTTCTGAATAAATATCAGGAAGAAGCAGGGGAGGTCAAATGAAAAACTATCAATGGTTCTCTCGTCTGTGGATGGGACTGGTTTATTTCTTTTTGTATTTACCCATCATCGTTTTGGTTATTTTCTCATTCAACAAGGGGCGACCAACGCGCTGGAATGGTTTTACTTTAGACAATTATGCTGATTTATTTAAAAATCAGCAGGTGATTGATGGTCTGCTTGCTTCTTTGCGTGTGGCGACGATCACGGCTTTGCTTTCGGTGGTGTTGGGTACGCTGATGGCATTTGTGCTGGTGCGTTACCGCAAGTTCAATGGTAAAACTTTGTTTTCAGGTATGGCGAATACACCACTGGTGATGCCGGAAGTGGTGCTCGGTTTGTCCTTACTGATTGTGTTCAAAGATTTGTTCCATGTACAAGGCGGTGCGTATTGGACGATTATCCTCGGTCACAGTTTGCTGGGCGCGGCCTATGCCACGGTGGTGATCAAGGCGCGTCTGTCCGAGCTGTCTTTAACGTATGAAGAGGCAGCGCTGGATTTAGGTGCAAAACCTTTGCAGGTGTTTTTCCTCGTGACTTTGCCGATGATTGCGCAGTCGCTGATCTCGGCGTGGCTTTTGGTATTCACCATTTCGTTTGACGATGTGGTAATCTCCGAGTTCCTCAAAGGACCGGGCGTACAAACCTTGCCAAACGTGATTATGAACTACTCACGCCAAGGTACACGACCGGTGGTAGTGGCTTTGGGCGCCATGATTGTGTTCGTGGTCTCGATCGTCCTGATCAGTGGCAGCATCTGGATGCAAAAACGCGAAAAACGCCGTCAGGCGGAGATCGCGGCGGCATTTCGCGATGCGACTTAAACATTGATCGAAGGTTGAAAAATAGCGCGGTGCGTCCGCGCTATTTTTATGGGGCGAATTATAGTCATTTCATTCGACAGGAGGGGCATGCCGTACTGGATACGGCATCTGCTCGCAAGAAGACTGCGGGTCAAAGCACGCAATGACCAGTGGATTAAAACATAACGAGTCATGCAGCACTGGATACGGTATCTGCTCGCAAGGGGATTGCGGGTCAAGCCCGCAATGACCAGTGGATTAAAACATAACGAGTCATGCCGTACTGGATACGGTAGCTGCTCGCAAGGGGATTGCGGGTCAAGCCCGCAATGACTCATCGGATTAAAAAATAGCGAGTCATGCCGCACTGGATGCGGCATCTTCTCGCAAGAAGATTGCGGGTCAAGCCGCAATGATTTAGCGGATTAAAACATAACGAGTCATGCCGCACTGGATGCGGCATCTGCTCGCAAGAAGACTGCGGCTCAAGCCCGCAAACTCAAGCCCGCAAACTCAAGCCCGCAAACTCAAGCCCGCAATGACTTATCGGGTGATTGATAGAAATACCAAGGCGGTATTTCATGTCTCAAATACACGCAAACCGATGTAAATTAAGTAAAAAACTCTGTTTTTTATTAATTTATAAAGCTTAATTTTGTATTTTGAATTGATGCTCAAATAAATTCATATTTTTCCTCTTATTCCTTATAATTATCACTTCACTAATAATTTAAAAAGGTTGGGCATTATGTTAAAAGATTTAGTGGCAAAACTGGCCAAAGGCAGTTTGGTTCAGCAGATTTTAATCGGTTTGGTTTTGGGTGTTGCTTTGGCGGTAATTGCGCCATCAGCGGCCAAAGCGACTGAGATTTTGGGTGCGTTTTTTGTCGGCGGCTTAAAAGCCGTTGCGCCGATATTGGTATTGGTTTTGGTGACCAATGCGATTGCGCAGCATAAGAGCGGCACTCAGGTGTACATCAAACCGGTTTTGTTTTTGTATGTGTTGGGTACTTTTGCGGCGGCGTTGGTCGCGGTATTGGCCAGTTTCTTGTTCCCAACCAATTTAACCTTGGTCACGGGCGATGTGACGCAAACGCCACCTTCGGGCATTATCGAGGTGCTGAAAACCTTGGTGTTGAATGTGGCGGATAATCCGATCAAAGCTTTGTTTAACGCGAATTACATCGGTATTTTGACTTGGGCCATTTTGTTGGGCATTACCTTACGCCATGCCAGCGAGAATGCCAAACTTTTGCTCAATGAGGGTGCGGAATCGATTTCAAAAATCGTGCGTTGGGTGATTCGTCTGGCACCGATCGGTGTGTTTGGTTTGGTGGCGTCCACCATTGCCACTACGGGTTTGGGCGAGTTGCTCAAGTATGCGCAATTGCTGATCGTGTTGGTTGGCTCCATGCTGTTTGTTGCGTTGGTACTCAATCCTTTGATCGTGTGGTGGAAAATCCGCCGCAATCCTTATCCCTTGGTGTGGCAATGTTTGACCGAAAGCGGCATCACCGCGTTTTTCACCCGCAGTTCTGCGGCGAATATTCCGGTGAATATGGCGCTGTGCAAAAAATTGGGCTTGCATGAGGATACTTATTCGGTATCGATTCCTTTGGGCGCGACCATCAATATGGCGGGTGCGGCCGTGACCATCACGGTTTTGACGCTGGCGGCGGTGCATACTTTGGGCATTGCAGTGGATATCCCGACGGCTTTATTGTTGAGTATCTTGGCCGCGATTGGTGCGTGTGGCGCCTCGGGTGTGCCGGGCGGTTCATTGCTCTTGATTCCGATGGCGTGTAGTCTATTTGGCGTGAGCAATGATATTTCCACGCAGGTCGTGGCGGTTGGCTTCATCATCGGTGTGGTGCAGGACTCGTGCGAAACGGCACTGAACTCGTCCACCGACGTACTGTTTACGGCGGCGGCGGATTTGGGTGAACGTAGGAAGGCTGTTTAAGATAGTTTAACGAACGATTTGAGTCTTTTGAACGGCACAGGGTTTTATTCTGTGCCGTTTTTTTATTTTTGGATGGCTCAATTATCTCATTCCACTAAACATAAGGAGTCATGCTGTACTGGATACGGCATCTATTCACAAGGAGATTGCGGGTCAAGCCCGCAATGACTCAATCTGGCAATGACTCAATCTGGCAATAACTTATTGGGATTGTTGATAGAAATAGCAATATTTTGTTGGCGCAGGATTGACTTTATTTTATGCTCCCGTTTATACTGCCCCTATGTTTATACTGGTTGATAGTATTTTTGAGGTTTAGGCTTCGATCCCATGAATAAGGAGAAAATGATGAAATCACGCGCGGCTGTGGCTTTTGAGGCAGGCAAGCCCCTGCAAATTGTTGAGATTGATGTGGAACCGCCACGCAAAGGCGAGGTTTTGGTGAAAATCACGCATACCGGCGTGTGTCACACCGACGCATTTACTTTGTCGGGCGATGATCCCGAGGGAATTTTTCCGGCGGTACTCGGTCACGAGGGCGCGGGTGTGGTGGTTGAGGTGGGTGAGGGCGTGACCACGCTCAAACCGGGTGATCATGTGATTCCGCTGTACACCGCGGAATGCCGCGAGTGTAAATTCTGCTTGTCGGGCAAAACCAATTTGTGCCAAAAAGTTCGTGCGACGCAGGGCAAAGGGTTGATGCCCGATGGCACGACGCGTTTTTCCTACAATGGCCAACCGATTTATCACTACATGGGCTGTTCTACCTTCAGTGAATACACTGTGGTGAATGAAATTTCACTGGCAAAAATCAACCCAGAGGCGAATCACGAGCAGGTGTGTTTGCTTGGTTGCGGCGTCACCACCGGAATCGGCGCGGTACACAATACGGCGAAGGTCAAGGAAGGCGACACCGTTGCGGTCTTTGGTCTGGGTGGTATTGGGTTGGCGGTGATTCAAGGTGCGCGTCAGGCCAAAGCCGGCCGCATCATCGGCGTGGACACCAATCCGGGTAAGTTTGAATTGGCGTGCAGCATGGGTGCGACCGATTGCGTGAACCCGAAAGACTACGACAAACCGATTCAAGACGTATTGGTGGATATGACCGATGGCGGCGCGGACTTTTCATTTGAATGTATTGGCAATGTCAATGTGATGCGCTCCGCTTTGGAATGCTGTCACAAAGGTTGGGGCGAGAGTGTGATCATCGGTGTGGCCGGAGCGGGGCAGGAAATCTCCACCCGCCCGTTCCAATTGGTCACTGGTCGCGTGTGGCGCGGCTCGGCGTTTGGCGGGGTCAAAGGCCGCACGCAATTGCCGGGTATGGTTGAGGACGCAATGCAGGGCAAAATCGATTTGGCTCCGTTTGTGACCCACACCATGCCGCTGGAGCGCATCAACGAAGCATTTGATTTGATGCACGAAGGCAAATCGATTCGCACGGTGATTCACTATTGAAGGTGATTTTGAATGCTGTGGCGGCGCGCGGCCGATCCGCGCATACATCAGCCCAAATACCTTGGCGTCGTATCGGGTCTATCAGGTGTATCAGGGCATAAAGGAGACGATAATGAGCGGTTTTTCACTTCATCCATCGGTGGATCATGGCATCGCCCAAGGTGCGGAAGGTTTTAACGGCGGTACTTTGCAGTGCCAATGCGCGAGTGATCCGGTACAGGTTCAGGTGGGCGCGCAAGTGGCGTTTAACCACGCCTGTGGTTGTAGCAAATGTTGGAAACCGGCCGGTGCTTTGTTCTCTGTGGTCGGCGTGGTGCCGCGTGACAAAGTTCAGGTCACGGCGCATCCCGAAAAACTGAAAATCGTTGATGAATCCGCGCCGATTCAGCGTCATGCTTGCATCGGCTGCGGCGCGCATCTGTTCGGGCGGATTGAAAACCAAAATCACCCGTTTTATGGTTTGGATTTCATCCACACCGAACTGTCGCCACAAACCGGTTGGGCCGGGCCGGGCTTTGCCGCATTCGTTTCCTCCATCATCGAGACCGGCACGCCGCCGGCACAGATGGCGGCGATTCGCCAAGCATTGACCGATAAAGGTTTGCTCACGTATGATTGCCTCAGCCCTGCGTTGATGGATTTGATTGCGACGCATACTGCCAAGGCCAAAGGCACCTACCGAGAAGCCTGATATCCAATGGGCGACAATCGGATGGTGTACCATCCGATTGTTTTATTTTATTGAGGAAATATCGTCATGGAACGAATTGAACAGCACGCCAGTTTCGGCGGCAGTCAACAGGTTTGGAAGCACCGCAGCGAGGTGCTCAATTGCGACATGAATGTAGGCGTGTATCTGCCGCCGGCGGCGCTGGCCGGTGAAAAATGTCCGGTGCTGTACTGGCTTTCGGGCTTGACCTGCACCGAACAAAACTTCATCACCAAAGCGGGTGCGCAACAATACGCCGCTGAGCACAAAATCATCATCATCGCGCCTGACACCAGCCCGCGCGGTGAGGGTGTGGCCAATGACGATGCCTACGATTTGGGGCAGGGCGCAGGTTTTTACCTCAATGCGACGCAAGCGCCGTGGTCAGCACATTTTCGTATGGAAGACTATGTGGTCAAAGAATTGCCCAATCTGATTGAGCAGTATTTCCCCGTCACGGACGCGCGTGGTATTTCCGGTCACAGCATGGGTGGGCATGGTGCATTGATGTTGGCCTTATGTCACCCGGGGCGTTACCGCAGTGTGTCGGCGTTCTCGCCGATTGTGGCGCCGAGCCAAGTGCCTTGGGGCGAAAAAGCGTTTGCCGCCTATTTGGGCGAAGATCGTTTGGCGTGGAAAGCGCATGATACGGTGGAATTGATCGCGCATGCGTCCGAGCGTTTACCGCTGTTGGTCGATCAAGGGCAAGCCGATGAATTTTTGGTCAAACAGCTCAAGCCGGAATTGCTCCAAGCGGCGTGTGAGGCCGCCGGACACCCGCTGACCTTGCGTCTGCACCCGGGGTATGATCACAGTTACTACTTCATAGCCAGTTTTATCGGCGAGCACATCGCGCACCATGCGCGTGCATTGCATGGCCGATGATGTATTGGTCACAAAAAGAAACAGCGCAGATTAAGTCTGCGCTGTTTTTCATGGTGTGTCGTCGTTTACAGCACCACACCTGCCCAGATAAACCCGAGTGCGACCGAGAGCGAAATGGCGATCACGCCCGGCAATAGGAACGGGTGGTTGAACACGAACTTACCGATACGGGTTGAACCGGTATCATCCATTTCCACCGCTGCGAGCAGCGTTGGATAGGTTGGCAAAACGAACAGTGCAGATACCGCGGCAAACGAGGCTACCGCCGCAACGGGTGACACGCCCAATGCCAACGCAGCCGGATACAGCGCTTTGGCGGTGGCCGCTTGCGAATACAGCAGGGTTGCAGCGATGAACAAGACCACGGCGAGCATCCACGGATAGCTGTTGAGCAAGCCGGATGAAGCGGCTTTGATGCCCTCAATGTGCGCACCCACAAAGGTATTGCCCAACCAAGCCACACCCATGACGCAAATCGCGGCGGACATACCGGATTTGAAGGTCGATGCGCTGGTGATGGTTGCGGTATCGAGTTTGCAGAACATCACGATCAATGCGGCGGTACCGAGCATGAAAGAGATGATGGCGTTATCACGACTCAAAATCGGGTCTTTAATAATGCCAATATTGTTACTGATCAAGGTCGCGTAGGTCATTACGGCGATGATCGCAGCCAAGAAAATCAGCACAGAGCGTTTGGCATGTGGTTTGATTTCCAGTTGCAGTTCGCCACGTTTATGGATCAAGCCTTTGGCCAAGCGGTCTTGGTACACCTCGTCTTTATCCAAATCTTTGCCCATGAAATTACAGAAAAACGCGGTAATCATGCAGGCGATGAAGGTGGTTGGAATCCAAATCGCCAACAATTGCAGATAACCGATACCGAATTTTTTCTCCAATTCACCGGCCAAAAACACCACGGCGGCAGAGATTGGCGAGGCGGTGATTGCAATTTGCGAAGCCACGGTTGCAATGGACAGAGGGCGAGACGGACGGATGCCTTGTTCTTTGGCGACTTCGGCAATGACCGGCAGCGTAGAGAATGCGGTGTGCCCCGTACCGGCGAACAGTGTCATCCAGTACGTCACGGCAGGCGCAAGGTAGGTAATGTGTTTCGGATGGCTGCGCAGGATTTTTTCCGCCAGTTTCACCAGATAATCCATCCCGCCGGCCACCTGCATGGCGGCAATCGCCATGATGACCGACATGATGATCGAAATCACGTCAAACGGAATCGGGCCGGGTTTCAAACCCATCAAGGCCAATACGACAACGCCCAAACCACCGGCGAAGCCGATGCCGATGCCGCCCAGCCTCGTACCCAAATAAATGAAGAATAAAACAATAAGAAGATGTACCCAGATCATGATCACTGTCCTTTTTTGGCTCTGTATGAATCAATATTATTAAAATCATCATTGAGCGAAACGATGAAACTCGTGGACTCAATGGGTCGAGGTCTTTTGATTCAGTTGAAAGACAAAGGGTGTCTGTGTACGCAGTCGAGTCAGAAAAGTGCCGAACAAACACCCTTTAACGACTCAATATAACTGTATGCCTGTTTCCATTTTGGTGCAACGAAAATGTGGATTTTTCACCACGATTTGTGCAAACACTGGGGTAAACACCTGTTAAGTGTATGGTTATTCAGAAGATTGTTTGGATATTGGTGTGGTTTGAATCACACACCGCGCATACCGTCACAACGGGTTTGGATTTTTTGGGTGTTTAGGCTTGCGTTTGGATAAACGCCTGTTTCAATGCATCATAAGGCAAATAACGGCCAATGATGACCAGCAGTGATTGGCGCGTACCTCTAAACTCTGCGCCATAATCAAAGCCGACCACTTTGTGCACGCCTTGTACAATCAAGGTACGCGGCTCGCCCGCTATTGCCAAAACCCCTTTGTAGCGCAGCATATCGTTGCCATGATTCTCCACCAGATGTTCCATCAGCGCGCCGATCTTTTTCAGATCCAACTCGCCCGCCGTAAACGCATAGGACTGAATGTCGTCATTCCATGACTGCTCTGACTGGCTCAGGGTAGAAGAGGTAAAAGGGGTGAAGTTGAACCAGTTTGCGCTTGAGCCGACGGCTTGTGGTGCAAGCGGGTTGGCTGCGGCTTGATACACGCCTTGGTTCAATTGCAATGCGTCATCCAGTTCAAAGGCGCCGATGTTCAGCCACGATGCTTTGGGCAGTGCGCCGTGTGTGGCCTCGATCATGGTTGCTTTGTTGTTAATGCGGTGAATTCGTGACAGCACATGGCTTTTTTCTGATGCGTCGATCAAATCGGTTTTGCTCAGGATAATGCGGTCGGCAAAGCCAATTTGTGCCGAGGCAACTCGGTGCTCGTCCAATTGTCGGGTAATGTGGTGCGCGTCAACCAAGGTAATCACCGCGTCCAGCATCAGGCGTTCGCGCAAAACCTCGTCCACAAAAAAAGTTTGAATGATCGGCCCCGGATCGGCCAAGCCGGTGGTCTCCAAAATCAGCCGGTCAATGTGCAGCGCTCCGTCATCGATTTTCGCCAAAATGCCTTGTAAGGCCGCGCTTAATTCGCCGCGAATGCTGCAACAGACGCAACCGTTGCTCAGCTCGATGACTTCCACATTGGCCTGCGGGTGAATCAAGGCGCCGTCAATATTGACCGAACCGAACTCGTTTTCGATGATGGCGATGCGCTCGTTTTGATCTTGGCGCAGCAGATGATTGATCAGTGTGGTTTTGCCCGAACCCAAAAAACCCGTCAAAATGGTGACGGGTAAGGGCGATTTTGGTGCATTAACAGCAGCGTGCATTGCCCTTGCCTCCGTAACGGGCTTCCACCCGATTGTTGTAAAACTCTTGGTAGGTCAAGGGGGTTTGCTCGGGGTGATTGAGCCGCATGTGTTGCACATAGGTGTCGTAGTCGGGGATGCCGACCATCAGGCGCGCGGCTTGTCCCAAATATTTACCGGCTTTGCCAAGGGTTTCAAACATATCCTGTCCTTTGTGGGATGATCTGGGTGGGGTGGCTTTACATCCATCCCACCCAGATTGGGGTCTATTTTGGGTCGATCAATGTGCTGCGCCTCTGATGATGTCATCGGCGTTCGCAGGCAATGGCGCGTACGGAATTTCGTGCGCGGTCGGACGATCGGACTGGAGCGCTTTGCGGCACGCTTGTACGGTAAACAACACCATTGCCAGTACCACGACCATGAATCCGGCCATCAGGACGCCGTCCAATTGATTGTTGAAGATCACTTGTTCGACCTGTTGTGCGGATTTGAATACCGCATTCGGTTTGAATTCACCACCGGCGAGCAAGGCTTTGAGCTGATTGGCTTTGGCAAAAAAGCCCACGGCCGGATCGCTGCTGAATACCTTGAGCCAGCCTGCATAGAGGGTACACACCACCAGCCATGTGGTTGGCAGAATCGTTACCCAAGCGTATTGCTGGCGTTTCATCTTGAACAGCACCACGGTACAGAGCATCAGGGCAATCGCCGCCAACATCTGATTGGTAATACCGAACAATGGCCAGAGCATATTGATGCCGCCCAGCGGATCGTTCACACCCATGTACAGGAAGTAGCCCCAAGAGGCGACCACAATGCCCGTTGCCAACAGGTTCGCAGGCAAAGAATGGGTTTGTTTCAAACTTGGATTGATCAAACCGAGCAAGTCTTGCAACATAAACCGTGCCGCACGCGTACCCGCATCCACCGCCGTCAAAATAAACAGGGCTTCAAACAAAATCGCAAAGTGATACCAGAATGACATCGAACCCAAACCGCCCAGCGCCTGATGAATGATCTGCGCCATACCCACCGCGAGGGTCGGTGCGCCACCCGCGCGCGAGATAATGCTTTTTTCACCCACATCGGCGGCGATTTGATTGAGCACATCCGGTGTGATGACGAACCCCCATTGGCTCACCGTTTGCGAAGCCGCCAGCGCGACATCCTGCAAGCCATTTGGATTGAGCGCCCCCATCGGGCTGTTCATCGCAAAATACACACCCGGGTCAATGATCGAGGCAGAAATCAAAGCCATCATCGCCACGAATGATTCCATCAACATACCGCCGTAGCCGATCATGCGCGCTTCGGTCTCTTTGGCCAACATTTTGGGTGTTGTACCCGAAGAAATCAATGCATGGAAGCCCGAAACCGCGCCACAGGCAATGGTAATAAAGAGGAATGGGAACAGGCTGCCCGCCCAAACCGGACCTTTGCCGTTGAACGCGAATTTCGTTACCGCAGGCATTTGCATTTCCGGCATCAGCACCACAATCCCCAAGGCCAAGCCGACAATCGCGCCGATTTTCAAGAAAGTGGACAGATAGTCACGCGGCGCGAGCAGCAACCAAACCGGCAAAACGGCGGCGACAAAACCATAAATCACCAGCGCCCAAGTCAAAGCATTGCCGCTCAGATCAAACCACGGCGCCCAAGTCGCGCTTTCTGCCACACGACCGCCGACCAAGATGGCAAAAATCAAACCGGCAATACCCATGATGGAGGCTTCCAGAATTTTACCCGGACGAATATAGCGCAGATAAATCCCCATGAAAAACGCCAGCGGAATGGTGAAGGCCACGGTGAACGTACCCCAAGGGCTGTGCGTCAAGGCTTTGACCACAATCATCGCCAATACCGCCAAAATAATGATCATAATCATAAAGCAGGCAATCAGCGCGATCACGCCCGGTACTGTCCCCATTTCGGATTTAATCAGCTCACCCAACGAACGACCATCGCGGCGCGTGGATACAAACAGCACCATATAGTCCTGAACCGCACCGGCCAGTACCACGCCGACCAGAATCCAAATCATGCTCGGCAAATAACCCATTTGCGCGGCCAGCACCGGACCGACCAAGGGGCCGGCGCCGGCAATCGCGGCGAAATGGTGGCCAAACAGCACGACTTTATTGGTCGGGACATAATCCATCCCATCATTGTGCCGAAAGGCAGGGGTCATGCGCGTGCCGTCTACTTGCAACACTTTATTGGCAATATACAAACTGTAAAAACGATAGGCGATCAAATACACACAGACCGCCGCGGTCAGCACCCACATCGCATTGATGGTCTCGCCACGATTGAGCGCCGTGTAGGCAAAGGCTGCGGCGCCAATGATGGCGACCAAGCCCCAGATGAGTTTATTGGAGATGCTTGAGTGATGGGATGACATGTATTCCTCCGCGAATAGTCAACTTCTTTTCAGGATGGTTTATAAAAATAGTAGAAAACAAGTAGAAATAAGTTTAGCCCTTTTTGTTGGCAGATGCATACTTTTTCTGAGAAAAAAATAAAAATAATGCATGGGCGCACGGTAGGGTTCGCGGTATGATGGTCGTATCTCGAAGAGGTAATGGTTTGATTTGTCGTTGATTTTATCATCAATTCAGGAGCCATTTTCGGGGCGAATGCGCGTCCACTTCAATCACCGCTTAACGCACGTCAGATCGGGATTTATAATGAGCGCATCAAATCAATGAAGCGGTGTTTCCCGCCATGTATTCGGAAGCACAAGCGAACAAGCAAAGGAGATGAAATGGGTGTGACGAATTGGAAAGAACGCGCGGCGCAAATGAAATTGAATGGTCAGGCGTTCATCAATGGCGAGCGCGTGGATGCGGTTTCCGGTGCGACCTTTGAGTGCATCAGCCCGTGCAATGGGCAAAAGCTAACTGACGTTGCACGCTGTGACAAAGCCGACGTAGACATTGCGGTCAAAGCCGCACGCGAAGCGTTTGAGGACGGTCGCTGGTCGCACCTGTCGCCGCGCAAGCGCAAAGAAATCCTGATTCGTTTTGCCGATTTGATCGTCGAATGTAAAAACGAATTGGCGCTGACCGAGACGCTGGATATGGGCAAACCGATCAGCAATGCGCTGGCTGTAGATGTGGCGAGTGCGCAAAACACCATCCGCTGGTTCGGCGAAGCGATTGACAAGGTATACGACGAAGTCGCACCGACGCCGCGCGACTCACTTGCCTTGATTACGCGCGAGCCGGTCGGCGTGGTTGCGGCGATCGTGCCGTGGAATTACCCGTTGCTCATGACCGCGTGGAAAATTGCACCGGCGTTGGCCGTGGGCAACTCCGTGGTGCTCAAGCCATCCGAAAAATCACCGTTGACCGGTTTGCGTTTGGCCGAATTAGCCTTGGAAGCCGGTATTCCGGCGGGTGTGTTCAACGTCGTTACCGGCTTTGGTCACGAAGCGGGCGCAGCCTTGGCCGAACATATGGACGTGGATTGCGTCGCATTTACCGGCTCGACCGCCGTGGGCAAACGCATCATGGCGGCCGCTGCCAACAGCAATCTGAAGCGCGCGTGGATGGAGTTGGGTGGCAAATCGCCGAATATCGTATTTGCCGATTGCCCCGACATGGACGCGGCGGCAGCGGCAGCGGCTGGCAATGTGTTTTACAACCAAGGCGAGAGCTGCAATGCGCCGACCCGCCTGTATGTGCAAGCGAGCATCAAAGACGAATTCATGAAAAAAGTCGCGGCGCACGTGGCCGGATTCAAGCCGGGCGATCCGCTCGATCCCGAGACGACGATGGGCGCGATTGTCGATGATATTCAGTTGAATAACGTCATGAAATACATCCATTCGGGCAAAACCGAAGGCGCCGAATTACTCGCCGGTGGCAATCGCTGCCGCGAGGAATCCGGTGGCTATTTTATCGAGCCGACGATTTTCGTGACCGATAAAAATCACACCATCGCGCGCGAAGAAATTTTCGGCCCGGTGTTATCCGCCATGAGTTTTGAGACCGAAGAGGAAGTGATCGCGCTGGCGAATGACTCGATTTATGGTTTGCAAGCGGGCTTGTGGACGGGTGACATCTCGCGTGCGCATCGCGTCGCGCGTGCGCTCAAGGCAGGTACGGTACACGTGAATCAGTACAACGATGACGACATCACCGTACCTTTTGGCGGCTACAAACAATCGGGCAATGGCCGCGATAAATCGCTGCACAGCATGGATAAATATTGCGAATTGAAAACCACTTGGATCAAGATTGACTATTGATTCGAACAACGCGAACAACGTTTAATTAACCCCCTGAATTCATCAAAATCCGCACGTGATATGCGTGCGGCAGGGGATGTTTGAACCTTTTTCATTAGAGGACACTATGACACACACCGCATTGGAAAAAACCTATTACGCCGCTACGGCCAACCCGTCGCCGGAGCGTCCGGCATTGCAAGGCGACGTACACGCCGACGTCTGCGTGATTGGCGCGGGTTACACCGGCTTGTCCACCGCGCTGTTTTTGGCCGAGGCGGGCATGCAGGTGGTGGTTTTGGAAGCCGTTAAGGTGGGCTTCGGTGCGTCGGGTCGCAACGGCGGCCAGTTGGTCAATAGTTACAGCCGCGACATTGACACCGTGGCGCAGCAGGTCGATGCGAAGGCCGCGAAACTGATCGGTGACATGGCGTTTGAAGGCAATCGCATCATTCGCGAACGCATTGCGCGTTACAACATCCCATGTGATTTGAAAAACGGCGGCGTGTTCGCCGCGTTTAACGCCAAACAAATGCACCACCTCGAATCGCAGCAAAAACTCTGGGCGAGCTATGGCTATGACAAAGTGGAAATGCTCGATAAAGAACAATTGCGCGCCATCGTCAATACCGACAGCTACATCGGCGGCTCGATTGATCACGGCGGCGGTCACATGCACTCGCTCAACCTCGCGCTGGGCGAAGCGGCGGCGATTGAGTCACACGGTGGCAAAATTTACGAGCATTCAGCAGTGGTCAAAATTGAGCGTACAGCCGGACAAGGTGGATCACCGATTGTGCATACTGCGCAAGGCCGTGTTTTGGCGAAAAAAGTCGTGGTCGCGGGCAACGCCTATCTGGGCAACCTCGTACCCGAATTGGCGGCGAAAGCCATGCCATGCGGTTCGCAAGTGGTGACCACCGAGGTGCTGTCTGACGAGATGGTGCAGGATTTGATTCCGAACGGCCAATGCGTGGAAGACTGCAATTACCTGCTCGACTACTATCGCATCACCGGAGACAATCGCCTGTTGTACGGCGGCGGCGTGGTCTACGGTGCGCGCGATCCGGACAATGTCGAAGCGATCATTCGCCCGAAAATGCTCAAAACCTTCCCGCAGCTCAAGGATGTGAAAATTGACTTCGCGTGGACGGGTAACTTCCTGCTGACGCTCTCGCGCCTGCCGCAGGTCGGGATTTTGAACGACAACATTTACTATTCGCAAGGCTGCTCCGGCCACGGCATCACCTACACCCATTTGGCGGGCAAAGTGCTGTCCGAGGCGTTGCTCGGTCGCCCTGAGCGCATGCAGGCGTTTGCCCAACTGCCGCATTACCCGTTCCCGGGCGGGCGTACGTTCAGCGTGCCATTTTCGGCCATTGGCGCGGCTTGGTACAGTTTGCGCGATCGTTTGGGCGTGTGAATGTGATATTGCGGGCGTTGATCAAGTGAAACGGTGAGCCATGCTCGCCGTTTTTTTGCAGTGCAATATCGAAAAATAGGAACGACCGTTAGAAAAATGTTAAGGTGGCGAACCTTATACCTACAAACAAAGATACATCAAGGAGACAAAATGATACGCAATACGGCAGTCCGCTTTTCCCAATCCCTGAAACCGATCAGCATCGCCACGATGTTCGCCTGTGCTGCCATGAGCGCGTAGGCGGCGGACGGTGTGGTGATTATTGGCGACAGTCTGTCCGATGGCGGTTACTACGCCGCGATTGGCGGACAGCGTTTCACCACCAATCCGGGCAAGACGGCGGCGGAATACATTGCCGAGGATTTGGGCTTTACCACCACACCGTCCAATCAAGGCGGCAGCAACTATGCGCAAGGAGGCGCGAAGGTCAATTCAGATTCATTGTCCACTCCGCCGGGCTTCGCACAGCGTCCGATTTCCACGCAGGTGACCGAATTTTTAAGCGCAAACGCGGGTCAAGCGAGCAATAAAATCATTTTGATTCAAGGCGGTGCGAATGATGCGTTTCAAAATTTAGCCATGTATTCCGGCGGCTACATCACGCAAGCACAATTGGCCGGTTTGACCCAACAATCCGTGGTGGATTTTGTCACGCAGATAGCGAAGTTGTCGTACCTATCGGGCAGCGAGCAGATCATTGTGCAAAATATGCCCAATCTCGGCGTGGCTCCGGCTTTTCAAAGTGCCGGCGCAGCCGCAGCGGCGGGTGCAAGCCAATTGGCACAAGGGTTTAACGCAGGCGTGAGTCAAGGCTTGGCACAAACCGGCTTGAGCGTGGTTTTGCTCGACAACTACAGCCTGATTTCCGAAGTGGTCGCCAACCCAACGGCGTATGGCTTTACCAATGCGACCGGCGTGGCCTGTACCGTCAGCTCGTCCTTGTTCTGTAGCGCCAACACATTGGTTAGCCCCGACGCCGCCAGCACCTACGTGTTCGCCGATGGCGTGCATCCAACCACTGCGGCGCAAAAACTCAGCGCGCAGTATGCTTTATCCGTACTCAAAGCACCCGCGCAAGTGGGTGTGGTCGGTGCGGCCGCGATGACCGCAGGACAACGCTACGCGCAGCGATTGATGACCTACGCGCCGAATGTCGGTGATCAGGTATGGCATGCCTTCGCCGATGCAGGCTACAGCAAAACCGATTTTGGCAAGGCCGACAGCAAAAATAAATATTTGCTGGTGGGCGCGGATCGCCGCATCAGCGCGGGCAATGTACATGCCGGTTTGACCTTGGGCTACGATCGCGCGTCGGGTGATTTGGGCGCAGCGGCGGGCGAATTCAATCTGAAAGAAACCAGTGTGGGCGCATATGTGGGCAAAAAAGCCGATCAGGGCGCCATCATGGGCTATGTGCGCTATGGCCGATTGAGTGCAGACATTGATCGCAACATTGCGCTGGGCGCGGCCAATCGAACCGAATCCGGCTCCAGCAAGGGTGCGCATTACACCATCGGCGTACAAGGCCATTTGGTTTTGGGTACGTTTGCCAATGGCAAAGTGAAGCATGGACCGGTGGGCGGATTCGCGTATGAAAAAATGCGTTTGGATGGCTATGACGAGGTGGGCAATACCAGCACCTCGATGAGCTTCGGCGCGCAAAAACGCGAAGGTATGGTTGCCAGCTTGGGCTACCAGTTGCGTGGCGAATTTGGCAAGGTGAATCCCTATGCGAGCCTGAGCTATGAAGTGGACGCCACCGACGCGGACAACCTCAAAGCACGCCTGAAATCCGCGCCAACCAGCTTTAGTACGGCTGCACCGAAAAGCGACAATGGCCTGCGCTTGCAACTGGGTGCGCAGATTGATTTGGCCAAAAATGTGAACTTGGTCGTGGGCGCCGAGCGTACGTTTGGCAAAGACTCGGGGCAGCAAACAGCGCTCAATCTCGGTGTGGATGCACGGTTCTAAAACGTTTTACAGCGCATATCGCTATTTCAATCAATCATCGCGCGTGTCATTGCGGGCTTGTCCCGCAATCTCCCTGCAAGCAGATGCCGTGTCCGGCACGGTATAACCTGCTATAGAGCCGCGATGTTTAACCAAATGGCTATAAAAAACCTCGCCAACGATGCGGTTGAGCGAGGTTTTTTATAGGTTTTTACTTAGGTGTTCCGTGTGGCGGGTTGGGTTTTCCACGAGCGCCATGTGCCATACGCAAACCACGCGTAGCCGAGCAAGTGACACAATGCAATCAGGCCAAATACCGCGCGATACGCATTCGGCTCCATCCACCCAGCCGATTTCAAACCATCAATCAGCAGACCCATACCCCACTGCCAGAAAAACGCACCAGCAAACAGCAGCAGGTTAAACGCCGTCATCGCGCGCCCCGCCTGATGTGAGGGTACGGTCAAGCCCAACGCAGGCTGAGCCAGTGAAATCACCGTGGCTAAACTACAAAACAGCGCAATCGCCCACCAACCGGCGTATGAGCCGAGCAGAGCAATGCCGAACAACACCACAAAACTGGCGGGCAAACCCCACAAAATCAAATGGTCGGCGGAAATCCGCCGCCGCGTCAGTATCGGATTAACCACGCCCCACAGCCAAAAAACGACGAGCGTGGTTAGATTGATCCAAAACAGCCCTGTCGCCGCCTGAGACGGCGTGTCGCCCGCCACCCGCGTCATCCACGGTCCCGCCCACAGCGTTTGGATGGCGAGAACGCCGCCGTAGTTCACAAACGCCAAGGGCGCGAGCCGCCAAAAATACGCATGATGCCAGATGAAGCGATAATCCTCGGCGAACGAACTTTTCGGTATATTCGCCGTTTTATGATGCCAAACCGGTACACGCCGCCACACGCCGAGCAGTGCTACGGCAAACAGTATCGCCAAGATCATAAATACCTTGCGCCAGCCCATCAGCGGCAAAGCCCATTGCACCGGCACGGTCGCGAACAACAGGCCGAACGAGCCTGCCATCAGCATCCACGCATTGCTGCGCAGTTGTGTCTGCGGCTCAAACCACGTGCGATAGCCGGTCAGCGGCGCCATCAGACACGCACTCACGCCGATACCACCCAAAAAGCGCGCGAACAGCAAACTCCAAAAACCCTGCGCAAAGGCAAATGCCAGACAGCTTGCCGCCGCCAAGGCCAACAGCACCATCAGCACATCACGCGGCCCGATGCGATCCAGCCAGCGTCCGAGCGGCAACTGCATGCCCGCGAAACCAAAGAAATACACGCCCGCGAGCAGTCCCAATTGTCCCGCGCTCAGTGACAATTCCTGCGTCAATACCGGCGCGAGCGTGCCGGTGACGCCGCGCATCATGGTGGAGAGAAAATAGCCAAAGGCCAAAATGGCGAAAATCACAATCGCACGGCTTTGCGGCATTTTAGTTGCTGACTGGGCTGTTGAGCTGGTCGCTGAATGACCCGTTGAAACGGAGGAAGAAGTATTCATAAATTTACCAAAGTGCCCGATGACGCTCCACCACGCCGATGCCGGTGAGCGTGTGCTCACTGCCATCGTCATCGCGCCAAACGCCGCGAAATGCACCAAATGGCTGGGTGAAGTCGCTGGCTAAAAGCCCGAGGTTAATGCGCTCGCTGCGCGCACCTTCGGGCGTGAACTGCATGCGCAGACGATCGTCTGCGGTGCGAATCTGCCACGTCTGCGCCGTATCCGTTGGCAGATCATCAAAAATGGCTTGTGGCAGGGCGATTACGTTGGTTTGAGCGCCATCCTTTGAGCCTTCTCTTGTACCCTCGGCAGCACCAATCCACACCGCGTTTTCCAAACCATTCATGGTTTGCGCGACCAGATTGCCCGACAGCGTGCGCCCGTCGTCGAGTTGGCCGATCCAGCTCGCCCATTGCCACAGCGTCGCGCGCGGCGGATAACCGAGCGTGAAATCAAATACGCCGCGCACATCGGTCAGCTCGTGTGTCTCATTGTGCATGCGCAGACGCAAATTCGCCACAGCGCCGGTTAATTTGTGCGTGTAGTGAAACGGGCGCGATGGCTGCCCGCGATGTGATGCGCTCGGCGCATTGTTCAGCGCGCTGATGCTGGTGCGATTATCGTGTAGTTCAAACGACACATCCCAATCAGGGTGTGTGAACTGAAAATGCCAGCCGGATGGATCGGTCAACGGCTGAATGCGCCATGACTGTTTGCCTTGCGTGAACGCCCAAACGCCGTTCGGTGACGGCTGAAAATCCGCAGCAAACGCCAGCGGACGTAGGCTGCTGTATTCCATCATGCGGCGACTTTGTCGGTCAAACACATAGACAAAAGCGCTACCGAGTAAGCCCGCATCCGCAATCGCGCAACCGACAATCCAGCGCTCGCTAAATACCGCGCCGTAGAGCCAGCCCTTGCGTTGCAGGCGACGCGGTGAGCGCAGGCCGCAATTCGCATCCCAATGCGCGGTGGACAGATCGCCAATCGGCGCGTCAAAACGACCGGCGGGTATGGCATGTGTGATACTATTTTTCGTGGTGGTGAGCGACGCAGGCGCAGCAGAAAAACCGTGATAGTGAATGGGCATGATGGCGATGGTTTAAATTTCGTAATCAACCAAATGCCGTGCGCTCACCACCTCCTTGATGAACGCCACGACCGCCTGATGTGCCGGATGTGCCTGATACGCCGCCAAGGCCGCGCGGTCGGTGAATTCGGAGTACAGCACCACATCCGCGCTCGCCTCGGTGGCGGAGAAATCAATGCCGACTTCGATCGCCAGCACGCCGTCTATTTGATCGCGTAGGGCTTCGAGTTTGGATTTCATCAGCTGCGCGTTGGTCGCCTTGTCATTGCCTTCGGCGTGGTCTTTGAGTCGCCACATCACGATGTGTTTGATCATTTTTTGCCCTATGGATAGAGTTTTGAGTGAACGGTCACTATAGGATAATTGTGGGTAAAAGTAAATCGCCGTTGGCGATCATTCGCCCCATTGGAAGAGCAGGTCGGGCATTCGTGTCCGATAGAGGGTCGTAATGTGTTGACACATATTAGTTATGCCATTTCTATTCATGAAACCGCTAAAATAGCGCCTATGAATATACCCGCTCCCCGCTTTTCTTCGCCACTGCCTTTGCGCGACGGTGTCAAACCGAGCTATCTGTGTCTGCCGCATGATGCGCGCTATATCGGCCAGCCGTTATTGAATTTTTTGTGCGAGCGCTTTCCTTTTGTGGACGAATCGGGCTGGCGCGCACGGTTGAACAGTGGTTTTGTGGTCGCGGCGGATGGTGCGGTGTTATCTGAAACCACGCCGTACCGCGCGGGTGAAACGATCTACTACTACCGCGAAATCAGTCGCGAGGACGAGCCGCGTATACCGTTTGACGAAGTGATTTTGCACGTCGATGAGCATTTGATCGTGGTCGATAAACCGCATTTCTTGCCCGTGATTCCGAGCGGACGATTTTTGCGCGAAACCCTGCTCACACGACTGCGTCTGCGTCCCGAATTGCAACACCTCAACGTCTCCGACATCACGCCGATTCACCGCCTTGACAAAGACACCGCAGGCGTCATGCTGCTCTCGCACAACCGCGCCACGCGCGGCGCGTATCAAAGCCTATTTCAATCGCGTGCCGTGACCAAAGTCTACGAAGCCATTGCGCCCACCCGAACCGATTTAGACTACCCGCTGCGCATCGCCTCGCGTCTGGTACGTGGTGAACAGTTTTACCTCACGCAGGAAGTCGAGGGCGAGCCGAATGCTTTTACCACCATCGAACTGATCGAAAATCGCGGCGCATACAGCCTGTACCGTCTGTATCCCGAAACTGGCAAAAAACACCAACTGCGCGTGCATATGCTCAGTCTCGGTATGCCGCTGCTCAATGACGGCCTGTATCCTGTACCCACGCCGATGGATGTGGTGGACTATGAAAAACCGCTCAAACTACTCGCGCGGCGGATTGAGTTTGTTGATCCGACCACGGGTGAAAACAGGTGGTTTGAGAGTGGGTTGAGTTTGTAATTATTCGAAGCCAAGGGCGGGTTAGGGGTAACATGCTCACACACATACGATGAATCTACTCAAGCCTTATCCAAGCTTATTGTGAATCCACCCATTTTTTGTAGCGCATGGCTAAATATTTGTCGCGGATTTGCCCGCTCACCAGCGTCCAGATCGGATTGAGCGCCGCACCGGCTGGTTTACCTTTGCCCAGACGGTGTAAATGGCGTTGCGCAAGGATTAATTGAGCCAAACCGCGCAGGGTTTTGTCTTTAAAGCTCAGGTTGATGGCTTTGCCGTCTATGGCGTTGCCGTTTTTCCATTCATTGGGCAGATTCGGGTTCAATGCCAAGGCTGTGGCGATGCCGGCCACCGCAATGCCTTCTTCCAACACGGCTTCGGCCACCGCCAAACGGCGGATGCCGCCGGTGGTCATCAAGGGCATTTGGGCGACTTTGGCGATTTGGGCGGCAAACTCCAGAAAATAGGCTTCACGCGCCAAAGTGCGGTTGTCTTTGGCTTCGCCGCTGAACAATGCCGGTGATTCGTAGCTGCCGCCGGATAGCTCGACCAAATCCACCGCCGTGCCGTTTAACATTTCTACCACCGCCAGCGCATCACTCTCGTCAAACCCGCCGCGCTGAAAATCCGCCGAATTGATTTTGACCGCCACGGAAAAAGCGGGCGATACGGCGGCACGCACGGCAGCGATGGTTTCCAGTAAAAAGCGGGCGCGGTTTTCAATGCTGCCACCCCAGCGGTCGGTGCGCTGATTGGAAAGCGGCGATAAGAACTGGCTGATCAAATAGCCGTGGGCAGCGTGAATCTGCACACCGTCAAAACCGGCGCGTTCGGCGGCCTGTGCGGTTTCGGCAAAGCGGGTGATGGTGTCCAGAATGTCTTGTTCGGTCATAGCGCGCGGTGTCACAAATAATTTGGAATGCTTGCCCAGTTCCAAACCGATGGCAGAGGGGGCAAAGGTGTTTTTACCCAGCCCTGCCATTGCTTGCCGACCGGGATGGTTGATCTGCATCCACACCTGCGCCCCTTTGGATTTCGCGGCCTTTGCCCAAGCTTGAAAGGGCGCGATCGGGCTATTTTGGGTCAAAACCACATCGCCGGCGGTGCTCACGCCATTCGCATCCACCATCACGTTGCCGGTAATGATCAAACCAGCGCCGCCGTCGGCAAAACGTTGGTAAAGCCGCGCAAAACGTTCGTCTGGCAATTGGCCTTGTGCGGCCATGTTTTCGGCCATGGCTGATTTGCCGATGCGATTGGGTAAAGTGCTGCCGTTGGGCAGGGTGAGTGGGGCAAATAATGCTGAATTCATGTTGGTTTCCTTGTTAGTATCAATTCGATAGTTTCTATAGTAAAATAGTTGACGAGGTAAGTCAATACTTTTTTGATACTAACTTGAGGGTTTTTGATGGAATCGACTGAACACTTTAACCGCTGTCCGATTTTCCGCAGCCTGCCTGTGCTGGGTGATGCTTGGAATTTATTGATTTTGCGCGAAGTATTTACGGGCGTTAGCCGTTTTGACGGCTTTAGAAAAAATCTGGGCATTGCCCCCACCATGCTGACCAAACGGCTCAATCTGTTGATCGAAGAAGGGTTGTTGGAAAAACACCGTTACAGCGAACATCCGCCACGGGACGAATACCGGCTGACCGAGGCGGGGCGTGACACCCTGCCCCTATTATTGCTGCTGCGCGAATGGGGCAAAAAGCATCGCGGCGAGCAAACGGTTGATCGTTTGCTGGATGCGCAAACCGGCAAAGAAATTCAACCGCTGTTGATTGATGCGGTCAGCGGCGTGGCGATTAGCGAGCGGGAGATGGTGCGGGAGATGGTGTAATGCCACCCAAAATGCAGCGAAGCGGCATGGTTCATTATGAGGAATGGGTATTTTCTAATTGCACCCGAACGGCTTTGGGCAAACCGTTATAAATCAAATCATACGAATGCGTGACCCATTCACGCGCCCGTTCATCGTCCAATTCGTCGCTCAATCGCACCGTATTCCAATGTCGTTTGTTCATGTGGTAGCCCGCAGTGACGAACTCGGGATAGGTGTCGCGTAGGGATAGGGCTTGGTTGGGTTCGCATTTGAGATTCAGGCACATGGGTTCTTCGGTCCATGCGAGCAGGGCGAAGATTTTACCTACCAGCCGATAGGTGAGCACTTCGGGGCCAAACGGTGCGTCTTCGGTCGCGGCGGGAAAGCTCATCAGGTAGCTGCGCCAATCATCCAGCGTCATTTTGGTTTCTCGCTGCTGTCGAGATGAACGCTGTCGTCGTCGTGCAGGATTTCGTCGCCGTATCGTTCGACGTCTTCAAATTGACCTCGATCCACCGCCCACCAAATGAAGTAGATGATGGCAAACACGAGCAGGAGACTGAGCGGGATGAGCAGAAATAGGATGTCCATAGGCGCCTAAGGATTTTTGGAAATGGGGGAAATTTTGGGTAGCTGCGGTCGGTAGCGCAAAATGCGCAGTGAGTTGCCCACCACGATCATGGATGAGGCGAGCATACCGAGGGTGGCGATGATCGGCGTGACCATGCCCAATGCGGCCAATGGGATGGCTATGACGTTGTACAGCACTGACCAGAGCAGGTTTTCTTTGATGAGCGTTTGCGTGCGGCGTGCGATCATGTGTGCGGCGTAGACGTCGTTCAGATCGCTGGATTGCACCACCATGTCGGCTTGGATTTGCGCGAGTGAGGCGCCTTGTCCCATGGCGATGGCGACGTCGGCTTGTTGCAATACGGGTGCGTCGTTCAGGCCGTCGCCGGTCATGGCAATGCGGTAGCCTTGCTTTTGTCGTGCGGTGACCCAGTTGAGTTTGTCTTGCGGTTGGGCGTTGGCAATGACGTTTTGCTCGGGCAGCCCGACACTGTGGGCGAACCCTTGCACCACGTCGGTTTTATCACCGCTGATCAGGGTGATGTCGGCGGTTTTGTGCAGCTCGCGGATCAGTTCGGCTGCGCCCGCACGGGTGCGATCGGACAGGGCGAACCATGCCAATGCGTGCCATTGGCCATCCGCGCTTTGCTCGCTGAGGACGGCGATGCTGTTGCCTTGTTCGATGGTGGGCGTTGAGTTGGCGTTGAGGTCGTGTTTGGGTGTGTCATTTTCAAGGGCGAACGAGGGTTTGCCAATGCGGTAGTGGGTTTGATGGAGGCTGCCCTGCACGCCTTGGCCGACGATCAGTTCCATCGCGGTGACGTCGTTCATGCGCTCGGGTGCGTTGCGCTCTTGTAGCGCTTTGCGCAACGCCAGCGCGATCGGGTGACGCGATGCGGCTTCCAGCGTGGCGGCGATTTGCAACACCTGCGTTTCGCCCAATTGTCGGGCGTGTGCGGCCTCAGTCAGGTGGATTTGGTTGAGCGTTTGTACATCTTCGGTCAGTGTGCCGGTTTTATCAAAGACGTATTGATTGACTTTAGCCAATTTTTCGATGGCTTCAGGCTGAATGACGAGTACGTGGCGCTCGGCCAGCGCGCTTTGCGCGGCGGTCATCACGGTGGGCACCGCCAGTGCCAAAGCGCATGGGCAGGTAATGATCAATACCGCCACGACGATTTCAACCACACGATCGGGGTCGTGCAAGCCCCAGTACACTGCGGTCAACGCACTGACGATCAGCAGACCGTAGAGGAACACGCGCGCGGCTTTCTCAGCCAATAGTGCCAAGGCGGGTTTGTGCAAGGCGGCTTTGTGCGCCAGTCGTTCAATCGCGGCCAGCTCGCTCGATTCGCCCGACTGACGGATGCGGGCGTAGATGCCTTGCTCAATATTCATCGAGCCGGCGAGTAGGGTGTCGCCGACGCGTTTGGTGATCGGCACACTCTCGCCGGTGAGTAGGGCTTGCGAGCACGCGGTTTGGCCTTCGATCAGCTCGGCGTCGTGCGGTACCACTTCACCCGAGGCGATGAAAATCACGTCGCCGGTTTTGAGCTCTTCGGCGGGAATCAGGTCGGTGTTTTTTTGCGCGGGGTAGTCCTGCACCCGTTCGGCAAACAGCCGTTGGTGTTGCAACACGTTGTTCAAATACAAGCCCGCTTTAGACAGCGCGCGATTTTGAATGTAGCGCACGGTCAACAACAGACCGACGAACATGGTCACCGAGTCAAAGTACAAGTGTCCTTGACCTCGTAGTACGGCAATCGTACTGCTGATGAAGGCAACCAAAATCGCGATCACCACCGGCGTATCCATACCGATTTTTTTCAGACGCCATTCGGCCCACGCGCCACGAAAAATCGGGATTGCGCAGTAAAATACCGACGGTATTGTCAATAACAAATTCGACCAGCGCATCAGCGCGTCGGCGCTCATGTCCATATCGGTGTGCTGGAAGTAATACGGATACATGAACATCATGCTTTGCATCATCAAAAACAGCGCGACCAACATCCGGAACAACTCGCGTCGTTGATTTTTTTTCTCCGCCTCACCCATCGCATTGGCCGCTTCGGCGTAGGCGTGGTAACCGAGCTTTTCGATGCGCTCAATGACCTGTTCGACGCTGGTGCGCGCAGGGTCAATTTGCAAAAACGCACGGCGCAAGGTGTAGTTCGCAGTCGGATTGACTACACCCTCGGCGCCTTGTAAATCGCGTTCGATCAAATCGGTACAGGCGACGCAGGCGATGCCGCCCAGACGCAGTTGGACGTCGGTGAGTTTGCTCAAAGCGCCGGTTTTTTGTGCACTTGAGTGCGTCTCTGAGGTGGGGGTAGGTGATGACATGGCAAATCCAAAGACACAAGGCTCACTCATTAAGCCTCATTGGGTTATGAATATCTCTATTTTAAGGGAAAAGCGCCGGTGAGGCGGCAATGATTGCCGCCACCTCTTGGTTTGTGTCAAATAACGTTCAATTGAGCCATCATGCCCAGTGACTCATGTTCCAAAATATGGCAGTGAAACATGCGTATCCCTTTGTGGTGTTGCACGGTTTTAATCCGAATTTGCTCATTAGGACGCAAATTCACCGTGTCTTTGAAGGATTTATAGACGGCAGTTTCGGTTTTTCCATTGAGGGTGCGATCCAGTAGGATGAATTGTGTGCCGTGTAAGTGGAATGGGTGATCCATATGGGAGTTATTAGTAATTGTCCATTCTTCTACCGCACCCACTTGGCTGGTCAGATCCATGCGTTTCATGTCAAAAACTTGATCGTTCACCAAAAACATACCATTCATCATCTTCTGCGCATGGTTCATCGACGCACCCCCTGAACCATGCATAGTTCCATGATTCATACCCTGCATATTACCCCCCATTGAGGACATCATGGCACTCATGGGTTTTTCGCTGAAGCTGACTCGCTTGCGTGCTACCGGAGCGCCTAAGTCAGGTATGCTGCGCAGTTGTGTTGGAAGTGCGATTTCATTCGCTTGGATCGATATGTTTGCCAAAATCGAAGTTTCGGCTTGATAAGCCACCATCATTTTTTGACGGTCATATGGCAGGTTATTCAATGGATAGGTGCCGCTTTTTTGAGCGCGAACGATGATTTCATAGCGTTCGGCGGGTGCGATCAACAGCGATGAGACCGCTGGCGCGGGTTTTTCTAATAAGCCACCATCTGTACCCACCACAATCAGCTCGCAGTTAGGAATGGCGAGATTCAGATAACGCGCACTGCATGCGTTCCAAATACGGATGCGTTCTGTACCGTTGAGTTGAATCTGTGGCTGTCTTTGTCCATTGAGCAGGACAAACTGACCTTCACGACCATTCATCCAATCCATCATATCGTTTTCAGGGATTTGGGCGTTGCTATCCAAGCGTAAATCTGAAAACAGCCAGTGTTGCTCGGGCCGTTGCGTCAGTGGATCATCTTTTGCACGAACTATCAACGATCCGGCCAAACCACGGAAGGCTTGCTCGGCGGCCAGCTCATGCGCATGCGTGTGATACCAATATGTCCCTGCCGAGCCAATCGGTAGGGTAAATTGATAGGTGTGGCTTTGCCCCGGCAGTACGGGATCGTGCGGATTGCCGTCTTGTTCAGGGGTTACGGGCAAACCATGCCAATGGATGGTGGTCGGTTGAGATAACTGATTTTTAAAATGAATTTGTATGGTATCGCCCTCATATACCGCAATCTGTGGTCCGGGTATTTGATCGTTATAAGTCCAAAATCGAGTTGGCTTTCCTGCAACCAGTTCGATCGAAGTTTCCTTCGCCGTTAAATAAGCTTTAAAGGTGTTGGCCTCGGTGGATTCATTTTTCAATAAGGGCAATGCGGCTAAAGGCAAACCAGCAGGGAGTGCGGTAACCGGCAATAAATCCGTGTTTGCTGTCATTGGGGTCATAGCTCCCATATTATGACCCGCGCCATGTGTGGTTGATGGTTCGGGTGATCCGAATACTTTATTGCAAGCAGATAATACGGCGAGCGTGCTGGCCGATAAGCCCCACGCCAAAAAAGTGCGTCGATTCATTCAAAACTCCTGATAATGGATATGAACCACTGGAGCTGTGTACACAAATACACGATACGCCAATGGACCTAATAAGAAGAGAATTTAAACGCGCTTGGGTGGCGGGGGTGTTGGCGCTAAATGCCATGAGGGAATCGCAACATCCACGGAGGGAGGAAAGCGTACAGGGAAAAAGAGTTGGCTTGCCAGCTCAAATTTAGGCGGGATAACGCCTACGCAATGCAGCGCACAGACTGCTTGACAGAGAGCTTTGGACGGTGAGTAAGCGGATGAATTATCGTCGCAATGGGTGTGGTCTACCTGTGCTGCAGGGTGCGCAACATGGCTCGCATGTACCACCGCTGTATACGAATGTTGATCCTTGATTACGGTCTGCGGTTGAATATTCGCCCATGCCATCACCACAACGATCAGCAGACAGAGCGTTATCCAGAGTTGGCGAAGAGAAAGGATGGGTATATTCATAGGCAGATTGTATCAGAGGCGAATGAATGAATTGTGTAGTGATAGGGTTGGTTCAGTGATGTTATGGTTTTTCGGTATGATGGATCAGGTAGTTTGATAGGCCGACAAACTGCGCCACCGACAGCTCCTCGGCACGAGCCGTCGGCGCGATGCCGCAGGCTTCGAGTTGGGATTGCGTGACCATCTCGCTCAATGTGTTGCGTAGCATTTTGCGCCGTTGGCTGAAGGCTTGCGCCACCAGTTTGGATAAATGCGCTTCGTCGCGAGCCAATAATTGCTCGGGTTTGCGCGGGTACATGCGGACGACGGCGGAGGTGACTTTGGGCGCGGGGATAAAGGCATGCGGCGGTACGTCAAACAGATGCTCCATTTCGTAGCGGTATTGCAGCATCACCGACAGACGACCATAGGCTTTTTCCGATGGCGCGGCGACCATGCGCTCGATCACCTCTTTTTGCAGCATGAATACCTGCACGTCGATGTGTGGCGCGAATTCCGCCAGATGAAACAGCAGCGGGCTGGAGATGTTGTACGGCAGATTGCCCACGACTTTGCGTTGGGTTTTACCCGTCGCATCTATGTTGAGAAAATCAAATTCGAGTGCGTCGGCGCTGTGAATGGTTAGGCGTTCAGCGGAAAACCGCTTTTGCAGACGTGCGACCAAATCGCGATCCAACTCCACTACGTGCATGTGCGTGAGGCGTTCGAGCAAGGGCTCGGTCAATGCGGCCAAGCCCGGGCCGATTTCAATCAGGCAGTCTTGATCCGACGGGGCAATGGCGCGAACGATGTTGGCGATGACGTTTTGGTCTTGCAAAAAATTTTGGCCGAAGCGTTTGCGGGCGATGTGTGTGCTCATGAGTGGTGTGTATTTTCTATTTCTACATGGGTTTGCGGGTGGTACACGGCGCGTACTGCGGTTTCGGCGCAATGAATCGCGGCGCTCATGCTGCCCGCATCCACTGCGCCGCTCTGTGCGCGATCCAGTGCGGTGCCGTGATCGACCGAGGTGCGGATGAAGGGCAAACCGAGCGTGATGTTCACGCCGTGGCCGAAGGTGGCGTATTTCAGTACCGGCAGACCTTGATCGTGGTACATCGCCAAAACCGCATCGGCATTTTGCAAATAATGCGGTTGGAACAGGGTATCGGCAGGGTATGGGCCTTGCACATTCAAACCACGCGACTGCGCGGCCAAAATCGCCGGCGTGATCACGTCGATTTCTTCACGCCCCATGTGGCCGCCTTCGCCCGCGTGCGGGTTCAGGCCGGTCACCAAAATACGCGGTTGCGCGATGCCAAATTTGTTTTGTAAATCCTGCGCCAGAATGTCGATGGTGCGGCTCAAGCCGTCCATTGTGATGTGTGCAGACACCTGCGCCAGTGGCAGATGTGTGGTTGCCAGCGCAACGCGCAGCGGATTTTCGATGTCAGCGCGACCATCGGCGAGCATCATCACGACGCGCTCGGTTTGGCTGTGTTCGGCCAAATACTCGGTGTGGCCGGTGAAGGCAATACCGGCCTCGTTGATGATGCCTTTGTGTACCGGCGCGGTGACCATAGCGCTGAAGACGTTGTTTTTCAAGCCGTGCAGTGCGATGTCCAAGGTATTGAGCACATAGGTGGCGTTGGCAACGTTCAGCTCGCCCAAATTCACCGGCGAAAACAGCGGGCAATGCCACACCACCAGCGTTTGCTGGCGCTCATCGGAGATCATGTCATCCAAACGCTGGATTTCGGTCGAGGGTATCAGATGCACGCCCAGATTGAAGCGCCGCGCAATCTCGCGTAGGTGAAACAGATCGCCGATGAGTACGACCGTCGGCTCGGCGGACAGTTCGCTGGCATGGCTGATTTGCCATTGTTTGAGTGCCAACAGGCTGATCAGCGGGCCGATGCCGGCTGGCTCGCCGGTGGTTACTGCGATGGGAGGCGGATTGAAGAGGTTCATTGGACTATTTTAACATTGCCACTGCGGGTTGTCTGTAATCCTTGTGATGAGGCATAAAAAACCGCACAGATGCACTGTGCGGTTGTACGGTTTGCTCGCTATTCGCTCAAAGGGTTGAGCAATGCGGCCAAATTAGTTTTTGATTTCAACCAATGAGGCTTTGCTGTCGTCCAACTCTTTGTAGAACGCGGCCATGGCGTCTTTTTGACGTTGTGCCAGCAAAGCGTCTTTCGCCCATGCTTTTTTATCTTCGGCGCTCGGCGCGATGGTGGTGCGTTGCGCGACTTTGAAGATGTGATAGCCGTTGGCGGTTTTCACCGGTTCGCTGATTTTGTTGGCCTCAATGCTGTTGACCACTTTCAAAACGGCCGGATCAGCGCTTTGGTCTTTGAGGAAGATATACGGTACAGCACCGCCGTTTTGCGCGGTTTGTTTGTTGTCCGATACTTCGCGTGCCACGGCAGCGAAATCTTCACCTTTATCCAAGCGTGCTTTGACGGCTTTGGCCTTTTTCAACGCGGCTGCGTTGGTGCCTTGGATGTAAATGTGTTGGGTCACGGCGACTTCTTGCGGTGACATCGGGCCGTCAGCAATCGCGCTGACGCGGGCGACTTCATCGTCAATTTCTTTGGCAGTCGGTTGCTTGACTTTGCTCAACACCTGTTTGTCGATCATTTCGGTGATGGACAACTCATTGTTCACATCGCGTGTGAGCGTGTCCCATGCGCCGGAGCCGCCCACTTTTTTCACGTGCTGTTGGAATTGATCCATGCTCATGCCGTTGCCTTGAGCCATTGCGTTCAATGCTTCGTCCACTTTGGCTTGGCTCACGGTCACGCGCGAGCTTTTGGCTTTGTTCAGCAACAAGCGCTCGTTGATCAATTCGTCGCGTGAATATTCGGCCAACTGTGTGTCAGACACTTTTTGACCGGCGCGTTTGGCCACTTCGGTGTTGATCTTGATACGTTCATTCAGTTCGGATTGTGAAATGGGTTCACCGGCCACCACAGCCACGACTTTACCCGTGCCGACTTGGGCAAAGGATACGGCCGGAGCGATAGCGCCTGTCAGCAAGGCGGTGAGTAATGCGAATTTAATGCGTTTGTTCATAATCATCCTTTTTCAAATCAATGGGTAAAACCAAGTGGCGTTAGTTAAGGAAGCACGGAATAACCCCTACCGTCTGCGCTGGTTGATTGGCGTGATGAGTAACGAGGCGTGGCGCGCAGTCTATGGTCATTCCCTAGACAAGCGTCACAACAAAGTTAATCACACGCCAATCGCCAGCCCTTCGGGTTCTGGCAAAAAGCACCCAGAACTTTGTTGCAGAATAGGGGCTGTCGCAACATCGTATGATGAATAACTACGACCCCTATCCTGCGCCGCGTTCTGAATGTTTTTTGCTCAGAACGCAGACTGGTTTGGGT
>JBATQE010000028.1:0-15958 GCA_049291875.1 Burkholderiaceae bacterium
GGTGATTTTTCGCCATCGTGTTTTATAGAAGACGCTAGTTGTGCATTTACTGTTGCTGCTGGAGTTGCTCCATCTGTTTCATAGTAGCCGCGAGACAATACTTGCTCTGATATTTCCGTGTAGTGCACTGGTATATCAGACTCTGCGAGTACCTTCTTTATTGCTTCTTTCCAAGATTTTTCCACTGTTTATTCTCCTAAAAATCTAACGCCTGAGTTAAGCCGCGGTGCGCAGTGGCCAAGCGGCGGTGTAGCGTTAGCTTACACCGCAAGCGCGGCCACGAAGCAACGTCGGCTTGAACGAATTGTTAGCTGCTAATTCTTGTGCTTGAAAATTGCCGAAAAAGTTGCAGCTACAAAAGTCATGACAAGGGCGGCTGGCACAACGAAAAGCGCCAAAACGAAACTAACCATGGCACGACCGCCCGATGAGTTATGAGCCATCCGTCGTGGCACCCTTCAAAGAGCAGCCGCGCCGCATGTGTAAAGGAGACAGCCGTTTCAGGCCATCAAATTCTCGTCTGTAACTTTCCATGCTCCAAAGCCATGCCTCCTGCACTGCGTAAGACTTATCGTATAGCAGCCAGATCAGAAAGTCCCAGTCGTAGTTGGATGCTTTTGGGACCTTTGTTACGAAACTTCCTTTCTTTCCGCTTGGGCGGCAAGCCTTCACTTGGTAGCGGGAGTCGTTGAACTTAAAATCAAAACCTTTTTGAACTGCTGTGCTGCCTTGCATTGCCGCAGAATATTGCTCGACTGTAAGGCCGATTAGAAGAGCTGCATCTAGCTCAGAGATGGCGGAGGTGACACCTGGCGCGTTGCCAAAAGCTCTTTCCCATTCCAGTGCTGTTTCCACTAGCCGATCGCGAAGATGGTTCATTAGCAGCTAACTATACTTATGCGTCAACATGACACATAACACGAAAAATAACTTGACTCATAACATTACTCCCAATTAGGATTGATGTGCGTCATGTTATCTATGTTTATCACCCATGTCAATTAAAAAATGTCTACTAACACCCCTAGCCCTAAGCCCCCTAAATTAATTGATGAGCTGCGTAAAAAACTGCGCTACAAGCATATGAGTTATCGTACGGAGCAAGCTTACGTCGGTTGGGTTCGCCGTTTTATTGTGTTTCACCATAAACGCCACCCGAGAGAAATGGGCAAATCTGAAATAGAATGTTATTTGACCTATTTAGCGAACGATTGTGGTGTATCAGCTTCTACTCATCATCAGGCACTGTCTGCATTGCTTTTTTTATATAAAGAAGTTTTAGGCATTGATTTACCTTGGCTGGAAGAGATAAATCGGCCTAATCGTACCAAGCGTTTACCCGTCGTGCTCACGGCAAACGAAATATCTTTAATTCTCTCTCGATTAGAGGGTAAGCATCATTTGATGGTGCGTTTGTTATATGGAACGGGATTGCGGTTAAATGAAATGTTGATGTTGCGCATCAAGGATATTGATTTTGATATGAATCAATTAATCGTGCGTTCGGGTAAGGGTGACAAAGATCGGGTAACGGTTCTACCCCAATCGCTTGTTGCTGAGCTTCAGCAACAGATAGTACGGGCACGCATGGTATTTGACGCAGATCGCGCTGCTGATCGTAAGGGTGTGATGTTGCCGGATGCGATTGAACGAAAGTATCCAAACGCCGGAAAAGAGTGGGCTTGGTTTTGGCTATTCCCAGCTCAAAATGAATCCACTGAGCCACGCGAAGGTATTGTGCGTCGTCACCATACCCATCCTCAGGCCATTCAGCGAGCGTTTAAGTCGTCTGTCTTGCGTGCAGGTATATCCAAGCCCGCTTCTTTGCACACATTACGGCATAGTTTTGCAACCCATTTATTGCAATCGGGCACAGACATCCGCACCATTCAGAGTTTACTGGGGCACGCCAGCGTTAAAACCACAATGATTTACACCCATGTCATTGCACAGGGTGGATATGGCGTTATCAGTCCGTTGGATCGGATGATGTGATTTAGGTCAAAAACTTAATGGCTTATCCACCCTCACCCGTAAAAATCGTGGAAAACGCGGTTGGCCTTTTTTCGTTAAGCCATTGAATTGATAGGTAATTACGCTACCGATCGCAGGTGGCTGCGCGCGCAATGCGTCATTCAATCCACCACCGACATTGAATTCGCGTCCATTCTCGGTACGCACGCGCAGCGAGCCGACTTTACCCGCGTATTTGCCCGTACCGGCGACGTAGCCGATCACGGTGGCTTCGGCATCTTGGCGCAGTTTGAGTTTGTATAGCGCGTCGCTGCGGCCGGTTTGGTACGGTGCGCTGGCCAGATGCAGCATCAGTCCTTCGCCACCCGCTTGGGTGATGGTGTCGAGTTGGCGCAGCAGTTCGGCGCGGTCGCGCACGCGCCATTGTTTGACCGCTTGGATATTCGGTGCATTGATGTTCTGTGTGATGCGCTCGATCCGCCCCATGCGTTGGGTGAAGTCGCCGTATTGGTTCTGCGAATCGGGCAACTCGAACACCATGTATTTGACCTGTTTCCACGCGGTATCGTCGGGCTGCTCATCGCGCACGACGCTGACCACGCGTTCAAACTGTCCGCGCCCGATCCACAGCTCACCATCAAGCGATATGTCGGGTAGCTGCGCGGCAAAGTCGTTCGGCAGCGCAATGACTGTGCCATTGCGCGAGTACATTCGGCGCTGTTTGCCGTCCCAGTAGCCACGCACGCCGTCGTATTTTTCGCTCACCCAATAGTCGCGCACATCCACGTTTTCGGGCAAGATTTTGGCCAATATCATTTCGGGCGTTTGCGCCTGAGCCGAAACCGCCACCCACAATAAAGTCATCAAAGCCCATAATCGAGCGCTCCAGCGCTGATACCCCAGCATTTTTATCCTGCCTTTCGTATATTCGCGCATTTTCAGCGCGTTTGCCCAGCAAACAGGCGACAGCCTGCCAATAGCGGTTTATAATAGCGAACTTGATTTGAGCGCAGCTTATTCACATGATTTGCGCCCGTTTTCGCTGACGATTATAGCGACTTCTTTGATAAAACCCAGATTTTTAGTACATCCATTATGACCACCAGCAACTCGAATCACTACCACCCTTCTGCCATTGAATCTGCGGTACAAGCCGCTTGGAACGCCGCCGACGCCTATCGCGTGAATGAGCAATCGAACAAGCCGAAATTCTACGCCTGCTCAATGCTGCCGTACCCGTCGGGCAAACTGCACATGGGGCATGTGCGCAATTACACGATAAACGACGTAATGACGCGCCAATTGCGCATGAAGGGCTATAACGTCCTGATGCCGATGGGCTGGGACGCATTCGGTATGCCGGCGGAGAATGCTGCGCTGAACCATCAAGTGCCACCCGCCGCGTGGACCTACGACAATATTGCCTACATGAAGCAGCAAATGCAGGCGATGGGCTTGGCGATCGACTGGTCGCGCGAAGTCGCCACCTGCCAACCCGAATATTACAAATGGAACCAGTGGCTGTTCCTGAAAATGCTGGAAAAAGGCATTGCCTATCGCAAAACCCAGACCGTGAATTGGGATCCGGTTGATCAAACGGTATTGGCGAATGAGCAGGTCATCGACGGGCGCGGCTGGCGCTCGGGTGCGTTGGTCGAAAAACGCGAGATTCCGGGCTACTACCTGAACATCACCGCCTATGCCGAAGAATTATTGAATGATCTGGACGGTCTGGGCTGGCCGGAGCGCGTCAAGCTGATGCAGGAAAACTGGATTGGTAAAAGCCACGGCGTGCGTTTTGCCTTCACCCACGATTTGCGTGATGCGCAAGGTGAATTGATTGGCGACGGTAAAATGTATGTGTTCACCACCCGCCCCGACACCATCATGGGCGTGACCTTCTGCGCAGTCGCGGCCGAGCATCCGTTGGCAGCCCATGCAGCCACGCTCAAGCCCGAATTGAACGAATTTATTGAAAAATGCAAACGCGGCTCGGTGATGGAAGCCGACATGGCGACCATGGAAAAAGAAGGCGTAGAAACCGGCCTGACCGTCACCCACCCGCTGACTGACGAGCAAGTGCCTGTGTGGATCGGTAACTATGTGCTGATGAGCTACGGCGACGGCGCGGTGATGGGCGTACCGGCGCACGATGAGCGTGATTTTGCTTTTGCGAAAAAATACGGCATTGCGATCAAGCAAGTGATTGATGTCAACGGTCAAACCTTCTCCACCGACGCGTGGCAAGAATGGTACGCAGACAAAGAGCATGCCAAATGCGTCCACAGCGGCGTGTATGATGGTATGAACCACAGCGACGCAGTACAAAAAATCGCCACGGATTTAGAAGGCAAAGGCTTGGGCGAGTTGAAAACCACCTACCGCCTGCGCGACTGGGGGATTTCACGTCAACGCTACTGGGGCACGCCGATTCCGTTGATTCACTGCGAATCATGCGGCGTCGTACCGGTTCCCGAAACCGATTTGCCGGTGGTTTTACCCGAAGATTGCATCCCCGATGGTACGGGCAACCCATTGAACAAACGTGCCGATTTCACCGATGTCGCTTGTCCAAAATGTGGCAAACCGGCGCGACGCGAGACCGATACGATGGACACCTTCGTCGACTCATGCTGGTACTACATGCGCTATACCTGCCCGGACAGCACCGACAAAATGGTGGATGCGCGTAACGACTACTGGATGCCGATGGATCAATACATCGGTGGGATTGAGCACGCGATTTTGCACTTGCTGTACGCGCGTTTCTGGACGAAAGTCATGCGCGATTTGGGTTTGGTTAAATTCAACGAGCCGTTCAAAAACCTGCTCACGCAAGGCATGGTACTGAACGAAACCTATTACCGCGAGCAAAGCAACGGCAAAAAAGATTGGTTCAATCCGGCGGATGTGGACGTGACCACCGACGACAAGGGACGCATCATCGGCGCGGTATTGCGCGTGGATGGTCAGCCGGTTGAGGTCGGCGGCGTGGAAAAAATGTCCAAATCGAAAAACAACGGCATTGATCCGCAAGCCTTGATCGAGCAGTTCGGCGCGGACACCTCGCGCCTGTTCACCATGTTTGCCTCACCGCCGGAGCAAACATTGGAATGGTCGGATTCAGGCGTGGAAGGCTCCAATCGCTTCCTGCGCCGCGTATGGGCGTTTTGCCAAGCACAGAAAGAAACCATCGCCGCACTCAAAGACGCCGACTTAACCCCGAGCGCCGAGGCGAAAAACCTGCGCTTTGTCATGCATTCACTGCTCAAACAGGTGAATTTCGACTACGACCGCATTCAGTACAACACCGTCGCCTCCGGCGCGATGAAAATGCTGAACGAGCTGGAAACCGCATGCAAAGGCGACGTGACACGACTGGGCAAAGCATTACCGGAAGGCATTTCGATTCTGCTGCGCGTGCTCTACCCGATCGTGCCGCACATCACCTACGCGCTGTGGCAGGATTTGGGCTACGCGGTCTCTTGCGGTGATTTACTCGATACGACATGGCCAAACATGGACGAATCCGCTTTAGCGCGTGACGAAGTGCAATATGTGGTTCAAGTCAACGGCAAACTGCGTGATCATTTGACCGCACCGGCCACCGCTGACAATGCCGCTCTGCAAGAAATGGCACTCGCGCTGGAGAATGTCAAACGTTTCACCGACGGACTGACCGTGCGCAAATGTGTGGTAGTTCCGAAAAAGTTGATCAACATTGTGGTATCGTAAGCCAATACACGGCAAACAGGAGCAAGTGGTGCGCAAAACGACAGGATTCACATTTTTCCATATTGGTCTCAAAGGACTGATGGCACTGGCGATCAGTCTGAGCCTGTCGGCGTGCGGGTTTCACCTGCTGGGCAGTAACGGCTCCATGCAAAACGGCACCATCGGCTGGGGCGAATTGCCGCACACTGTGGCCTTTGTTGGTGATTCGGACAATCAAATCGCTGAGTTTCTCAAACAACAAAAACCGGCCAATGTCGCTTACGCACCATCGGACAAGGCCGATTTGACCCTCGATATGAGCGGCATCAGCACCGGTAAAAGCGTGCTCTCGACCAATTCACAAGGCACGGCGACCGAATACCGCGTCACCATGTCGGTCATCGTGCAGATGTACGATGCGCAGAAAAATCAATTGCTCGTCCCCACCCGCCTGAGTACCAGCCGCAATTTGATCGTTGGCGCAGGCTACGCCACTGCCGAGGATGTGGAATACGAGCGTCTGTACACCGACATGGCGCAGGAGCTGGCCAATAGCATCGCCTATCGCGTGCGCGCCGTCTGGTTCACCCGCAATCAGCAGAAATAAGCGCGCACCATGAGCGAACACCGTTTTTCCACCCCACTCGCCCCGCTGTACGTTTTTTGCAGTGACGAGGTGCTGTTATTGCAAGAAGCCATCGACGAGCTGCGCCAAACCGCGCGTGCCGAGGGTTTTAGCGAACGTGAGATTTACAATGTAGAAGGCCACTTCGCATGGCACAACGTGATTGCCTCACAACAAAGCCTGTCGCTGTTTGGCGATAAAAAGATCATCGAGCTGCGCATTCCTTCAGGCAAACCGGGCAAAGACGGCGGCGACGCGCTGAAAAATGTGGTGAACAATCTGTCCGAAGACATCGTTGTGATCATTTCCTTGCCGCGTTTGGACAAAACCAGCAAATCATCGGTCTGGTTCAAGGCGCTGTCGGCCGCCGCCGGACGGCAGGTGTTCGAGATCGGCACGGTCGAATTGAGCCAATTACCCGCGTGGATCGCCACACGCCTGCGCCGCAATCGCCAAAGCGTGTCGGCAGAAACCCTGCAATGGCTCGCCACACAGTTCGAGGGCAATTTGCTCGCGGCGCACCAAGAAATTCAAAAACTCGCACTGCTCTACCCTGCGGGCGAAATTCCCGAGGACGAAGTGCGCGAATCGGTGCTGAATGTCGCGCGCTACGATATGTTCAAGCTGACCGAAGCCATGCTCGCAGGCGACGTCGCGCGTACCAGCCGCATGATTGAAGGTTTGCGCGCCGAAGGCGAATCCATCGTACCCATCGTCTGGGCATTGACCGACGAAGTGCGCAAGCTCAATCTATTTAAGACACAGACCGAGGCAGGCGAATACCTGCCCAACCTTTTGCGACAAAACCGCGTCTGGGGGCTGCGCGAAAAACTCATTCCGCAGGCGCTGCCGCGACTGAGCAATGATTTTCTCAAAAGCGCCTTGCGGCGTACCGGCGACTTGGATCGCATGGCCAAAGGCTTGGACAAAACCGACCCGTGGGACGCAACCTTGCGCTTGGCCAATCAAATTGCGCTCAAAATCGGCACTGCACCCAGCCGAAAAACCCGATAAAATCGAATCCTCTCTTTAAACATTGCAAGCACTGCAGCTTGATTGATCCGGCAGGTCCACCATGAATATCGACATCCAAAACTATATGCAACAGCTCGGGCAAACCGCCCGCACCGCATCGCGTGCAATGGCGCGCGCCGATACGGCCATGAAAAACACCGCTTTGCGACAAATGGCGACCCTGATCGAGGAACAAGCCGATCAGCTCAAAGCCGCCAATGCCAAAGACCTCGAACAAGCGCGTGCCAAAGAACTGGACAGTGCCTTCATCGACCGCCTCACGCTCTCGGACAAAGCCATCCACACCATGATTGACGGCCTGCGTCAAATCGCCGAGTTGGCCGACCCTATTGGTCAAATGAGTGGTTTTAAAACCCTGCCCTCAGGCATCACCGTGGGTCAAATGCGCGTGCCGCTGGGCGTGATTGGCATTATTTACGAATCACGGCCCAACGTCACCATTGACGCCGCCGCGCTGTGTATCAAGTCCGGCAATGCCACCATTCTGCGCGGTGGCTCCGAAGCCCTGCACTCGAATCAAGCCTTAGCGAAAATCGTCCAAGCCGGCTTGGCACACGCCGGTCTGCCCGAATCTGCCGTTCAGGTCGTGAACACGCCGGATCGCGCAGCCGTGGGCGAGCTCATCACCATGACCGAATACGTGGATGTGATCGTTCCGCGAGGCGGAAAATCATTGATCGAGCGCCTGATGCGTGACGCGCGCGTGCCGATGATTAAGCATTTGGATGGCATTTGCCACAGCTACATTGATGTGGACGCCGACCTCGCCAAAGCCATCAAAGTCTGTGACAATGCGAAAACCCAACGCTATGCGCCATGCAACACCACCGAAACCTTACTCGTGCATGCGGACATCGCAGCACGTGTATTGCCAGAGCTGTGCGCCATTTACCAGAACAAAGGCGTTGAGTTGCGTGTTGATCGCCTCACCCGCACCACGCTGGAAGCCGCAGGCTTTCAAAATTTAGTCGACGCAGTGGAAGAAGATTGGTCAACCGAATACCTCGCCCCGATCTTATCTATCAAAACCGTGCGTGACGTGAATGCCGCCATTGAGCATATCAACCACTACGGTTCGGCGCATACCGACGCGATCATCACCGAAAACCTCACCACCGCACAGCAGTTTTTGCGCGAGGTGGATTCCGCTTCGGTCATGGTTAATGCTTCTACCCGCTTTGCCGATGGTTTTGAATACGGTTTAGGTGCGGAAATCGGTATTTCCAATGACAAATTGCACGCTCGCGGTCCAGTTGGTTTAGAAGGATTAACCAGCTTAAAATACATCGTCTATGGCGATAAGAGCGGCAGCATCCGAACATAAGAACTGAATGCGACAATCGCCTTTTTATATCACTCGTCGTACGGTATTACTAAGCTCCCTGCTGTTATTGGGTTGCCAATTACCGCCTGCGAACGCCCCCAAGCCTCTCGCACCGCTGGATCAGCTGCGTTTGGAGTGGGCGGATATTTATGCTGAGCGTGAAAAAGGCTTAATGAACCGCAACCATTTGGGCGAAAACGCCGGCATGATGTTTGTGTTTGAAACGCCGAAAACATATTGTTTTTGGATGAAAAACACCTTGATTCCCTTATCCGTCGGCTTTATCGATGCGCAAGGCCGACTGGTACAAATCAACCATATGCAACCACGCAGCTTAGAGCACCATTGTGCCAAACAACCGATTTTATACGCCTTGGAGGTCAATCAAGGGTGGTTTGAGCGCAACAATGTACGCGTCCAAACGCGGGTACTTGAGCCACAAAAATAATCCATACGCATGGTTTCGGCCAACTACTTTTAACCCCACATCACAAATTTTGCCAGTCGTTGCCACCCAGCGCTTTGTACAGCAAAACGCCATCCGACCACTGCCGTCGTATGGCATCTATTCGCTGATTATCTATTTGTAACCAATTGCGTTGTGCATCCAGAACCGGCAGCTCGTCAATCAAACCACCGCGAAACTGTGCCTGAGCCATACGATACAGTTTTGCCGCTTGTTTGGATTTATCGGTTAAATCCTTGACTTGTTGCGCATCGGATTGATATTGGCTGAGCAATGAATCGACCTCATGCCACGCGGTGAGTACAGTTTTTTGATAATTGACCGCAGCTTCTTGTTGTTGCAATTCGCGCAGAGTCACGATGCTGCGCCGTCGCCCCATATCAAATATCGGTAACGAAATACTCGGGCCAATACTCCATTGAAAGCTGGTGACGTCAAAGAACGTACCGGCATTAAGGCTACTCCAGCCAGCATTTGCACCCAGTTGTACACGTGGGTAGAGGTCGGCCACCGCCACGCCGGTATTGGCAACTGCCATTTGGAACTGCGCTTGTACTTGAATAATATCAGGGCGACGCTGCGTCAGCTGCGATGGCAACCCCAATTGCAAAGATGGCAACGTGTGATTAAGTAATGACACTTTTGGCTGAAGTAACGCCTCATTCATCGAACCGGGCAAGTCTCCAACCATCAGTGTGATTTGATTCATCAGCACAGTTTGCCGTGCCAATAATTGACTACGCTGTTGTTGCAACTCATCAACCACGGTCTGCGCTTGGGTTGGCTCGCGTGCATCAAGCAAACCACCGTTAAATTTAGCGGCCAGCAGATGCTGGCTAGTTTTTGCCGCATCCAGTTGCTGATTCAGTACAGCCAACTGCTGTTGCAACGCACGCAACTCGATGTACTGTCGCATCAACTCCGCTTGCAGGCTGATTTGTACTTGACTCAGCAGCGCCTGCGCCGCCCGTTCATTGGCATTTGCTGCTTCGATGCTGTGGCGGACACGTCCCCACAAATCAATTTCCCAGCCGACATCCAAGCCACCTTGGTACGCTGTGAATGGCTCGCCCAATATTTTCAACACCTTATCTTTTGCCGCACCCGACAAACCCATCGCGTCAATCGTGCGCGTATTCGGCCCGTTTTCACTCACGGCTTGGCGATTCACACCGCCATTTAGATTTACGTTTGGCCCCGTTTGAGCCTGAGCACTGCCTGTTTGCGCGCGTGCCTGCGCCCAGCGCAAGGTGGCGGTTTGTAAATCGAAATTCTGTGCATTCAATTGCGTCAATAGCTCGTGCAACACCGGATCTTGAAAGCCATCGGCAAAGCGCAATGCCAGCGTCTCACTGCTTTGCCGCCATTGCGGGTTGGCCAAAGTTTGATCGCCGCCGTGCCAGCTTTGCCAATTATCGGGCGTTTCAGTGTGTAATGGCGTGTATTTGGGACCGACTGCACAGCCGCCCAATGCGAGCACGCAGAGGATCGCCCTGATATATTTTTTATGTTGATCGATCAATTTCATGTTTATCCTTTTAAACCAGACGGTTGCGAAATAGCCAAGCCGCACAAGGCAAAGTTATCGCCGCAACCAACAACATTGGTACCAAATCCGGCGCGACCAAAGCAAACGATGCACCTTCCAAATAAACCCGCCGAACAAAATCCATCGCAAAGCGCAACGGATTGGCATAAGTAATCCATTGCAATACTGTCGGCATATTTTTCACCGGCGTCATCAGACCCGAAAGCAGCATCAACGGCATAAGCAACACAAAGCTGTACAACATCGCCTGCTGCATATTCGCAGACAGGGCTGAGATGGCCAAACCGATGCCCACCGATGATATGGTGAAAATCAGCAAACCAATCAGCAGCGTCAACACTGATCCCGCAAATGGAATATGAAACCAAAAAATTGAGATCAGCAGCACAATGATGGATTGCGCTACGCCGATCAGTACCGGCGCCAGAGCCTTGCCCGCCATGATTTCATACGGTGACATCGGCGTGACCATCAACATATCGAAAGTCCCCTGCTCACGCTCACGCGCGACCGACAACGCAGTCATCATTAATGTTTGTAAAAAAGCTAACGAAGCGATTAGCGCCGGAATGATATTCCAGCGGGATTCCAAATTAGGGTTGTACCAAGCGCGCGTCTCCATCTGAATCGCCATCGTAGAACCACCATGTACCACTCGCCAATCTTGATTAAACTGCCCCACGACAGAACTTAAGTATTGAGCCGCCATCCCCGCAGTACTTGAATTTCGTGCATCCAAGATCACTTGGACGGGCGAATTCTGACCATTGACCAACAAGCGCTCAAAATCTGCCGGAATCTGGATCGCCAGCAAGGCATCCTGTCGATCAATCACTGCGGCGATTTGATCTGCATTCTGCAACGTCGCAATGCGATGAAAAACCCCAGTACTATCCAGATGAGCCAGCAAATTCTGCGAGGGCGCGCTTTGACTCTGGTCAATCACCACATAAGGCACATCATTTAAATCAAACGTCGCCGCATAACCAAATAACAAACTCTGTACAAACACTGGGACAAACAGAATAATTCGGTTGGCCGGATCATTAAAAATTACTTTGAATTCTTTTTGCATCAAGTTAAGGATGCGCAGAACAACAGACTGTATCGAAGCATACATCACGACCTCACTGATCCAAACGTTTACGGGTAAAGCGCAGCGCCAACCCCAAAAGCACGACCGACTGCACCAATAAAATAGCGCAATCTTTCACAATCTGCGACCACACATTACCGGCCAAAAACAAACTCTTAATCAATTCCATAAAATGTGTCGCCGGAAAAATCTGGCTGATGATCTGGATAATCAGCGGCACATTGCGTAAATCAAACATAAAGCCCGAGAGCATCATCGCCGGCATAAAGCTCACGATGAGCGCCATCTGGCTGGCTAAAAACTGATTTTTCGTCGCAGACGAAATCAGTAAACCCAACCCCAAAGCTGCCAACATATACAACACACTGGAGAATAAAATAATTGCCATCGAACCCAAAATCGGCACATGAAACAAAAATCGCGCGGCGAGCAAACAAAGCATTAAGCCCAACATCCCAACGCCCAGATACGGAATAATTTTCGCCAATAAAATTTCCACCGGCTGTACAGGCGTGACGAACAACGACTCCAGCGTACCGCGCTCCCATTCGCGCGCCATGACCAAAGCGGTCAAAAAGGCGCCGATGATGGTCATCACTAAGACAATCAAACCCGGCACTAAATACCATGTGCTGGTATTGGCATCATTAAACCATTGCCGCTGCTCGATGCTCACCTGCCCTATCGCGCTCGTAGTGCCTTGCGAACCCACACGGTCTTGCTGTTTGGCATTCCACAAACCAATCGCCGCCTGAATATAACCTCTGACAACACCGGCTCGTTGTGCGTCCACCGCATGCACAATCACCTGAATTTTCGTATCACCACCCTGCGCTAACGAACTGGAGAAATTACTCGGAACCCTCACAATCGATTCAACCTGATGGTTGAGCAGCAACTTTTCCGCATCAGACATTGAGTGCACCACCACTGGCGTCAAATACGCCGAACCGCTCAAACCGCTGAGCATATCGCGTGCATTCGGCGAGGGGTCCTCCAAAACCACGGCAACCGGTACATTTTTCACATCCATCGTGATACCGTAACCAAACAGCAGAATCAACATCACCGGTAACACGATGGCCAACAGCAAATTGCTTTTGTCACGCCATAATTGCCAAAATTCTTTTTGAAGCAGTGTGCGCAAGCGCCGCCAAGATACTGTCATCATGCTTTTCTCCCTTGCCCGCGCGCCATCTCGACAATTCCAATAAACGCCTCATCCATCGTCATATATGATTGCCCATTGAAATGCCGCACCTCGCTCGGCGTTCCCAGCGCCAACACCTTACCCGCATCCTGAATCACAATGCGGTCGCAATACTCGGCCTCCTCCATGAAATGCGTGGTGACCACGATGGTCGTGCCATTTTGTGATAAATCAGTGATTCGCCGCCAAAACTCGCGTCGTGCAATCGGATCGGTGCCGCTGGTCGGCTCGTCCAAAAACAATACTTCCGGCTCGTGTAGCAGGCCAACCGCCATCGCCAAACGTTGCTTAAATCCTCCCGGCAGTTGACCGCTGATGGCGTCCATACTGTCCTGCAAATCAAACTGTTGCAATACAGTCTGAATCCGCTGTGCCAAACGTTCACCTTTCAAGCCATACGCTTTGCCATAAAACGTCAAATTCTCCATTACGCTGAGCAAACCATACAGTGCAAATTTTTGCGACACATAACCAACGTTTTGTCGCGCTTGCGCACGCGCCGTGCGCAGATTAACCCCTGCCACTTGCAGAAAACCGCTGGTCGCAGGTAAGAGACCGCAGAGCATACGAAACGTCGTGGTTTTGCCCGCGCCATTCGGCCCGAGCAAGCCAAACACCTCGCCCCGTCGAACGCTGAAATTGGTACGATCCACAGCAGTAAAATCTCCGAATTTTCTAACCAAATCTTTCACCTCAATCACCACCTCCGATTTGTCCGACGCGTCAGAACTCGGGTCAGACAGTGATGAGGGTGCAACCGATGGCAACTTTGTGAAATCGCTCTGATTCGAGTTCTGCGCCATTTGCTGTCGTAGCAACAGCATGAAACCATCCTCTAATGTCGGCTCAACCGGCGTCAAGCCGTGCGGCAACCATGCTTGAATGGTCGCTGCCTCCACCTCTGGCCGACGAATCAAGTGAATCGAGTCGCCTTTCGGTACCGCATCAATGATCCAATCATGACGATCGTATATATGCGCTTGCAGTAAACGGCTGTTGTGCTGCTCACTGACCGGTAATTGCGCGCACAAGCCGCGTGCGACGGCGGCAATTTCTGCTGGTTTGCCTTGCGTAAGTAACTGCCCTTGGTGCAAGACGAACACCTCGTCACAGGCCTCAGCTTCATCCAGATAAGTAGTTGCAATAATGACCGAAAGCTTCTCCTGACTGACCAGATTTTGAATGATTTGCCATAACTCACGACGTGACAGTGGGTCAACCCCCACCGTCGGTTCATCCAGTAACAATAAATCCGGTGAACGCACCAAGGTACACGCCAAACCGAGTTTTTGTTTCATCCCGCCGGACAATTGCCCCGCCAAACGATCCGCAAAGCGTCCTAAATCAGTCATGTGCATCAGTTGCTCGTAGCGTTGGTCGCGCTGTTGTGTCGAAACGCCATGAATCTCGGCATAGAGCCTAAAATTTTCACGCACCGATAAGTCTTCGTACAGACCGAATTTTTGTGGCATGTAGCTGATTCGATTCTGAATCGTTTGCGCATCGCGCACGCTGTCCTGTCCCAGCACCGTCATTGTTCCACTACTGGGTTGAATCAATCCTGTAACCAAACGTACCAAGCTGGTTTTACCTGCACCATCAGGCCCTAACCAGCCGACAATTTGTCCAGCAGGTACCTGCATATCAATGTGCCGCAATGCTTGTACCGGCGGTGCACTTTTGATCGATCCCGGAAAAGTGAGCGACAGATCATGTGCTTGGACAACCCAGTTTGAGTGAGCATTTTGCATCATTAATGCGTCTCGCCTAATGTTACCGTTGCCGGCATGCCAAGACGTAATATATTATTCGGATCATCCACTTGCACCCTCACTTCGTAGACCAAGCTGGTTCTCAGCTCTTGCGTTTGCACCGTTTTTGGCGTGAATTCTGCTACCGAAGAGATGTAGCCAACCGTGCCACTCAAGCTGTTTTTGAGCCCATCAATTTGAACATTCATGACACCACCCGGATGAATGCGGCTCAGGTCTGTCTCTGGTATGTAAATACGAATCCATTTAGGCTGTGTCAATGCGATGGTGAATGCTGCTTTTTGTGGTGAGACCATATCGCCCACTTCGATTAAGCGGCTGCGTACAACCCCTGCTATCGGCGCTTTGAGTTCAGCATCTTGCAATCGTTGCTCCAATAACGCCACCTGCGCTTTGCCTGCATCCGTCTGTGCGGCGGCAGCGTCAATGTCTTCTTTACGAGGGCCGGCTTGCGTGAGCCGGTAATTATTTTGCGCAACGATGGCTTTGGCTTGCGCGCTTTGATAGCGGGCGCGTGCCGCTTCCAAATCGGATTTGCTCACCGCATTTTGATCGGTACTCGCATGTACGCTCTGCATACGCTGAAACTGCTGGGTCGCATATTGTGCATCCGCTTGTGCGGCATTCAGGTTGGCTTTAGCCTGATTGATTTCTTCTGGTCGGCTGCCATTTTTCAAACGTTGCAGGCTTTGTTGTTGCACCGCCAATTGTGCTTTGGCTTGCAGTAATTGTAAATTCAGCGTTGTCGTATCCAATCGCGCCAGTATTTGCCCAGCCTCAACTGCTTCGCCTTCCTGTACCAATATTTCTTTCACCCGATCTGAGCCATTGAATGCCAAGCTCACCTGACGAATATCCACATTGCCGTGATAGACAGCCGCTGTGTCGCTGTGTTTGCTCTGATACCACTTCACACCTGCTCCGATCAATACAAGGAGCAAGGCAAGCAACGCAAGGATTTTTTTATTGATTTTCATACGAATCTTTCGTGAGTGAAACTTGATTAATGACATCAGCCGGATACACGCTCATAATTCAAATTATAATTTGAATTTGAATTATGGTGCAATGGTAATACCCCCTAAAAAAGCCAGCACCTAAAAGTAGAACCCTTTAAACTAACCCAAAGGAGTTTTACATGAAAGTATCCAAATTCAGCGACAGCCAAATCGCCAGCATTCTAAAACAAGCCG
>JBATQE010000029.1:0-16481 GCA_049291875.1 Burkholderiaceae bacterium
CATTGTCGACCTTGATATAAGCGCCATATTTCCTCTCGGTCTAACGGGGTTAGGCGGACTCGTTTGTGCATATTCATTTCAGTATTTTCTCCGAAAATACTGTAAACAACGCGTTAATTTTTTACATATAAAGTCATTCTTAAGTTACTTCGTGATCAACCTTTGTAGCATTTTGCTTCCTAAGACCCTTATTTATTAAGGTATGTTTCTTTTGGTTGTGGTTTTTTGGACAAATGATGGTGTGAATCGGGTTGCGATTTGAGCGCTCACGTGACGCTTTAATCAATCGGTCATAAACGGCTTGTAGCATGGTGGCATCCGCACAGACAGGGGTGAAATTATGCAGATGAACGAGTTTGAACCGCCGATGTCCGAAGTCAATGAGATCAACGAGGTCAATGAAATCAAGCGTCACCGCACCTTGTGGTTGTCCGACATTCATTTGGGCACGAAGGACTGTCAGGCGCATGCTTTGTTGGATTTTCTCGCGCACAACGAAGCCGAGTGCATTTATCTGGTCGGTGACATCATTGATGGTTGGCAGCTCAAAAAGCGCTGGTACTGGCCGCAGGCGCATAACGATGTGATTCAAAAATTGTTGCGCAAGGCGCGCAAAGGCACGCGCATCGTATTCATCCCCGGCAACCACGACATGTTTGTGCGTGACTTTCTCAAACACACGCCCAATCTGGCCGTCGGCGGAATTGAGGTGGCGGACGAGGTGATTCACACCACGGCGGACGGGCGACGCATTTGGATACTGCACGGCGATTTGTTCGACGGCGTGGTGCAAAACATGCAGTGGCTGGCCAAGCTCGGCGACGAGTTGTATATGTTCGCGCTCAAAGTCAATCGCTGGCTCAATCTGTGGCGCGCGAAAATGGGGCTGGAGTACTGGTCGCTGTCGCAGTTTCTCAAAGACAAGGTGAAAAACGCGGTCAGCTATATTGACGATTTTGAAAACGCGGTCGCCACCGAAGCGGCACGCCGCGATTGCCAAGCGGTGCTGTGCGGCCACATCCACAAAGCGAAAATTCGAGACATCAAGGGTGTGACTTATCTGAACAGCGGCGATTGGGTGGAAAGTCTGACGGCTATTTCCGAGGATGCCAGCGGTCATTTGGCCATCGAATACTGGTGCTGCGCGCCGAAAGTCGTCAAAAAAGTGAAAAAGCCGCAAAAACAGAAAAGGCAGAAAATCAAACAGCCGATCGATGGCTTGATTTTGCCTGAACTGATGACGGCATTTGATCCATTGGTACTGGAGCAGGTGGCGAAAGAGCCGATCACCGCACTGGTTGACACAGATCAAAAACTGGCTGAAACCATTCGCTCATAAAAGATAAGGAAACGCGGAAAAAATAGGGTTTTACTTTTTTCGTATTTCAATAAGGATAAGATCGTCATGAAAATACTAATCGTCACCGACGCATGGTTGCCGCAGGTCAATGGCGTGGTACGCACCCTGCAGGCGACCAACCGCGAGCTGGAAAAAATGGGGCATGAGGTGGTGATGATCACGCCGCAATTGTTTCGCACCGTAGCGTGCCCGACCTATCCCGAAATTCGGCTGTCGCTGTTTTCGTTCAAACGCGTGGCGCAGATCATTCAGGCCGAGCAAGCCGACGCAATGCATATTGCCACCGAAGGGCCGCTCGGATTGGCTGCGCGTGCGTATGCGATCAAGCATGAAATACCGTTCACCACCGCCTACCACACGCGTTTTCCCGAATACGTGCGGGCGCGATTCGGCGTGCCGTTGAGCTGGACTTATCGGTTTTTGCGCTGGTTTCATGCGCCCGCGCAGGCCATGCTCGCGCCGACCGACGTCGTGGCGCGTGATTTGGCGCAATACGGTTGTCGCAATGTGCAGATGTGGGCGCGCGGCGTGGATATCGAGCATTTTTATCCGCGTACCGAGCGCGTACTCCATACGACCGAGCCGATTTTTCTGTATGTCGGGCGCGTGGCGGTGGAGAAAAACATCGAGGCTTTTCTCAAACTGGATTTGCCCGGCAGCAAATGGATGGTTGGCGAAGGCCCTGCGCTGGCCAAACTCAAACAGCAGTTTCCCGAGGTTCATTATTTGGGTGTGCTGGATGCCGAACGATTGGCGCAGGTATATTCATCCGCAAATGTGTTTGTCTTTCCGAGTTTGACCGATACCTTTGGTCTGGTGCTGCTGGAGGCGCTCGCCTGCGGCACGCCGGTCGCGGCGTATCCGGTCACAGGGCCGATTGATGTGATCGGTGACAGTGCTGCGGGTGCGTTGGACGAGGATTTGCGCATGGCTTGTTTGCGCGCATTGCATATCGAGCCGGTGGTGGCGCGGGCGCACGCGGAGCGTTTTTCATGGCGCGTCTGTACCGAGGAATTTGTGCGTCATCACCTGCCGCAGCATCAAACCGAATCGGTTAAGGTCAATGCCAAAGTCGGCGTGGTTTGATGGGTGGATGTAGTGGTTAAAAAAGATAAGGGCGCATGGTTGCGACCTTCAGATTGCTGACAAACCCTATCAATATTGAAATCCAGTACAAAACCTAAGAAAAATACCGTCATACCCGCGTAGGCGGGTATCCAGAAAGCCAATAAAAACATTTGGTTAGAAAACAAACTGGATTCCCGCTAAAGGGAAAACAAGCGTAGCGCAGTTTCGATAAAACGAGCGTAGCGAAGTTTCGCGGAACGCAATGACGGAGCTTTGTTTTGGCGTAACAGCCACTTTGTCAACAGCCTCAAGGGCGCATGGTTACGCCCTTGTTTTTAAGTAGATTCGGGTTGTTTCGGGATTATTTTGGCTCAATCACCTGACCGTCTTCTTTGACAAACGGTGCTTTTAAACCCTGCGGCAAAATATCCAATACGACTTCAGACGACGGGCGGCACAGCTTCGTCCCCAACTCAGTCACGACCACCGGACGATTCATCAAAATCGGATGGGCGATGATTTGGTCAATCAGTTCGTCATCCGTCCATTTCGGATTGCCTAAGTCTAACTCCGCATACGGCGTGCCTTTTTCGCGCAGCAGTTCGCGCACAGAGATGCCCATATCGGCGAGCAGTTGCACGAGCTGTTCGCGCGTCGGCGGGTTGTTCAGGTATTCGATGATGGTTGGCTCGATGCCGGTGGCGCGAATCAGCGCGAGGACGTTGCGCGACGTGCCACATTTGGGATTGTGGTAGATGGTGACGGTTGAATTCATGGGTTCTCCTGTGGTGTCATGGTTTGGTCATATGCGCATTTTAAAATGGTTCACGCATTCGGGTTATTCCGTGCTTTCTTAATGGCCTCAATGGATGGCCTGATGTCCGATTATCCACTTATTTTGGGATTTATGATGAACACGACACACGATACACCTCACGCCAAGCGTCGCTCGGTATTGAAAGTTTTGGGCAGTGCGCCTTTATTGCCGCTGGGCGCGGCTTCTGTGAACTCATTGCTGATGGGTTATGCGAATCAGGCCAGTGCTGCGACGCTCAAGCCCGTCGGTGGTTTCGTCTCCGCTTCGTTCACCAGCATGGCTGCGCCGAACTTGAGCGTGCCGGCGCAGATGGCGACGACGTATACCGATTCGATGTTCCATGTGACTTTGGCCGACGGTAAAAAGCAGTCTTACAAGCTCGCGTACGAAACCTTTTTCACCACCGGCGATTGGGTGCCGGATGGCAAGGGCGGCAAAACGCTGGCGGGTGGTAACTACGACATCCATAATCGCCCGATCATGGATCGTTCGGTGGCGGGCAAAGAGCGTCCGTTTTTCTCCGATTGTCCTGACGGCTCGTCGCTGTTGACTGTGCCGAACGCCAAAGTTGCGGGTGTGAAGGGCAAACCGGTGTTCGCTGTGGTGCAGTTTGAGTACATCACACGCGATCAGTCCGGCGCGGATACCTATGGCAAAGTACCGTCGCCGATTGCGGTATTGACACTGGATCAAGACCAGGCGACTGGTAAATTGAGTTTGGTCAAATACCACAATGTGGACACCTCGAAAGTCCACGGCCTGTGGATTACCTGTGGTGCCAGCCTGTCGCCGTGGAATACTCATTTATCGAGCGAAGAATACGAGCCGGATGCGTTTGACACGGGCGACACCAAGGCGGGCAAACAATTGCGCGCATTCAGTAAAAATTTATTCGGTGACGAGCAGCGCGCGAATCCGTACCACTACGGCCATTTGCCGGAAGTGACCGTGCACCCCGATGGCACGGGCACGATTAAAAAGCACTACTGCTTGGGACGGATTTCGCACGAATTGATTCAGGTCATGCCCGACCAGCGCACTGCTTTGATGGGAGACGATGCGACCAACGGCGGTTTATTTATGTTCGTCGCTGACCGCGCGAAGAATTTATCCGCAGGCAATTTATACGTTGCCAAAGTTGGCGCGGGTTTTAACGTCGATCCGAACGGCTCGGCCACGCCGCTGACGTGGATCCACCTCGGACACGCCACCAGTGCGGAAGTCGAGCAGATGGCGAACCAATACAAACCGCAGGACATCATGGACGTGCGTTTTGAAGATCCGAATGACGCGTCGTTCAGCAAAATTTTTATCGGCGGCAAAGCCAATTGGATCAAGCTGAAACTGGGTATGGATAAAGTGGCGGCCTTTCTCGAAACCCACCGCTACGCCGCGCTCAAAGGCGGCAGCATGGCGTTTACCAAAATGGAAGGCACAACGGTCAATGCCAAAGACAAAGTCGCCTATTCAGCCTTGTCCTATATCCAAGACTCGATGGTCAAAGGTGGCAAAGGCTGGTACGAAGGTAGCGGCATTGCGCTGGAAAAGGCCGTGAAATCCGGTGGCATCATGCAGTTACCGATGGCAGGGCGGCAAAAGGACAGCGTGGGCAAAATGATCGAAAGCAGTTGGGTTCCGGTCAGTATGCAAGCCCTGTTGGTGGGCGAGGATATCAGCGCGGATGCGCTGGGCAATACGTCGAATCCGAACAAAATCGGCAACCCCGACAACATCAAATTCTCGGAAAAACTGCGTACCTTGTTCATCGGTGAAGACAGTGGCCGCCATGTGAATAACTTCCTCTGGGCGTACAACGTCGATACCCGCGAACTGTCGCGCATCCTGTCCGTACCGGCGGGCGCAGAGGCGACCGGTTTGCACGCGGTCGATGAGATCAACGGCTGGACCTACATCATGAGTAATTTCCAACACGCGGGCGATTGGGAAGAATTGCACGGTAAGGTCAAAGACACACTCGATCCACTGATCCGCGCGAACTACAAAGATCGCTTTGCCGCCGCAGTCGGCTATCTCACTGCCGACGCGACGGGTATCAAGTTGTAAACATTTCAAAGTCTCCTTCACAATCTCCAAAATGTGAATTTGATGGCGCTGCCGGTTTGACCCGCAGCGTCTTTTTTATGATTGCAATTGCTGTTTCTATCCATCATCCGATGAGTCATTGCGGGCTTGCCCCGCAATCTTTTTGCGAGGAGATGCCGTATCCAGTACGGCATGACCCGCTGTATTAAATGGTATGACTATAAATGGGCGATGAGAGAAGGAAGATCAAAGGGCGTGGATGAAAGGACGTGGTTAATGCACATATTCGCTCCATCACCGATCGACACGCTCATGGCATAATACGCCTGTATTTTTTAATTCAAATGAGCGGAACCACAGTTATGCACGATACAGTTCAAACCACGACCAACCCCTTTTCCGATTTGAGCGATTTACCGCGTTGGGCAGAGATGAAGCCCGAGTACGTCGCCGAGGCGGTACAAGCTGCGCTGTCCGAGGCAAAAAGCGCCGTACAAACGGTGGAACAACTATCGCCTGAGCAGATCACTTGGGACAACTTTGTGGCGTTTCTCAACGATAAAGCCGAGCAACTCTCGCGCATTTGGGGTGCGGTCACGCACCTGCATCATGTGGTGGACAGTGAGCAATGGCGTGCCGAATACAACCGATTTTTGCCCGAGATCACCGAATTTTGGACGCAGTTGGGGCAGAACGAAACCATTATGGCGCACTATCAGACACTGGCGCAGGCATCGAATTTCGCTGCGCTCACGCCGACGCGCCAACACATTGTGACCCATGCCTTGCGCGATTTTGCTCTGTCCGGCGCGCTGCTCCAAGGCGAGGCGCGTGCCGAGTACGCCCAGTTGGCCAATGAGGCGGCGCAATTGCAGGCCAAATTCTCCGAAAATCTGCTCGATGCGACCAATGCTTACGCCTACTACGCGCGCTTGGACGAATTGAGCGGCGTGCCCGAGGATGTCTTGAGCGCGATGCGCGAAGCAGCGCAGGCCGATGGCAAAGACGGTTATAAAATTTCGCTGCATTTCCCCAGCTACTTCCCGATTATGCAATACGCCGATGACCGCGCTTTGCGCGCACAGGTGTACCGTGCGAACGTGACGCGCGCGTCGGATTTGGGTGATGCGGCGCTGGACAATACCGCGATCATGCAGCGGCTGTTGGCGATTCGTCAACGCATTGCGGCACTGCTCGATTACCCGAATTACGCCGAAGTCTCGCTCGCGCCGAAAATGGCCGAGTCGGTGACGCAGGTGAATGCGTTTCTGCTCGATTTGGCAGACAAGGCGCGACCGTTCGCCGAGCGCGATATACAGGAGTTGAAAACCTTTGCCGCGCAGGAATTGGGCTTGAATGATTTACAGGCGTGGGACATGGCGTATGCGAGCGAAAAATTGCGCGAGCAGCGCTACGCCTTTTCCGAGCAAGAGGTGAAAAACTACTTCCCGCTGAAAAAATCTTTGAGCGGTTTGTTCAAAGTGGTGGAATCGCTGTTCGGCGTGCGTTTGCAGCGCAACGAGGGCGTGCAAACCTGGCACAAGGACGTGCAGTTTTTTGACGTGTTGAATCCAAGCGGTGCGGTCATCGGTGGCGTGTACCTCGATCCGTATGCGCGTGCGGGTAAAAATTCGGGCGCGTGGATGGACGAAGTGCGTGTGCGTCGCCAACACAAAGGTGAAATACAAACGCCGGTGGCGCACATGGTGTGCAATTTCAGTGCGCCATTGCAGGGCGAGGCCGACAGCTATTTGTACCACGATGATTTGATTACCCTGTTTCACGAGAGCGGTCACGCACTGCATCATTTGCTCACGCAGGTTGGTGACATGGATGTGTCTGGCATACGCGGCGTGGAATGGGATGCGGTCGAGTTGCCGAGTCAGTTCATGGAAAATTTCTGTTGGGACTACGACGTACTCGCCGACATGAGCGCACATGCGCAAAGCGGTGCGACTTTGCCGCGCGCATTGTTTGACAAAATGTTGGCGGCTAAAAATTTCCAATCGGGTATGCAAATGCTGCGCCAGATTGAATTTTCCTTGTACGATATGCGTTTACACGCGGAGTATGCGGACGCCCAGCCGAATATGATTTTCAGCGTGATGAACGAGGTGCGCGATCGCGTGGCGGTGGTGCCGGTGCCGGAATTCAATCGCTTTGCGCACAGCTTCAGCCATATTTTTGCGGGCGGCTATTCGGCGGGCTATTTCAGTTACAAATGGGCGGAAGTGCTTTCGGCGGACGTGTTTGCGATGTTTGAGGAGGCCGTGGCGCAGGGCGCGCCGCTGCTCAATCAGGATCTGGGGCAACGCTACTGGCGCGAGGTGCTCGCCGTCGGCGGTTCGCGTCCGGCGATGGAGTCATTCAAAGCCCTGCGCGGGCGCGAACCGCAGGTGGATGCGCTGTTGCGCCACAGTGGTTTGGCGGCGTGACCGTATGCGCTGAATGAGGGTTGGTATGCGTTGAGTGAGAAAAAGCCTTGCAACTGCAAGGCTTTTTTGGTGAAGTTGCTGCTCATTAAGGGTGTGCAGGTGCAGGTTGTGTTGCGCGCTGAGGCGCTTTACGCGGCGTGGGTGCAGCGTGGCGTTTTTTGGCTTTCTTCGGCGCTTTGAGCTTTGGTTGAGCCTTTTTTTGCTGCGCATATTGGGGTGCAGGAGCGGGTGCATTTGCCGTTGGCGTGTGGGGTGTCGGCTGCGGAGCGGCCATGCTGGAGAAACTGGCCAAACCGAATGTCGCGGCGACCATCAGTGCAATGATTTTTTTCATTTGTATTCCTTTCATGTGGGTGAAAACAAGAGGGGCTGTTTTCATGAGGGTATTTTAGGGGGGCTGTGTTGCTGGATTGCGGGTGTACGCGTAAAGTTTTGTAAAGGTAATGGCCGCGTCGGATGCGAACGGATTTTTCGAGCTGAATCACAGCCAAGCGCTGTCAACGTTTGCCTCGCGTGTTTGTTATCTTTACATTGTCGGTAACTCATCGACACGGTTTATTTTTACAGGATAGATATGATGAAAACGAAAAAACGGCTTATTCCTCCTTCGCGCCCGCGCAATCCGTTGGTTGCTGCGGCACATGCGCGTCATGCGGGCAGTCATCGCCCGAGTAACAAGGCGCTGCGTGCGCAAAACAAACGTCAGGCACAACGCGACATCCAAGCGGATTGGGCGCCGTTGCGTCGTGGCGCGCGTGCCGATGCGGGCGAATATGTGTGGGCTTTTTGCCTATAAAATCCACACCTATTCGCCTGCTGTCATGGACAGGCACGGGCGCTGTTGATATTCGCGTGCAGGTACGCGTTTTTTTCACGCCCGAGGTCAAAAAAGTGGCATAATTTCACCGTTGTAATCAGTTTCATTTAGCCCTCCATATACCACTGAGACGACTGAGCAGGCTCATCATGTACACTCCGCACCCCGTTAGCAATCTGGCTTTAAGCTTTGAACAACTCGAACAATTGCGAGACCAACTGGTCGGCGAAATTGCCCAAGGCTTGGCGCAACCCAATCAGCAGATTAAAGCGCTACCAGCGTTTGTGTGTTTGCCCCAAACCGAATTGAACGGCGAGGTCATGGTGCTGGATGCGGGCGGAACCAATGTGCGTGCGGCGAAAGTGGGGTTTAACGGCCAAGACGTGCAGTTCACCCAGAAAAAATACCGCGATGAATTTTTGATGAGCGAGGCGCAGGTGGTTGGCGCGATTGATGACGATACCTTTTTTCAACGTCAGGCCGACTTGATTCACAAAGTATCCGATGAGCCGGAATTCGATCTCGGCTATTGTTTTTCCTATCCGTCAACCAATACCCCCGACAACGATGCGCGGCTGGTGACGTGGACCAAAGGCATCAATGTCGAGGGCGTGATCGGCGAATCCCTGCGCGGCAAAATTTGCCAAGCGATTGCGAATAACGGCCAAACCGCGCATAAAGTGCCGGTGCTGAACGACACCGTGACCACGCTGGTGGCGGGCGCGTGGCTGGCTGACTGTGACCAATACATCGGCTTGATTGCCGGCACGGGTCTGAACGCCGCGGCCTACTATCGCGTGGATCAAATCGGTAAACTCAGCGCCGAGGAAAAACAAGGCTGGCGCGACGATGAGGTGATGGCGGTTAATTTGGAAGTGGGCAATTTCCATCCGGCCTTTTTAACCGAATACGATGACGCGCTCAATGAACGTCGTGTGGATGACAATCCGGGCAAGCAGCGTGTTGAAAAGGCCGCTTCCGGTCGCTACATCGCACCGATTTTCGGGCAAATCGTCGGGCGCGATCTGTGCATGAGTTTGAAAGACGGTTTTGCCTTTGATCCCGACGACATTGCCACGCATGCCGGTCAGGTCACGCTGTTGCGCCATTATCCCGATGCCTACATCGCACAAACGGCGCAGGCCATCATTGACCGCAGTGCGGATTTCACGGCAGTGATTTTGGCCGCCATCATCATGGGACAAAATGCACACCTGCTGTCTGGTGATGCGGCGGATTTACAGCCGGTCACGACGGGCATTTTGGTCGAAGGCACGCTGTTTTGGAAAACCGAGGGTTATAAAGAGCGCGTGGCACGCCAACTGGATAGACTCACGCCGGATCATTTGAGCGCGAGATTCTTGTTCAATGATCGTGATGTTTCGACCAATTTCATCGGCGTGGGCTACGCCACATTGGCGATGAAATAAGCATATGAGCGCCGTCGGATTGTTTGGTCTGCGCCCTTTTATCTGACGCGTAAAAACCACCGCGATGGACGCATCGGGTGGTTTTTGTACATTTTTCACCCACATTCAGATTATAATAGCGGCTTATTTTTAAACGACTTTTTATTTTTGGATGTTTGATAAAGCAGGGGCTTTAAATAGACTACCGTCACTCCCGCGTAGGCGGGAGTCCAGTTGTTTTTGGTGATTTTTAAGCCCCTGGATCCCCGCCTTCGCGGGGATGACGGTGTGTTTTTTAGATGACGCATCTGACTTTAGCATGCATGCTTTTTTGCGTATCTGAGAAACTTTGTCTTTTTCACTTTGATTTCATCGATTGGTTCAAACACATCATGAGCGCCTTTTGGTCCAGCTTATTAGCCAGCGTGTTGCTGGCCTCCATTCCCCTGATTATGGCCGGTATGGGCGAGTTACTCGCCGAAAAGTCCGGTGTTTTGAATTTGGGGGTTGAGGGCATGATGCTGCTCGGTGCGGTCTCTGCCTTTGCGGTGGCGCTCAATACGGGTAATGCGTGGGCGGGGATGCTCGCGGGTGTGATCACCGGCGCATTGGCGGCCTTGGTATTCGCGTTTTTGGTGTTGCGTTTGTTGACCAATCAGACGGCGACGGGTTTGGCGCTGACCATTTTGGGTACGGGCTTGTCGGCGCTGATGGGCGTGAAATACGTCGGCCTGTCGGTGCCGGGTTTCGCGCCTTTGAGCATTCCGGGTTTGTCGCAATTGCCGCTGGTCGGTGAGCTGTTTAATCAAAGCCTGCCTGCATATTTGGGGTTGTTTTTGTGCATCGTGTTTGGTGTTTTGCTGTTCAAATCCAAAATTGGTTTGATGGTGCGTGCGGTCGGCGAATCGCCCAGTGTCGCGCACTCGATTGGCTACGATGTGCTGAAAATTCGCTACGCGATGACGATTTTGGGGGGCGCGATGGCGGGCTTTGCCGGTGCGTTTGTGGCGCTGGTGCAGTTCAAGGCCTGGCAAGAGGGCATTACCGGTGGCATGGGTTGGATCGCCGTGGCATTGGTGGTGTTTGCCACATGGCATCCGGCGCGTTTGATTTTCGGCGCCTTGTTGTTTGGTTTGATGCGCTCGCTCGGCTTCGCAGTGCAGGCGGCGAATCAGCCGATTCAGGATTGGTTGGCGCATCAATCGGGTTTTGTGAAGGCTTTGGCCGCATTCATGACCAATGTGCAGGTACTCAATGCCTTGCCGAATGTCGCGACGGTGATCGTGCTGTGCTGGATTTCGCGTGATTGGCGAAAGATTCGCATGAATGCGCCGATGTCGCTGTCGCAACCGTTTTTACCGTAGTTTTATTTGTTTGATTTCATTTCTATCACCGGAGTAATCTCATGGCATTTTCGTATTCATTTGGCCGCACAGCAGGTTTTGCGGCATCTTTAATCACAGCGCTGACCTTGATGGCCTGCGGTGGCGGCAAAGACGCCGCTAAACCGGCGGATCAAGCACCTGCGGCAGCCGCACCAACGGCAGCCAAGGAAATCAAGGCAGGCTTTATCTACGTCGGCCCTGTGGGTGACGGCGGCTGGACATTCGCGCATGACAACGGTCGCAAGGCGATGGTTGAAGCCTTGGCCAAAGACGGTGTGACCGTGACCACGCAACAGGTGGAAAGTGTGAAAGAAGGCGCGGATGCAGAACGCGTGATTCGCGATCTGGTGGCCAAAGGCAACAACGTGATTTTCACCACCTCATTCGGCTTTATGGATCCGACGCTGAAAGTGGCGCAAACCAGCCCGAAAACCATGTTCTACCATGCCACCGGCTACAAAAATGCGCCGAATATGGGTACTTACGAAGCACGCACCTACGAATCAGCCTATTTGGCGGGCGTGATGGCGGGCAAAATGACCAAATCCAACACGCTCGGTTTTGTTGCTTCGGTCAAAATCCCTGAAGTGATTCGCAACATCAACGCCTACACCTTGGGCGCGCGCAGCGTGAATCCAGCGGTGAAAACCAAAGTCGTGTTCACCGGCTCATGGTTTGACATGAATAAAGAACGTCAAGCGGCTGAAAGCTTGATCGGCCAAGGCGCCGACGTATTGCTGCAAAACACCGACTCACCAGCCGTATTGAAAACCGCTGAAGAAAAAGGCGTGTACGCATTCGGTTGGGACTCCAACATGAAAGCCTACGGCCCGAAAGCGCACTTGGCTTCAGCCGTGATCAACTGGGGCGACTTCTACACCCAAGCGGTGAAAGACGCATTAGCGGGCAAAGTGCATGTGGATAACCAATGGAAAGGCGTTGCCGACAAATGGGTAGACTTGGTTGACGTCAACCCGGCTGTTCCTGCGGACGTGAAAGCTTTGGTAGAAAGCAAAAAAGCCGAACTCGCCAAAGGCGGTAAAATCTTCGTCGGCCCGCTGAAAGATCAAAGCGGCGCGGAAAAAGTGGCTAAAGATCAATCGATGGACGACAAAGCTTTGAGCGGCATGTCTTGGCTGGTCGAAGGGGTTGAGGGCAGTCTGTAACGACTTGTGAATCATCCTTGATACGAAAAATGCCGACGATTTGCCGTCGGCATTTTTTCGCACATTGGCGGCGAATACCTACATATTGATACAATTGACGCAGGTTATACTTCTACAATATTAAGGAAATACGGAAAAAGTAAACCCCTACTTTTTCCGTGCTTAGCATTGGAAATTTTGTCAGGGAACCCTGACAAAATTTGAACAAAATCAAAATGTTAAAATTGCGGATGTTGTCAAACGTGTTGACCTGTATCAATCCTTGAGCTGAAAAACATACTGATTCCGCGTCTTCTTAACTGATTCTACTGACGAGAGCACCATGAGCCAGCCACGCATTGTCTTTGCCGAAGACGATTTGAATTTAGCCGAACTGATTCGCACGTTTTTGGAACGTCATGAGTTGTCGGTGATCACGGTCGCGGATGGGCGCGATGTGATTGCCACGGTTTTGCGCGAGCAGCCGGATTTATTGCTGTTGGACATCATGCTGCCGAATATGGATGGCTTGTCGATTTGCCAACAGTTGCGCGCGCAGTATGACCGGCCAATCATTTTATTCACCGCGAACGATACGGAAATCAAGCATATTTTGGGGTTGGAGCTGGGCGCGAACGACTATATCGTCAAAACCACGCCGCCGAATATTTTGCTCGCACGCATTCAGGCGCAATTGCGCCAATACGCCCATCGCGCGTCGCGGCAGTTGCTCGAACCCTCACGCCAACAGTCTGCTGTGCGCTTGAATATTGGCAAGCTGTCCATCGACACCGCCAGCCGCAGTGTGCGTCTGCATGATGAGATGATCGCCTTGTCCAGTACCGAGTTTGAACTGCTGTGGCTGCTTGCCTCCAATGCGGGCATGATTTTGAGCCGCGACCAGTTGCTCAAAAGTCTGCGTTCGATCGATTATGACGGTTTGGATCGCAGTGTGGATATCAGCATTTCGCGTCTGCGCAAGAAGCTGGGCGATGATTTGAATGAGCACCGCCGTATCATCACCGTGCGCAATAAAGGTTATCTGCTGGCGCCGAATGCGTGGGATGCGGATTAAAATAAGGTTTCGAGCAAAACCATGCGACGCGTATTTATCCAATTTTATCTGCTGCTGGTGGGTTTTTTCATCGCGGTGATCGCCTGTCTCGGGCTGTTTTACAAAAAAGCGATTGATGAGGTCAGTGAAAATTACCTCGGCGATTTGCTCGCCACGGTGTTGTCTCTGATTGAACAAGATTTAAATACCAGCCCGCCGGGCCAATGGCCGCTGATTTTAAAAAATCAGCAGATTGATACGGATTTTAATCTGCAAATTGAGCCGCTCAGTGCGTACCAATTGGATCAAGACGCCACTGTGGCGTTGAATCAAGGCGACGTGGTGTTCATCGAACAGGATGCCATTTACATCCAGCGCATCAAAAACAGTGAGTACCTACTCTCGGTAGGCCCTGTGAATTACTCGTATTTTTTCAAGCAATTGCAGTTGCTTGATTTGGCTTTTTTGTCCATCGCCATTCTCTTGCTCGCCATTCCTGTGTATCTGTGGCTGCGTCCGCTGTGGCGCGATGTGCGGCAAATCGAATCCGCCGCCGAGGCCATCGGCGCCGGTCAAATGGATACCCAACTTCAATTGGATCACGCGTCGGCAGTCTACCCAATTGGACGGGCGATGGATCGCATGACCGGCAAAATCGCGGCGCTGATGGATCAGCAAGATCGCTTGATGCAAGACATTGCGCATGAAATTCGCACGCCGTTGGCGCGGCTGCGCTACCGTTTGGCACTGCTGCCGGATCAGCAAACCGAAAAGCAGTTTGAGCAAGACATCCATCACATTGAGCAACTGGTCGAAGAGCTGCTGTTCAAAGCCACCGTGGATGCACACAGTGCGTCGCACGAAATTAAACAAACCGTCCACGTGCAACAATGGCTCAATGAATGTGTCGAACAAGCCAAAATCGATGCGCCCGCCGACATAGCGTGGCGCATCACGCTACACATGCCGATGAACGTGTCCGAATGCCGAGGTGACGTGCATCTGCTGACCCGTGCATTGAGTAATTTGTTGAACAATGCCAAAAAATTCGCCCATCGGCATATTGAGGTCACGTTTGAGCAAAGCGCCGACGAATACCGCCTCAGTGTGGCCGATGACGGTGTGGGCATTCCGCCCGAACAGGCGCAGGAGGTGTTTCAAGCCTTTTACCGACTGGATCAAAGCCGCAATCGCCAAACCGGTGGCTATGGCTTGGGATTGGCGATTGTCGCCAGCATTGCGCACGCGCATCAGGGGAATGCCAGCGTGCAGACCAGTCAATACGGCGGTGCGTGCTTTAGTATGACATGGCCGATTCTTCCGATGGCACCAACCCTGTCGGTGCCGACGGCACATGTGTAAACGCTCACTTATTGGTTTTGGGTTGAAACACCGCGTTACAAAGCATTACATTTCATAACAGACACACGCGATTACACTTCATACAATGGAACCATGAAAACGGCATCCGGCTGTTTTCAAACCCCACTGAAAGGAATGGATCATGAAAAAATTTTCTGCATTGATTTTGGCTTCTGTATTTGGTTTCGCTGCAGTGACCGGCTACGCCGCAACCACCACGGCCACCGCAACACCGGCGCCGACTGCCGTCAAAGCAGCGCCTGCCAAAGCCGCACCAAAAGCGAAGAAACAACATAAAGTTCACACATCGGCGGCATCTAAAAAAGTGGCAAAAACCGAAGTGAAAAAAACCAACTGATACGGATAGCTAACTGCATCCATGAAAAAAGCCTTGTCATTGCGAGCAATGACAAGGCTTTTTTATCTATCAGCGGGGTTTAAACGCTCACGCCGACCGATCAATGGTGGTGGCCGTCACCGCCGTGGGCGTGGCCGTGAGCCAATTCGCTTTCGGTCGCCTCGCGCACGCTGTCGATTTTCACCGCGAAGTGCAGGGTTTCGCCTGCCAACGGGTGATTGGCATCGACCACGACGCTGTCGTCGTTGACTTCTTTGACCACCACAGACATCGGGCCTTGTGGTGATTCGCCATGCAGTTGCATACCGACGGCCAGATCAGGAATTTGCGCGAAGGCTTCGCGTGGCACGGTTTGTACCGCTTCTTCGACACGCAGGCCGTAGGCGTCTTCGGGCGCGATGGTGACGTTCAATTCGTCACCGGCCGATTTGCCGACCAAAGCGTTTTCCAAACCCGGAATGATTTGGTGATGACCGTGTAAATAGGCCAATGGTTCGCGGCCTTCTGAGCTGTCGAGTACATTGCCTGCATCGTTGGTCAAGGTATAGTGAATGTTTACAACTGAGTTATCCGTAATTTGCATGATGTCCTCGATCATTATAGGGGTTGAAAGAACGCTCATTATAAGTGAAATAGTCAGACGCCATCGGCTTTGTTGTTACGCTTGGGCAACGCTTTAGGTTGCTTTTTGAATAAACTCATGGACATGGCGAAAAATATCAGCGCAATGCCCACATTTTGTAACAACGACGGATGAAAACCGGTGATCACGACGTCCAATAGAATCGCCACGGCAGGATCTAAAAAAATCAACAGCGCCGTGATGTGGGTCGGTAGCTGCTTGATGCTATTAAAGAACAGGTAAAACACCACACCGGTGTGAATGAGGCCGGTGGCGGCAATGAACGCCCAGTTGCTCCAGCTCAGATGCGCGAAGGCGTTGAAGCGGACAAAGGGCAACAATACGATGTCGCGCGACAACTTACTTCCGCTCCAACGCCTTGCGCGCGCTTGCTGATCCGCGTAAATAGGATGGTAGCGGCCTGTTTGAGCGCTGTTGCGCTTTACTTCTCGAGCAATGCTCGATGCCGTGCGATCCAGAGCTGTTGCAATTTGCCGCAACGTTTCTCCTGACGAACGACGCCGGGCAATCTCAATCCGCTCTTCCATATCAAGCTGCTTGTACTTCGCTCCCATAATAATACCTCCTGCAATAATTTACTCTGTT
>JBATQE010000030.1:0-1739 GCA_049291875.1 Burkholderiaceae bacterium
CGGTACAGCGCCAAATCGCGTGTCGCCCCTGCCGGAGCCACACCGAAGCGCTCAATCAGGTCTGGGCGACCGATCTCACCGAAGAAGTAGAGCCGGAAGTCGATGTAGGCCAGCCGCTCGCGCTGGGCGTGGCTCAAGCTCTCAACGCGCTGGGGATGCATGGTCAGGTGATCCTCACCCACGGAAGATGACGGTTAGACCGAAATTGGTTGTTCGATTGCTCATTGCTAGGCAGTTTACATCATCAAATTGATGATATAATACTCTGCGACGGAAGCTGGGGCAATGAGGTATGGCGAGTGAATGCCGGGGTAGTGTGAAGTTGATCGGTTTGCGCTCCTCGCCGTCCAGGATTTCACTTGTCATCAGCCAGCGCCTACGACGCTTTCCATATGCATATGACCCACGATAGAATGAAATTTATGTAGTCACATAATTTCTTATGCCTGATGCCCACACTTTTTGCCTGGCTTGGTAACTCAGACCTTCGCGCCTCGGAAGATGCGTCGGGCACAGACTTCGGTCCCATCTTGATGGCGCTGGAGACCGGGGTGTATGACCGTCTAGTGCTCCTATCAGATCACGGTCAGCAGAAAACGCAGAACTTCGTGGCGTGGCTGAGCGGCAAATTCACGGGAGCTACAGAGGTGCGGTACGCAAAACTGCGTAGCCCCACCGATTTCGAAGACATATACGTCGCAGCCAACGGAGCGGTGTCCGCGACGCTCTCTTCTTCTCCTGAGCTGCCGGTCACTTTTCACGTGAGCCCTGGCACCCCTGCCATGGCTGCTGTCTGGGTGCTGTTGGCGAAAGCCAAGTACGGGGCCAACCTCATCGAATCCTCTCGTGAACACGGCGTGCGTCCTGTCGTTGTTCCATTCGACCTGGCCGCTGAGTTCCTTCCAGTTGCGAGCAAGCAAGCTGACGAAGCTCTCGCACACCTGCTCCAAGGATTGCCCCCGGCAGCGCCGGAGTTCGCCAGCATCATTCACCGCTGCAATGCGATGAAGCGTGTAGTCGCGATGGCGCAGCGATTGGCGCAACGGGATCTGCCCGTATTGATCCAAGGGGAGTCCGGGACCGGCAAGGAACTCTTTGCACGTGCGATCCACGCTTCCAGCAAGCGAAAAGGCGCTCCCTTTGTTGCAGTCAACTGTGGGGCCATCCCGCTCGAACTGATCGACTCCGAGCTTTTCGGTCATGAAAAGGGTGCGTTTACCGGTGCCCATGCAACCCGTGCTGGCTACTTTGAGGCAGCTGATGGCGGGACGCTTTTTTTGGACGAAATCGGTGAACTGCCGCTGCAGTCACAGGTTCGATTGCTGCGCGTACTCCAGGAGCATGAGGTGACGCGCCTGGGGGCCAGTAAGTCCCGAAAAATCGATGTGCGCATCGTCGCCGCTACCAACCGGGTTCTGCCGGAAGAAGTTCGGGCGGGGCGATTCAGAGAGGATGTGTTTCATCGAATCGCGGTTGGCATCTTGGCATTGCCTCCCCTGCGCGCTCGCGAAGGGGACCTCAATCTATTGATCGACGCTTTGCTGGCGCAGATCAATCGCGAAGCAACTTCCCAGCCGGGCTTTAAACATAAGACATTATCTGTTGGCGCAAGAAATCTTCTTCTTCGCCACGCCTGGCCGGGCAATGTGAGGGAGCTGCACAACGCGCTTTTGAGGGCGTCCATCTGGGCGCCAGGAGAGGAAATGGCCGCCGAGGATATCGATGAGGTTCTCTCGCTC
>JBATQE010000031.1:0-5756 GCA_049291875.1 Burkholderiaceae bacterium
CCTGCACTAAACGCAGGACTTGTGTTGATTCTACTTTTAGATGCCGCCCTTTTAGGGGGTATTACCCAAGGCTGTGACTTCATCGACCCGTATTCCTGAAATCCAAGCCGGCAATATTGATATGGAATGCGGTACGACTACCAACAGCGTCAAACGCCAAGAGCAAGCGGCTTTCTCGATCAATCACTATGTGACTGAAGTGCGTATGGTGGTGAAAAAAGGTTCTAACATCAAATCCATCGCCGATTTGAACGGTAAAGCGGTTGTGACCACACAAGGCACGACTTCGGACAAATACATCAAGCAAGGCGAGCAAGCGGCGAAAGTTAATGTCACCAATGTATTTGGTAAAGACCACGCCGATTCATTTGCACAGGTAGAGGCCGGTTCTGCCGTGGCATTCTTCATGGATGACAATATTTTGGCCGGTTTGATCGCGAATTCTAAAAATCCGGCGGATTTTGAAATTGTCGGCCCGGTTTTGTCGGCTGAGCCATACGGCATCATGCTGAACAAAGGCGATCCAGAAATGAAGAAAATCGCGGACAAGGCCGTTTTGGCCATGATCAAATCCGGCGATATGGAAAAAGCCTATAAAAAATGGTTCCAATCGGAAATTCCTTTGACCGGTGGTAAGAAAACCAACCTGAACTGGCCAATGAACGAAGGTATGAAAAAAGCCTTGGCCGAACCGTCTGATAAAGGGATTTAATCGATAGCTTGGTATCGATGGTTGGTTCTTGAAATAAGGCGCATGGGTTGATGAACTGAATGCGTCTTATTTTTTCATCTTTTTTCGGAGGTCATAATGGCTCAATTGGATTGGGGCGTTTTTTGTTCACCGAGTACCGAATACGTTGATAAGGTTGGCTGGATTGAATCCGTGTGCCAGTCGGTCGGCGCGCGCAGCTACAGCGCGAGTGCCGAAGAGGTGACGTGGCTGCAAATGATGTTCACAGGTATGAAGTGGCATTTTGTGGTGTTTTTCGGTGCGCTGATTCTGGCGCTGATACTCGGCTCTTTACTTGGGGTGTTGCGCACGACACCGAATAAGTGGTTGTCACGTCTGGGCAATGCGTATGTGGAGTTGTTTCGCAATGTTCCGTTGGTGATTCAGTACTTTTTCTGGTTGCTGGTGTTTCCTAACTTTTTACCGTCCACGTTTTCGCCGGATTCAAACGCAGATGTCAGTGGATTGTGGTATCGACAAGTCGCTGCTGCCTCGCCGTGGGTGATGGGGATTTTGGGTTTGGGCATGTACCATGCCGCGCGCGTGTCGGAGCAGGTGCGTGCGGGGATTCAGACGGTGTCTACCGGCCAGTGGAATGCAGGTTTTGCCTTGGGTTTAACCCGTGCGCAGATTTACCGCTACACCGTTTTGCCGCAGGCATTTCGCATCGTTTGGCCGACTTTGACTTCGGAGGTCATGAATTTGTTTAAAAATGCGTCGGTGGCCTTTGTGGTCAGTGTGGCGAATTTTTATGCACAAACCAAAACCATGATTGAGCTGACGTCGCAGGATATGGTGATTCTGACGGTGACTACGTTCATTTATTTGTTCTTTACCTACGCGATTAAAGCGCTGATGGTGTGGATGGAAGGTCGTATTCGCATCCCCGGTATGATTACGGGAGGTAAATAATGAACTTTGATTATGGGGTTTTGTTCACAACCGAGGCCTTGACGCTGTTATCCAAAGGCCTGTGGTTTACCTTGCAGGTGACGGTATTGGCGCTGATTGGCGGCATGTTGATCGGTACGCCGTTGGCGATGATGCGCTTGTCGTCCAATCGGATTTTGTCCGGCTTTGCAAAGCTGTATGTGGATTTTTTCCGTGGTTTGCCTTTGGTGCAAGTATTGTTGATTTTCTACTTTTTGCTACCGAAAATTTGGGCGACGATCACCGGTGCGGATTATGTGACACCACTGGGTGCGCTGTATGCTGCGGTAATTACCTATGCGATTTTTGAGGCGGCGTATTATTCGGAAATCATGCGCGCGGGGATTCAGAGTGTGTCCAAAGGGCAGATGAATGCGAGCTATGCGCTGGGCATGAGCTACGGGCAGACCATGGCGAATGTGGTTTTGCCGCAGGCGCTGCGCAATATGCTGCCGGTATTACTGACACAGACGATTATTTTGTTTCAGGACATTACGCTGGTGTACGCGGTCGGCTTTAAAGATTTCTTGGGCGCAGGTAGTACCTTGGCAGGGATTAATAACCGTCCGACGGAGTTTTATTTGTTTGTCGGTGTGGTGTATTTCATCATCTGTTTTCTGCTGTCGAGCTACGTGAAACGTTTGCAAAAGAAAATTGCGATTGTTCGCTAAGATGAACATTCAATAAAGGATTTCTACAATGATTGAAATTAAAAATGTATCGAAATGGTATGGCGATTTTCAGGTTTTGACCGATTGTACGGCCACCATTCAAAAAGGTGAAGTGGTGGTGGTCTGCGGCCCATCCGGTTCGGGTAAGTCAACGTTGATTAAAACCGTGAATGCGTTAGAGCCGATTCAGAAGGGCGATATCGTGGTCAATGGCACGTCGCTCACCGATCCGAAAACCAATCTGAACCAATTGCGCTCGCATATTGGCATGGTGTTTCAGAACTTTGAACTGTTTCCGCACATGAGCATTGAGCAAAATCTGGCGCTGGCGCAGATGAAAGTGCTCAAGCGCGGCAAAGAGGAAGCCTACGCCAAAGGTAAAAAGCTGTTGGAGCGCGTTGGCCTATCGGCGCATGCACATAAATTCCCGGGGCAATTGTCGGGCGGTCAGCAACAGCGCGTGGCGATTGCACGCGCATTGGCGATGGATCCGATCGCCATGCTGTTTGACGAGCCGACTTCGGCATTAGACCCGGAAATGGTCAACGAGGTGCTGGATGTGATGGTTGAGCTGGCGAACGAAGGCATGACCATGATGTGCGTGACGCATGAGATGGGCTTTGCGCGTAAAGTCGCGAACCGCATCATTTTCATGGATCACGGCAAAATCGTCGAAGACTGCTCGAAAGACGAGTTCTTTGGACATCCGGAGAATCGCACCGAACGTGCGAAACAGTTTTTGTCCAAAATTTTGGCGCATTGATCGCACAGTTGATGTGCTCAATATCTGCAAAATGCCCTCGATGTTTCGGGGGCATTTTTTTGAGGCTGATGGTACAATTTCGGCTTTCAACGATTATCTTTGGCGGTCATGATGAAACCCACTTTGCACCTCAACGCATTCAATCCCCAACCATTCGCTGCGCGACGTGCACGCTTGGCCGAAAAGATGCGCGAATTGGCGCCATCGGGTGCATCGGTCGCGATCATTCAAACTGCGCCGGAAGTCGCGCGTAACCGCGATGCGCATTATGATTTTCGTCCGGACAGCTATTTTTATTACCTGACCGGTTTTACCGAGCCGGAAGCGGTTTTGGTCTTGCTGGTGACAGCGGATTCGACGCGCAGCATTGTGTACTGCCGTGAAAAAAATCTGGAACGTGAAATTTGGGACGGTTATCGTTTGGGGCCGGAGCAAGCCGTTGCGTATTTACAGGTGGATGAAGCGCACGATGTGGCGAATTTTGCCGAAGAATTGCCGAATTGGCTGGGTAATACGCACGCCGTTTTTGCGCCGTTGGCAGCGCAAACCGCTTTGGATGCGTGCGTTGCTACGGCTCTGAATGCCACCCGAGCGCAGGTGCGCAGCGGCGTGGGCGCGCCGGCGATTCAGCATGATTTGTATGCGATTTTGGACGAAATGCGTCTGCGCAAGGATGCGGTTGAGCAACAATGGTTGCATGCGGCGGGTAAAATTTCTGCATTGGGTCATATCCGTGCGATGGAAAAATGCCGCGTCGGCTGGCGCGAATTGGACTTGGAGGCGGAACTGCGTCATGAATTCATGCGCGCCGGTGCGCAAGAGGTGGCGTACAACAGTATCGTCGCAGCGGGCGCCAATGCGTGCTGTTTGCACTATCGTGCAGGCTTGACCGAGTTGAAAGACGGCGATCTGTGCCTGATTGATGCGGGCGCTGAGTACGGCTACTACGCGGGTGACATCACGCGCACGTTCCCTGTTAATGGCAAATTCACCAAACCGCAGCGTGAAATTTACGAATGTGTGCTGGCCGCGCAAAGCGAAGCGATTCGCCTGACCAAAGCCGGAGTTAAATTCGATGCGCCACACAATGCGGTGGTGCGTGTGTTGACCCAAGGCTTATTGGATTTGGGTATTTTGGATAAAAATAAAGTCGGCTCGCTGGAGGACGCGATTGCGCAGAAAGCCTATCAACCGTATTTCATGCACCGTACGGGACATTGGATTGGTTTGGATGTGCACGATTGCGGTGCATACAGCGTTGGTCAAATCACCGATCCAAACGATGCGAGCAAACAACTACCGAACTGGCGCGTGCTGGAAGCCGGAATGGCGCTGACCATCGAGCCGGGCTTGTATTTCCGCCCGAGCGGCAACGTGCCGGAACAATATTGGAATATTGGTATTCGCATTGAAGACGATGCCATCGTTACCGAGCAGGGGTGCGAGCTGACCACGCGCGATGTGCCGGTTCAGGTCGATGAAATTGAGCGACTGATGTGCAAATAACAAAAACGCTTGTTGATCGATAAGATAGGGTTTGACTATGTTTAAAAAGGCGCTCAGCATTGTAATCGTTTCCACATGCATAACGGCCTGTGCCGTCGCGCCCGGCCTACCGCCTGAACAACGTCCGAATCATTGGGCGAAGCCCGTCGGCAGTGACGTGTTACGCCAAGGTCTACCCAATCTCTATCAAGTCTCCCCCGTTCTGTATCGCTCCGCACAACCCGAAGCCGAAGGGCTGCTGCTGTTGAATCAGCAATTGGCACGAGTGTATGGACTGCCCGTAGAAATCAAAACCGTGCTATCGCTACGCAATAATGCGGGCGATGCTGCGCTGGTCAAACCGACCGGAGTACACTACGAACAAATTCGCTTTAATACTTGGGACGTGCGGGACGAAGATGTCGCACAGTTTCTTAAAATCGTGCGTAATCCCGCCAACCAGCCCGTGCTCCTGCATTGCAAACACGGCTCCGACCGCACCGGTATGATGGTCGCGATTTATCGAATCGTTGAACAGGGCTGGAGCAAAGAAGACGCCATCGCAGAAATGACGCAAGGGGGATTTGGCTATCACCCCATTTGGTCCAATTTGATTCGCTATATTCAAAAGATAGACGTGGCGGCATTGAAAAAAATTTAATCGGATTTGGACTTAGAAATCATATGGCACGCTCATGATCATTGATAACACACTGTTGTTCACCAATGCTCCCTAAAATCGATTGGTAGTCAACCAAAGATAGATTAGTTTGTTAAGTTGGCATTAATGTATCTCTTTAATTTTTTCTTGATTAAAAAATTCCACTCCCAATTTAAGGTCAATTTGCTATATATTTATCAAATAAATACATAGTTAATTGGTTGTATATTTATATATTTTTATTTGAATTTTAGATGCAGGTATATTTAAAAGGTTTTTTCTCTATTAATTTTGCTATAATATACACATCAAGACATTTAATTTTTTCTGAGGCCAATCATGAATACACACGCGATTAAAAGACTGGTAATACCCCCTAAAAGGGCGGCATCTAAAAGTAGAATCAACACAAGTCCTGCGTTTAGTGCAGGACGCGTGAGTTTGTTAAAGCCATCATACGCGTTTGCGCTGGAGTGAATCCACCGAGCGACATATGAGGACGGTTGTTATTGTAAC
>JBATQE010000032.1:0-35465 GCA_049291875.1 Burkholderiaceae bacterium
AAAATTAAAAGGTGGCGGCAAACATTATAACCTACTGGGAAATGTGCACTAGCTGGAACCGCCCCAGCAACGGTAGAATTTTGAGCAATATTATAACCTACTGGGAAATGTGCACTAGCTGGAACTCGCCACATTCGCGTTCGAAATCGCCTGCAATTATAACCTACTGGGAAATGTGCACTAACTGGAACCTGCTCACTTCCTCCCCATTCACAGCTATAATACTGGGGCTTTTTTATTAGACCGCATCATGCCCACATCGACCCTGACCTTCACCCCTTCTGAACTGATTACCCACCTCAAACCCGCCCAACGTTTCGCCACGCCCATGCCTTTCGGTTCGTCCGATGCGTTGTTGTTGGCTCAGTTAGCGCAGGTTCAGAGTGATCGGCGGGCGCAGCCGCTGGTGGTGTTTTGTGCAAGTGCGCAGGATGTGGCGCGTTTGCGGGCAGAGATAATTTATTTCCATCCGAGTTTGCGGGTGCTGCAGTTGCCGGACTGGGAGACGCTGCCCTACGATCAGTTTTCGCCGCATCATGATTTGGTGTCGGAGCGTTTGCAGACGTTGTATGCGTTGACGCAGCGTCAGTGCGATGTGTTGTTGGTGTCTGTATCAACGGCGTTGTATCGTTTGTCGCCGCCGTCGTTTTTGTTGGGGCGGGCGTTTTCATTCAAGCAGAATGATCGTTTGAATGTGGATGCGCTGCGCGAGCAATTGGTCAACGCGGGTTATAGCAATGTCAGCCAAGTGGTCGCGCCGGGCGAATTTGCTTTGCGCGGCGGTTTGGTGGATTTGTTCCCGATGGGTGCGGCGCTGCCTTACCGCGTGGATTTGTTTGACGATACGATTGAGTCGATCAAGACATTCGATGTGGACACGCAGCGCACGCTGTATCCCGTGCCATCCGTGCAGATGCTGCCCGGACGGGAGTATCCGACCGATGAGGTGGCTCGTGGCGCGTTTCGCAATGCGTGGCGCGAGCAGTTTGAGGGCGATCCGACCAAACATACGATTTATAAGGATATTGCCAACGGGGTGTTTAACGCGGGCATTGAGTATTATTTGCCGTTGTTTTTTGAGCAAACGGCGACACTGTTTGACTATTTGCCCAGCGATTCAACGGTGGTGTTGCATGGTGATGCGGCGCAGGCGATTGAGCAATTTTGGAGCGACACACAGACGCGCTATGATTTTCTGAAAGGTGACATCACCACGCCGATTTTACCGCCGGAGCGCTTGTTCCAGCGTGAATCGCAGTGGTTCGAGGCGATGAAGCCGTTTGCGCAATTGGCGCTGCGCCAACGTGATGAGGACAATCGTACATCCGCAACATTTGCACAGCACATTCGCGCCGTGCCTGAGGTGCGCGTGTCGATCACTGCGCAGGATGAGCAGCCGTTTGCACGTTTGCAGTCCGCTGTACAAAACAACACTGAGCACGATATTCACACCATTGTGTTGGCCGAAAGTTTGGGGCGGCAGACCACCCTCGCCGATACATTCGCCCGACAAGGCATCGGCACACATACTTTGACCGATTGGGCGCAAATTGCCGCGCTGGATGATCCCAATAAACTGTACATCAGCCACGCGCCGATTGAGCGTGGGTTCATCGCGCAGCAATTAACCGATCTTCCTAATCTGTGCCTGATCACCGAAAACGAGCTGTACGCCAGCGCCACCGGCACGCGCCGCAGCAACCGACGCGCCGATAAAACCTCTAACGTCGATATGATGATCGCCTCGCTGTCCGAGCTGCGCGAGGGCGACCCGGTGGTTCACGTTGAGCATGGAATTGGGCGCTATCATGGTTTGGTGAACATGGACTTAGGCGGCGGTCTGACGGAGTTTTTGCACCTGAGTTACGCCGACGACACCGCGCTGTATGTGCCGGTATCGCAGTTATCCGTCATCTCGCGTTACGCCGGAGCTGATCCTGAGCACGCACCCTTGCACAAACTCGGTACGGATCGTTGGAGCAAAACGCGTAAAAAAGCGGCCGAGCAAATCCGCGACACCGCAGCCGAATTGCTGAACCTATACGCGCGCCGCGCACTGCGTCAGGGACACGCATTCCCGCTGGACTTGGCGGATTACGAAGTCTTCGCCAATGATTTTGGCTTTGAAACCACGCCCGATCAAGCCAGCGCCATTGCCGCCGTCACACATGATTTGATTGCCGCCAAGCCGATGGATCGATTGGTCTGTGGCGACGTTGGCTTTGGCAAAACCGAGGTCGCACTGCGCGCCGCATTCATCGCCGCGATGGGTGGCAAACAGGTTGCCGTACTCGCACCGACCACGCTGCTGGCTGAGCAACATCACCAAACGTTTTCCGACCGCTTTGCCAAATGGCCGATTCGCATTGCCGAGGTGTCGCGTTTCGTGTCCGGTAAAAAGACCACCGAAGTATTGGAAGGACTAGAAAAAGGCACGGTGGACATCGTCATCGGCACGCACAAACTGCTCTCGCCGAACGTAAAATTCGACCGTTTGGGTTTGGTCATTATTGATGAAGAACACCGCTTTGGCGTGCGCCAAAAAGAAGCGATGAAAAATCTACGTGCCGAAGTGGACATCCTCACCCTGACCGCGACGCCGATTCCGCGCACCATGGGTATGGCGATGGAAGGTGTGCGCGACCTGTCGGTGATTGCCACCGCGCCACAAAAACGGCTGGCGATCAAAACCTTCGTGCGTCGTGAAGAAAAATCCGTCATCCGCGAAGCCGTCCTGCGCGAACTCAAACGCGGCGGTCAGGTGTACTTCCTGCACAACGAAGTCGCCACCATCGAAAACCGCCGCGAGATGCTCGCCGAGCTGATTCCCGAAGCGCGCATTGTGATTGCGCACGGGCAAATGCACGAACGCGATTTGGAGCGCGTGATGCGTGACTTTTATCATGGCCGTGCGAATATTCTGCTGTGCACCACCATCATCGAAACCGGTATTGACGTACCGAATGCGAACACCATCATCATGCACCGTGCGGACAAATTCGGCCTCGCGCAGTTACACCAGCTGCGCGGGCGCGTCGGGCGCAGCCATCACCAAGCCTACGCCTACCTGCTGATTCACCACGAAGATGCATTGACCACGCAGGCCGAGCGCCGTTTAGAAGCCATTCAACAAATGGAAGAACTCGGCTCCGGCTTTTTCCTCGCCATGCAGGACATGGAGATTCGCGGCGCGGGCGAAATTCTCGGCGAAAAACAATCGGGCAACATCACCGAAATCGGCTTCTCACTCTACAACGACATGCTCAACGCCGCGATCAAATCGCTCAAGCGCGGCAAAGAACCCGATCTATCCGCACCGCTGGGCATCACCGCCGAGATCAATCTGCACACGCCCGCGCTACTGCCCGATGAATACTGCGGCAGCGTAAATGAACGGCTGAATCTATACAAACGCCTCGCCAGCGCGGCGGATGAAGCCACGCTGAACGATATTCAAGAAGAAATCGTCGACCGCTTCGGCGAGCTGCCGACACCGGCCAAAGCCCTGATTGAAACCCACCGTCTGCGCCTGCGCGCGCAGCAAATGGGCGTGACCAAAATGGATATCGCGGCGCACGTCGGTCAGATTCATTTTGCCAAAGACGCACCGATCGATGGGCTGTCGATGATTCAGTTGATACAAAAAGACCGCAACGTCAAACTCAACGGACAGGATAAAATTCGCCTCACTTACGATATGCCCGAATTGAGTGATAGAATTTTGCGCGTACATGCGGTGCTTGATCAAATCCGACGCATTGACGCCACATAGCCATACCACGAATGGATCAATAAAAATATAAAACAGGAGAAACACATGCCTGAACGGGATGTTTATCACACATTGCTTGAACAATTGCACCGCATCGTCGGCCAGCAATACCTCATCACCGATCCACACAAAAATCAACAATACCGCACCGGATTTCGTTTTGGTTCGGGCAATGCCCTCGCCGTGGTGCTGCCCGCCAATGTGATCGAACAATGGGAAGTGGTCAAAGCCTGCCACGCCGCCGATGTCATTATCATCAGCCAAGCGGCCAACACCGGCCTCACCGGCGGCTCCACACCCGATGGCAATGATTATGATCGCCCGGTAGTGATCATCAATACCCTGCGCATCGATCGCACCAATTTGATCAACAATGGCACGCAAATCGTTTGCCACGCGGGCGCCACCCTGTACCAACTCGAAGCGCAATTGGCGCGCATCGGCCGTGAGCCGCATTCCGTGATTGGTTCCTCTTGCATCGGCGCATCGGTGGTCGGCGGCGTGTGTAACAACTCCGGCGGCTCTCTGGTCAAACGCGGGCCATCCTACACCGAGTTGGCACTGTATGCGCGCGTGAATGAGCAAGGCGAATTACAATTAGTCAACCACTTGGGGATTTTTCTGGGCAACGACCCCGACACCATCCTGCGCAATCTGCACGAACACAACTACGGCGTGGACGAGATTGACAATGACCCGAGCAAACTGGCTTCATCACACGACTACGCAGGCATCGTCACCCAGATTGACGCCGACACGCCTGCACGCTTTAACGCCAACCCCGACAAACTCCACGAAACCTCCGGTAGCGCGGGCAAAGTCGTGGTCTTTGCGGTGCGATTGGACACCTTTGAACAGGAGCGCAACACCCGCGTCTATTACATTGGCAGCAATAACACGCACGAGTTAAGCGATTTGCGCAAACAATTGCTGACCGAAATGAGCGACTTGCCCCTATCCGGCGAATACATCCACCGTGACGCCTACGCCTTGGCCGCCGAATACGGCAAGGATATGATATACCTCATCAGTCAATTCGGCACGCAGCGCCTGCCCAAACTATTTGCACTCAAAGACCGCATTGACCGTTGGGCGCAAAAGACAAAAATCCTGCCGGCCTTCCTCTCGGACAAACTGTCGCAATGGTTCGCCCATGTTTTGCCCAAACAATTGCCCGACCGCATGGAGCAATTCCATCATAAGTACGAACACCACCTCATTGTCAAAACCGGTGGCGCAGCCACTGACGAAGCGCGCGCCCTATTTGAACGCTATTTCAACGATGTGACTGCTCGGGACGGAGCATATTTTGAATGCACCACAGAGGAGGCCAATAAAGCCATGCTGCACCGTTTCGCCGTTGCAGGCGCAGCCGTACGCTATCGCGCAATTCACGCGGATGCGGTAGCGGACATTGTCGCACTGGACGTTGCCTTGCGACGAAACGACGAAGACTGGTTCGAGCGTCTGCCCGACGAGATCAATCAGGCGTGCATCCACAAGCTCTATTACGGCCACTTTTTGTGTCACGTCTTTCATCAGGACTACATCATCCAGAAACCGCATGACCCGATGGCGATCGAACACAAAATCCTCAAAACGCTGGACGCGCGCCGCGCACAATACCCTGCCGAACACAATGTCGGCCATCTGTATCATGCAAACGAAGATTTGGCGCGACACTATCGCCAACTTGACCCGACCAATAGTTTCAATCCGGGGATAGGCAAACTCTCCAAACGCAAATTTTGGCGGTGATGTGCCGATTCACTAATGTGTCTCATTGATGTACTATCAGCGTATCACGTCGCTGCCGATGCGTTTATGAGCTTGACGCCCACGGCGGCACAGGCGAGGTCAATCGATTCAATTCCGTTTGAATTGTGCCAAACCGCGGACTGTGCGTATTCCAGTCCGCGACTGCTTGGCTGATATCGGCCTGATTGCTGCCAACAAAATTCCACCAAATGATGATTTCCTGCGCCAGTGGCTCACCCCCCAATAACATCACATGCGCACCCGCACTCGCCTGAATCGTCACCTCGGTTTGGCCGGCAGGACAATACGCCAGCTCATCCGCAGCATAGGTTTCGCCATTGAGTGTCAACTGTCCTTTAAGCACCAGAAATCCATATTCAAACGATGCGAGCAAAGCTATGCGTTGCGTTTGCTCAGTCGCAAAACGCATATCCAAACCAATTAACGGTGAATATTGTTGTGTGGGCGCTTCGTGCGTACCCAAACGCCCTGTGGTCAGCACGTAATCCACACCGTTTTCCGACCACATCGGCAAATCGGGGTAATGCTGAAATTGCGGCGCAGTGTGTTGAGCCGATTCAGGCAAGGCGATCCACAACTGAACCGCGTGTACCTCTCGACTGTGCGACGGCGTTTGTTCCGTGTGGCTGATCCCACGACCGGCGGTCATCAGATTAACCTGATTCGGGCGAATCATCTGCTCATTGCCCAAACTGTCTTTATGCAATACCTCACCCGCCAGCATCCATGTGAAGGTCTGCAAGCCAATATGCGGGTGCGCACCGACCTGCAAACCCGCTTCACCCTCGGCAAAAACCGACGGGCCGGCATGATCGAGAAAGCACCACGCGCCAATACTGCGACGCTTGGCGGTCGGCAATAATCGCGCGACCGGTATGCCACCAACATCTTTGGTATTGGCCGTAATTTTTTGTATTGCGCTCATATGCAATCCCCCACTGTTGATTCAAACCTTAGATTCAAACCTGATCCAGCCACGCATCCCACGCCGTGACAAATTTTTGTAAAAACGCTTGCGAGCGCTCATTGGCAAATTCACCCTGTTCGTTCAATAAATCAAAGGCTTTGCTCAAAAACACTTCAGGCGCAATCATCACCGGCACGCCCAAAGACTCAAGCGCCTGCCGCAGATGCAAGCCCGACGAGAGACCGCCAAAGGTCGAGGGTGACGCACAGACCACGGCTGCACGCTTACCCGTCCAAACACCTTTGCCCGCCGGACGTGAGGCCACATCAAGCAGATTTTTCAGCGCCGCCGGAATCGAGCGATTATGCTCCGGCGTGACGAAGAGCACCGCATCCGCCGCCGCGATCTGCGCCCGCACGCGGTCGTACTGCGCAATCGATTGATCGTCAAAATCTTGGTTATATACGGGCAAATCACCGATCTGCACCTCGGTGATCTGCCACGAAGACGGCGCAATGCTTTGAATATACTGCGCTACTTTGCGATTGATCGAATCGCGGCGCAAACTGCCAATCACCAAGGCAATGTGTTTGGTTTTCATGGTTTTCTCCTATTCAGGTTTAAGGAAGCACGGCTACTGATTAAAAATGTATCTTAAACACTCATCGGCACTTCCATGAGCAACAATTCTGCATCCGCGGATGCGCGCAATTCAAACTGCTCAACCTCGCTGATGCCCAAACCATCACGCGCATGCAAATCGTGCCCCGCTACCTGCGCACTGCCTTTGATCACAAAGACGTACACGCCGTTACCCGCGCCTTTCAGCGTATAGGTTTTCTGTACGCCTTGATCCAATTTGAGCCAATGGAACCATGCGTTTTGATGGATCCACACACCCGCATCATCGGCGTTCGGCGAGAGAATTTGTTGAAATTCATTGTCTACCGCGCCTTCGGCGATGCTGATTTGCTGATAACGCGGTGTGACATTGCGTTGATTCGGCAGCACCCAAATTTGCAAAAACTTCACCGGCTGATCGGCATTACCATTCATTTCGCTGTGAACAATCCCCGTACCCGCCGACATGACCTGAACCTCGCCACGTCGAATCACACCACGGTGCCCCATGCTGTCGCCATGCGCCAAATCGCCTTCCAGCGGAATGCTGATGATTTCCATATCGCGGTGCGGATGCTCGCCAAAGCCACGACCGCCCATAACGCTGTCGTCATTGATCACGCGCAGCGCGCCAAAACCCATGCGATCGGGGTCGTGGTAATGACCAAAACTAAAAGTGTGGTGGCTTTTGAGCCAGCCATGATCGGCATAACCTCGGCTGCTCGCCGCGTGAAATATAGTGTTCATAAATCCTCCTAATGTTGTTTGTTTAATTCAGTACGGAATAATTCCTACCCTCTGCGCAGACTGATGGGAGTTGTTCCGTACATTCTTAATGCTCAATCGCGCCGAATCGACCCTGATTAAAATCATTGATCGCTTGACGAATTTCATCAGCGGTATTCATCACAAACGGCCCATAACCCACAATCGGTTCGTCAATCGGCACGCCGGACAGAAGCAAAATTTTGACCTCGCTCGCACCGGCTTGCAGTTCAACCGCACCTGATTGGGTTTCAAAACTCACCAGCTCGCTCGCATGAGCGGTGTGCGTACCATTGAACGTCACATCGCCGCGCAATACCACCATACTCAGGTTGTGCGTTTCGGGCAAACTCAACGAAGCACTCGCGCCCGCATGCAGCACCATGTCCCACACATTCATCTCGGTGAAGGTTTGCGCAGGGCCGCGCGCACCGCCATGTTCATCGGCATATTCACCAGTATATTCACCGGCAATCACGCGAACATGACCGGCGGAATTCGGCAGTTCAAGCACAGGAATCTGTTCCTTGACCAAATGCTGATAACGCGCCGGTGTATTTTTGTCCTTCGCGGGCAAGTTGACCCACAACTGTACCATTTCAAACAAACCACCGCGTTTGCTGAACGCATCGGAGTGAAACTCTTCGTGGATAATGCCCGCACCGGCGGTCATCCATTGCACATCACCTTCCTGAATCACGCCACCGCCGCCGGTTGAATCCCGATGCGCCACTTCGCCATGATAAGCGATGGTGACGGTCTCAAAACCTTTGTGCGGATGCTGACCCACACCACGCGCACGCCCCGTGTGATTCGGCGCAAACTCCATCGGCGCACCATAATCGAGCATCAAAAACGGATCGGTTTGTTTGTCATCGCTCATGTGCGAGAACAGCGGCTGTACCAAAAAGCCATCGCCGACCCAATGTTGGCTATTGGCCTGATAAATACGTCGTACATTTCTCATGTTTTATTCTCCAATCATTCAATTCAGAAATTGACTGTCCAATTGCGTCATCTGTCCGCTGCGCTGCGCCACGCGCAGAGCCTTCGGCGTCACGTCATTGCCCTCCGGATCAACCACCGTCAGCGTCGCCAACATATTGTGCATTTGCCCAGTCACCGCGCGTACATACGCTTGTCGCAACAGCGCACGCTCGGCCTGTTCTGCTTCAGTCAAGCCAACAGTGTTCGCTTTGTTGGCCAGCTCATTGATTCGATCCAATTGCGGAATACGCATCATGCACCTCCTAATAACTAAAAAATAGTTTGCGTTTATTCATATGGGTGCATTATTATTCATATACAATATTTTAACAAGTACGCACATTTTTTATACTGTAAGATTCAAGCACATGGCACACGACAAAACCTCAAGTACGGCCACAACGACTGGGCAATACACCACATTCTGTCCCGTTAACACCACCTTATCCGTGATCGGTGGCAAATGGAAAGTCCTGATTTTGTATCACTTGGCGGAGCAAACCCAACGATTTAACGAGCTACGCCGATTATTACCCGAGATTACCCAGCGCATGCTGACGCTACAATTGCGCGAATTGGAAGAAGACGGACTGATTCACCGCGAAGTTTATCCGGTCGTCCCACCCAAAGTGGAATACTCGCTGACCGATTTCGGGCGCACCCTGCTACCGGTGATCGGCGCCATGCACCAATGGGGCGTGGAATATAACCAAGAATGTCAACGCATTCGGCTCGAAGCGTCGCAGTGAGAGACGGTACGCGCCCAACAATGCGGCTGTATGAATGTGCAAATGTGAATATGGATATAACCGAATCAAACAAATCGGTCGATTAGGCATGCGATAGAGTAAGCTTGCCGCCTATAAAAGAGATAAAGAAACGCAATACCGCAATTAGTTGTGAAACTTGCCTTCACAATACTCAGTTTGCCAATCCTCACTGATGCTGAACAACACCAGCGCCAAAAGAGCCAGAAAAACCAAAGCAACACAGAGAAAAATCGTTAGCATCTATGCACCTGTAAAGTATGAAAAGTGATGAAATTACTTTCCAAATAATAAATGTGAAATATTCACATTTATTATTTTACTGACTTTTTACCTTTTTACAAGTGAAATTTTCACATTTTTTAAATTCGCACGCATACCCATTCAATTGAAATAAAGCCACATCGAGTAAATCAATTGAAAACTGGGATATTTTCACATACAATGCATCACTCAATCATAGCCTTAGTATGCTGGCTTCATTGGTTGAGTATTCTTAGCGCGATTCACAACCATTTTTAAACATCACAATATCCATGAGCGTTCAACCCACCGCTACCGCCGCCTCTACGCTGGAGCATGCCTTGAGCATGATCGAGCCGCTGGCCTGCTGGTTAATTCGCTCGGGAGTAGGTTATACCGAATTTGCAACCGCGCTCAAAACCGTCTTTTTTGACGAGGCCAACAAAGAAGCGCAACGCATCGGACAAAAGCCAACGGATTCTGCCATCAGCCTGCTGGCGGGAATGCACCGCAAAGACATCAACGCACTGCGTCTGGCCAAAGAGCAAAATGTACCCAAGCACCGCTTGGTAGGCAAATCCATCAGCATGTCGTCGCAAGTATTGGGACGCTGGCTGGCTAAAGAGTGGCCGCACAGCATCCCTGTTCAAGACGCGCCCATTAGTTTTGACGCTTTGGTACGCGCCATTTCAAACGACAAGCACCCACGTTCGGTACTCCAAGAGTTAGAACGTCTGGGCGCAGTTTGCATCGAAAATGATCAGGTTCACCTTTTAAAACAAGCATTTATTCCCAAAGCCTCAACGCTGGAGGCGCATGATATTTTTGCCGCCAATATCGCCGATCATTTGGCCGCAGGTGTGCACAATTTAACCCAAGCGAATGCCAATGACGGTGCCAATACCTCAGGCAATGAAACACAATTCATCGAACAAAGCGTATTTGCCGATGAGCTAACTGAAGCATCAACCCAAAAATTGCGCCAGTTATCGGCACAGGCATGGCAACAAATTATGCGTGATATTTTGGCGCAAGCGATCCAGTTAAATGAACAAGATGCCGATCAACCGGAAGCAACGCACCGATTCCGTGTGGGTCTGTACGCCTATGCTACCGAAGATCACACGCAGAAAGACGATTCACAATGAACGCCCTATTCGTCAAGACACCCATAAAACCCAATGGCATCGAGGACTCGGTAGCAACAGCAGTATTTCCTGCACAACCGGCGTACTTGATCAATCCGCCGAAAGCAACCGCTATAAACTCAGCATCCATGAGCAGTGGTACGTCCGTCTCAACACCCATCAAGGGCAAACTGCCCTTGACAAATACTGCGACAGAACCCAGCGAAACTGATTCATTTTTTAGTGAAACCCACAACGCAGACGCATACCCCCTCAGTGCAACACCAACTATTCTCATGCCAAGCATTATTCTGTCTACCGATGGTGCGATTGCCGCCGTCGGAACGGGTGGTACAGGTACAATAGGCGCGGGGCTGATTGAGCAGCTCTCCATCGCGGCAGTCGGCACAGGAGGTACAGGCAGCACAGGCATGGACTTAATCCATATAGACCCGATTGCCGCCGTAGGTACGGGCGGCACGGGCGGGGCGAATACAGGCGTCATTACCACACCAAAACCACCAACACAGCCCGTACATACACCAGCCACCCCAATTATTTTGGCTGACAATAGCAGCGCAGTACATGACCCGCTGGACAATCCCTCATTGACGCACGCCGAATCCGCGCCGATTTTAGGCAGCTCGCCAAATACACCACTCAGCGATTTGGCAAGCTACGCGAACGATGAAAATGCGCCAATGGATGAACCGACAGGCGGCACAATTGCGGTCTACTTACCGCCTCATAATGCCATCACCCAAATCATTCAGCATGCGGGGCATGAGCAAAACCCTGTTGAACCGGCTGCACAAACCAGTGATGCCACGCCGATGCTGTGTGGCACCGCCGAGACAGGAGCTTTATCGGTACAAATCTATGACAATGGCGAATTGATTGGCTCTACAGCGGTTGAATCCAATGGCACATGGACATTTACCCCCGATCATCCATTATCCAATGGTGCACACAGTTTCCATATCAGTAGTGTTGATGTCGCAGGGCAGGTTCAAAGCACGTCAGCACTGTGGCATATCACCATTGACACCTCTGGGCAAAACCCGTCGGTGAATACAAATGTCACCACACATAGTGACAATGCGCTATCTGTACACTACATACTGGACTCCGGTCTGATTTTTGACAGTTTTGAGTTGAGCCATGAGCTGTGGACGCCGGTACAGCAAGGCACCGACTTCACCGCAGCCACACCTGAGCCGATGATTCACACTCATTTTGAAGCGAGTTCAACCCTCAGCTACATGGCGGCGGTTCATGTAGAAGACAACAGTTTCATGCTGATAACTTCATCACACTATTAAACGAATGTAGTCAAAAAGTAAAAATCAGGTTACAATCCACGCCATGAAAACCGCAAACCGCCCTTCTTTCGATTCAGACACGACCGCCGTTCAAATGAACGTCTGTGGTCGTTGGCAAGTTTTGCGATGGTGTTTAGGCTCTTGGCGCTAAATCTTTTTTCGCACGCGCCACAATGACTAAACACAACCGCCCGAATAAGCTCGGCGGTTTTTTTATAGCCAAAATTTGAATCATCGAATCGAGAATCCCATGCTGAACAAAGCCCAATTTACCGAACTGGCGCAACAAGGCTACAACTACATTCCACTGTCGCTGGAAACCTTCGCCGATCTGGACACACCGCTGTCCATCTATCTGAAACTGGCGAACGCGCCGTACAGCTACCTGCTCGAATCCGTCATTGGTGGCGAGCGCTCAGGCCGTTACTCCATCATCGGTCTGCCCTGCCGTCAACGAATCACCCAAGCCGACGGCGTAGTACGCGAATTCATCGGCGAGCAATGCGTCGCCGAACACGCCGATGCCGATTTATTTGAGTTTACCCGCGCCTTTTTGCAACGCAAAAATGTGCCGAAACTCGATGGCCATGCGCGCTACAGCGGCGGTTTGGTCGGCTATTTCGCCTACGACACCGTGCGCGCAATCGAGCACAAGCTCGCGCACAGCACACCGCCGGACGATGTCGGCATTCCCGATTTGCACCTGATGCTGTCCGAAGAGTTGGCCGTGGTAGACAATCTGCTGGGCAAAGTCTACCTCACGGTCTACGCCGATCCATCCGAGCCGAACGCCTACGAGCATGCACAAGCACGTTTGCAAACCATGCTTGATGCCCTGCGTCGTCCGGCGATCTTGCCCGTCAGTCCGGCGGTCTCCGAACACGACAGTCGTTCAGATTATGGCGAAGCCGCATTCAAAGCAGGTGTGCAGCGCTGCAAAGACTACATCGCCGCAGGCGACTGCATGCAGGTCGTGCTGTCACAACGCACGCAACGCCGTTTTGAGGCCGAGCCGATCAATCTGTATCGCGCCCTGCGCGCGCTCAATCCTTCGCCGTATATGTACTTCATGCACCTGAACGACACCCACGTCGTCGGCGCATCGCCGGAGATTTTGGTCAAAATGGATGAAGAGCGTATGGCGACGGTACGCCCGATCGCCGGCACGCGCAAACGCGGTGCGAATGCGGCCGAGGACGCGCGCCTGTCCGCCGATCTGCTGGCCGATGCGAAAGAGTGCGCCGAGCACCTCATGCTGATTGATCTGGGACGCAACGACATTGGCCGCATTGCCGACATCGGCACGGTCGAAGTCACCGAGCAGATGGCGATTGAAAAATACTCGCACGTACTGCACATGGTCTCGAATGTCCAAGGCCGCGTACGCGCCGGCATGGACGCCATGGATGTGCTCAAAGCCACCTTCCCCGCAGGCACGCTCTCAGGCGCGCCGAAAATCCGCGCGATGGAAATTCTCGACGAATTGGAGCCGACCAAACGCGGCATTTACGGTGGCGCAGTCGGCCATATCGGTTTTGATAACGACATGGATTTAGCGATTGCAATTCGCACGGCGGTGATTAAAAACCAGCAGCTCTATGTACAAGCGGGCGCAGGCATCGTCACCGACTCCGACCCCGAATCCGAGTGGCAAGAAACGCAAAGCAAAATGCGCGCGGTCTTGCAGGCCGCGAGCTTGGCTTGCGCAGGTCTCGACACCACCCTTCCACACCCAACCCCACTGAATCCAAAGGACGCATGATGAGCAGCCCAATAAAAGCCCCGCACGTCTTTATGATCGACAACTACGACTCATTCACCTTTAATCTCGTGCAATATTTCGGCGAACTCGGCGCCACCGTTACGGTCAAGCGCAACGATGAAATCAGCTTGGCCGACATCGAAGCCGCACAGCCAACGCATCTGTGCCTCTCGCCCGGACCGTGTACACCGACCGAAGCCGGTATCTGTTTGGACGCACTGGCGCATTTCAAAGGCAAACTGCCCATCCTCGGCGTGTGTCTGGGGCATCAGTCCATCGGCCAAGCCTTCGGCGGCAAAATCGTCCGCGCGCGCGCGCCGATGCACGGCAAAGTGGACACGTTGCACCACAACGACACGGGCGTATTCACAGGACTGCCCAACCCGTTCAAAGTCACGCGCTATCATTCCTTGGTGATTGAGCGCGACAGCCTGCCCGATTGCCTGAGCGTCACTGCGTGGGCGGGTGGCGATGCGCACAGTGGTGAAATCATGGGCGTGCGCCACAACACCTTCAATATCGAAGGCGTGCAATTTCACCCCGAATCCATCATGAGCGAACACGGCCACGCGCTGTTGCAGCATTTTCTGAATCAAACCCACGGTTAAACTGAGAAGTCTATGAATACCCATCAAATCATCGAAACCCTACTCTCCGGCAATGATTTACCCGCGCCGATCATGCGCGATTTTGTGTCGCAAATGATGAGCGGCAGCGCCTCGCCCGTCTCCGCCGCCGCGATACTGATCGCGCTGCGCGCCAAAGGCGAAGCGATTGGCGAGCTGGTCGCCGCCGCCGAAGTGATGCGCGATTTTGCCAACAAGGTCCACATGCCGAACGACTCGCCTGCCTTTTTGGACATCGTCGGTACGGGCGGCGACGGCACGTCTACGTTCAATATCTCCACCGCTTGTCTGTTCGTCATCGCCGCCGCCGGAGGTCGCGTGGCCAAACACGGCAACCGCAGCGTATCGAGTAAATCCGGCTCTGCCGATGCGATCGAAGCGCTCGGCGGCAATCTGAATCTGAATTCCGAGCAAGTCGCGCAGTGCATCGCGCAGACCGGCATCGGTTTCATGTTCGCGCCGAACCACCACCCCGCGATGCGCCACATCAGCCCGATTCGTCGTGAACTCGGTGTGCGCACTCTATTCAATATGATCGGGCCGTTGGCCAATCCTGCGAACGCACCCTGCACGCTGATGGGCGTATATTCGGCCAAACTGCTACCGATTATGGCGCAGGCAATGAAACAGCTTGGCGCTCAGCGCGTGCTGGTGGTGCATTCGGACGACGGTATGGACGAAGTATCCGTTTTCAGCCCGACGCATGTGTGCGAGCTGAATCATGGCGAAATCCGCGAATACACGCTGCGTGCCGAAGACTTTGGCCTGAAACACGACCATCTGGACGCCATTCGTGTGAACAATCCCGAAGAATCCATCGAAATGCTGAAAAGTGCCTTGGGCAACCACGCAGGCGCAGCACGCGACATGGTGATTTTCAATTCAGGCGTTGCGCTGTACACGCTCGGCAGGGTAGCCGATATTGCCGCCGGTATTGAGCAAGCGCGCGCAGTAATTGCCTCGGGCGCAGCCACCGCGAAATTGGACGAATACATCCAATATACCCAACAATTTTCCGCACAGGATGCATCATCATGAGTGATATTCTGAATAAAATCATTGCCACCAAGCACGAGGAAATCGCCCTCGCCCGCACACAGATCAGCGACGAGCGCATGGCCGAGCTGGCGCAAGCGGCGGTAAGCAATAATCCCGCGCGCGATTTCGTCGGTGCCATCGCCTCGCGCGTTGCGGCCAAGCAATCCGCCGTGATCGCCGAAATCAAAAAAGCCTCACCGAGCAAAGGCATTTTGCGCGACGAGTTTTTACCCGAACCAATCGCTCGCGAATACGAAATGGCTGGTGCGGCATGTTTGTCCGTGTTGACCGACGAGCAGTATTTTCAAGGGCACGCGGATTATCTCAAAGCAGCACGCGCCGCCTGCACGCTGCCGGTTTTACGCAAAGATTTCATGGTGGATGGCTACCAAATCAACCAAGCGCGCGCATGGGGCGCGGATGCGATTTTACTGATCGCCGCCGCATTGGATGTGGCGCAGATGCAAGCATTGGAACAACAAGCGCGCGACTTGGGCATGGCGGTTTTGGTTGAGGTTCACAATGCCGAAGAACTCCGCGCCGCACTGCAATTACAAACGCCGCTGCTCGGCATCAATAACCGCAATTTGCGCACCTTTGACGTGTCGTTACAAAATACCTACAACCTACTCGCCGAGATTCCACAGGACAAAATCGTCGTCACCGAGTCCGGTATCGCCACGCGCGAAGATGTGGCGCAAATGCACGCGCACGAAGTCTACGCATTTTTGGTCGGCGAAGCGTTTATGCGTCAGCCACACGCGGGCGATGCACTGCAACAGTTATTTTTTTGAACAGTTATTTTGTGAACTAAGGGCGCAATCATACGCCCCTACGGATAAACATGAACACCAAGCCCACCATCGAACACGAAATCGCACTGTGTCTCGGCGAAACCTGCGCCAAGCAAGCCTTCGCGTGGCTGAACCAACTGCCGCACTGCACTTATCAGCGCACCACACAATTGCTCAACGTGTACTTCGATACGCCCGAACAAAACCTGCTCAAGGCCAAAGCCGCACTGCGCCTGCGCTTTGACACCGAAGCACAATGCTGGATTCAAACGCTGAAAACCGCCGGTCGCACCGAACACGGTTTCTCCGCTCGCCAAGAGTGGGAAGTCAAGCTCCCGTTGGAGAATGCCGATGCGAGCGTCACGCCGAATTGGCGTTTCGACTTATTTGCAGCCGATGCACAGGCGTATTTACATGAGATTGCCGATGCACTGCATCCTGTATTTCACACCGATTTTCAGCGTGATATTTTTGATTACCAATCGGATGGCGATCATTTTGAATTCGCGCTGGACCGTGGCGAAGTTCGCCTGACCGATGGCGCGCACCGGAAAATCACGCCGATCAAGGATTTGGAAATCGAATTGATCGCCGGTGAACTGGCAGCCATGCAAACGCTGGCCAAACGCGCGCAAACCGCACTGAATGCGACACCACAAATATGGAGTAAAGCCGCACGCGGCTATGCCTTGATGGTCTGAGTTAAACCTATATTATCGTCATTACACTCAATATAGCGGCTTATGCCCTACTGATATGTCGTACTGTTATACCGTACTGAATACGGCATATACTCACAAGAAGATTGCGGGGCAAGTCCGCAATGACTCAGCGAATTAAAACATAGCGGGTCATGCCGTACTCGATACGGCATCTCCTTACCCAAAGATTGCGGGTCAAGCCCGCAATGACTCAGCGGATTTAAACATAACGGGTCATGCCGTACTCGATACGGCATCTCCTCACCCGAATATTGCAGGGTAACCCCGCAATGACTCAGCGGATGATGAGTAGAAATAGCGATATTATTCAGTCATAGCTATAAAAAACGCACCGCTTCGGGTCGTCAGATTGCTGACAAATCTTCTCAGTAGTTAAACTCAGTACAAAACCTAAAAAAATACCGTCATACCCGCGAAAGCGGGTATCCAGAATACCAATAAAAACAACAAGTTAGATTTGTGGCTGGATACTCCGAATTCACAAACCAAGTGCAACAGAGTAAATTATTGCAGGAGGTATTATTATGGGAGCGAAGTACAAGCAGCTTGATATGGAAGAGCGGATTGAGATTGCCCGGCGTCGTTCGTCAGGAGAAACGTTGCGGCAAACGAACCACGGATTTGATGCGTCCCCTTTTATTTTTCTTATTGCAACGTAAGGGTCAAAGTTTGCCCTCGCGGATGCGCCAGACGCATGCGCATCATCACCGGACGCCAGTTGTGCGCGCCGTCATACCATACCGACCAATAGTTTATTTCGCCTAAGTGAGCGCGCACTTGCGCTTGTACGCAAGGTTGACATGGAATGCTCGCGTCGGGTGCGCCGACTGGCGAGACGTTTACTGCCACATCGCGGATGGTGCGCTCGCTTGCCAATGGTAATATCCACTGCGTCACGCCTCGAATCGGGCTGCGATTCAGCGCGCCTTGCACATAGACGATGAGGCTGACCCGATCCAAAAAATAGGCGTGCGTGCGCGTACTGCTGTTCGCTTTTTTGCCCCAGTGCCAAGTTTGGCCGTCTTCATGCAGACCCAAGCCCAATGCCAAGCGCACAGGCGACTCGCCGGTTTTGAGATACAGACCACCACCGATCTCCAGCGGATTCGGGCCGTGTTCGGTCATCAAAAAAGTATTGAACCAGCCAAAATTGCCTGCACCTGTCTGAGTCGTGCCGTTCGATAAGCGGATCGAATAACGCTGTGCGCCCAAGTGCGTGCTGATCAACCGCGCGGGTGGCAACTCAATGGTGTTTGAGCCGTCGCTCAATTGCACGCGATAGCTCAGGTTTTGTGCGGCAATGGGGACATTTAACAGAGGATTGTTGGCTTGCGCAGGGTTGTTGGCGGCGCTGTTGGAAGCAACGGCGCTGATCTGCTCGGTACTGTTGGTACTGCTGGTGTTTTTGGTTGTGTTGAGGGTGAGCGGCTCAGAGGGTGCGGAAGCGGCGCTCGCCGCTGGAGGGGGCATGGTCGTCTTATCTCGCGGACGAACCACTTGTGCGCCTGAGTTGTCACTTGGGAGTGTGCGCTGGGTTGTGTTGTGTGAGGCAGTGCTGTTGGACGCGATTGGTTCGGGTGCGGCTGGTTCGGATGAGGTCGCTTTAGCAGATGGATTGTCGGGTGAGATGGTTGGCGTCCCCTCATTCGCAACGGGCGAACTCTGCACCGCCGCCACGACGGTCATGGGTTCACTGGTTTGGTTCGGCTGGTCGTAGTGACGGGTTTGCACCGCATACCATGCAATCAGTACAAGGAGGCCTTGAACCGCCGCGCTCAGCAGGAGTACGCGCCACCAGCGTTGGCGAAACGCAGAGCGGGTGGAATCTGGGGCGGAAGCTTTGCGCACCAATTTAAACCAAGCGTCAAACCGAGCGATGCGCTGATGATTGCGTGGCGGGTCGTTCTGAGGCTGCATGGTTCGAGAGTGGCGTTATTCAAAGGTAAAATGAGTGTGCCAGTTTACCCCGAATTGCGGCTCAGAAGCACGATGGTTTTGTCATCCACGCCAATTTCCATTTTCAACGGCAGGTATTTTTTATCGGGTACGAACCAGACGCGGATGAATTTGATACTGCCGCTGTTGATCGCGATATTGGTGGGGATGGCCTCGGCGGCGGTTTCTTTGGTGGAAATGCGCTCGTAGTCGCCGATGGTGATGCGCGCTTGTGCGACTTCCTCACGTTTGCCAATCGGTAGGTTGATCGCGCCTTGGCCGGCGCTCAATTGGCCTTGTTGAAAGCCTGCTTGCAGATACGCCATGGCGGAGACGTAGTCAAACAAGGCGTCTTGTTCCAGTGTGCGCTCAAAGGTGTTGCCTTTATTGGTAAACGTCACTTGACGCGCATCGTAGTTCACCACAAAGGATGATTGTTTGTCCCATTTCCCGCCCGGCAGATCAATGCTGTCGGAGAACTTTTCAGTCGCGAGGGTGTTGTTGCGTACTTGGCCTTCGGAATGGCCATTGATTTTGGCGGTCAAAAACAGAGTGGAGGCTTTTGCCGAGAGATCGGCAACGTAGCGATCGCCCTTGCGGGAGAATACCAGACGCGCACCGCCGCTGGCCGCTGCATTGTTTGCACCGGACGCATCCAAATCGTAATCAATCTGAAATCCGCCGGAGGGTTCAACTGCTACGGGCGCACCCGATGGCAACGGTTTTTTAGCGCCGCCGTTGCCTTTGTCGGCTTGCGCGGTATCGGATTTACCGGCGCCTGCCGCTTGTGTGCCGTCGGCGGAGGCGGATAGTTTATCCGCGCTGTTGGTCGAATCTGAAGCGGATTTCGGCGCCGATGGTGTTGAGGATGCAGAATGAGCGGATGGCGCGCCGGTATGGGTGCTGGGTGCGGGCGTCGGCGGCGTATCGGGTTTCTCCACCGGTTTTTCAGCCGGTGGTGGTGGCAAAATCGTGGCGTCGATGGATTCGGGTGGCACGACTTGCGGTGTATTGATTGGCAAGCTCGGCGCCGACCAGAGCAGGGCGATGATGGTGCCGTGGATGGTCAAGCTGAGTGCCGTGCTCCACCACGAGCGTGGCCGCTCATTGTCGGTCTCGGTGCGGGTACGGTTCAATAGGTGTGTGCGCATAGGGAATAATGTTGTCAATCCGAATCTATCGTTGATGGAGGATTATAGAACGCTTGGTTGCAGGCTGCACGGGTCATGGTTTTCGGGGGCGTGATTGGCAAGGGCGCATGCAGCATTAAGCGGGATTAAAAGTACCGAAGCGGTGAGATGGTTGACGGGGCGCTTGAGAAAATACGATAAAACGGCTAAACCTTCATGATTGAACAGCGAAACAGCGATAAATGCCCGTTGAGCCGTATATTCATAGTTGTTTCCTAAACCTACTGGGACATGCCGTACTGGATAGGGTATCTGTTGCAAGAAGATTGCGGGTCAAGCCCGCAATGACCCATGTCCGTAATAACTCATCGGGTGATGGATAGAAATAACAATGGTTGTGGTTGGTTTTCAAATAGGATCAAGCGTTAGGCGCTTGTCTATGGCGGTCGGCGGGTATGTTTCGCGTTACGGTATCTGCGCAAGAGAAGATTGCGGGTCAAGCCCGCAATGACTCAAGCCCGCAATGACTCATCGGCTGAATCAGGCGTGAAGCACATGTCGGCTGTTCGTTATTTCCCCTCGGGGCGCAAAATGGCGGTTACGCGCTGTTGGTTGGACAGGTATTTTTTGGCCACCGTTTGAATCGCTTTCGGATCAATAGCGCTGACCCGTTGCGGGTAGTTGGTGATGCTGGACAGCGGTTGACCGTCCTTGAGCGCTTGCTCAATGCTGCCGACCCAAAACTCGTTGGTATTGGTGATTTTTTCATAGCTGGCGCGCTCGGCTTGTTGGAATTTGAGCAAGTCTTGCGGGCGAATGCCTTTTTGAATCAATTGGTTGACCTCGTCTTGCGTGCTGGCAATGAGTTTGTCGATGTTATCCGGCGCGCATGAAAAGCCGATGGTCAGGGCGTATTGCTCGTACGGCTGCTTGCTCATCGCTGCGTAGACGTAGGGGCTGTACACGCCGCCTTCTTCCTCACGCAGACGTTCGACCAAGCGGATGTTGAGCGCGTGCGCGATGGCGCTCAGAGCCAAGGCGTCGTCTTGGCTGTACGGCGCGGCGCCGCCGAACATCAGGCGCACTTGTGCGAGGGCTTCGGTGCCTTTGGTCAGCTCAATCGTGCGGTTGCTGAAATCAAGCCGCTCGCCGGTGTCGCGTGCGGTGTTGGTTTGCGTCAAATTGCTCGGTAAACTGCCCAAATAGCGTTCGGAAAGCTGCTTGATTTGGCTCGGTTGTGCTTTGCCGACGAAGGTGAATTGCATGCCATTGGCATTGCTGAACGCATTTTGATAGGTGCGATAAATGGTGTCGTAGTGGGTGTTTTTCCAGTCGGCTTCGGTCGGAATCAGGCCGGTAAAGCGCGAGCTACCGCGTTTGAGCGAGGTTTGAATGGCGTTTTCAAACAAGGCGTCGCGGTTTTCCTTCAGGTTGGCGGTGGAGGCGGCCAAGCGGCTCAGGTAGGCGTTGAATGCCTCGGGGTTTTTGTTCACGCCGGTCAGCAGGCTGTGAATCATTTGGAACGCCGCTTCGCTGTCTTTGACATTGAATTTGCCGGACACGCCTTGCGCGGTTTCATCCGCAGCCAATTGCATGGACAGATCTTTGCCTGCCATGATGTGATTGACTTGGGTTTTGCTCAAACCGTTCATGCCCGCTTCGGTCAGGCCGTTAAAGCCCCATTGCGTTTGTTTCCACTCTTGATCGGACAGGCGTGAGAAACCGCCCGCGGAAAAGCCGCTGAAAATAATCGGGCCGTCGTTGTTCGGCACCGGCTTGAAGTTGACTTTCACGCCGTTGGATAAGGTCCATGTGATCAAGTTGAGGTTTTTGTCGGCCACGGCGTCAATCACTTTACCGGCGGTGGGGGCTTGGGTCAGCAGGCTGTCGCGTGATTGCACTTCGGTATACGCGCTGGTCTGCGGTGTGCGTGCCAGAATCGCGCGCATTTCCTGCGGCGTGATGGTGGTTTGCGCGCTGTTGCTGTTGATCAGCGCAATGCGGTTCTCCGCTTGGATGAATTCGCGCGCGACTTGATTGACTTCGGCCACGGTGACGAGCGGCAGGTATTTGCGTTGCGCCGCGCGCTCCCATGCGATTTCGGGCAAGGGTTCGTCCTCGACGATGCCGCGAATGTATTCGGTGGCTTTTTGATAGTTGTTTGAGCTGTTGTTCAGGTAGGTTAAGTGTTCACGCACGGCGCGATCCAATTCGCTTTGCGTGAAACCGTGCTGCACCACGCGCAGGGCTTCTTCGTGCAGCGCTTGCAGGGTTTTCGCCTCTTGTCCGGGCGCCGCCACGGCGTACCAGTGTAGCGCTTGTTTGCTGCGCACCAAGCCGGTCACGTAGTCCACGTCCACGCCGGCCTGTAAATAGGGTGGCGAGGCGGGTGATGATGAGGATCGAGTCGAGCCGTCCAGTTGTGCTTGCAGGCGCTGATTGATCATATTGGTCATCAGGCTGGCGCGCAGGGTTTCGATGTAGCCGCCGGTGGTGTTGAGCGGGATGAAATTCTTTTTATTTTTGTGCGCGAGCATGACGGTGTTTTGCGTCAGCGTGGCGTCTTTAAACACGCCCACCAGCGGTTCGACGTTGTTGGGTAGTGTGTTATTCGGGCGCGTCACGGTTTCTTTTGGATTGACGTGCTTGGCAAAACGCTGCTCAATCATTTGCTCGACTTGCGCGGGCTGAATGTCGCCCACGACCACGATCGCCATGGAGTCGGGGCGATACCAGCGTTTGTAAAAATTGCGCAGCAGTTCGGGCGAGGCACCCTGAATCACCGAGGTTTGACCCATCGGGATGCGCTCGGCGTAGCGTGAGCCTTTAGCCGCGATTTTCAGATTGTGTTCCTGCTGATGCGCCGCTGCGCTCTGCGCGCTGGCGCGCCATTCTTCCATAATCACCGAGCGCTCTTGTTCCACTTCGGCGGGATCAAAGGTGGCGTTAAAGGCCAATTCCTCCATGATGTCCATGCCGGTTGCCAGATTGTTCGGGTTGTTCAGCGGAATCGGCAGGATGTAGATGGTTTCGTCAAAGCCGGTGTAGGCGTTCAGATCCGTACCGAACTGCACCCCCATTTTTTCCAAAGCATCGACCATTTGATTGCCCGGATAGCGCGAGGTTCCGTTGAACACCATATGCTCTAAAAAGTGCGCTACGCCGCGCTCATTTTCGTTCTCGTTGATCGAACCGGCGCGTATCGCCAAGCGTAACTCAACCATGCCCGCAGGCTGGGTGTGGCGCAGAATGTAGTATTCCAAACCGTTTTTCAGCTTGCCGCGTCGCAAGGCCGGATCGGTCGGGATGACCTGCGCCATTTCGGCGGCGGAGATGCCTTGCGTGGTGGGGCTGCTCGGATTAAGTGGGGATTCCTTGGCCCATGCGGGCGCGAACGGATTCATCAGGCTCAAGATACCGGCGCAGGTCAAAATCAGGGATAACGCCGACCATGAACGGAATGAACGCGATGAACAAGATAAACGATGGGCGGCGCGCGGCGCTTTGCCTACGGATTGAGTCATTGGAGTCACATTTGGAGTCACATTAAGCCTCATCAAATCAAATAAAAACACCATAATTTACACCATCTGCATGCTTATGGGGGCGTACTGCGACGAATTTCATGAGCCATTGCAAAAAACGGCTATAATGCCAGTTCACCTTTTCAGCATGTCAAATCTCTGCATGAATCGAGGCGCAGAGCTTCAATGTAACAAAGAAATAAGGCTAAATCATGGCAAAAATTGCGATCTATCCCGGTACGTTTGACCCGCTCACGCGTGGTCACGAGGACTTAATCCGCCGTGGTTCCAAAATTTTCGATCAGCTCATTGTCGGTGTGGCCGATTCGCGCAACAAAAAGCCGTTTTTCACGCTGGAAGAACGCATTGAAATGGCCAGCGAAGTGCTGAGCCATTACCCGAATGTTAAGGTGCTCGGCTTTTCCGGCCTGCTCAAGGATTTTGTGCGCGAAAATCAGGGCAATGTGATTTTGCGCGGCCTGCGCGCCGTATCGGATTTTGAATACGAATTCCAAATGGCGGGCATGAACCGCTACCTGCTGCCCGACGTGGAAACCATGTTCATGACGCCGTCCGATCAATACCAATTCATCTCGGGTACGATCGTGCGCGAAATTGCGCATTTGGGCGGCGACATCAGCAAATTTGTATTTCCGAGCGTGGAAGCGGCAGTCAAGCATAAATTTGCGCAGAATCAATAACTTAAAGTATAATCAGCAGGTTTTTACTGATTACAGAACGAAAGAGAATCATGGCTTTAAAAATTACCGAAGATTGCATTAACTGCGATGTCTGCGAACCCGAATGCCCCAATGATGCGATCAGCATGGGGCCGGAAATTTATGTGATTAACCAAGACTGGTGCACCGAATGCGTGGGGCACTACGACGAGCCGCAGTGTCAGATCGTCTGCCCGGTGGACTGCATCCCACATGACCCGGACAAGCAAGAGACGCCTGCGCAGTTGCAAGCCAAATACGAATCACTCAAACAGTCGGGTCACTACAAATAAGGTGACCGCGGGGCGGCATCTGAGCCAAGTTCTGAGCCAAAACCAGCCCATTCACGATGCCAGCCAAATCAATGCAGAAGACTCACGCCGGTGGGTCTTTGTTCATTATAAGATGCGCATGATTCAATTGATTGAAACCCGTTTCGGTGTTGTTTGAGCCAAAATCACATTTTTTAACAACAATAATAGAAAACATATCGCCATGAAACACCTCCACCCGCTGACCGTATCCGACGGATTACCCGAGCCTTTGGGCGTGAGCATCAGCGATGGTCACATCAATATTGCCGTGCTTGCGCCGGCGGCCAGTGATCTGTATTGGTGCGTGTTTGATCGGTTGCATGTGGAATTGGCGCGGGTGCGCTTGCCTCGCCAAACCGAGGGCATTTGGCACGGCGCAGTGGCGCTCGATGCGCTGTGCGCCTTGCCCAATATGGATGGTCACCACCTTTACTACGGCCTGCGCGCGGATGGCGAATACACGCCCGAGCGCGGTTTGTGGTTTGACCCGAACAAATTACTGCTGGATCCGTATGCCAAACGTATCGGTGCGCCGTTCCAATACCACCCCGATTTGGCTGCGCCGCGCTCGGCGCAGATTGACACCGCGCCGTTGGTGCCCAAAGCAATGATTGTTTTGGATGCCGCTGCATCGTTCAATCATGGTTTTGCTTCGGCTGGCGCCATCAGCACTGCGGCGACTGTGTCAACGACCACTTATCCTGCCGACACGCCGCCGAAATTCATTTATGAGGTCTCGGTCAAAGCCTTGACGCAACTGCATCCCGATGTGCCTGAATCACTGCGCGGCACCATCGCTGCGTTGCGTGAACCGTGCGTTGTGGCGCATTTCAAACGCATCGGCGTGGATGCGGTCGAGCTGATGCCGATCGCCGCGTGGATGGATGAGCGACATTTGCCGCCGTTGGGCTTGCGCAATGCGTGGGGCTACAATCCGGTCGGTATGATGGCGTTGGATCCGCGCCTGTGTCCGGGGGGTGAGGATGAGTTGCGTGAGACCGTGCGCGTGCTGTATGAGAACGGCATTCGGGTGATTTTGGATGTGGTGTTCAACCACACCGCCGAAAGTGATGAGCATGGGCCAACGGTGTCTTTGCGCGGGTTGGACGAGCGTTATTACTATCGCCGTTATTGGGACGAGGCGCAGGGAAAAGAGCGCCTGAGCAACGACGCGGGCTGCGGCAATACGCTGGATGCGACGCAAGCGGGCGTGCAGCGGCTGTGTTTGGACAGTTTGCGTTATTGGGTGACGCAGTTTGGCGTGGCGGGCTTTCGTTTTGACTTGGCGCCGGTTTTGGGGCGCTCCGCCAATGGTTTTCACCCGCAAGCCGAACTGCTCAAGGCGATTGAGAATGATCCCGTGCTCTCGCAGGTGTGGCTGATCGCTGAGCCGTGGGATATCGGCGTGGGCGGTTATCAATTGGGGCGCTTTGACACGCAGTGGTTGGAATGGAATGACCGCTACCGCGATGCGGTGCGGCGATTCTGGCGCGGCGATCGGCATGTGTTGGGTGAATTCGCCACGCGCATGAGCGGCTCCAGTGATCTGTTTGCGCACAATAGCCCGAGTACCCGCAGTGTGAATTTTATTGCCGCACATGACGGTATGACCTTGCGCGACATCACGGCGTTTGAACGCAAACACAATCATGCCAACGGTGAAAATAACCGCGACGGCCACAATGAAAATTACAGTTGGAATCACGGCGTGGAAGGCGAAGCGGACGAGACGATTGAACAGTTGCGCCGCACCGACGTAGCGGCGATGCTGGCGACGTTGCTGCTCTCGCGTGGCACACCGATGTTGATGGCCGGCGATGAGTTTGGCCGCACGCAGCAGGGCAATAACAATGCGTATTCGCAGGATAATGCGCTGACGTGGTTGGATTGGTCGCGTGCCGATCAGGGCTTGATTCGTTTTGTGGGCGATCTGGCGCGGCTGCGCGCGCGGATTCCCGCCTTGCATCAATTGAGTTGGCTGACCGGCAAAAACGTGGCGCACCCCGATTGGTCGGATGCGCGTTGGTGGACGGAATCCGCCGAGCCGATGCAGGAGATTCATTGGCACGATATGCAACGTCAGCACATCGGTTTGAAACTGTATGCGCCGGTGGCAGCGGATAGCTGTCTGACGGGGCGGGTCTTGTTGTGGTTTAATGCACAAATGCTGCCGCTGAATTTGCGCCTACCGCCGACACCGGCGGGCTGTCATTGGCAAAAATGCGTTGATTCGAGTACATTGCAGGTATTGCTCAATCAAGCGGATCTCGGTGCCATGCAGGGGATGAGCACAGACACCTCGGTGACGGTTCCGCCGCGCAGTGTGCTGGTGTGGGTCGAATGCCGGGGCGATGCGTAAACCCGCAGGGTGCTTTTTAAAAGGATGAACGATAGATGAATGGATCGGCGACATATCATTTGGCAAGGCCGCAACGTTGGGGCTTTTGGATGACCTGCGTGTGGTTTGGCGCGTATTTGTTGGCGACGCAAGGCTTTTTGACCTTGGCCGCGCTCATGGGCTATGCGCATTGGCAAGGTTTGCCGATGAACATCAATGGTGCGCGCGAGATGATGGACAGCACCGAAACCTTGATCCAAGTGGCGTTGGTGGTGAATCTGTTGAGTTTGCCGCTGATTATCCTGATGGTGAAAAGCAAACGCGGCAGTGTCTGGCGCGACTACATGGCGTGGCGCCCGGTGGGTGTGGCGCGCACGGTGCTGTGGGTGATTATTTGCCTGCTGGCGGTGTTTGCGATGGGTCTTTTGCACCAGATCATGGGCTGGCGCGAATCGGGTTTTATGGATGAATTGCCGCAGGCGAATTCGCCATTTTGGATGATCGTCAGCGTCGCGGTGGCGGCACCGATTTTCGAGGAAATGGTGTTTCGCGGCTTTGTTTATGGCGGCTTTGAACGCAGCTTGGGCGCGTTTCCGGCCTTGCTGTTGAGCAGTATGCTGTTCACCGTGTTGCATGTGCAATACAACTGGTATGAATTAGCGCAGATTTTTGTGCTGGGCATGGTGCTGGGTTGGGCGCGGATGCACACGCAATCGCTGTTCACGCCCATTGTGATGCACGCGGCGAATAATGCCATGGCGACGGCGATGGTGTTTTTGGCTCAACAATCCATGTAAGCGGTCAAGAGCCTTTACATTATCAATTATATCGGCAATTACATCGCCAACAGCCCCAGCAAACACAAAGACGGTGCGTGACGCATCGGCAGCGCTGCCAAATCCGGTGCCTGTTCACACTGCGCCATCAGCGCCAACGCGTCGCCGCCACAGAAAAATAAATGCGGTGTATCGTTCGCGTCGCTCATGCGTGACACACAATAACGTTGAATGAACTGCGAAATCGTGCCGACGGCGGCCAACATTGCGCCGCTGGCCAAAGCGTCGCGCGTCTGCTGCGGCGCATGGTATCGCGTGACCTCGCCGCCGTCCAACGGTAATTGCGCGGTGTAGTGATGCAGTGCGGTGCGCGTGAGTTTCAGTCCCGCGCCGATGGTGCCGCCGAGGTGTTGTCCGCCAGCCAAAATCCCGTCGACCGTGAGCGCCGTGCCTGCGCTGATGACCAAATGAGGACATGTCGCGCCGATGCTTTGCGCGCTTAAAATCTGCGCACCCAAGATTTGTGCGTAGCGGTCACTGCCCATTTGTGTTTCGTCATAACCGAGTTGCAGCAGCGGGTGTGTGGCTCGCGTGCGAATACGCCGAACGGCAGCATTCGGCCACAGTTGTGCGCACAGCGCGCTGATGTGCTCATACAAAGTGGCGCTGGCCACGTGGCTGATGCGGATTTCGAGGGGTTCGCCATAGTGTTGCGCCTCGTTCAACCATTGTTGGCGCAATTGCGTGCGCAGCTCGTCAAGTGAGTGTACGCCGTCATGCGCAATCGCGGCTGCGATGGTATCGGGTGCGAGCGGGTGGCGCGTGGTGTGGTAGAACCAGTATTTGATGCGGCTGTTGCCAACGTCGATCAGGAGTAAGGTGGGCGCGGTCATATCGGGTTCCATCATTCGGTAATGGGGTGGTAGGCGCGAATCTGGCCGCTGTTCAGCGTTACGATGGGTGCGGCGGTGGCAGGGTCAATGATGGCCGGCTGAATGCGGTATTCGCCCCATGCATTGATGCCCAGTGCGGTGCCGTACTCGCTTGGAGCGGCTTCGTCCACGGTACCGTGTTCTGCCCACTGCACGGTATGCTGCTGCCACAAATCGTATTGATTCCAGCGCTGCGCCAACGATGTGTCTGGCAGGGCGTGCGCGGTTTCGATGGCGCATAGGATGGCGTCCACCAATTGCATCAGTAGGGTTTCGCGCGCGCCGAGCGCGAGGGTGTGGGCGTGCCACGTCGGGTCGATTTGTGCCAAGCCGATGGGGGCAAACGCCGACGGCGCCAAATCGGTGTTCATCGATGGGTCGTCCAAACGAGGCGCAATGTTCAGGCCGACGCCAATCACCACCCAGCGCATCGTGCTGCGACTTTCGGGGCTGCTGTGGTTGCTGGGGTTACTGGGGTTGGCTTGCACCAAAATACCCGCGAGCTTGCCTTTGTGGCTGGCGGTTTGGCCAATCAAATCATTCGGCCATTTGAGCTGAACCGGCCAGCTGTTTTGGGTACAGGTTTGCGCCAAGGCCAAACCAACGCGGATGGACAGCGCGGGAATGGCGTCCAAGGGCAAACTCAGGCCGAGCGAGAAAATCAAATCGCCTGCTTGACTGCGCCAAACGCGCTCGAATTGGCCGCGTCCGTGCGTTTGGCGCTCGGCCACCAGTAGGGTATGATGTTGGCTGGGGCTTCGGTATAATTGCGCATTGCTTGAGTCGCATTCGGCCACGTATTTGATGGCGAGCGCGCTGCGCGCCGCGCTGTGGTGGCTCCACCAGTGTTTGAGTCGTGCGAGTTCGAGCGGTGCGTAGGGCATGATGGGTTTGAGAATGCGATGAAAACGTCCCGATTATAAAACAAGCGCGCACGTCGCGGTTTGAATCGACGGCAAGGATGAATATTTTGATGGAGATAACGATGTCGGACAGTCAACAAAAGCCGAAACAGGGCTATTATAAACACCACGTTTTTTTCTGCACCAATGAGCGCGCAGCCAACGACGAGCGCGGTGATTGTGCGCGCCACGGCGCTGCGGATGCGCTCGATTACATCAAGGGGCGGGCGCACAACATGGGGCTTTTAGGCAAAGGCAAAGTGCGTATCAACAAAGCAGGCTGCTTGGATCGCTGCGCACAAGGGCCGGTGTGCGTTGTTTACCCCGATAATGTGTGGTATCAATATGTCGATCGCAGTGATTTGGACGAAATTTTGACCGAACATTTGCAGAATGATCGCGTAGTAACGCGCTTGTTGGTGGATGCGGAATAATATGGCAGTACGGAACAATAAGTCAGAGCGCCTGCTGATCGAGGGTAATGTCGGCGCGATTGAGGTACAGATTGATATGCCGACTTTGAGCGAGGCGCAGCCCAACGCGCGCGGCTTGGCGATTGTCGCGCATCCGCATCCTTTGTATGGTGGCACGATGGACAACAAAGTCGCGCAGACGTTGGCGAAAACCTTCAGCGGCTTGGGCTACATGACCGTGCGTTTTAATTTTCGCGGCGTGGGACAAAGCGCGGGCAAGCACGATGCGGGCAATGGCGAAACCGACGATACGCTGACGGTGATTGAGTGGGCGCGGCGTCAGTATGAACAGCACGGCGCATTGGTGTTGGCGGGGTTTTCGTTTGGCACGCTGGTACAGTCGCGCGTGGCGCAGCGTCTGAATGAGCTGGGTCAGCGTGTCGAGCGCATGGTGTTTGTCGGCACGGCGGCGGGCAAGTGGCCGGTCGAGGCCGTGCCGCAGGACACCATCGTCATTCATGGTGAGCTGGATGATACGATCACGCTGGATGAGGTGCTGCGCTGGGCGGAGCCGCAAGAGTTGCCGGTGACCGTAGTCGCAGGCGCGGATCATTTTTTCCATCGCCGCTTGCACATCATTCGTGGCATCATTGAGCGGCAGTGGGTGTATCATGAAGCCGATAATGAGTAACCAACTCACATCCGATTTTTAACTCAAACAGCAGAGGTATCGAGTGTCCGAAACCGCATCCATTCATGCTATTCCCAATGATTCATCGTCCAGCGAGTGCGAGACGAGCATCGCGGTATCCTTGTGGTTCGATATGCAGCCGAACGCCGACGCGGGTACGGTTGTACCGCATTGGGCGCGCACCTTGGCGCAGGCGCATGTGGATCACGACATGTTGGTTCTGGCGCATTCCGACACCGCCTACGCACGCTCCGGTTTGGTAGGCGAGATCATCCAAGGTTCGGCTTGGCCGGATGATGCGTGGCAGACGGCATTGGCGCAGGGTGTTGACCGTGCGCGTACACACGGGACGCAGCAGTTGGTGGTTCTCTTGCCTTACCGCGCCAGTCCGGTGTTGTGGACACAATGGGCGCTGATGATGTTCGCGCAGATGGGCGCGCGTTTGGACAATACCACGGGACTGCTGCAAGGCATGGACGATTGGGAGCGCACCTTGCATCGAGCCGACGCACTGCGTTGGTTGATCATTGATCGGGTCATTACTTATGGTGTGGCGCGTGCACCGGCGGATTATCTGCCGCAAATGCGCGCGTTTAACCCGATGGCGCGCTGGGTACACGACAGTTTGGTCAATAAAGATGTGCTGTTACAAGGACTTAATGCTTACCACAAAGCGGCACCATTGGCACAAATTGCACTCAAAAAGGACGATTTAGGTGCATGGAATGCCAATAAAGTGGTATATTTCTCCTCTTATAGTGCAGTTGATCGCGCAAAAATCACGTCGTTGATCCGTCGGTGGCGGCAACAATACAGCCATCAAATCGTCCGTCTGTGGGCGGCGATTCGGGTAAAAGATGTCGCAGCGCCATTGGCAGTCAGTGGCATTCATCATTTGTGGTCGATGGAGTTTGTTCCTCAATATGCCGCAGAGGAGATGACTGAAAGTGGTGTTTGGCTGTTGGGGCAAGGCATCGATGTGGCGACTTTGCGTGCGGAACTGGAGCAATGCAGTGCATGACGGAGTGTCATGCAATACGTAGGAGATAGCAATATGGTGGCAAAAAAAGGCGGGCTGACAGAAGCACAATTGCTTAAGATGCCGGCAAAAGATTATATGAATGAAGCGCAATTGGCTTTTTTCAAAGAAAAACTGTTGGAAATGCAGGCGGAAATTCTCAGCAATGCGGATGAAACCACCGAGCATTTGCGCGACAACGAAGTCGTGCCGGATCCTGCGGATCGTGCGACCATTGAGGAAGAACATGCGCTGGAGTTGCGCACGCGTGACCGTGAGCGCAAATTGCTGAAGAAAGTGGCGCAAGCATTGGAGCGCGTAGAGTCCGGCGAATACGGTTGGTGCGAAGAAACCGGCGAAGCGATTGGCGTAGGGCGTTTGTTGGCTCGCCCGACCGCGACCTTGTCGCTGGAGGCGCAACAACGCCGCGAAAAAATCCAAAAAATGTACGGCGATTGATGCGTTGACGCATGAATGTCGAATGAAAACAGGGCGCTCGAATGAGTGCCCTTGTTTTTTGCCAAAGCGCCCCGAATTAATCAAATATTCAGGCAAGCGACTTTTCTGAGCTTGTCATCAACAGAGGTCAATATGGAACAATACCACGGAACCACCATCGTCTCGGTACGCCGAGGCAATCAGGTCGCCATCGGCGGCGACGGGCAAGTCACCCTCGGCAACACCATCGTCAAAGGCTCGGCGCGCAAAGTGCGCAAGCTGTACAACGGCAAAGTGCTGGCTGGTTTTGCTGGCGCGACGGCGGATGCATTCACGCTATTTGAACGTTTTGAAGCCAAACTCGAAAAACACAATGGCCACCTCACGCGCGCCGCGATTGATCTGACCAAAGACTGGCGTACCGATCGCGTGCTGCGCCGTTTAGAAGCCATGCTCGCCGTCGCTGATCATACCGCCTCGCTCATCATCACTGGCAATGGCGACGTGCTGGAGCCGGAACACGGCCTGATCGCGATTGGCTCAGGCGGCGCGTTTGCGCAGTCGGCAGCGCTCGCGCTGTTGCACAACACCGAACTCGCGCCCGAAGTGATTGTCAAAAAATCACTCGAAATTGCCGGCGACATTTGCATTTACACCAATCAAAATCACACCATCGAAACCTTATAAAAGAGAACGGACATGAATCATCCCGCTGCATTCAATATGACTCCGCAGGAAATCGTCTCGGAGCTGGACAAACACATTGTGGGGCAAAAAGACGCGAAAAAAGCCGTCGCCTTGGCGATGCGTAATCGTTGGCGCCGTAGTCAACTGCCCGAGGCCATGCGCGTCGAAGTCACCCCCAAAAATATTCTGATGATGGGGCCGACCGGTGTGGGGAAAACCGAAATCGCGCGTCGTCTGGCGCGTCTGGCCGGTGCGCCGTTTATCAAAGTCGAAGCGACCAAATTCACCGAAGTCGGCTACGTTGGTAAAGATGTCGAATCCATCATCAAGGATTTGACCGAAGTCGCTGTGAAAAATGCGCGCTCCAATGCCGCCAAATTGATGAAAACCCGTGCGCAGGACGCGGCGGAAGACCGCATTCTCGATTGCCTGCTGCCGCCCGCGCGCGAAGTGACTACAGGCGAATACTCACGCGCCGATCAAGACAGCGTGGCGCGACAAAAGTTCCGCAAAAAACTGCGCGAAGGCGACTTGGACGAAGCCGAAATCGAAATTGATGTCGCGCAAGGCGGCGCACAATTTGACGTCATGAGCCCGCCGGGTATGGAAGAAATGGCCGATCAAATTCGCACCATGTTCGTCAATATCGGTAAAGGCCAGACCAGCAAAAAGAAAATGAAAGTCAAAGAAGCCATGCGTCTGTTGGTCGATGAAGAAGCCGACAAAATGGTCAATGAAGAAGACGTTCGCCGCGAAGCGCTCGAAGCGGTGGAACAAACCGGCATCGTATTCATTGACGAGATTGACAAAATTTGCAGCCGCGAGAGTGGGCATTCGGGCGAGGTGTCGCGCCAAGGCGTGCAGCGCGATTTGCTGCCGCTGGTCGAGGGCACCACCGTTTCCACCAAATACGGTTTGGTTAAAACCGACCATATTTTGTTCGTTGCGTCGGGTGCGTTTTCACTGTCTAAACCAAGCGACTTGATTCCGGAGTTGCAAGGGCGCTTTCCGATTCGTGTTGAATTGGGGTCATTGTCCGTGGATGATTTCAGTGCGATTTTGACCAGCACTGACGCATGTTTGACGCGCCAATACGCGGCCTTGATGGCGGTGGAAGATGTCAAACTCGAATTCACGCCCGAAGGCGTGCAGCGTTTGGCGGAAATGGCCTGTCAGGTCAATGAGCGCTCGGAAAACATTGGCGCGCGCCGTTTGCACACCGTGATGGAAAAGCTGCTCGAAGAAGTTTCCTACAAAGCGCATGAATACAACGGCAAAACCGTGAGCATTGATGCGGCGTTTGTTGAGGCGCGTTTGGGTGACTTAATTCAGGATGAAAACCTCGCGCAATACATTTTGTAACGCATAGTGTTGTTCGCAAAAACCGCAGTCCACCGATTGCGGTTTTTTTTAGCTTTGCCAATGCAAATAGGCAATCACCGCCAACACAATCGTGTTGAAGACCAATAAAATAAACACCGCCGCACTACCGACGTCCTTCGCACTGCCGAGTAAAGCATGATGATCGGTGCTGGCGTGATCAGCCAGATACTCCAAACCCGTGTTGAGCAGCTCCGTGACCAGCAGCAAGGCGTTGCTTAAACCAAACAGCAGCCACAACCACAGCGGTGGTTGCAACCATAAGCAAAGCGCTTGCACGATCAGCACCAGCAAAACATCATCGCGAAATGCCGCCTCGGTGCGCCAAGCGCTGCGCAAACCTTTAACGGTGTAAGAAAAGGCCAGTAAAATTCGTTGGGGTGAAAGCATGATTCCGAGCGAAAAATAGAACAAAAAAGTCTCACAAAAGAGACGAAGAATTCGAATTATAGGTGAAAAATTCAAAAAATACGCAGATAAACGCGCAAAGCGGCGCAAAAGCAGTTGACAAACAAAATGATAATGTCGATAATTGCATTCTCTTACAGGAGAGGTGGCCGAGTGGTTAATGGCAGCAGACTGTAAATCTGCCCTCTATGAGTACGCTGGTTCGAATCCAGCCCTCTCCACCAAAGAAAACCGTGGGTAATAGCATCCCGAACAACAATGTATGATGCTTATGCGTGCGTAGTGCGGGAGTAGTTTAATGGTAGAACCTTAGCCTTCCAAGCTAATGACGCGAGTTCGATTCTCGTCTCCCGCTCCAGCAAAGGTTTTCCTCATATCGCCCATGTGGCTCAGTGGTAGAGCACTCCCTTGGTAAGGGAGAGGTCGCGGGTCCGATTCCCGCCATGGGCACCAGATTATCCAATATTTACTATCCATTACTTCCTAAAAAAGGGGTCTATTATGGCAAAAGGCAAGTTTGAACGTACCAAACCGCACGTGAACGTAGGTACGATTGGTCACGTGGATCACGGTAAAACGACATTGACCGCGGCGATCACGACGGTATTGACCAAAAAATTCGGTGGTG
>JBATQE010000033.1:0-16499 GCA_049291875.1 Burkholderiaceae bacterium
GCTTCATTAACTTTTACAATACCGTTAAACCTCACAAATCATTAAATAACTTAACCCCCTACGAGATACTACAAAATTACTTTTATCAAACAAACTGTAAACAACCCGATTAATTCTTACATATTAATATTGCTGCGCCGACTGCAATCGGCTCAACTCAGCGATCCCCTTTTGCGCCAACGCCAACAAGGCATTCAGCTCCTCGGTGCTAAACGGCACGCCCTCAGCCGTGCCCTGAATCTCGACGAAGCCACCCTTACCCGTCATCACCACGTTCATATCGGTGTCGCAGTTGGAATCCTCGTTGTAATCCAAATCGAGCATCGGCACGCCGCCGACCACGCCGACCGAAATTGCCGCCACCGAGTCAATAATCGGGCTGTGCGTGATTTTGCCCTGCGCGAGTAACCACGCCACCGCATCGGCCAACGCTACATACGCACCGGTGATGCTCGCCGTACGCGTGCCGCCATCGGCCTGAATCACGTCGCAGTCAATCTGAATGGTGCGCTCACCCAATTGGCTCAAATCCACCACCGAACGCAGCGCGCGACCGATGAGACGCTGAATCTCCTGCGTGCGGCCGGATTGCTTGCCGCGCGCGGCTTCACGGTCACTGCGCGTGTGCGTCGAGCGCGGCAGCATACCGTATTCCGCCGTCACCCAGCCTTCACCACTGCCTTTTTTATGCGGCGGCACTTTGTCCAGCACGCTGGCGGTGCACAGCACCTTGGTATCGCCAAACTCGATCAAAACCGAGCCTTCCGCGTGCTTGGTATAGCCCCGGGTGATGGTGACAGGGCGCAAACTGTCGGGCGCGCGGTTGTCGTGTCGGTGTATCATTATGTTTTCTCTCTTTGGTTAAAATCACTACGTATGAGTTCGCATTCTACCCAGCCCGCCGATAATGTTCAAATTTACAGCATGACCGGCTTTGGCCAAGCTCAGGTTGCTTCGCAACTGTGCCGCCTGTCCATGCAATTGAAAAGTGTCAACAGCCGATTTCTCGATTTGAGCATCAAACTACCCGATGAGCTGGCGCCATTTGAAGGACACATCCGCGAAACGCTCACGCGCGCGGTCAAACGTGGCAAACTCGAATGCAAAATCAGCTGGCAAACCCTCTTGCCCTCCGATGAAAACAGCTCGGCGCAGCTCATCAACCACAATGCGCTACAACAAGCCCTCGCCCTACAAAACGCATTGCTGGCGCAGGCGCCGAACGCCGCACCGCTCAGCGTCAACACGCTGCTCAACTGGCCGGGTGTCGTACCGAGCAGCGCAGGCGCGGCGGACGTATTGGGCGCGGTCACGACCGAACAAATCACTGAACTGACCCAAGCCGCATTGGCACAATTTTTAGCCAGCCGCGCGCACGAAGGCGCGCACCTAAAACAAACCATTGTAGAGCGACTGGATGCAATTCAAACCATCGTCGCCGATTTGCGCATTCAACTGCCCGAACTGCTCGCGCATCAGGAACAAAAACTCACCGAACGTTTGCTCAAAGCCTTGGACGCAGGCAAAAACGACGTCGCCATCGCCACCTCCGCCATTCCACGCGAGGAGCTGCTCGAACGCATCAAGCAAGAAGTCAGCCTGACCGCCATTCGGATTGATGTCGCCGAAGAGCTGGATCGCCTCGACGGACATCTGCGCAATGCACGCCAAAACCTATCCGAGGGCGGCAATGTCGGCAAAAAACTCGATTTTTTGATGCAGGAATTCAACCGCGAGGCCAATACGCTCGGCTCCAAATCCGCCAGCCTGACACAAACCCAAGCCTCACTCGAACTCAAACTCATCATTGAACAAATGCGCGAGCAGGTGCAAAATTTGGAATAACCCAAATAAATAAAAACCCAAACACAGTAGGAATTGTATGAACAGCCCCCTTTCCAACGCCCACATCGGTAGTTTATTCGTCGTCGTCGCTCCGAGCGGCGCAGGCAAATCATCGCTCGTCAACGAATTGCTCAAAAGCGATGACAACATCCTGCTGTCCGTTTCGCACACCACGCGTGCGCCGCGCGTCGGCGAAGTGGACGGCGTGGCCTACCATTTCACCACGGTGGACGATTTTTTGGCCAAACGCGCCGCAGGCGGCTTCATTGAGTCCGCCGAGGTTCATGGTAATTATTACGGCACCTCAAAAGATTGGATTGTCTCGGCGCTGACTTCGGGCAAAGACGTTCTGCTGGAGATTGACTGGCAGGGCGCACAGCAGGTGCGCACGCATTTTCCCGACATGATCGGCATTTTCATCCTACCGCCGTCGATGGAAGCATTGAATGAGCGCCTGCACAAACGCGGTACGGACAGCGAAGAGGTGATCGCCCGACGACTGGCGGCGGCCAAAAATGAAATGGCGCACGCAGGTGAGTGTGAATATGTTATCATTAACCACCTATTTTCCACCGCTTTGGCGCAATTGCAGCAGATTGTTGGCGCGTCACGATTGCGGTTTGCCTCACAAAAGGCACGTTATCCCGATATTTTCAAAGATTTGATGACACCGAGTGATGCTAAACCTTGTGCATAAACCCCTTGTACATTGAGATTAAACCGGTTACCGATGATCTTGGAATTTGATTGAAAGAGTAAAAAAATGGCACGTATTACCGTAGAAGATTGCTTGAAAAACATCCCGAATCGCTTTGACATGACGTTGTCGGCGACCTATCGCGCACGTCAATTGGCGCAGGGTCACAGCCCGAAAATCGCCAGCAACGACAAACCGACCGTGACCGCCCTGCGCGAAATCGCCGCAGGTGAAGTAGGTACCGAGATGTTGCTCAAAGTACCGAATTGATTCGCCCCGTCTGATCGACAAGCCATTGTTTCAATGGCTTTTTTTGCCTATAACTGAACCGAGTATTGACCTAAAAAACGATTACCTATGTCCGACGAGCAGAACACGACCCAGCCAACCACGGAGCAAGCGTTCCACGCGACCAGCTTCACCACGGCGGTGTCACCTGAACACAAAAAGCAACACGCCGAGTTGATCAAAACCGGCTTGGACGGCTTGTTCGGGCAACTGCGCAGCTATTTGTCGGAGCAAGAGTGCGCCCGCATCCGTGCGGCCTTTACCGTCGCTGACGCCGCGCATCTCGGACAATATCGTCAAACCGGCGAACCCTACATCACCCATCCGATTGCCGTGGCAACGCTGTGTGCGACGTGGAAACTGGATTCGCAGTCGATCAAGGCCGCGCTGCTGCACGACGTTTTGGAAGACTGTGGCATTGACAAAATCACGCTGGCCAATCAATTCGGCGCGCCGGTGGCCAATTTGGTCGATGGCCTGTCCAAACTGGACAAGTTGCATTTTGACAGTAAAGAGGCGCAGCAGGCCGAGAGCTTTCGCAAGATGCTGCTCGCCATGGCCGACGATGTGCGCGTCATCCTGATCAAACTGGCCGACCGCCTGCACAATCTGTCAACGATGGAGACGATGCGCGCGGACAAGCGCAAACGCATCGCGCAGGAAACCCTCGAAATCTACGCGCCGATCGCACATCGACTCGGATTGGACGATATTTATCGCCAACTCGAAGATTTATGCTTCGAGCAAATTCACCCGTGGCGCGCGCGCGTACTGCGCGAAGCGTTGAAAGGTTCGCGCCAAGTCAAACGAGAGTTATTTGGCAAAGTGATTCACCAGATTCGTGAGAGTTTTTCCGCCGCGCAGATTCAGGCGGACATTTTTGGCCGCGAAAAAAACCTCGCCAGCACCTACTACAAGATGAAAAACAAAAAGCTGTCCCTGTCCAAAGTCATGGACGTGTACGGCTTTCGCGTGCTGGTCAACACGCGCAGCGACTGCTATCTGAGCCTCGGTATCTTGCACGGTCTGTTCAACCCCGTACCGGGACGATTCAAAGACTACATCGCCATTCCGAAGAAAAACGGCTACCAATCCTTGCACACCGTCGTCCTGAACCACGTCGGCAAACCGATGGAGTTCCAAATTCGCACGCATGAGATGGAGCGCATCGCCGAGTCCGGCATTGCTACCCACTGGCTGTACAAAGAAACCGACGTCAGCTTCTCCGATGTACAAAAGCAATCGCACCTGACCCTGCAATCGCTACTGCACATCCAGCAAAAGACCAACGACTCCATCGAATTTCTCGAACACATCAAAGTCGATTTATCACCGGATGCCGTCTACGTATTCACCCCGAAATCCAAAATCCTCAGCCTGCCGCGTCAAGCGAGCGCGCTTGATTTCGCCTACGCCATTCACACCGACATTGGCAACCGTGCCGTCGGCGCCATCATCAACGGCATCGACAGCCCGATCAGTCAAGAGCTGCATAACGGCGACCGTGTGCAAATCATCACCGATGCCAACGCACACCCCGCACCGATTTGGCTTAAATGGGTCAAAACCAGCAAAGCGCGCATGGAGCTACGCCACTATTTCAAATCCCGCCGTTCGGCTGAGTCCGCATTACTGGGCGAACAACTGCTGCGCCAAGCGATCGAACACATCAATCTGCCCTACCCCGATCAAGTCAAAGACGGCTGGGAACGACTGCTCGGCGACGTCGGCAGTAAAACCCAAGAAGAATTCCTATCCGAAATCGGCCTCGGCATTCGCTACGCCAACATCAGCGCACAACGCTGGCTGTTTCTCAATCAAACACGCGACGCCAGCTCATCACAAAAAGCCGTACTCGAAGCCTCCGAAGAAGCCCTCGTCAAAAGCGACACCGAGCGCCTCATCATTCGCGGCGACGAGGCCAATACCGTCACCCTATCCAAATGCTGCCGTCCGATTCGCGGCGACGCCATCATCGGCTACCTCCAGAAAAAACAAGGATTGATCGTTCACACCGCAGACTGCCCTGTCGCACGCGCACAACGCAATCTCGACAACCTGCGCTGGATTGATCTTGAATGGGACACGCAAACCGATTTAGACATCAGCTTCCCCGTGGCGCTGTCCGTCATCGCCGTCAATGAAAAAGGGCTGCTGGCCAAAGTCGCCAGCCGCATCGCCGACGCGGGTGCCAATATCGCCGACGTCTCGCTCGAAACCCACAGTGGCGACGCCGACATCCGCATCATCATCGATGTCACCGACCGCTCGCACCTCGCGCACGTATTCAAAGCCGTGCGCACCCTGCGCCAAGTGAAAAAAATCAGCCGTCGGTTCAGCAAACCCAGCAAAAACCAATGAACCACCCAGACCACGCCTCAAACCCCGAGGCACTCGAACAACGCATCAACGACGCCTTGCCACAAACCCAATGCACCCAATGCGGCTACAACGGCTGTGCGCCCTACGCCCACGCCATCGCATTCGAGCACGCCCCGATCAACCAATGCCCGCCCGGCGGCGCACTCGGCATCACCGAATTAGCCCGAATCACCGGCCAGCCCGTTATTGCACTCAACCCCGCCAATGGCATTGAACAGCCCCTGCGCGTCGCCTACATCGTCGAAGACGAATGCATCGGCTGCACCAAATGCATCCAAGCCTGCCCGGTTGACGCCATCGTCGGCGCAGCCAAACTCATGCACACCGTCATCGCCGAGCTATGCACCGGCTGCGAACTGTGCGTACCACCCTGCCCCGTTGACTGCATCCAAATGCCAGTGGCTGCCAATCCAAACTGGACACGCGAGCGAGCGCATACCGCACGTGAACAATACCAATTCCGTGAACAACGCCTCAAACGCGAAAAAACAGAGCGCGAACAACGCCGCCACCAAAAACTCGAACACAAACACGCCGATTTCACCGCCGAGCATCCGCCTGCGCAGTTTGAAAGCGATGACATCGAACGCAAACGCGCCAGTATCGAAGCGGCACTGGCGCGAGCACGCGCTCGGCGAGGAACAAGCCATTCATCGTAATACCTATGGTGCAAAGACAGTAGGGCCGGGTTTTAAACCCGCCCCTACATCACGACAATAGCTAATCAGATGCGCAATTCGCACATTACTCTTGTTTCAAATAGGCCAAAACCCCTTCATACTCCCGCAAGCGCGCATAGTCCTCCGCCGTTGGATGACCAATCCGCGCAAGGTTCATATTGTCAGCGACATCAGCGAGCTTCACTTGTAACGCCAGCGGATGGGCTTTAGCACGCACGGCAGCGTCCATGCGTTTTTCCCCCGGGCGTTTGGTCAGCGCCTCAACAGCAGCAATGATGTCGGCATCGAAGCCCGCTTGGGCCAAATCATCGTAGGTGATCGGCGTGTCTTCGACCACGTCGTGCAGGACGGCGACGATGCGCGCGCGTTCATCGGTCTGCGCCAGCGCGACACGCATGGGGTGGCAGATATAGGGCGCGCCTGCGAGGTCGTATTGACCTTTATGCGCGCGTGCGGCGAGCGCAAGGGCGTCTTCAAATGTGGGCATATTTTTCTCTGAATTCATTATTTTTGGGTATAAAAAACGCCTGCGTCGCACGCAAGCGTTTTGGGATTAGGTTGTGAAATTAGCTTTTGCGTTGTTTTTTCAACGACTCGCCTTTTGACCAACGCCACAGCCACAGCACGTAGCCGGAGAGCGCGTAGGCGACGAACAAGCCAAATAGTGCGAATGGCGGCCATGCGATAATGCAAAGCATGATACCAACGAACATCAGTAGCTTGACGAACGGCACGGAGTGCTGCACATCCATTGCTTTTCCGCTCGAATAGCGAATATTGGTAATCATGGACAGTCCGGCAAACAGAGTAACCGCAATGGCGATGTAGGGAATCGCTTCCGCCGGAATCGGCAGGTCTTTTTCCTCGACCAGCCAAACCATGCCCGCCGTGAGTGCCGCCGCCGATGGGCTGGGCAGCCCTTGGAAATAACGCTTGTCGATGACGTCGGTGTTGATATTGAACCGCGCCAAGCGCAATGCCGCACACACGGTGTAAATAAAGGCAACGATCAACCCCAAACGCCCCGTCCCCAGCCCATGCAACTGCCATTCGTAGACGACCAACGCCGGCGCGACGCCGAACGAGACCATATCCGCGAGGCTGTCGTACTGCTCGCCAAACGCACTTTGGGTTTTGGTCAGTCGCGCCACACGCCCGTCCATACCATCGAGTACCATGGCGCAGAAAATTGAGACTGCTGCGATATTAAACTCGTGGCTCATGGCCTTGACGATCGCAAAAAAGCCTGCGAACAACGCCGCCGTGGTGAAGGCATTCGGCAGCAGGTAAATCGCACGGTGACGCGCGGGGATATGCCCCGCCTCGCGGCCAAATTCGTCAATCACCTTGATATCAGAATGTTGCTCAGTCATTGTGTTCCTCGGTCGGAGCGGCTGTGACCGGTGCCGGTACAGACGAATGATCGGCCAATGTGGCCAAAATCGTGGTGGTAGCGGACACTTTGTCACCGATGCTCACGCGCGGCATGGCGTCCACCGGCAGGTACACGTCCACGCGCGAACCAAAACGGATAAAGCCGTAGCGCTCGCCTCGCGCCGCCTGATGCCCGACGCCGACGTAGCACAAAATACGACGGGCGATCAATCCGGCTACTTGCACGGCGGTCACCACTTGACCGTCTGCGGTGTGCAGCACCAGCGCGTTGCGCTCGTTTTGCTCGGAGGCTTTGGACAGATCGGCATTGAAAAACTGACCGGGGAAATACTGCGCTTTGACCACCGTACCATCGACCGGCATGCGGTTGGAGTGAACGTTAAACACGTTCATGAATACGCTGATTTTCAAGGCTTCGCGTTCGGCGTAGACATCGTACACCTTGTCCACCACGATCACGCGCCCGTCTGCGGGAGACAGCACGGCATTCGGTGTACTCGGGATATCGCGCGCCGGATCACGGAAAAATTGAATCACAAACGCGGCGATGATGTAGAACGGCCACGCCCAGCCAAAGCCACCCAAAAAGTGGATGAATACGGCCAGAAAAACCGCGATACCGATGAATACCCAACCTTCTTTGGCGAAAATCGGATGCGGATAATTAGATGCTGACATAAAAACTCTCTTACTCAAAATCGTGAATGAAACCGGACGCCTCTGCGTTCGCCTCAAAGCATAGATATATCATACAGATGTGCAGGCGAAACAACGTCCATCAACCGTCATTTTACTTGATTTTGCCCCATACTCCTAAAAAAGTGCGGTTATGGCTTGTGCAACGCACAAACAACCCCATCCAATCAACTGTGTGAATGCGGATGAACACGATATCAATAAAATATTCTATCGTTTTGCGGCAACGTTTCGACGAGATTCACGCCGTCCGAATGCGCAGAATGGTGTAAAAATGCACCGCAACGGTGCTAAAATGGCGAGTTAAATTTTCTTATGTTCAGGATTATTTCGATTAAATTCTTTCTATATCCAACCACGTGGACGTATTTTTTAGTCCGTTTTTTACATTCCCAATCAATTTATCATGAATCAAACACCACAAAATACGACACAGCGCAGCGGTTTTTCTTCCGGCTTCGGCGTTTTGGCCGCGACCTTAGGCTCGGCCGTCGGTTTGGGCAATATTTGGATGTTTCCTTACCAAACCGGTGCAGGCGGCGGCGCAGGGTTTCTGCTGATTTATTTGCTCGCCACCTTGCTGGTCGGCCTACCGCTGATGATCACCGAAATCAGTCTCGGACGCACCACGCGCACCGATCCGGTGAATGTCTACCGCACGATTGCACCGAAAGGCCACTGGTGGCTGATCGGTTTCGCAGGCATGATCGCCGCCCTGCTGATCATGTCGTTTTATTCGGTGGTGGTCGGCTGGGTGTTTACCTATGTCGGCAAAGGTTTGACCGGCTCACTGCTGTCCGATGATAAAAACCATTTGGCCGAGGCGTTTGGCGGTATGGTCGGCAATCCAACTTTATCATTACTGATGCAATGGCTGGTGTTGCTGGTGGTTGGCGGTATTTTGCTGATGGGCGTGACCAAGGGCATTGAAGCCGTGACCAAGAAGCTGATGCCTTTGTTGTTCATTCTGTTGATCATTGTGGCGCTGACTAGCTTGAGCTTGCCCAACGCAATGGCCGGTGTGAAATTTTTATTCCTGCCCGATTGGAGCAAAATCAATGCCACGGTGATTTTTACCGCGCTGGGATTGGCGTTTTTCAAACTCTCGCTCGGTATCGGCTCGATGATGATTTATGGCAGCTATTTCCGCTCGGAACAAAACATCCCGAAAACCGCTTTGACCGTGATGCTGGCGGATTTGAGCGTGTCATTGCTGGCGGGCTTGGCGATTTTCCCGGCGGTGTTCGCCTTTGGCTTTAATCCGGCGGGCGGTCCGAGCTTGCTGTTCAAAACCATTCCGGCGGTATTCGTCCACATGCCACTCGGTCAAATTCTCGGCGCGGTGTTTTTCGTGTTGACCGCGATGGCGGCCATCGGCGCGATGCTCTCGATCGTCGAGGTGCCTGTGGCCGTGTTGCACGAGCGCCTGAATTGGACACGCAAACGCGCCATTGTCATCGTCATGGCGGCTTTATTGGTACTCGGTGGGCTGTGTGCGTTGTCCAACAGCACACTGGCAAACGTAACCGTGTTCGATAAAAACATTTTCGATGCCTTTGACTTTTTAGCCAGTAAATTGATGATGCCGCTGTGCGGTCTGGCGACCTGTATTTTTGTCGCCCTGAATTGGCGCAAAGCCGATTTCATCCACGCCATCAGCAATAACGGTACGCTCAAGAATCAAGCTTTGCTCGAAAAACTGTACTTCATCGTGACCAAAGTATCACCGGTACTGATCGCGGTGATTTTGATTTATGGGTTGTTGCCACAAAAATAACCTCAAGCTAAGTATTTGATTTTAAAAAAGAGATGGTTCATTAACCATCTCTTTTTTTGGTACCGCTTACATAAGCAAACTTTCTAAAATTTGCTATCTCTCTCCTCATTTCATCACTATACTAAAATGGTATCAATGATTTTTCACACCAACGCAAGGAGACTTAAAATGGCAAATATGATGAAAGCTGCTGCATTCTTGGGCAAAGGTCGGATTGAAATTGTTGAGAAAAAAATCCCGGATGTCGGCCCGAACGACGCCTTGGTGCGCATCACCACCACAACCATTTGCGGCACGGATGTGCATATTTTAAAAGGCGAATATCCGGTCAAAGAAGGCTTGACCATCGGTCATGAACCGGTCGGCATCATTGAAAAACTCGGCAGCAATGTCAAAGGTTATCACGAAGGCCAACGCGTGATCGCCGGTGCAATTTGTCCGAGCTTCACCTCATACGCCTGTCAAGATGGCTATCCGTCACAAGACGGCTCGTATCTGCTGGATGAGGATGGCAAATGCTCCTGCCACGGTTACAAAGCCACGGCAGGCTGGCGTTTTGGCAACATCATCGACGGTACGCAAGCCGAATATGTGCTCGTGCCGGATGCGCAGGCCAACCTCGCGCCGATTCCCGACGGCTTGACCGACGAACAAGTGCTCATGTGTCCGGACATCATGTCCACCGGCTTTAAGGGTGCGGAAAACGCCAATATTCAAATCGGCGATATCGTCGTGATTTTTGCCCAAGGGCCGATTGGTCTGTGCGCCACCGCAGGCGCGAAACTCAAGGGCGCCAGTCTCATCATCACCGTGGATGGCAATGATGAGCGACTGGCGATTTCCAAGAAAATGGGCGCCGACGTCACGCTCAACTTCCGCAATGTCGATGTCGTTGATGAAGTCATGAAAATCACCAACGGACGTGGTGCGGATGCGAGTATTGAAGCACTGGGCACACAAAAAACCTTCGAACAAGCGCTGCGCGTACTCAAACCGGGTGGGACACTCTCCAGCCTCGGCGTGTATTCGGAGGATTTAACCATTCCGATCAGCGCATTTGCCGCAGGTCTGGGCGACCACAAAATCAACACCGCGCTGTGTCCGGGCGGTAAAGAACGGATGCGCCGCCTGCTGAGCGTGGTCGAGTCCGGTCGGGTTGATTTGGGCGCATTGGTCACGCACGAATACAAACTGGACAACATCGTTGAGGCCTATGACCTATTCGCCAATCAACGCGATGGCGTACTCAAAATTGCGATTAAGCCTTAATTAACGTCCGTATTAAAAAATCAAGGGTGCTATTCGGCACCCTTTTTCTATTCACCTACCATCCGAATCAATCGGATTTTTTAAGCGTTGTTACCTCTGCATGCTCATCATCCTCCGACAACTCCCACGCCAGCCAATCCTCACCAAACAATTCCACCGGATGAGGCGTACGCTCCGCACCGTTACCGCAAGCCAAATCATTTTTCGAGCACAGTTTGTCGCAACCCCAACAAATGCGTTCAGGATGTTTCGGGTGAGTCGGGAGTCGTTTCGCCATAATATCCAAATTATTAATGCAGCACGAGCAATGCCAAAAGCGGAACCAGATTCAGTAACAGAATCGCAATCTTGTATACGGCCATGCCGACATAGTGTATTGCGTCAAATTGTTCAGCCCCTAAGTGAAACCAACGACTGTGCAAACGATACAAGCCGTCGTGCCAGCCACGGAATGCACCAAACCACAGCAACAGAATGGCGTAATTGAACAATAAATTCCAGAGTAAAAATTCTCTCACCCAAGTGATTGTCATACCATCCTCCTTTGGGCGGACATCATCGCCGCAAGCGGATGATGTCCGTATAGCTCAATCCAACATCATTGATTCGATATCGCTAGATCGTTTATTTGGCACGCACGGCGATGTAAAAGTTCACCTGCATTTGCTCACGCCCTTGTACCAATTCCGGCTCGGCCACATCCGTTGCTTTTTCACGCATCATGGGCGCTGCCGCTGCGGCGTACATGCGTCCGCCATAGCCACTGCATGGGTTGTTCGGCATGATGTTCATGTGCGCGATGCGCCATGCGCCGACCGGCTGCCCAAAGGCTTTGGCCACGGTTGCAATGCGTGATTTCACATCGGCAAAGGCTTCATCATTGAGCTTTTGCTCAGCCACACGGCGGCCTTCGGGGCTCAAATAAGAGCTCATGCCCCCGACATTGACGCCCATCGCCTGTAATTTCGAGGCCAGCTCGGCCATGTCGTTCAAATCTTTACCGGTCAGGGAAAATGACTGTTGCACCAGCCATTTGTTGGTCAACTGTCCGTCTTTATCGCGCTCTTGTGAGGTGTTGTAACTTTGATTCTCAACCGTCACGCTGCGATATTGTTTGATCAATTGCATGGCTTGTGACATGGTGCGGTTCACGCTGTCCGCCGCCTGTACTTTGTCACGGTTTTGCACCGAAAAATCCACATTCATCATCGCGGCATCATGTGCGACCATTTTCTCCGCGCTGGCGCACATTTCCACCAAAGAGCCGTTTTGATTAATCGCCACGGTTTCCGCCTGCGCCACCGCGCAAGTCAATGACAAGCCGCTCAACCCGGCCGCTGCCAACCATTTCGCTTTATTCATTTGAATCATCCTTTTGCATAAAAATAGGGATGCAATCCGCTGACTGCACCCCCATTCTAATGCGCTCATTCTATTGGCGTTGACGTATTTTTGCGCCAACGCTCAATAAGTCCGAGATTTAGTTTTTGCTTTGATCAACCAATTTGTTTTTACCAATCCACGGCATCATCGCGCGCAGTTTGCCACCGACTTGCTCGATTTGGTGCTGCTCGGTCAAATGACGGCGTGACACCATGGTTGGTGCACCGGCTTTGTATTCGAGGATGAAGCTTTTCGCGTATTCGCCGGTTTGGATGTTTTTCAACGCTTGGCGCATGGCTTTGCGCGACTCTTCGTTGATCACTTGCGGACCGGTCACGTATTCGCCGTACTCAGCGTTGTTGGAGATCGAGTAGTTCATGTTGGCAATACCGCCTTCGTAGATCAGGTCCACGATCAGTTTCAATTCGTGCAAGCATTCGAAATAGGCCATTTCCGGTGCATAACCGGCTTCAACCAAAGTTTCAAAGCCCATTTTCACCAGCTCAACCGCGCCACCGCACAATACGGCTTGCTCACCGAACAAGTCGGTTTCGGTTTCTTCGCGGAAGGTGGTTTCGATGATGCCCGCGCGACCGCCGCCATTGGCAGAGGCGTAGGACAAAGCGATGTCACGCGCTGCGCCGGATTTGTCCTGCTCAACCGCGATCAAGTGCGGCACGCCGCCGCCTTGGCTGTACGTACCGCGCACGGTGTGACCCGGTGCTTTTGGTGCAACCATGATGACGTCCAAATCAGCGCGTGGCACGACTTGGTTGTAAATGATGTTAAAACCGTGGGCGAAGGCCAATGCCGCGCCTTGTTTGATGTTCGGAGCCACTTCCGTGTTGTACACGCTGGCGATTTGCTCATCCGGCAGGAGCATCATGACGATGTCCGCGCCTTTAACCGCTTCGGCGACTTCTTTCACCGGCAGACCGGCGTTTTCCGCTTTTGCCCAAGATGCGCCGCCTTTGCGCAGACCCACGGTCACTTTCACGCCGCTTTCGGTCAGGTTCAATGCGTGTGCGTGGCCTTGTGAGCCGTAACCGATGATGGTTACTTGTTTGCCTTTAACCAATGATAAATCACAATCTTTATCGTAAAAAACTTTCATGACTTTCCTTTTTAGATTTTTAAATGTAAACCAATGTGTTGGATGGTTATCTTATTTACGGCTTAAACTCGCAACCCGCGCTCGCCACGACCAATACCCGATGGGCCGGTGCGCACGGTTTCGAGGATCAAACCACGATCAATCGCTTGTAAAAACGAGTCGTTTTTCGCCAAATTACCCGTGACCTCTATTGTAAAGGCTTTATCGGTCACGTCAAGGATGCGACCACGGAAGATGTCCGCCAGACGCTTCAGCTCCTCGCGGTCTTTACCCACCGCGCGTACTTTGACCATGAGCAATTCACGTTCGACAAACGGGCCGTCGGTCAAATCTTGTACCTTGTACACCTCAATCAGACGATTCAGATGTTTGGTGATTTGTTCCAACACCTCATCAGAGCCGGACGAAGTAATGGTCATGCGCGACAAGGTGGGGTCTTCGGTTGGTGCGACGATCAGACTTTCAATATTGTAACCGCGTGAGGCGAACAATCCGACCACGCGGGACAATGCGCCCGCTTCGTTTTCGAGCAATACAGAAATAACGTGTCTCATATTATTCTCCTCGCTTCAAAATCGGTGCGGCTGATTGCAACACTTCTGGGGTTGGACGCAAAAGCATCTCAGACAGACCTTTACCCGCCTGAACCATAGGGAACACATTTTCCGCCGGATCCACTTGGAAATCGATGAACACCAAACGATCTTTCATCGCCAAGGCTTCTTTCAACGCGCCTTCGACATCGGCATCACGCTCGATACGCATACCGACGTGGCCATAGGCTTCCGCGAGCTTTACAAAATCGGGCAAGCCCTTAAAGTAGGTTTGCGAATAGCGCTCGTCATACTGCAATTCCTGCCATTGACGCACCATACCCAAGTAGCCGTTATTCAAGCTAAAAATCTTGATCGGTAGCTCGTATTCTTTACAGGTCGACAGCTCTTGGATACACATCTGCACAGAACCTTCGCCCGTGATGCAACACACATCCGCATCAGGATGAAGCTTTTTCACACCCATCGCATACGGAATACCCACACCCATCGTACCCAAACCACCCGAATTAATCCAACGACGCGGTTTGTCAAACGGATAGTATTGCGCGGCAAACATCTGATGTTGCCCCACATCCGAGGTGATGAATGCATCACCATTGGTCAAGCGGTGCAAGGTTTCGATGACTTTTTGCGGTTTGACCAATTGGCTCCCGCGATCGTAATTCAAGCTGTTGACCGCACGCCAATCATTGATCTGCGCCCACCATTTTTCAATTTTCGCCGGATTGGCTTGAAAATTCATTTCGCGCAACTGCGCCAACATATCGGTCAACACGTCTTTCACATCGCCGACAATCGGCACGTCTGCGCGCACACGCTTGGAAATGGATGACGGATCAACGTCAATATGAATGATTTTGCGCGCCACTTGGCCAAAATGTTTCGGGTTGCCCACCACGCGATCATCAAAGCGCGCACCCACCGCCAAAATCACATCGGCGTGCTGCATCGCCATATTCGCTTCGTAGCAGCCGTGCATGCCGGGCATACCGATATAGTTCGGTGAAGACGCGCGATAGCCGCCCAGCCCCATCAGTGTGTTCACGCATGGCATACCGACGGTATCGACCAATTGATTCAACTCGGGCGCCGCATTGGCCAAAATCACACCGCCGCCGGTGTAAATCACCGGACGTTCCGCATGAATCAGCAAATTCAATGACTTGCGAATCTGGCCGGAGTGACCTTTGACCACCGGATTGTACGAGCGCATATGCACCGTTTCAGGATAGCCGTCAAATTTGCATTTATTGTTTGAAATGTCTTTTGGAATATCGATCAAAACCGGCCCCGGACGACCGGTTTTGGCGATATGAAACGCCTTTTTCACCGTCGTCGCCAGCTGGCGCACGTCTTTGACCAAAAAATTGTGTTTGACAATCGGGCGCGTCACGCCGACGGCGTCGCATTCTTGAAACGCATCTTCGCCGATCAAGGCCGTGGGCACTTGCCCCGAAATGACGACCAAAGGAATCGAATCGTAATACGCCGTGGCAATCCCTGTGACCGCATTGGTCAAGCCCGGACCGCTGGTGACCAAGCACACGCCGACTTCATTGCTCGAACGCGAATACGCATCCGCAGCATGAACCGCTGCCTGCTCATGGCGCACCAAAATATGTTCAATACTCGATTGTTGATACAGTGCATCGTAGATATACAAGACCGAACCACCCGGATAACCAAAGATGTGTTTCACACCTTCTGCTTGTAAACAACGAACTAATATTTCTGAACCTGTGAGTTCATGTGACATGATAGAGTCCCTTCAAGGTCAAACCTAAATCCTTTGCTCCACAATTTAATGCCAGCATTTGCTTTGTTGCCGGATCAATCGCATGCTTTCGTCCTATATCACGTCCGCACGTCGTCTTTCCGCCACCCCAACAAATCTGCCACATCAAACCAAAAGCAAGGTGCTTTGAAATTGATTGGCTGCGAACGAAGCGATTGTGTCGCCCGCCCACAAACAAGAATGAGTAGCCAAACCCTTGGATAAAGCAATTCGCACACTCATGAACCTGCGACAATACTGAATTTGGCTCTTTTGGTCAAGTATTTATATCAAACCGCCCTGAAAAACCACCCATCCTCGACACAAAAACCACATATTTGCGTACTTGGTTAGGTCTGTTAAAGCTATTCAAGCCTTTTCGCGGGACGATCAAAGCGTTCACGCCCCAAACGATACGCCTCTACCTCAAAACGATTGTCCCAATAATAGTGCCGCCCACGCAGCCATTGCCACACGCTTTCCAGCCCATACGCCAGCGGAAACAAAAAGCCCCAGAGCATGTACTGACGCACATGCGCGAACTCGTGCGCGCCGATCGCCCGCATTTTCCACGCCTGCCGAAACAGCACCACATGCCCGAGCGTCACGCCATCCACTGTCCCCAGAGGCATGCGCCGCAAC
>JBATQE010000034.1:0-16013 GCA_049291875.1 Burkholderiaceae bacterium
TCGGCTTGTTTTAGAATGCTGGCGATTTGGCTGTCGCTGAATTTGGATACTTTCATGTAAAACTCCTTTGGGTTAGTTTAAAGGGTTCTACTTTTAGGTGCTGGCTTTTTTAGGGGGTATTACCATATCTGCTGACTATATTTATAAGCGCAAACAAGTACGACAGAAGGTCTATTTGTTACACTTTATGACCATTTAAGTCAAATAGGATTTAAGCAGAACACATTATATACAAGAACAGTTAACACATTGATAAATAACCATATTATTTTCACAATCCACTATGCGGCGTGTGATTTAAGCAACCACTAAACCTCTCAATATATGCCTTTTTATGCCTTTTGCCCCGTTTTAAACAAAAGTCATAAATTGCATAAAAACCAGGCAAATAATATTTCGTATCGACATGAGGATTTTGATGAAAGCGCGTTGCCAATAGCCCCCACAACAACAGGTTCAATGTACAATGCTATTTTTTGACTACATATCTTGTCAATGGAATCAATATGTCTTTATTAATCAACGATGTACACAAAATCGCGCGCCTGTCGCAATTGAACCTGAGCGCCGACGAAGCCGAACAGACGCTCACGCAGATGAACACGATTTTCGGCCTGATCGACCAAATGAGCCAAGTGGACACCGCAGGCATTGCGCCACTGATGCACCCGATTGCGATGATTCAGGAGATGAGCCAGCGTTTGCGCACCGATGCTGTGAGCGAGCCAAACAACCGCGAGGCGAATATGGCGAATGCACCGCAGGCCGACCAAGGGTTATTTTTGGTACCCAAGGTCATTGAATAAAGCCTTACTTCGCCACTATCACTACTAATCGTCACCATCGTACCCACTGTTAACGATCAGGATTTTTATGTTACACACCTTATCCATCCGCGAACTGCGCGCACAACTGGACAGCAAACAGCTCTCTGCGGTTGAACTGGCGCAACACTTTCTGAGCCGCGCCGAGGCACACGCGGATCTGAACGCCTTTATCCGCCGCGATGCTGAGGCCACGCTGACGCAAGCGCGCGCCGCCGACGCAGCCATTGCCGCCGGTCAGGCGAACGCACTCACCGGCATTCCGATCGCGCACAAAGACGTCTTCGTCACCCGCGATTTTGCCACCACCGCCGGCTCGAAAATTCTCGCGCAGTACATGAGCCCGTTTGACGCGACCGTCGTGGCGCGACTCAAAGACGCGGGCGCGGTCACTTTGGGCAAACTGAATATGGACGAATTCGCCATGGGTTCGTCCAACGAAAACTCCTACTACGGTGCGGTGAAAAACCCGTGGAACACCGAAATCGTACCCGGCGGCTCCTCCGGCGGCTCGGCTTGCGCGGTCGCGGCAGGTTTGGCAGTCGCGGCGACGGGCACCGACACCGGTGGCTCGATTCGCCAGCCCGCCTCATTCTGCGGCATCACGGGCATCAAGCCGACCTATGGCCGTGTCTCGCGCTACGGCATGATTGCCTACGCCTCATCCCTCGATCAAGCCGGCCCGATGGCGCGCACGGCGCACGACTGCGCGACCTTGCTCAACGCCATGCACGGCTTTGATGAGCGTGATTCGACCAGTTTGCAACGCGAGCGCGAGGATTTCACCCGTCTGCTCGGTCAACCGTTCTCGTCTGAAGCGAGCGAATCGCAGCCGCTCAAGGGTTTGCGCATTGGGATTCCGAGCGAATTTTACGGCGCGGGTTTGGACGCTGAGGTCAAAGCAGCGACCTTGGCCGCGATTGCGCAACTGGAGCAACTCGGCGCGACGGTCGTGGACGTACATTTACCGCACACCGAATTGTCCATCCCGACCTATTACGTCATCGCACCGGCGGAAGCCTCCAGCAATTTGTCGCGCTTTGACGGTGTGCGCTACGGTCACCGCGCCGCGCAGTACAGCGATCTGGAAGATATGTACCGCAAATCGCGCTCCGAAGGCTTTGGCTGGGAAGTCAAGCGTCGCATTTTGGTCGGTACCTACGTTTTGTCACACGGCTATTACGACGCCTATTATTTGCAGGCGCAACGTCTGCGCCGCATGATCGCGCAGGACTATCAAAACGCCTTGGCGCAGTGCGATGTCATCATGGGGCCGGTTGCACCGACACCGGCGTGGCGTTTGGGTGAAAAATCGGACGATCCGGTGCAAATGTATTTGGCCGATATTTACACGCTCTCGCTGAATTTGGCAGGCTTGCCGGGCATGAGCGTGCCGTGTGGGTTCTCATCGGACGAGCGTCCGATCGGCCTGCAAATGATTGGCAATTATTTTGACGAAGCGCGTTTGTTGCAGATCGCACACGCCTTCCAGTCGGTCACGGATTGGCACCAACGCAAACCACAGGTGGCACGATGAAAATGAATGCACGCTTATTACTGACCGGCGCGTCGCTTATCAGCATCATACTGCTCAACGCATGTAGCACCCTCGCACCATCACGCTCATCCGATGTATCGTTCAATGGCGCGTGCGAGCAGCGCGAAGAGGATAATTACTACGATTTCATCAAATTGAAGGTGAACAGCAACGTGGTCGAGCAGCTCGAATGGACAGCGAACCCACGCCAAGGCCGTTGCCAATTCAATCTGGCCGATTTCACCCAAGTCAAAACCCGTCCGCAGGTAGATTTGCAGTCGAAAAAAGACCGCCGTTGCCATGTTTATATGTGGAATAACGGCCAGTACACCAGCGTTTCGATACTGAACTGCAAATCCGTATGCGCGCAAAACGACCGGATTTTACCGATTTTGCTGAACGAGCGCACCGGCAGTTGCGCCCAAAACACCACACGCTAAACCACGTATTCACAAGGATTCATTATGAGCTGGGAAGTCGTCATCGGGTTAGAAACCCACGCACAATTATCCACCGCATCAAAAATTTTCTCCGGCGCACCAACCACCTACGGCGCCGAGCCAAACACCCAATCGTGCGCGGTCGATCTGGCCTTGCCGGGCGTATTGCCGGTATTGAATAAAGCCGCGGTCGAAAAAGCCATCACCTTTGGTTTGGCCATCGGCGCAGAAGTCGCACCCGTGAGCATATTCGCACGCAAAAACTACTTCTACCCCGACTTGCCCAAAGGCTATCAAATTTCACAATTTGAACTGCCCGTGGTCATCGGCGGCACCCTGTCGTTCAACGTGGGCGAAAAAGAAAAAGCCTATCGCAAAACCGTTCAACTCACCCGCGCCCACCTCGAAGAAGACGCAGGCAAATCCGTGCACGAGCTGTTCGAGGACGAATCCGGCATTGATTTGAACCGCGCTGGTACGCCGCTGCTCGAAATCGTCACCGAGCCGGTGATGTACAGCGCCGCCGAAGCCGTGGCCTATGCCAAAGAACTGCACAAACTCGTGGTCTGGCTCGGCGTGTGCGACGGCAATATGCAAGAAGGCTCATTCCGCTGCGATGCCAACGTCTCCGTGCGTCGCGTCGGCCAAACCGAGCTGGGCACGCGCCGCGAGATCAAAAACCTGAACTCATTCAAATTCCTCGAAGACGCGATCAACTACGAGATCAACGAACAAATCCGCATCATCGAGGACGGCGGCGCGGTGCAACAAGCGACCGTATTGTTTGACCCCGCGAGCGGCCAAACCCGCGTCATGCGCACCAAAGAAGACGCGCACGACTACCGCTATTTCCCCGATCCCGACCTATTGCCGCTGGTGATTTCCGACGACTGGAAAGCGCAGGTCAAAGCCACCATGCCGGAATTACCCGCCGCACTGCAAGCGCGTTTTGCCGAGCAATACGGCCTGTCACAGTACGACGCCGAACAAGTCTCCATGAGCAAAGCGCACGCCGCCTACTTTGAAACCGCTGTGGCCGCAATGGCGAAGCCGGACGCCAAACTGGTGGCGAACTGGATGATGAGCGATCTGGCCGCGACGCTGAACAAAGATGGCTTGGAACTGAGCGACTCGCCCGTGTCCGCCGTGCGTTTGGCGCAACTACTGGCGAAAATTCAGGACAATACTTTATCCAACAAACTCGCCAAAGAAGTGTTTGCTGCTGTTTGGGCGGGCGAGCAAGCGGACCAAGGCGACGCGCAGATTGACGCAATCATCGACGCGCACGGCCTGAAACAAGTATCCGACAGCGGCGCGATCGAAGCCATCGTGGCCGAGGTCATGGCCGCCAACGCAGGCGTGGTCGAAGAATACCGCGCGGGCAAAGAGAAAAGCTTCGGCTTCCTCGTCGGCCAAGTGATGCGCGCCTCCAAAGGCAAAGCCAATCCGGCGCAGGTGAATGAGATTTTGCTCGCCAAGCTCAAGGGCTAAATCCGCCACTCAAACTCAAAAGCGCACGAATAGTCTCGTGCGCTGAGGCTATTAACAAAGTCCTATTACAAACTATAGCTCCGTCATTCCCGCGAAAACAAACGAAGTGTAGTTTCTGTAAAGCGGGAATCTAGTAACAAATCTAACTTATTGTTTTTATTGATATTCTGGATACCCGCTTTCGCGGGTATGACGGTATTTTTCTTAGGCTTTGTACTGAATTTAACGCTGAGAAGGTTTGTCAGCAATCTGCGCGCACGAATAGTTTCGTGCGCTTTTTTACCATTTCCTCCTGCATTCAGGCCGCTGAAAATGAGCCTGATATTTCAAACCTTTAACCGAATCTTTAAGCAAGTTCAAACGCATTCAGCCCACTGCTTGCGCCATAGAAATTGACTATGACCCCGCAATTTTTTAATCGCCCAAACCGTAGAGAATCAATATAACTATTTGATTTTAAATTAGAAATAAGAATCAAATCAAAACCGTTCAGCCCAACGGCCAACGGCAATTTTCGGTATGATAGCGGTATTGATCGCATCACAACGATGTTCAGAACCCACGCACGGCATTCGCCCTCAGCGTCCCTGACATCGACCCAACAGCAAGGAGCTTCTCGTGCATTTCGATAACATCGCCCATCTGACCCGACCCGCCGAACAAGACATCAGCCGCGAGGTGCTGATTGAGAAATATGCCAAAGGCGACGAGACGACGTTGGAGCAGGTGCGACAGCGTGTGGCACGTGCGCTGGCCGAGTGTGAAAAGCCTGAGTTGCGCGAGCGACTGGCTGAGGATTTTTACCGCGCGCTCGAAGGCGGCTTCATCCCCGGCGGACGCATCAATTCGGCGGCGGGAACGGATATTCAAGCCACGTTGATCAACTGTTTTGTACAGCCGGTCGGCGACTCGGTGTCGGAAGTAGATTCGGACGGCAAACCGGGGATTTATTCGGCGCTGTTGCAAGCAGCGGAAACCATGCGACGCGGCGGCGGTGTTGGCTACAACTTTTCCAAAATCCGTCCGAAAGGCGCACGCGTGAAAGGCACGCACAGCTTGGCCTCGGGGCCGGTATCGTATATGCGCGTGTTTGACCGCTCATGCGAAACGGTCGAGTCGGCCGGCTCTCGTCGCGGTGCGCAAATGGGCGTTTTGGACTGCGATCATCCGGATGTTGAGGAATTCATTCACGCCAAGGATCAGGGCGATCTGCGCAATTTCAATATTTCCGTCGGCGTATCCGACGCCTTCATGCAGGCGGTGGAGGCCGATGCCGATTGGGAATTGGTGCATGCGAAGGAGCCGGATGCGAGCGTGTTCAAAGGTTATTATCAGCGCCCCGACGGACTGTGGGTGTATCGCAAGGTGAAAGCGCGCGATTTGTGGCGGCAAATCATGGAATCCACTTACGATCACGCCGAGCCGGGCGTGCTGTTCATGAGTAAAATCAACCGCGACAACAATCTGTCCTACTGCGAAACCATCGAGTCCACCAACCCGTGTGGCGAGCAGCCACTGCCGGATTATGGCTGCTGCGACCTCGGCTCGATCAATTTGTGCGCTTTCGTGCGCGACCCGTTCGGTGCGCATCCATCGTTTGACTTTGAATCCTTCGCGCGCGTGACCGCGCTGTCGATTCGCATGTTGGACAATGTGTTGGATTTAACCGTTTGGCCATTGGACGAACAATACCAAGAGGCGCAAGCCAAGCGCCGCGTCGGGCTGGGTTTCACCGGTTTGGGCGACGCCCTGATCATGATGAAGCTCAAATACAATTCGGACGAAGGTCGTGCGATGGCGGCGCAGATTTCGCGCGCCATGCGCGATGCGGCATATGAGGCATCCGTCGAGCTGGCCATCGAAAAAGAGCCGTTCCCGCTGTTTGACGCGGACAAATATTTGGCCGAACCGCACTGCGCCAGCCGCCTGCCGGAGGCGCTCAAGGCGCGCATCCGCAAACACGGCATTCGCAATTCACACCTGCTGTCCATCGCGCCGACCGGCACGATTTCACTGGCGTTTGCCGACAATGCGTCGAACGGCATTGAGCCGCCGTTTAGCTGGTTTTACACGCGCAAAAAACGCATGGCCGACGGCACGCACAAAGAGTATTTGGTCGAAGACCACGCCTACCGCCTGTATCGCACGCTCGGTCACGACATGAGCCAATTGCCCGAATATTTCGTCTCCGCGCTGGAGATGAGCGCGAACGATCACATGCTGATGTGTACCGCCGTCGGACCGTATATCGATACGGCGATTTCTAAAACCGTCAATGTACCGGCCGATTACCCGTTTGCCGATTTTGAAAACCTCTACCTGTCTGCGTGGAAATCGGGGCTAAAAGGCATCACCACCTATCGTCCGAACTCTGTACTCGGCGCGGTTCTGTCGGTGGAGCCGTCCAAAGAAACACCGCAGGATTTATCCGGCACCTCGGAAAACGACACCGAGCGCCGTATCAGCCTGAAAACCGCGCCGACACCGGCGCTCGCCAGCCTGAAATACCCGAGCCGTCCGAAAACCAAAGGCGGCAATCCGTCCTGGACGTATATGGTGGAGCATTCGGCGGGCGACTTTGCCGTATTCGTCGGCCATCTGGACAACGACGCCCAGCCGTTTGAATGCTGGGTCAATGGCAATCACCCGCGCGGTTTGGGCGCATTGGCCAAAACCCTGTCAATGGACATGCGTTGCCAAGACACCGCATGGCTGAATATGAAACTCGACTCGTTGGCGAAAACGCCGGGCGAGCAGCAATACGCGGTTGAATTGGGCGACAGCACCGTGACCGCAACCAGCGCGGGCGCGATTTTGGCCAAAGTCGTACGCCACCGCATCGGTGATATTGGCGAAATCACGGCGGAGAACGCCGGCGAGCCGACGCCGGTATTGGACGCGATGTTTGCACGCAAAGAGCCGAAATCCGGCCCCGACGGTACGATCAGCTGGTCGGTGGACATCAACAATCCGCAAACCGGCGACGACTTTGTGCTGTTCATCAAAGAACTCGTATTGCCCAACGGCGCGCGCCGTCCGTACTCGATGTGGCTCGCGGGCACGTATCCGCGCGAATTGGACGGACTGAGCAAAATGCTCTCGCACGACATGCGCGTGATTGACCCCGCGTGGATCGGCATGAAACTGCGCAAACTGCTCAATTACGCCGAACCGCAAGGCGACTTTTTCGCGCGCGTGCCAAATCAAGAAAAATCACAAAGCTGGCCATCAACCATGGCTTACCTCGCGCGACTGGTGATTCATCGTTACGCCATGCTCGGCATTTTGACCGACGAAGGCTTCCCGGTGGAGAATATGGGCGTGATGATGCCGGAGCAAGGCGATTTATTCATCGAGGAAAAACCCGAGATATTGGCGCCGATCGCCGGCAAACCCTGCCCAGAATGCGGCAGCCATACGGTGATTAAGAAAGACGGCTGCGAGTTTTGCACCAGCTGCGGCCATGTGGGTGCGTGTGGGTAATCACCGTGTGATCTCAAACAAAGGGCGCTCCGAGTAGCGCCCTTTTTATGTAGTTTTAATGCCATTTTAATGCCGCACCATCAGCGCATATTCGCGGATGAGGCGCACCATGTCCTCATCAATCATACGATAGGCATTTTTCACCGCCTCCAGCAAAGATTGATCCTCGTCCGTACTGGGTTCGGGGAAGTTCGTGGCGTACTCGCAATGCAACATCAGTCCCTGCGTCGCATCGTTCTGAATTTCATAATACAACTGCCCCGATGGCACCGAGTCCGTTGCCTCGGTGGTGAAGCGCACGCTGTGCTGCGGCGTTAACACCACCTCATCGCGAATCGCATTGTTACCAAAAAATAAAGTGCGCTGATACCGAACATCGCTGATTTGCGCCACCTCGGCACGATCCAAACCGATGGTGAAGCGCTCCGGCTCCATGATGCGCAGCAGCAGCCCCGACCACAACTGTTCGGCGGATAAATGCGCCTGCTCGTGCGCCGGATGGGAATTGACAGAAATTTGATAATCGACTTTTAACATAAAAAACCTTCTATTGTTTAACCCTACAGCAGACAAATCGCGCCAACTTTACAAAAATTTACATGCGCCTCACATTTGCGCTACGTTTTCGGCCTATGATTGTACACGCAAATGCAACATCGCCCCGATGTGCTCTTTTTAGAACCGACAGGAGAACCGTATGAAACGCACCCTACTCATTTCATCACTGATTGCCGCCGGCACCATTTTGGCCGCGTGTGGCAGCATGGATAACCCATCCGGCCGCCGTGGTCATGGCGATGGTAACCGCGAGGCCATGCGCCAAGCAGCCGTAGCCGCCTGTGTAAACAAAGCCGAAGGCACGGCTGTGACATTGACCACACCACGCGGTGAAAACCTCGATGCAACCTGCACCCAATCACCACGCACGGGCGAATTGCAAGCCATGCCCAATCAAATGTTGGAACGCATGCGTGCGATGGAACAAGCCTGCGTGGGCAAAAAAGCCGGTGACAGTGTAAACATCACCAGCCCGCGCAACGCCAGTACAACCATACCCGCAACCTGCGAGATGCGCGGAGATAAATTGATGGCGAATTTTGGCAAACCGCCACGTGAGGGGCTGCGCCCGATGCAGCAAGCACCGCAGCAATAAACCCGTTAATAACCCCTCAAACCAAAAACCCGACAATCGTCGGGTTTTTGTGGTTATGGCAGCTCATGACATTGATCAGACAAAGGCCGGTCACCCATTCGATTAAAACTGCTCTTCCGGCGGTGAATAGCGGTAGCCCATGCCGTACACCGACTGCACCACGTCCACGTCCGGCAATACCGCCGCGATTTTTTTGCGCAGATTTTTGATGTGGCTGTCAATCGCGCGGTCAAACACGTCCAAATTGTCGTGATACGCCTGCGCAATCAATTGGTCGCGCGAGAATACGCGCTCCGGTTGCGCCAGCAAAGTATTGAACAAACGCAATTCGGTCGGCGTTAAATCCAGTTTTTGCTCACCATAGCGAATCACCTGCGCCGCCGGGTCAAACACAAAGACATTTTGCCCGGAGTTGCCGCTCACACGGCGGCGCAACAGCGCTTTGGCGCGCGCCACCATTTCTTTCGGGCTAAACGGTTTACACAAATAGTCGTCGGCGCCATTTTCAAAGCCGAGCAGACGATCGACTTCCTCGACTTTTGCCGTGATCATCATCACCGGCACGTCGGAAAACTCGCGAATCTCGCGGCACAGCGCCATGCCGTCGCGCCCCTTTTTGTCCGGAATCATCACGTCCAAAATCACCAGATCGGGTTTTTGAATTTTCACCGCTTCAATCACCGCGTCGCCCTTGTCGTGCCAGTGCACCAAGAAACCCGCGTTTTGCAAATACGCCTGTTGCACCTGCGCAATCATGGCTTCGTCTTCGACCAATAAAATCTGGCTTTTGCGTTCAAAACTATTTTCCATCGTCACTCCTTTGCTGAAGTTAGCCCATTTTCAATAACATGGGGCAAGATTATTGTTTTCCAAGGTTTAAACCGCGTTTAAATTTTTTCACCCGACTTTCCACCGGCGGTGTTTCGGCCGGTAACGGCAGTTGGATAACGATCTGTAAACCGCCCAAATCCGAATGCTGTGCTGTGATTGTACCGCCATGCGCGTTTACAATGCCCTGACTGATGGCCAAACCCAATCCCGAGCCGCCGGTGGCGCGATTGCGCGAGCCATCAACCCGATAAAAACGCTCGAACAGATGCGAGAGCGAGGCTTCCGGCACACCGGGCGAGCTGTCCTTGATCGAAATTCGCGCCCAGCCGTCAGCAGTCTCCATGCGAATCTGCGTTTGTCCGGGCGCATCGGTGTAGCGCATGCTGTTGACCAAAATATTGCGCACCACCTGCTGCAAGCGTTGCTCATCGCCCTGAATATACACCGATTGGGGCAATGGCGTGTAGCTCAAGCTCAATCCTGCTTGCTCAAACGCCGGTTTATGATCCTCCGCCACCTCGGCCAACCACTGATTCAGATCAATCGTCTGCCGATTCAAATCCCATTGCCCCGCCGTCGCTTTGGCCATTTGTTGCAAATCATCGATCAACAGCGACATATCCTCAATGGTCTTGATGCTGCGTTGCCATTCTTCGTCCGTATTCGGCACGATGCCATCGCGCATCGCCTCGGTGCGCATGCGCAACACCGTCAACGGCGTGCGCAACTCATGCGACGTATCGGCGACCCACTGCCGACGCGCGGTTTCCTGCGCCTCCAACTGCGCGGTCATGCGATTAAAATGCGTCGCAATATCACCCATTTCATTGCCGTCACTGTTGTCCAATCGGGTATTCAAATGCCCTGCGGCCACCGCACGAAAGCCGGTTTGCAATTCGGCAATCGGTCGGCGAAAATGCATGGACAACAACCACGCGATGAAGGCCGAAAATGCCGCTGCGACCGCCACCATCAATAAAAATCCAGAGAACTGCTCGTCCATGAAGGTGCGCCCCAAGGCGTCGTAGGCCAAGCCATTGCGGCTGACCAGCCAATAGGCAATGATTTGCCGTTGTGGATTGCGAATCGGCTCAAACATCGCATACTGCGCATCCACCGTTTCACCCGCCAAAAACAAACCGTTCGCATCCAGCAGCGCCACGCCGCGTGCATACGGCGGAATACTGTCCGGCACATCAGCAACCACTTGGTTTTGACGGGCTTGCAACATAATGCTGACCGATGAAGCAATCGCTTTATCCTCGCGCGCTACGGTCTCGGGGCTACGCACCGGCTCGACCGGTTTGGGCTGGATTGGGCTGGAACCCCAACGACTTTGATTCGGTTGCAATTCCGCATCAATCTGGTCACGGCGCACCGCTTCAACCGAGGCCAATAAGTCCGCCCACGCGCCCGATTTACGCAGCACCTCCAAATTGCCATCCTGCTGATACATATGCACCAGTACCGACTGCACCTTACCTAAACGTTGGATTTTCGCATTGGTCACATACTCATCAAAACCCTCTCGCACCTGATGATGCATCACGCCTGTGGTCAATAACACCAGCAGCACGGCGATGGAGAAAAAGGCTAAAAAGAATTTTTTCTGTAAGGAAAAAGCGGGCATAGCAAACATTCACGAAAGTCAAAACAGTCGGCAAACCAAAGTAAGCGCCGAGTCGAGCGATGAAGCGATTGTATGCTGAAAAAACGCACAAACCGTGTAGGCTAAATGGGGTAATTATCCCATTCAAGGCTGTTAACAAAGTCCCTCGCCCGATAATGTAAGAGAGGAGAGGGATATAGGGAGAGGGGGTTGAAAATTAACCATTTGAAATCAATGGGTTAAAAAGCACCCTCTCCCCTTGCCCCTCTCCCGTAAACGGACGAGGGGTAAAAACAGAGGTGTGTCAGCCATCTGAAATGGAGTAACGACCCCATTCAATCACACCAACACTCGCTCAATACCGCCGTTATTGACGGTTTTAACGTAATCCGCCATCCAATTCTCGCCCAAAATCCGCTTGGCCATTTCCACCACGATATAGTCGGGATCGGCGTCAATATCGTTGCGATAACGGCTCAGACCCTGCATACACGCCGGACAGGAGGTCAATACCTTCACCTCACCGGTAAAGCCATCGGCGCGCAGCGCATCGGCATCGGCGCGCAGCTCCTGCTCTTTGCGAAAGCGCACTTGCGTCGCAATATCCGGGCGGCTGATGGCGAACGTACCCGACTCACCGCAGCAGCGATCGGCCAGCGGCACATGGGTGTCCATCAACTCGTTCACCACCTTGAGCGGATTGTAGGTTTTCATCGGGCTGTGGCACGGATCGTGGTACATATAGCGCACGCCGTCCACACCATCGAGCTTCACACCTTTTTCCAGCAGATATTCGTGGATGTCAAGCAGGCGCGCATTCGGGAAAATTTTGTCAAACTGGTATTTTTCCAATTGATCCATACACGTGCCGCACGACACGATCACGGTTTTGATGTCCAGATAGTTCAGTGTATTGGCCACTCGGTGGAACAATACACGGTTGTCCGTGGTGATCTGATCGGCTTTGTCATCGTTACCCGTCGCCGCCTGCGGATAGCCGCAGCACAAGTAGCCCGGCGGCAATACGGTCTGCACGCCGGTGTGATACAGCATGGCTTGCGTCGCCAGTCCAACCTGCGAGAACAGGCGCTCGGAACCGCAACCCGGGAAGTAGAACACGGCCTCGGTGTCGCTGGTCGTTGCTTGCGGATCACGAATGATCGGCACGTATTTGGCGTCCTCAATATCGAGTAAAGCGCGCGCGGTTTTTTTCGGTAAATTGCCCGGCATCGGCTTATTGATGAAGTGAATCACCTGCTCGCGCACCGGCGCGCGCCCCACGGTTGACTGCGGTTGCGCGGTTTGCGCGCGCGTGACCAGCGCGGTTTTGGCAAAGTTATGCGCCCAGTTCTGCGCTTTGTTGCCCCATTCGATCACCATTTTTTTGTACAGACGGATGCTCGACGGGTCACGCATATTCAGGTAAGTCATCGCCAACTTTGTGCCCAAATTCGGCGTTTTCTTGTCCATTTTGCGCAGCAAATTGCGCATGGCAATGGTCACATCGCCAAAATCAATGTTTACCGGACACGGCTTTTCGCAGCGGTGGCAGACGGTGCAGTGATCGGCGACGTCTTCAAATTCGCCCCAATGCGCGATTGAAATGCCGCGTCGCGTTTGCTCCTCGTACAAAAACGCTTCAATAAGCAAGGATGTGGCGAGGATTTTATTGCGCGGCGAATACAGCAAATTCGCCACCGGTACATGCGTGCTGCACACCGGTTTGCATTTGCCGCAGCGCAAGCAGTCTTTCACGCTGTCGGCAATCGCGCCGATGTCGGACTGCTGCATGATGAGCGACTCCACGCCCATCAGGCCGAACGACGGTGTATACGCATTGCGCAAATCCGCGCCGGCCATCAGTTTGCCGCGATTGAAGTGGCCGTTCGGATCCACCTGTTGTTTGTACGCACGAAACGGCGCCATTTCCGCTTCGCTCAAAAATTCGAGTTTGGTGATGCCGATGCCGTGTTCGCCCGAAATCACCCCATCGAGCGCGCGCGCAATCGCCATGATGCGTGCGACCGCTTCGTTCGCCTCGTGCAGCATCTCGTAGTCGTCCGAGTTGACCGGAATATTGGTGTGGACGTTGCCATCGCCCGCGTGCATATGCAGCGCGACGAATACGCGCGAACGCAGCACTTTTTGGTGAATTTCGGTCACGTCGTCCAAAATTTTGGTGAACGACAAACCGGTAAAAATCCCACGCAACTCAGGGCGCACCTCGCGTTTGTACGACAGGCGTATCGTGCGATCCTGCAGCACGTCAAACATGCGCACGTCCGGCCGCTCTTGCAAACGCTGATGCAGCGCCTCACGCGTGTTCGCATCCACCATACCGTCCACGGTGTCGATGATCTGCGCCAACGGCGTATCGATCTGTGCCATCCAGTAGTGCCAACGCGCTCGCACGTTGGCAATCACCACGCGTGCATCCAGCGCGCGATCGCCGATGATTTCAAGTTTGCTTTGATCGTTCGCGCTGCCATCGTCATTTTTCACGACGGGCAAATCACCTGCGAGGTATTGATCCAGCGCGTCTAAAATTTTGAACTTGTTTTTCGCCGACAATTCAATATTGATGCGCTCAATCGCGTCGGTGTACTCGCCCATGCGCGGCAACGGAATCACCACGTCTTCGTTGACTTTAAAGGCATTGGTGTGGCGCGAAATCGCCGCCGTGCGTGCGCGATCGAGCCAGAATTTTTTGCGCGCTTCGGGACTGACCGCGACAAAACCCTCGCCCGTGCGGCGGCTGGCCAAGCGCACGACTTCGGACGCGGCCTGCGCCACGGCGTCTTCGTCATCACCCACAATGTCACCGAACAAGGCCATTTTCGGCAGCTCGGCGCGGCGGCTTTTGGTTTCGTAACCAACCGCGCGCAGATAGCGCTCGTCCAAATGTTCCAAACCGGCCAAAGTCGCACCCGTGGTTTTCGCGGTTTGATCCAAATAATCTTTGATCTCCACAATGCTCGGAATCGACTCGCGCGCCTGACCGAAAAACTCCAGACACACGGTGCGCGTGTGTTTCGGCATGCGGTGCAACACCCAACGCGCCGAGGTAATCAGCCCGTCCGTGCCCTCTTTTTGCACACCCGGCAAACCGGCGAGGAATTTATCGGTGACGTCTTTGCCCAAACCGACCTTGCGGAAAGTATGTCCGGGAATTTTCAAGGTCTCGCGGCTCAATTCGGTTTTGCGATCGGGCGTCAAACGCACCAATTCAAACGTGGCAAACTCGGCATCATGGATTTTGCCCATATTGTGATCCAGCCGCGTGACCTCCAGCCAATTACCTTTCGGATCAACCATCGTCCAGCTCGCCAGATTATCCAGCGCCGTGCCCCAAAGCACCGCCTTTTTACCGCCCGCGTTCATCGCCACATTACCGCCGACGCAGGACGCATCCGCGCTGGTCGGATCGACCGCAAACACCAAGCCCGCACGCTCGGCCGCCTCAGCCACGCGCCGCGTCACCGCGCCCGCGCCGGTCAGCACCGTATCGACTTCGTGCGTCATCATGCTGCCGCGCCATTTTTCGACCGGCTGAATTTGAATCAATTTTTCAGTATTAATCACCACCGAACGCGCGTCCAACGGCACGGCGCCGCCGGTGTAGCCCGTGCCGCCGCCCCGCGGAATGATGGTCATGTCCAAATCAATCGCGGCTTTGACCAAGCCCGCCATCTCCGCCTCGGTGTCGGGCGTGAGCACGACGAACGGATACTCGACGCGCCAGTCGGTCGCGTCAGTCACGTGCGATACGCGCGACAGACCATCGAATTTGATATTACCTTTGGCGGTGTGTTTGCCAAATTTGCTGCGCACCTGCGCACGCAGTTTGCCCATTTCATCAAATTGTTGGGCAAAATGCGCCACCGCAACCTTGGCTTTGACCATCAAAGCCTGCACCTTCTCCGCCCGCTGATTGCTTTCCAAATCGGTATTGACCGACAAATCGGCCACGCGGCGTTTTTCAATCTCGTGCAGACGGTGATTCAGCGCCTCGATCAGCGCCTTGCGTCGGCGCGGATTGTCCAGCAAATCGTCCTGCAAATACGGATTGCGATTAACCACCCAAATATCGCCCAATATCTCGTACAACATACGCGCCGAACGCCCCGTGCGCCGCTCGGCACGCAGCTCGGACAACCATTGCCACGCCTCGTCACCGAGCAGGCGAATGATGATTTCGCGGTCGGAAAACGAAGTGTAGTTATACGGAATTTCGCGCAGGCGCGAGGCCAGTGACTGTGTCACAGGATTCTGCTGAACAGAACTCAAATCAAAGGGTGCATTCATAAAAAAACAATGTCCTAACGCTGGGCCGCAACGGCAACATTTATCCGTGCACGCGACAACCCAGCAGGCTACTCGTCTACGAGTCATTCAATGGAGCCACATTTTACCCTATTTCTCAACTTTCACCTAAACCCGCGGCAGCCGAAAGCCATCGATATTCACAGCCCATGCGCCCGAACACGGGCGCAGTCATATTCACACGATATTTCTGTAAAGAATGATATAATTTTTGCAGCCTAACCGTCTTGTTTTTCGGTACTTGATCTGGATTAATCTGAGAAAAATAACCGAAAATCATAATTTTCATCCGTCACGAGGAGATTTCATGCACACATCATTC
>JBATQE010000035.1:0-19818 GCA_049291875.1 Burkholderiaceae bacterium
CGGCACCGAGCGTGACCAAAGCCGATCCACACGCATTGATGACCAGCAAAGGCTGCGCGGCGTGCCATAAAGTGGATGCCAAAATGGTCGGCCCGTCGTACCAAGAGGTCGCGAAAAATTACGCTGGCAAACCGGAAGCCAAGGCTTATCTGGCGAAAAAAATCATTGATGGCGGTGCCGGCGTTTGGGGACCTGTGATGATGCCACCGAACAAGGGGCGAATCAGCGACGAGGAAGTCACCCTCATGGTCGATTGGATTTTGGCCGGCGCAAAATAAGCGTGAGGGCGTCTTGAACGCATTTCTGTGTACGCAAGCGATAGAAAAACGCGGCATTTTGCCGCGTTTTATATTTTTTCATATCTCTTCGTTGTGAGATTCACCGCTTATTTCAACTGCTCCCGCATCGCCTTGCGCAGCACCGCTTCTTCAAATCGTTGGCGCTGCGTCGCATTTTCGATTTCCAAAGGCGGCACGACGCGCGGTTTACCGTCTTGAAACGCGACCATGGTGAAATAGCAGCTATTGGTATGACGCACGCTGCGATTTTGAATATCTTCGGCGACCACTTTAATGCCGACCTCCATCGAGGTTTTGCCCACATAGTTGACCGAGGCCAAAAAGGTGACCAATTCGCCTACGCGAATCGGCTCTTTGAACAGTACCTGATCAACCGATAAAGTCACGACGTAGCAACCGGCGTAGCGGCTGGCGCAGGCATAGGCCACCTGATCGAGCAGTTTGAGAATGTCGCCGCCATGCACATTGCCCGAGAAATTGGCCATATCGGGCGTCATCAGCACCGACATGTGCAGTTCGCGTTGATTGAATTCGGAGGCGGAAGGTTGAACGTGTGGGTCACTCATGATGTTTGCTCGGGATACTGGCTGTCCAGCCCCTCAATGATTTCCAGTAAGGTTTGTTTGATTTGCGCTTGCGTACCACCCATCAGCACCGCATCGTCCAACGCATCCTGCGCCAGATCGCGCAACTCGGCGAGGTTGTCGTTGAGCACCTTGATCTTTTCGACGCAGGCCAAGACCGAACCGTCGGGCTTGAGCCAAACGGGTGGCTTAAAGGACGATATGTCGGACGATTTGGAGGAGGACGATTTAAAGCTTTCAGACATAATGAGACGGCCGTTCCGCGAGTGAGTTAATTGTGCGCTGAGCGTTAATGAATCGATTAGTAGTAGCTGTTGACATCGTTGCGGCTGCGTTTGATGTTTTGCAACTCTTCCAGACGCTTGGGCGGATAGCTTTCCCAGCGGGTGCAGGCCGGACACTGCCAATAATAATGCGCCGCTTCAAAACCACACTGCGTGCAACGATAACGCGATAATTGCTTGACGTATTTTTGTATCAGACCACGGGTCAGACTTTCTTCCGAAACCGCATTTTCACCACCTGCTTGCGCTGCTCCGGCGTTTTCTGCATGGTTCATGCCACCGTTTTCCGCACGAATGCGCGCGTCCAACAGCTTATTGAGCGCATTGAGCGATGGATGCCGCATAAACAATTCATGCAACTGCGGCAAAGTCTGTTCGGCAACGCCGTATTGATCCTGCGCTTTTAACCACGCGTCCAACACATCAATCGAACCGCTGTCCAACACCTTTTGATGCAAAACATTCAGCCCCTCCTGCGCGCGATTCGCCGCCACATAGGATTTCATCATATCGTTGACCAACAGCGGTACCGATTCGGGCTGCTCGCTCGCCAAAGTTTGCCAAATGTGCAGCGCCTCATCGTGCCGATTCTGCTCGGCGTACCACTGACCTTTGAGCAACAGCGCGCGTACCGATTTCGGACTTTGACTCCAAGCCGCGTCGATTTCGCGCTGCGCCTGCAGCCAGTCCTTCGCACGCAGCGCAGCCAAGGCCAGTTCACAATGAAAATGCGTCAATGCCGTGGTTTGCTGGCCTGCGGTTTGCGCCGTTTCATTGATTGCCTGCGCCATATCAATCGCCTGATGCCACTCCTGCTGCGACTGATAAATGTGCAGCAACTGCACGCGCGCCTCGTGCTCACGCTCCGTGCCGATTAAACTCTGAAAACACTGCTCCGCGCGATCAAACAAACCGCCGCTCAAAAACGCCATGCCCAATTTATACGTCGCACTCTGACGCGGCGCGGGCGACAAATCGGGGCGATCAATCAAGCTCTGATACACGCGGATGCTGCGCTCCACCTCACCACGCTGACCAAACAAATGACCCAAGGCAAAGTACAAATCCACCGTACCCGTATCCACGCGCGCCACATCAATCAATGCATCAATCGCCTTGTCCGGCTCCTGATCAAGCAAATGATTCAGGCCTTTGAAATACGATTTCGGCAGTTTTTTACTCTCTTGCAGGCGCTTTTTGCTGTCCCATTGCGCCGCCAACCAACCCAACGCAAAAAACAGCGGCAACACCAGCAACCATTCAATTTCAAAATCCATATTTTTACGATTAACCTTATTTGAGCGCCCGTTCGCCTGATCTAGCTACCGTGTGACGCACATCAAGGCGCACTCCCACAGACGCATTTCGATAAACAACGCAAGCAGCCGCTCACGGACTCACGTCATTCTTCATGCCATTCGCCTACATCGAATGACCGATTGCCTTACATATTAAAGGGCGGCAACTCCGAATTCACCACCTGCGCCGCCGGTACCGATGATGCCTGATTCGGCGCATATTTGGACAACAACGCTTGCTGATCGGCAATCACACCACGGTTTTGCTCTGTTTCCTTGCGCAAGCGCCGCGCCTCCCATTTCATGGAAAAATACTTCGGCAACAACACCAAAATCCCCAGCAGCAAACCCATCACGAAAAACGCAAACAGCAACACAATCAACGGCAAATCCACCTGCAAGCCCTGCATCACCGAAAAAGTCGTCGTCTGATTATTCAGCAACGCCAGCCACACCAAAACCAGCAGCACCAAAATTCGTAGAATCCACGCAATTACTTTCATTACCTTCTCCAAGCACAACTGTGCACACACAATATATATGATTTAAAATCCTCATCGAGCAACGCACCCATCCCCATAGTACTACGTTCATATGTTTAGCATTGTAAGCGATTTAAATCACCTCTTGCCAAAAAACACCCCAAAACCAGCCTCATGAACGCACATAAAAAAACGAACCCGAAGGTTCGCTTTTTCGTATTTCATTGAGACTGAAAGGCACTGACTCACGATAGTTTGCGCCAAAATATGATATTTAACCGCATATCGTTTTCGCCATTTCTTCCTCAATCACGGCCTTATTGCTGAGTTGACTGATCCACACGCTCACGCATGTCTTTGCCCGCCTTGAAGTGCGGTACTTTTTTGGACGGCACAGTCACTTGGTCACCGGTTTTTGGATTGCGTCCCATGCGCTCGGGGCGCTCGTTCACCGTGAAGCTGCCAAAACCGCGGATCTCAACCCGCTGTCCTACCGTCAAGGTATGGGCAATTGCGGTGAGAATTGCGCTGGTCGCCATTTCTGCGTCACGCGCCACCAACTGCGGAAAGCGCGCGGCAAGATTATTGATTAATTCGGATTTGGTCATGGTGCTAAGCTTTAATGAGTGCAATTCATCGCAAATATTGCGTACAAAATTCAATCGTTGTTCCTTGGGCGGCGTGATGCTATCTCCGCCCTCGGTTTCCGATCAATCCAACAGCCTCTCCCGCGCTGGCGGGTGAGGCTGTGTACTCATTATTGCTGTTCCAATTTGGCTTTGAGCAATGCGCCCAAGTTGGTGGTGCCGGATGCGGCCGCACCCGATTCCTCAGCCATGTGTTTCATTGCGGCTTGGGTTTCGGCTTGGTCTTTTGCCTTGATGGACAATTGGATAGAGCGGTTTTTGCGATCCACAGATACGATCACGGCTTCAACGGCGTCGCCGTCTTTGAAGTGTGTACCGGCATCTTCAACGCGATCATTGGAGATTTCAGAGGCACGCAAGTAGCCTTCTACGTCATCAGCCAATGTAATCACCACGCCTTTGGCTTCCACCGATTTGACGGTGCCTTTAACCAAAGAGCCTTTGTCGTGCAGGCCAACGTAGTTCATGAATGGATCGCCTTCGAGCTGTTTGATGCCCAAGGAGATGCGCTCTTTGTCCACGTCGATGGACAAGATAACGGCTTCCACTTCCTGACCTTTTTTGTAGTTGCGCAAAGCCGCTTCAGGCGCTTCTTGCCAAGACAAGTCAGACATGTGTACCAAACCGTCGATACCGCCTTCTAAACCAACAAACACGCCGAAGTCAGTGATGGAGCGGATCGCACCTTTAACTTTGTCACCTTTTTTGAAGTTGGCTTCAAATTCGTCCCACGGATTGGCTTTGCATTGTTTCATGCCCAAAGAGATGCGACGTTTGGATTCGTCGATTTCGAGGATCATGACTTCGACTTCGTCGCCCAAGGTCACGAGTTTCTTCGGATCAACGTTTTTGTTGGTCCAGTCCATTTCGGATACGTGTACCAAGCCTTCGATGCCTTGTTCGATTTCAACAAACGCACCGTAGTCGGTGATGTTGGTGACTTTACCGAACAAACGGGTATTTTGCGGATAACGGCTGCTCAAACCGGACCAAGGATCGTCGCCCAGTTGTTTGATGCCCAGTGAAACGCGGTGTTTTTCTTGATCGAATTTCAAGATTTTCGCTTCGACTTCTTGCCCCACGGTCAAGACTTCGGATGGGTGACGCACACGACGCCATGCCAAATCGGTGATGTGCAACAGGCCGTCAATGCCGCCCAAATCAACGAACGCACCGTAGTCGGTGATGTTTTTAACGATACCTTTGACCACTTCGCCTTCTTTCAAGGTTTCGGCCAATTTAGCGCGCTCTTCGCCCATGGTCACTTCGAGTACCGCGCGGCGGCTCAAGACCACGTTATTGCGTTTGCGATCCAATTTGATGACTTTGAATTCCATGGTTTTGCCCTCAAATGGGCTCATGTCTTTGATCGGACGCAAGTCCAACAAAGAACCTGGCAAGAACGCACGAATGCTGTTCGCCATAACGGTCAAACCACCTTTGACTTTGCCTGTAACGGTACCGGTCACCAATTCGCCGGTTTCCAGGGCTTTTTCCAAATCCAACCAAGCAGACAAACGCTTGGCACGGTCGCGTGACAACACCGTGTCACCAAAACCGTTTTCCAACGAATCAATGGCCACACTCACGAAATCGCCCACTTCAGCTTCGAGTACGCCTTGATCGTTCAAAAATTCTTCTACCGGAATAAAGGCTTCCGATTTCAAACCGGCGTTTACTACCACGAAGTTGTGGTCAACACGCACGATTTCAGCGGTGATTACCTCACCTGAGCGCATTTCTTGACGCGCTAATGATTCTTCAAATAAAGCTGCAAAGCTTTCCATATTGGCAACTGATGTCATTGATCAATTCACTTTAAAGTTACGCAGAGTCCCTGAGCGTCCGACGACATGTCCGACTACAACCCAAAAACACTGGAGTTTACACAAAGAATGCCGACGCATTCCAGCATTCCACCACAAGACACCGCCGCAAAAATTCACGTCGGAGCACATTCGATTAAGCCTTGTTCAACGCCGATTCATACTGCGCAATCACCGTCTGAATCGCCTTCATCAAGCTCATGTGCGAGGTATCGAGTACATAGGCATCGGCGACCGGTTTGAGCGGCGCGAAGGCTCGCGCCATATCTCGCGCATCACGCGCCTGCAAATCAGCCACAAGGCTTGTCATATTAGCAGAAAAACCCTTGTCAATCAATTGTTTATAACGACGCTCGGCACGAATGTGCGCATCGGCGGTCAAAAAGATTTTTGCCAAAGCATCAGGGAAGACCACGCTGGCCATATCGCGCCCATCCGCGACCAAGCCGGGCGCTTGCGCAAAGTCGCGTTGGCGTTGCAGCAGCGCTTGGCGCAAAGCCCCGACCGTCGCGATTTTCGAGGCCATATTGCCGGTCGCTTCCTGCCGAATGGCTTGGCTCACATCCTCGCCCTCCAACACAATGGTTTCGCCCAAAAAGCGCACATCCAAGGTGCTCGCCCATTCGGCCAACTGTTGCTCGTGCGCGACATCGAGCGCGGTTTCCGCCGTCCAGCCCGCGCGCAAGGCCTGCAAGGCGACCAAACGGTATAAGGCTCCGCTGTCCAAATAGTGAAAGCCCAGCTCGTGCGCCACGGCCTGCGCCACGGCGCCTTTGCCTGATGCGGTCGGTCCGTCGATGGCGATCACCGGAATCATCGTTGACGTATTCATCTGCGTCCTTTTTAATGCGTTTGCGGCAACGCATTCATACCCACTGCCGCCCAAGTTTGTTCCAAACCCTGCGCCGGTGCATTTTTAAAGCCGCTGCGCACGTAGCTGTGCCAGCGCCCGACAATCCAGCTCATCCAAAATTCGCTGTACACGCCCACGTCCACCGGCGGCACCCAGCCGGTTTCCATCGCGATGTTGCGCAGCAGTTGTTTGAGTGAAGCTTGCAGGCGTTCGATCAATTGGGTCACGCGCTGTTGCAGGCGTTCGTGTTCATTTTGCAGCACATCGCCGATCAAAACCCGCGCCATGCCCGAGTTTTTTTGTGCAAACACCAGCATGATTTGAATGGATTTTTGCAGCTTGACCACCGCTGAAACATCGCTCAGGGCGATTTGCTTGAGCAAACCGAGCAAGCTGGTTTCGATGAATTCAATCAGGCCTTCAAACATCTGCGCCTTGCTGGCGAAATGACGGTACAGCGCGGCTTCGGAAATATCCAAACGCTTGGCCAAGCCGGCGGTGGTGACTTTCTCGGCGTTGGGCTGCTCCAAAATATGCGCCAAGGTCTGCAAAATTTGGATGCGGCGCTCGCCGCGTTTGCTCTTGGGTCCGGTGTATTTTTTGCCGGATTCGTTGCTGGATGCACTGTTTGGTGTGCTGTTTTCTGCCTCTGTTGAGTTATCGGCTGCGGTCGGTTCAACGCTCGTTGATTCGGCGTTCATATCGTGTGTAGGTGCTGTTGGATTCATTATTGTTTTTCCAAAACGGTCAGGTGAAATGGGAGACGCACATTATAGCGATTTTGCGCCATAAAAAAACCCCCTGCATCATAAAATGCAGAGGGTTTTTGCGCATGAACGCTTAAGTTGGTACTTACTCTTGTGGTTTTTCCTCAGCGCTGTCCAAGGTGAAATCCATCACTTCCACTTCAGGCTCCACGCGGAACAATTCTTCTTCCGCGCGGTTCTGTTCGTACACGCGTTTGTTCGCGCGTGCACGGTGGAAGGCCAAGCCGGTACCGGCCGGAATCAAACGGCCGACGATCACGTTTTCTTTCAGACCACGCAATTCGTCGCGTTTGCCCATGATCGCCGCTTCGGTCAAGACGCGGGTGGTTTCCTGGAACGACGCTGCCGAGATGAAGGAGTCGGTCGAGAGTGATGCTTTGGTGATACCGAGCAATACGTTGTCGTATTTGGCCGGCAATTTGTCTTCAGCAATCATACGCTCGTTTTCGATCAGCATTTCGGAGCGCTCAACCTGCTCACCCGGGATGAACTTGGTATCGCCCGGATCGGTGATCTGCACACGACGCAACATCTGACGCACGATCACTTCGATGTGCTTGTCGTTGATTTTCACACCTTGCAAACGATACACGTCCTGCACCTCGTCCACAATGTAGGTCGCCAAGGCTTCGGTACCGAGCAAGCGCAAGATGTCTTGCGGATCCGATGGGCCCTCGATGATCACCTCGCCTTTATTCACGACTTGACCTTCGTGTACAGTCAAATGCTTGTCTTTACCGATCAGGAACTCGTGTTGACCGCCATCCAAGTCGGTGATGACCAGACGTTGTTTACCACGGGTTTCTTTACCAAACGACACTGTACCGGTGACTTCGGCCAACATACCGGCATCTTTTGGTGAACGCGCCTCGAACAACTCGGCCACGCGCGGCAGACCACCGGTAATATCACGGGTTTTTTGCGATTCCATCGGAATACGCGCCAATACTTCGCCGCGACCCACGTCTTGACCGTCACGCACGGTAATCAGTGCACCCACGGGGAAGCCGATGGTGACCGAATGTTCCGTACCCGGAATCACCACTTCTTCGCCTGCTTCATTGAGCAATTTCACTTGCGGACGCAGAGCTTTCGCACCGGATGCACCGCGACGTTTCGGGTCAATCGCCACCAACGTAGACAAACCGGTCACTTCGTCGATTTGTTTCGCCACGGTCACGCCTTCTTCAACGTTTTCAAACTTGATCTGACCGGCGTATTCGGTGATGATCGGACGTGTCAACGGATCCCAGTTGGCCAGCAAAGTGCCGGCTTTAATGGTCGCGCCGTCTTTGACCAACAAATTCGCGCCGTATGGCAATTTGTGACGTTCGCGTTCACGGCCATGTTCGTCGCTGATGACCAATTCGCCTGAGCGGGAAATCACGATTTGCTCACCGGCGTTGTTGGTCACATAGCGCATGGTGCTGGTGAAACCGACAATACCGTTGGATTTGGCTTCCACGCTGGATTGAACGTTTGCACGCTGCGCCGCACCACCAATGTGGAAGGTACGCATGGTCAACTGAGTACCCGGCTCACCGATCGATTGCGCCGCGATCACACCGACCGCTTCGCCCTTGTTGATCAGGCCACCGCGACCCAAGTCACGACCGTAACATTTCGCGCACAGACCGTAACGGGTGTCGCAGGTCAATGGCGTACGTACTTTCACTTCGTCAATGCCCAGCTTGTCGATCAAGTCCACTTGGTCTTCTTCAAGCAAGGTGCCGGCTTCCAACACAGTTTCTTGCGTTTCAGGATTCACGACATCCGCAGCCGCCACACGGCCGAAAATACGATCGCGCAAGGCTTCGATCACTTCACCGCCCTCAACCAATGCCTTCATCGCCACGCCGTTGGATGTGCCGCAATCGTCTTCAACCACCACCAAGTCCTGCGTCACGTCAACCAAACGACGGGTCAGGTAACCGGAGTTCGCGGTTTTCAACGCGGTATCGGCCAAACCTTTACGCGCACCGTGGGTCGAGTTAAAGTACTGTAATACATTCAAACCTTCGCGGAAGTTCGCGGTAATCGGCGTTTCAATAATCGAGCCGTCTGGTTTCGCCATCAAGCCGCGCATACCGGCCAGCTGACGAATCTGCGTCGCACTACCACGCGCGCCTGAGTCCGCCATCATGTAAATCGCATTGAAGGATTCTTCGCGCGTGTCATTGCCATGACGATCTTGCACCGGATCCGTCGAGAGCTGATCCATCATCGCTTTGCCCACTTGATCCGAAGTGCGACCCCAAATGTCAATTACTTTATTGTAGCGCTCGCCTGCCGTCACCAAACCGGATGAGTATTGCTGTTCAATCTCCTTGACCTCTTTGGACGCGGCGTCAATCAAGGTTTCCTTGACTTCCGGAACCAGCATGTCGTCAATCGCAATCGAAATGCCCGCACGCGTTGCCAAGCCAAAACCGTTGGCTTTCAAACGATCCACGAACAACACGGTTTCACGCAAACCGCAACGGCGGAACACGGTGGTAATCAGCTTGGAAATTTCTTTTTTCTTCAAGGTTTTGTTCATCACTTCGAACGACAAACCTTGCGGCAAAATTTCCGACAGGAATGCACGACCCACGGTGGTTTCGTAACGCTTCATGCGTTTCACAAACTCATCGCCGTCCGGCCCGTCTACTTTGTCATATTCGGCAATACGCACGGTGATGCGCGTGGTCAAGCCCACTTCGCCCGCCGCGTACGCACGGTGCACCTCGCCCACATCGGCAAAGAACATGCCTTCGCCTTTGGCATTGGTTTTTGCGCGGGTCGCGTAGTACAGACCCAAGACAATATCCTGAGAAGGTACGACAGACGGCTCGCCCGATGCCGGGAACAAGACGTTGTTCGAGGCCAACATCAGGGTGCGTGCCTCGGTTTGCGCTTCCAAGCTCAACGGTACGTGTACCGCCATTTGGTCACCGTCAAAGTCGGCGTTGAACGCCGCACAGACCAGCGGGTGCAACTGAATTGCTTTACCTTCGATCAATACCGGCTCGAACGCTTGAATCCCCAAACGGTGCAAGGTCGGCGCACGGTTGAGCAATACCGGATGTTCGCGGATCACTTCTTCCAAAATATCCCAAACGACCGGTTCTTGCATTTCCACCATGCGTTTGGCCGATTTGATCGTGTTGGCCAAACCTTGTGCTTCGAGTTTGTTGTAAATGAACGGCTTGAACAATTCCAAAGCCATCAGTTTTGGCAAACCGCATTGGTGCAATTTGAGCTGCGGACCGACCACAATCACCGAACGACCGGAGTAATCGACACGTTTACCCAACAGGTTTTGGCGGAAACGACCGCCTTTACCTTTGATCATGTCGGCCAAAGATTTGAGCGCGCGTTTATTCGCGCCGGCCATGGCTTTGCCACGACGACCGTTATCGAGCAGCGAATCGACCGCCTCTTGCAGCATCCGTTTTTCGTTGCGCGTGATAATTTCAGGCGCACGCAATTCGAGCAGGCGCTTCAAACGGTTGTTGCGGTTGATCACGCGGCGGTACAAATCGTTCAGGTCGGAGGTCGCGAAACGACCGCCGTCCAATGGTACCAATGGGCGCAAATCCGGTGGCAATACCGGCAAAACTTCCAAAATCATCCATTCCGGCTTGATGCCCGAGCGGGTGAAGGCTTCCAACACTTTCAGACGCTTGGCCAATTTTTTGATTTTGGCTTCGGATGAGGTGTTTTTCAGCTCTTCACGCAATTTTTCAACTTCAGACGGCACGTCGAGTTTTTGCAACAACTCGCGGATGCCTTCCGCGCCCATCAGCGCGCGGAATTCGTCACCGTATTCTTCAGCTTTGGCGTAGTAATCGTCCTCGGTCATGATTTGGCAGCGTTTGAGCGGGGTCATGCCCGGATCAATCACCACAAATGCTTCGAAATACAGCACGCGTTCGATGTCGCGCAAAGTCATGTCCAACACCATACCCAAGCGGGATGGCAAGGATTTGAGGAACCAGATGTGCGACACGGGTGAGGCCAAGTCAATGTGACCCATGCGTTCACGACGCACTTTGGTCAAAGTGACTTCCACGCCACAGCGCTCGCAGGTGACGCCACGGTGTTTCAAACGTTTGTATTTACCGCACAAGCATTCGTAGTCCTTCACAGGGCCGAAAATTTTCGCGCAGAACAGGCCGTCACGTTCAGGTTTGAACGTGCGGTAGTTGATGGTTTCCGGTTTTTTCACTTCACCGTGCGACCACGAACGAATTTTATCCGGCGAGGCCAAACCGACCTTAATCACGTCGAAATTTTCGTTCGCTTGAATTTGCTTAAACAAATTGAGCATTGGATTATTCATAGTTCAAGCTCCTAAATTAGTTAGTGTCCAAATCCATGTCCACGCCCAGTGAACGGATTTCTTTGACCAATACGTTGAAGGATTCCGGCATGCTGGCATCGATCTCGTGCTCGCCTTTGACGATGTTGTCGTACATCTTCGTACGGCCATTGATGTCATCGGACTTGACGGTCAACATCTCTTGCAGGATGTACGACGCGCCATACGCCTCCAGCGCCCAGACCTCCATCTCACCGAAACGCTGACCACCGAACTGCGCTTTACCGCCCAGAGGCTGCTGCGTCACCAAGCTGTACGGACCGGTCGAACGCGCGTGCATCTTGTCGTCGACCAAGTGGTGCAGTTTCAGGATGTGCATGTAGCCCACGGTGACTTTGCGCTCAAACGGATCGCCGGTGCGACCATCGTACAACTGCATTTGCGTTTTGCTGTCGTTAAAGCCGAGCAATTCGGTTTTCGCATCGTTGTCCGGGAAGGCCAAATCGAGCATGCGGTGAATTTCTTTTTCCGCCGCGCCGTCAAACACCGGCGTTGCGAACGGCACACCATTTTTCAGGTTATTCGCCAATTCGAGCAACTCGGCATCCGACAGACCTTTGATGTCTTCTTTCTGACCGGAAGCGTTATAAATCTGCTCCAAGAATTTGCGTAACTCTTCTACCTTGGCCTGCTGCTTGAGCATTTCGTCAATGCGCCAGCCCAGCCCTTTGGCCGCCCAACCCAAATGCACCTCAAGAATCTGACCGACGTTCATACGCGACGGTACGCCCAACGGGTTCAATACGATGTCCACCGGCGTACCATCGGCCATGTGCGGCATGTCTTCAACCGGTACGATCAGTGACACGACACCTTTGTTACCGTGGCGACCGGCCATTTTGTCACCGGGTTGCAAGCGACGCTTCACTGCCAAGTAGACTTTCACCATCTTGATCACACCGGCGGGCAGATCGTCGCCTTGAGTCAATTTTTTGCGCTTTTCTTCAAACGCGTTGTTGAACTGCGCACGTTTTTGATCCAAGGCTTCACGCACCGCTTCCATATCGGCAGCCACGGCGTCATCCGCCACACGAATGTCGAACCATTTGTAGTGGTCGGCAAATTCGTCCAAATACTCTTTGCTGATTTTCGCGCCTTTGGCCAGCTTGTTCGGGCCGCCGTTGGCGACTTTGCCGATCAAGGTTTTTTCCAAACGGGAAAAGGCGTCACGCGCCACAATACGCATTTGATCTTCCAGATCGTGGCGATAGCGGTTCAATTCGTCGTCAATGATCGATTGTGCGCGCGCATCGCGGGTCGTGCCTTCGCGCGTGAACACTTGTACATCGATCACGGTACCGACCATACCGCCCGGCACGCGCAATGAGGTGTCTTTCACATCCGAGGCTTTTTCACCAAAAATCGCGCGCAGGAGTTTTTCTTCCGGCGTGAGTTGGGTTTCACCTTTTGGCGTGACTTTACCGACCAATACGTCGCCGGATTTCACTTCCGCACCGATGTGAATAATGCCTGAGTCGTCCAAACGGGTCAGTTGCGATTCAGCCAAGTTTGAAATATCGCGGGTGATTTCTTCCGCGCCCAGTTTGGTGTCACGCGCAACCACGCTCAATTCTTCGATGTGAATCGAGGTGTAGCGATCATCGGCCACGACTTTTTCGGAGATCAAAATCGAGTCCTCGAAGTTGTAGCCATTCCACGGCATGAACGCAACCATCATGTTTTGACCCAGCGCCAATTCGCCCAAATCGGTCGATGCGCCGTCGGCGATCACATCACCACGCGCCACGATGTCGCCTTTTTTGACGATCGGACGTTGGTTGATGTTGGTGTTTTGGTTCGAGCGGGTGTATTTGATCAGGTTGTAGATGTCCACACCGACTTCACCGGCCACGGTTTCGTCGTCGTTCACGCGAATCACCACACGGTTCGCTTCGATGTGATCGACCACGCCGCCACGCAAGGCTTGAACCGCCGTGCCCGAGTCAACCGCAACAGTACGTTCAATCCCCGTGCCGACGACCGCTTTTTCGGCGCGCAGACACGGAACCGCCTGACGTTGCATGTTTGAACCCATCAATGCGCGGTTCGCATCGTCGTGCTCAAGGAACGGAATCAACGATGCCGCCACGGAAACGATCTGCGATGGCGCCACGTCCATATACTGCACGCGCTCCGGCGATACAAGCATGGATTCACCCGCTTCACGCGCAGAGACCAGCTCACCGGTCAATTTGCCTTTTTCATCCACTTCCGCATTCGCCTGCGCGATCACATATTTGCCCTCTTCAATCGCGGACAAATAGTCAATTTGGTCGGTCACTTTCAGATTTTCCACGCGACGGTACGGGGTTTCGAGGAAGCCGTATTCGTTCAAACGCGCGTAAATCGCCATCGAGTTGATCAAACCAATGTTCGGACCCTCCGGCGTTTCAATCGGACAAACGCGACCATAGTGCGTCGGATGTACGTCGCGCACCTCAAAACCGGCGCGCTCGCGCGTCAAACCGCCCGGGCCGAGCGCGGACACACGGCGCTTGTGGGTGATTTCCGATAGCGGGTTGGTTTGGTCCATAAACTGTGACAACTGGCTGGAGCCAAAGAACTCTTTGATCGCCGACGAAATCGGTTTGGAGTTGATCAAGTCGTGTGGCAACAAACCTTCGGATTCAGCCTGCGCCAAACGCTCTTTGACCGCACGCTCTACACGCGCCAAGCCTGAGCGGAATTGGTTTTCGGTCAATTCGCCGACGCAACGCACACGACGGTTGCCCAAGTGGTCAATATCATCCACTTCGCCAATGCCGTTGCGCAGATCAACCAGCGTTTTCACCACGTCGAGGATGTCGTCGTTGTCCAATACCATCGCGCCCTCATCGCTCGCGCGACCCAAGCGGCGGTTGAACTTCATACGACCCACGCGCGACAAATCATACGCATCTTCGGAGTAGAACAAGCGGTTGAACAAGGCTTCTACGGCTTCATCGGTCGGCGGTTCGCCCGGGCGCATCATGCGGTAAATCGCAATGCGCGCGGCATTTTGATCGGCAGTTTCGTCCAAACGCAAGGCGTTGGAAATGTACGCGCCGTGATCCAACTCGTTGGTGTACAGCACTTCTACGCGCTTGATGCCTGCGTCGCGCAATTTGCGCAAAGATTCTTCGGTCAACTCATCGTTGGCTTTGGCAATCACTTCGCCCGTATCCGCATCGATCACGTTTTTCGCCAAGACCAAGCCAAGCAAGTAGTCTTCCGGCACATGGATTTCCTGCATGCCGGCTTTTTCAATGTCACGGATGTGTTTACCGGTGATACGCTTGTCACGCGCGACCAAAACTTTGCCGTCTTTGTCCACGATGTCAAAACGCGCCACTTCACCGCGCAAACGCTCGGTATTGACCGGAATATAGCCACCCTCTTTCACCAAAGTCACATCGGTGAATTCAAAGAACGTAGCCAAAATTTGTTCCGGAGTCATGCCGATGGATTTGAGCAAAATGGTCACAGGCATTTTACGGCGACGGTCGACGCGGAAATACAACACGTCTTTCGGATCAAACTCGAAATCCAACCATGAACCGCGGTAAGGAATGATGCGCGCTGAGAACAGCAATTTGCCCGAGCTGTGGGTTTTGCCCTTGTCATGCTCGAAGAACACGCCCGGTGAGCGGTGCAACTGCGACACGATCACACGTTCGGTACCATTGATCACGAATGAGCCGGTGTTGGTCATCAGCGGCAATTCGCCCATGTACACTTCCTGCTCTTTCACTTCCTTAACGGTTGGTTTAGACGCTTCTTTATCCATCAACACCAAGCGCACTTTCGCGCGCAAGGCCGAGCAGAAAGTCAAACCACGTTGTTGACACTCTTTCACGTCAAACACCGGCGGCGCGAGGTGATAACTCACGAACTCCAAACGCGCCATTTCATTGTGCGACACGATCGGGAAAATCGAGGTGAATGCCGCTTGCAGGCCGATATTACGGCGTTGCATCGGATCCACGTCGGCTTGTAAAAATTCATAATACGAATGTAGCTGGGTTTCCAGCAGATAAGGCACTTGCTGAACGACTTCGCGCTTGGCGAAACTTTTACGAATGCGTTTTTTCTCAGTAAATGAGTAAGACTGAGCTTTGGCCATGAAGCACTCCAAGACAGAGGGTTTATCGGAATAAACAAAGAAAATTAAAGACCCGTTGAATTTGGTGACCGGCCACTACCGGTCGCTGGCGGACAATATCATCCCAGCACAGTCTGAACCCATTCATGTGGCAAGCGCAGCACTTCACTGTCGACTTGAGCCACAACACGCGACCATCAAAAACACCGCGCGCCGAAAGCACCCAAACTGTCGGACTCGAACAATACCCGACCAAATTTATTTTCTCGTCTTTAAAAAGAAAACAAAACGAAATTCACTCATCGCATTTAAATCAACTGATTTAAATCAACGAATCAACTCGGTTTTGGCTTCTGCCAAACACTTTACACTCACTTCCAACGACTTCCCTTTGATCGCCACACGAAGCACACAATAGCGGCGACGATAAGACGGGAAAAGGCCGACGTCCGAAAACGTCAGCCCCCACTCGAAAAAGCACCCAATTATTTGAGTTCGGCTTTCGCGCCCGCTTCTTCCAATTTTTTCTTAGCTTCTTCAGCTTCAGCTTTAGACACGCCTTCTTTAACTGCTTTAGGTGCGCCGTCAACCATGTCTTTGGCTTCTTTCAAGCCCAAGCCAGTGATTTCACGAACCGCTTTAATCACAGATACTTTGTTCGCGCCGGCTTCAGCCAAGATCACGTCAAATTCAGTTTTCTCTTCAGCTGCCGCTGCACCACCTGCTGCAGGACCTGCTGCAACCGCTACCGCAGCTGCTGATACGCCGAATTTTTCTTCGAACGCTTTAACCAAGTCGTTCAAATCCATTACAGACATCGCCGCTACTGCTTCTAGGATATCGTCTTTAGTAATTGCCATTTGTATTGCTCCAAATATTTTCGGGCTATGTGCTGAATCAGATTTAAAAAACTCAGCAGCCCAACATCAGTTAAAAATGAGATTATGCCGCTTCTGACTGTTTTTGCTCGGCAACCGCGCCCAAAGCGCGCGCCAAACCAGAAACAGGGGCCTTCATCACGTATGCCAACTTCGACAACAATTCTTCGCGGCTTGGGATGCTTGCCAAGGCTTTGATGCCCACAGTATCCAGCTTAGAACCGTTATAAGCACCTGCTTTCAAAACCAATTTGTCATTGGTTTTGGCAAAGTCGTTCAAAACTTTTGCCGCAGCTACCGCATCTTCAGAGATGCTGTAAAGCAATGGACCGACCATTTCGTCAGCCAATACTTCAAACGAAGTACCCGCCACCGCACGACGCGCCAATGTGTTTTTCAACACACGGATTTGCACACCTTGCTCACGGGCTTGTTTACGCAATGTTGTCAGAGCGCCAACGCTAATCCCACGATACTCAGCCACGGCCATAGTTTGCGCGTTTTCAATCAATTGCGCTACCTCGGCAACGACGGCTTTTTTATCTTCAAGATTCAATGCCACTTGTTAGCTCCTACATCATTTTAAGGAAAAGTCATGGTTCATGCGCACGCGCATCAATCACAACACCCAACGACTTCCTCAACGACTGTGTTATTTGTCGATACACCCCAACAAACAACGGCAATTCATTTTCGGGGTCGCTATTCTGCGTTGGCTATTTGAACTGCATGTTAAACACATGCCTCTCAAGAGATTAAGCAAGGATGATTTGAACTAAACCACCTCGCACCAACGGTCTTTGAAAGCTCGCTGTGATAAAAATACCCACCACAGCGACCCAAAGCACTTTATCGCTCGCCGACCCAACCCGTGAGCGACGAGCTCATGTTTTTTAACAATTCAGCGATTAAGCAATCGTTGTGCTGTCCACACGCACACCCACACCCATAGTCGAAGACAAGGCCACTTTACGGATGTAAACGCCTTTGCTTGACGCAGGTTTGAGTTTGGTCAACTCAGCGATCAATGCTTGCAAGTTGGTTTTCAATGCGTCCACTTCAAAGGTCGCACGACCCAAAGTCGCGTGAATGATACCGGCTTTGTCCACACGGAACTGCACTTGACCGGCTTTCGCGTTTTTCACCGCAGTTTCAACGTCCGGAGTCACGGTACCGACTTTCGGGTTTGGCATCAAACCACGCGGCCCCAAGATTTGACCCAAAGCACCCACCACACGCATCGCGTCCGGCGTAGCGATCACAATATCAAAGTCCATATTACCGGCTTTAACTTGTTCCGCCAAATCTTCCATACCGACGATTTCCGCACCGGCCGCTTTAGCGATTTCGGCTTTTTCGCCTTGCGCAAACACCGCAACGCGAACCGATTTGCCGGTACCGGCAGGCAATACCACCGAACCACGAACGGTTTGATCGGATTTTTTAGGGTCTACGCCCAACTGCACCGCAACGTCAATCGACTCGGTGAATTTGGCATTGGCACATTCTTTCACCAAAGCAAATGCTTCATCAGCAGCATACAGTTTGTTGCGATCAACTTTTTCAGCCAACAACTTGGCGCGTTTACTCAATTTAGCCATTTTACACGCCCTCCACGATGATACCCATGCTGCGTGCGCTACCGGCAATGGTACGCACCGCTGCGTCCAAATCGGCCGCAGTCAAGTCTGGTTGTTTGGTTTTTGCGATTTCTTCCGCTTGTTCGCGGGTAATGGTCGCCACTTTATCCGAGTGCGGGCGAGCCGAACCTTTTTGCAACTTAGCCGCGCGTTTGAGCAAGGTCGTTGCCGGAGTGGTTTTCATTACGAAGGTGAAGCTTTTATCCGCATACGCTGTGATCACCACAGGTACTGGCAGACCCGGCTCTACACCTTGGGTTGCCGCGTTAAACGCTTTACAGAACTCCATGATATTCAGACCGCGTTGACCCAACGCAGGACCGACTGGAGGAGACGGGTTTGCTTTACCCGCAGGAATTTGCAGCTTAATAAAGCCGACAATCTTCTTTGCCATTTTTCACTTCCTTGAGTGGTAACGCCATTTCGGTGAATCACTTCACGCTACTTTGGCTCCTCTTGCAACTTATTTATTCATTCACTGATCGCAAATGCAGGTAAAGTCGCTTAACCTTAAATTTTGATTTTTTCTCTAAAGCCTTAAAATCGCACTAAAATCAGACGATTTTTTCAACCTGATCAAACCCCAATTCCACCGGCGTTGAGCGGCCAAAAATCGTGACCGCTACGCGCAATTTGTTTCGCTCGTAGTTGACTTCCTCAACGAACGCATTGAAATCGGCAAACGGCCCTTCGGTGACGCGCAATTCTTCACCCACCTCAAACTCGATTTTCGGACGTGGACGCTCGCCACTCATCAGGCTCAATACTTTTTCCACATCGTGCGGCGGCAACGGACGCGGTTTATTCCCCACACCACCCACAAAGCCAGATACTTTCGGCGTGCTTTTTACCAAATGCCAAGTCTCGTCCGTCATGGCCATCTCAATCAGCACATAACCCGGATACAAGCGACGCTCAGCAACCACTCGCTTGCCATTGCGCATCTCGACCACTTCCTCTGTCGGCACCAAAACACGGCCAAACATATCGTCCATGCCAGAACGCGCAATGCGCTCATTCAATGAGCGCTCTACATTCTTTTCCATGCTCGAATGAGCCTGAATGAAGTACCAACGTTTTTCCATTATCTATTCCAACGCAAAATCAGATCGTACAGCACCCATTCGATCAGTTTGTCAACACCCAGAATAAACAAGGCCATCACAAACACAAACAGGAACACCACACCCGCCATTTGCAAAACTTCTTTTCGAGTAGGCCAAACCACTTTACGGGTTTCGCGATAACTCTCTTTGGCAAACGCCACAAATGCTTTACCGCTGGGCGATACAAAAAACACCACGGCAGCCAAGACAAAACCCGCCAACAACAAAAGCGATTTCAAGTACGCAGGTTGCAGCGGGAGAAATAAATACGCCACAAATGCGGCGACTAAAACAACGATCGGCGCCCAAACACCCCACTTAGAAGGGTTGGCATCGACAACATGAGTTTGAGACATTGCCTCTTCGCTTATAAAATTTGAATAGCTGTTTTGACTGTGGCAGGGGCGGAGGGTCTCGAACCCCCAACCTACGGTTTTGGAGACCGTCACTCTACCAATTGAGCTACGCCCCTACAACCAAAACTTATTGAATCGACTGGTTTTCTCTTCTCAATAGAGAAAGAAGCGGGATTCTATCACAAAAATAGAATCCCGTCCAGCATTACCCTTCGGGGTAATTAAATATTACGCAGTGATCTTAGCCACAACACCCGCGCCGACGGTACGGCCGCCTTCGCGAATCGCGAAACGCAAGCCTTCTTCCATCGCGATTGGCGCGATCAATTCTACGGACATAGATACGTTGTCACC
>JBATQE010000036.1:0-11389 GCA_049291875.1 Burkholderiaceae bacterium
TCGCTCGGTGGATTCACTCCAGCGCAAACGCGTATGATGGCTTTAACAAACTCACGCGTCCTGCACTAAACGCAGGACTTGTGTTGATTCTACTTTTAGATGCCGCCCTTTTAGGGGGTATTACCAAACGACTATCCAGAGGATTACGACGAAAAAACCTATGAGAACAATATCAGCGCCAAAGATATTTTCTTCAAATACGTATTTAATAACCGTCTGCTGTGGTACATCGCCATTGCCAACGTATTCGTCTACCTGATTCGCTACGGTATTTTGAAATGGTCGCCAGTGTATTTGGGTGAAGTGAAACACTTTGACATCAAATCAACTGCGTGGGCCTATTCGGTATACGAATTGGCCGCTATCCCGGGCACATTGCTGTGCGGCTGGATGTCGGACAAAGTGTTCAAAGGCAAACGCGGTTTGACCGGCTTCGTGTTCATGGTTTTGACCACCATCGCGGTGATCGCATTCTGGATGAACCCGGCCACGCCGGAAGCAGAATTGGCACACTACGCGACGCTGCCTTGGTACGATAACCCGTACAAACTGTTTGACTTCATCATGATGACCACGATTGGTTTCCTGATTTATGGTCCGGTGATGTTGATTGGTCTGCACGCCTTGGAATTGGCACCGAAAAAAGCGGCCGGTACGTCCGCAGGTTTCACCGGTTTGTTCGGCTACCTCGGTGGTACGGTTTCCGCCAGCGCGGTGGTTGGCTGGGCGGCTGAACACTACGGTTGGGACGGCGGTTTCTACGTCATGATCGTCGGCGGTGTCTTGGCTTGTATTTTGATGTTGGTCACGATGGTTGAAGAAGGCAAACACAAAGCCCGTATCGCAGAAGAAGATCGTTTGGTTAAATAATTACTAAATCAATCACACAAGCAAACCTGAAAGGAGCGCACATGCGCTCCTTTCGGTTTTTTTGCGGCTCAACAGCGAAATGCAACTGGGCACGCAGCGCACACGCCAGCGACATTTTCCTTTATCATCCGCCCATCGCTTCAACCTTTTTCCTCAAACGAGTCGCCATGCCTGCCGCCACTAAAAACAATGCCCGCACCCCATCCACCGCGAAAGCGGACGATCCGCGCACCATGCGCGCATGGGCTTTTTACGACTGGGCGAATTCATCCTATGCACTGGTGATCAATACCGCGCTGTTTCCGCTGTATTTTCAAAGCGTAATGAACGACGCGCCGCAGGTATTGAACCTATTCGGTTACGAAATCAGTGCCAATGCGGCTTATAGCTATTCGCTTAGCCTGTCTTTTTTAATCTTGGTGCTGCTCTCGCCTGTGCTCTCGTCCATCGCGGGCAGTCGCGGCAACAAGCTCTCCTTCCTCAAATTTTTCTGCACCTTGGGTGCGCTCTCCTGCATGGGGCTGTTTTTCTTCAAAAGCGCCGATCAAGTGCTCTGGGCGCTGCTGTTCAATATCACTGCGAGCATTGGTTTTTACGGCTCGCTGGTGTTCTACAACGCCTATCTGCCCGAAATCGCCAGCCCCGCCCAACAGGACATGCTCTCTGCGCGCGGCTTTTCGCTCGGCTATGTCGGCTCATTATTGATCCTGATTATTTCTTTGGTCTTGATTCAGGTCGTCGCCGACGAATCCAATCGCGGCTTTTACACGCGGCTGTGTTTTTTCCTCACTGGCTGTTGGTGGTTGGGTTTTGCGCAGTACAGTTTTGCACGTTTGCCCAAAAATCGTGCCATCAGCCGTCGTGAGCAGCGCGCCTTGGCACGGCAATCCTATTTCGACCTATTCACCGACAGCTTTGAGGAGCTGCAACACACCGTGCGCGATTTGGTGAAAAGCAAGCAAATCAAGTGGTTCCTAACCTCGTTTTTCTTTTACAGCGTCGGCATGCAAACAATTTTTCTGATCGCCACTTTTATCGGCACGGAGCTAAATCTATCGCAAACCAAAATGATCATCACGATCATGCTGTTGCAGGTCGTCGCCATCATCGGCGCCATGCTGTTTTCGTGGCTGAGCAAACGCATCGGCAATACTTGGGTACTGATGAGCGCCGTCGGCATCTGGATCATCGTGTGCCTGCTGATTTACACACTCTCCGCCCAAGACCCCGACGGGCAAAATCGTTTTTTCGGCATCGCCGGATTGGTTGGATTGGTCATGGGCGGTTTGCAGTCGATGTCACGCTCAACCTACAGCAAACTGCTGCCGACCTCGCACGACTCAGCCACATTTTTCAGCTTTTACGACATACTGGAAAAATTGGCCATCATCGTGGGTACGGGCGTGCATGGCTATCTCATCAATAAAACCGGTACGACACATGCCTCTTCGCTCGCATTGGCCGCCTTTTTCGTGGTCGGGCTAATCTGTTTGAGCCGCTTAAAAGTGCATGAACGGCGTGCCTTAATAAAGCCTCATTAAAAAATTGGGACTTTTTGCACACGCACGGCTCAAGGCAAATTCCTTTATAATGCCAAGTCCTTGAATTTTTTAAAGAAAGTCCATCATGCCGTCCATCGCCAAACCCATTCATAAATATCGCCCGTATTGGGCGAAGCGGTTTGGCGTCGCGCCATTTTTACCGACCACGCGCGCAGAAATGGATGCACTCGGCTGGGATTCGTGCGACATCATTCTGATCACGGGTGACGCCTACATCGACCACCCGAGTTTCGGCATGGCGCTGGTCGGGCGCCTGCTGGAAGCGCAAGGCTTTCGCGTCGGCATCATCAGCCAGCCGGATTGGCACAGCAAACACGATTTTCAAAAACTCGGCGCACCGAATCTGTTTTTCGGCGTCACCGCTGGCAATATGGACTCGATGGTCAACCGCTACACCTCGGATCGCAAACCACGCTCGGACGACGCCTATACGCCGAATGCCGAGCCGAACAAACGCCCCGACCGCGCCGTGAACGTGTATGCGCAGCGTTGCCGCGAAGCCTATCCGGGCGTTGGCGTGATGATCGGCAGCATCGAGGCCAGCCTGCGCCGCATCGCGCATTTTGACTACTGGTCGAACAAAGTGCGTCCGTCGGTACTGATTAGCTCCAAAGCCGATATTCTATTGTTTGGCAATGCCGAACGCGCCCTCGTTGAAATCGCGCACCGCGTCGCACGCGGCGAAAAATTGAGCGAAATCCGTGACGTGCGCGGCACCGCATTTATTGCTCCGCTCGGCTGGAAACCTTCCGAGGAATGGGCCGAAATCGACTCATCCACCGTGGATACGCCGAAAAATTCGGATGCACAATTCACCACCACCGACCCGTATTTGGACACCACACAGCCAACGACTGAAGGCGAAAACTGCGCCAAAAGCGACACGCCGAAGGAACAGCCAATCAAACTGCTGACCAAAGCCGAACGCGTGGCCAAACGTGACCACGAGCGCCTGCACAGCGTGATCCGCATTCCCGCGTACGAAGCAGTGGCGCACGATCCCGTGCTGTACGCGCACGCCTCGCGCGTGTTGCACCTCGAATCCAACCCGGGCAACGCCCGCGCACTGGTACAGCAGCATGGCGAACGAGACGTCTGGCTCAACGTTCAACCCATCCCGCTCACCACCGAGGAAATGGACTTTGTATACGGACTGCCCTACGCGCGCAATCCGCACCCGTCCTACGGCGACGCGAAAATCCCCGCGTGGGAAATGATCAAATACTCGGTCAACATCATGCGTGGCTGCTTCGGCGGCTGCACCTTCTGCTCCATCACCGAGCACGAAGGCCGCATCATCCAAAGCCGCTCACACGACTCCATCCTGCACGAAATCGAAGAAATCCGCGACAAAACCGACGGCTTTACCGGCCAAATTTCCGACCTCGGCGGCCCGACCGCCAATATGTACCGCCTCGGCTGTAAAGACGAAGTGACCGAAGCGAGCTGTCGCAAACTCTCCTGCGTCTACCCCGACATTTGCAAAAACCTCAACACCAACCACGACAGTCTGATTGAACTGTATCGCAAAGCGCGCGCGATCAAAGGCGTGAAGAAAATCAATATCCAATCGGGTTTGCGCTACGATTTGGCGGTCGAGTCACCCGAATACATCAAAGAATTGGTCAAATACCACGTCGGTGGCTACCTCAAAATCGCACCGGAGCACACCGAATCAGGGCCATTGTCCAAAATGATGAAGCCCGAATTGCGCGCCTACAACCGATTCAAACAACTGTTCGAGCAAGCCTCTAAAGAAGCAGGCAAAGAACAATACCTCATCCCGTATTTCATCGCCGCACATCCAGGTACCAGCGACGAAGACATGATGAACCTCGCGCTGTGGCTCAAGAAAAACAACTTCCGCCTTGACCAAGTGCAGACCTTCCTGCCCACACCGATGGCCATGGCCACCACCATGTGGCACACACAGCGCAATCCACTGGAAAAAATCTCACGCTCCGGCGAAAAAGTCGACATCGTCAAAGAAGAAAAACGCCGTCGCCTACACAAAGCCTTTTTGCGCTACCACGACCCGAACAACTGGCCAACGATCCGCGACGCACTACACGCCATGGGACGCAGCGACCTGATCGGCTACTCCAAAGCCCACCTCATCCCGCCGCGCCAACCGGCGAATATGACTCAAGCGGCGCAAAACATGGGTAAGCCGAATGCACGCACGGCACATCACCCGAACAAGCGATTCCAAGACGCGGCACCCACTGCCAACAAATCCGCACCGCATTTGGCTGCCAAACCCAAAACACGGAAAAAACCGTTGAACAAACTCGCGCAGTTTAAGTAAATAAACCACATTTTTAACAGGGTAATTCGTATTTAGCACGCTGGTCTGTTATAATAAAACCTCTATCAAAAAGGAGGTTATTATGAAAAAAACAACATATACACTGCCTGAAAAATACAGCAAATCAAGCATTATGATGCACTGGCTTGTGGTTCTCTTGATGATAGGGACGTACGCATTTATCGAACTGCGTGTACTGTTTCCAAAAGGCGAGCCGATGCGTGATATTTTCAAAGATATTCACTATTGGCTCGGGTTGCTGATACTCATTTTAATCATTCCGCGTATTTGGAGTATTTTTAAAAACCCTACACCCAACGTGGTTCCGACCCCATCAATGGTGGATAAAATCATGGCACACAGCATGCATGCATTTTTATATATTTTCATGGTGGTGATGCCAATTTTAGGCTGGATGCTGTTGAGCGCCGAAGGCAAACCGATCCCATTCTTTGGGCTGAATTTACCGGCTTTGGTCGCACCGGACAAAGAATTTGCCAAAAGCATCAAAGAAATTCATGAAATCATTGGCACTGTCGGTTACTACGCCATCGGCCTACACACCCTCGCCGCGTTGTATCACCACTTTGTTAAACGCAACAATATGCTCAAACGCATGTTGCCATAACACGGCACATCAAAAAAGGCAGTGAAAACTGCCTTTTTTATTTTCATCACTACCCATTGGTATTCGGATGTGCCGCGTCCCACTCCCGTTGCATCTGTTTCGCCGTCTGCGTGCGTCCGTCGTGGCTCCAGCCGGGCGGCGCAAACACATAACACAGCCGCTGCCACGTCGTCAGATTCGGTAGGCGCACATCGTGCCAAATATTCTTCAGCTCATAGGTAAACAGCGCCCACGGTGAACGGCTTTCCGGCGCAGATACCGTTCCATACCGAATCGGCTCGGGATCGCGCCCTTCTGCTGCAAACGTACCGAATAGTTTATCCCACGCGATGAACAGCATCCCCATATTTTTGTCCAAATACGGCGTATTGCTCGCGTGATGCACGCGATGATGCGACGGCGTGACCAAAACCTTCTCGACCCAACCGAGTTTACCGATGGCCTGCGTGTGTACCAAATTGCCGTAAATCTGCGTCACCGCATAGACAAACATAATATGCAGCGGGTGAAAACCCAGCCACGCCAACGGCATGAAATACACATAGCGATACAAAGGCTGCAACACCGACGAGCGAAAACCCGTGGTCAAGTTGTACTCATTGGAATTATGGTGCGTGCTGTGTATCGCCCAAAACAGGCGCGAACTGTGATCCACCGTATGCTGCGTCCAATACGCCAAATCCTGCAAAATCACCAGCAGCAACCAATACCACATACCCTGCGTCGACCAATCCACCGCCCGATGCACAAAACACCAACCCAGCACCGCGAACGACACGCCTTTAAACAGCATATCCAAACCGAGGTTCGACAAAGCAAACGTCGCACTGGTCAAACTGTCCTTGAGCGCATACAAACGCAAACCGCGCAGATTCGAGTAAGCCAATTCAATGCCGATCACCAGCACAAACAACGGCACACTATACGTATAAATAATCTCTTGATTCAACCAATTCGGCATACCACACCACACATCAAAATCATCAACCCTATCGGTTATTCGCCGCCAATTTCACCGCAAAACCGATCAACGCCACACCCGCCAAACGCTTCGCCCACACCTGCGCTGATGGAATTCCCTTCAAACGCAGCGCCACCCAGTTGCCCAACAGCACCAAGCCCAACTGATACAACAGGCTAATCACCGTCACATGCAGCATCATCACCACCAACGTCCACGGACTGGCCGACGGCGTTAAAAACAACGGGAAAAATGCCACGAAAAACAACATCACCTTCGGATTGGTCAAGCTCACCAACGCCGCGCGACGCGCATACTGCCACGACGACCTCAGCAATGCCGTATCTGCAGACGCCACGCTGCGCCCCGAGCGCAACAAACCCCACGCCATCCACAGCAGATACGCCACACCAAACCACTGCAAAGCCGCGAATACCGTCGGATTCGCCTGCATCACCGCCGCCAAACCCAGCGCCGCACCAATCATCCACACCGCGTCACCGACCAAGGTACCGACGACCGCCGATGTACCCGCGCCCAGACCGCGCCGCGCCGTCGCATCCAAAATCGCCAGCGTCCCCGCGCCCGGAATCAACTGAAACAACACAATCGCCGAGACAAATGACGCGTAATGCTCAATTCCAAACATCATACCTCTCTCACAGTCGCAAAAAAGCATGACGCGCCACGCGCGTCATTACCCCATACCAAGATCAATCCACCTCATCCATCCATGCCTGCTGAATCGCCTCCAACACCTTCTCCCCGCCACGGCTGGTGTCATCATCAAACTCAGGCAAAGCCACCACCCAGTTATGCAAATCGGTAAACCTCACGGTTTTTGGATCCACATCGGGATGTGCTTCGGATAATTGAATTGCGATTTCTAAAACGTCGGTCCATTTCATTTATAACCCCTTTACCAATATGAATTGGTAATTATTTTACACATAACCACAGTTATATTTTTGCACAAAAAAACCAAGCCCTGTAAGTGTTACTATATTCAAATCATTTGATCGCGGCCCAATCCATATATGTGGTATTGCAGCATTAATAAAGCTTGAGTCTTCATCGGGCAAGAATTTGGGAGCTATATACGGGATTAACAAATTACCCCTAACTCTTCTTTTTATAATATCCCTTTTCACCGATTTTATTGCACGCAATTCCTGCTCTTCCATAAATGCGGGACTCTTTAAAGGAATTAGATCATAAATCAAAGCAGAGAAATTTTCATAATGTTTCTCAATCCAATCCATAAACTCATTAAGAGCCCCAATCCGTTTGTCTGCTTCATATATATTTTCAATAAACTTTTTATGTTTTTGAATGATTTTATTAATATAGGGTTCTTGATTTTCATAAACACAAGGAACCACTATCAAATTCGCATACTCAAGAAATTGGGGATTAAAACCTAAGGCAACTCCTTCTCCATCTGTAGCATATGCTCTCCATTGACTAAGAATTTGAGGAGATGAAGAAAAACTAAACACACAATGGTAGTACATAAATTCATGCCATTTAAATGCATTATCTAAGGCTTCTTGATGGCTTTTGTCACACAGTGAAACAAACAACTTTATCGCCTGCTTTAATTCATTCTTATCATTCAAAAACCTATAGTCTGTCATCCAAATTTGACGGCTAGTAATTATGTTATAACAAGACTCCATACTCGTATAGTGATAATACAAATTATCCATTTGCCAAATCCTAAAAAGACGAGCATTTGCTCGCCTTTATTATTTCTAATCTAACTTATTTTTCACCAACGGAGTAACACTACTCATTGCCTCGACCAACCCAGCCACATCCGTGCCACCAGCCTGCGCGAGGTCTGGACGGCCACCGCCTTTGCCGCCGATTTGTTGGGCGACGTGATTGACGACGTCACCCGCTTTGATTTTGCCGGTGAGGTCTTTGGTCACGCCGGCAAGCAGGGTGACTTTATCGGCGGCCACGACGCTGGCAAGGACGATGACGGCAGTGCCGAGTTTGTCTTTCAGGCTATCCATGGTGGTGCGCAGCATGTCGATGTCGGCGCCGTCGAGCGTGGCGGTGAGTAGCTTAATCGTACCATTCGCGCCATTGACGTCAATCGCTTGCGCCGCGAGGTCGCCGCCTTGTGAGGCTGCGAGTTTGCCTTTGGCGGCGTTGAGTTCTTTTTCGAGGGCTTTGATTTGCTCTTGCGCGCCTTGGATGCGTTCGACCAGTTCACTGGGGGCGGCTTTGAGCGCGCCGGCGGCTTGGGCAACTTGGTTGGCGAGGTTTTGCGTGTAGGCGAGTGCGTTCATGCCGGTGATGGCTTCGATGCGGCGCACGCCTGCGGCAACGCCGCCCTCAGACACGATTTTAAACAGCCCGATGTCGCCGGTGGCGTGTACGTGTGTACCGCCACAGAGTTCTTTGGACTCGCCGATGGTGAGTACGCGCACTTCGTCGCCGTATTTTTCGCCGAACAGCATCATCGCGCCGCTGTTTTTGGCGTCGTCAATGGCCATGAGCTGCGCGCCGGTGGCGCTGTTACCGAGGATTTGTTGGTTAACCCATTGTTCGATCTGGGCGATTTCGTCCGCGGTGACGGCGGCGTTGTGCGTGAAGTCAAAACGGGTTTTGTCGGCATCGACCAGTGAGCCTTTTTGCTGAACGTGTTCGCCGAGCACGCGACGCAAAGCCGAGTGCATGAGGTGGGTGGCGGAGTGGTTGCGCACGGTGGCGGCTCGACGTGCGCCATCGACCTGCGCATTGAGCAGATCGCCGACTTTGACCTGACTGTTTTCAACGCGAACATGGTGGCCGAACACATCGGGCAGCACTTTGGTGGTGTCTTGTACGATGAGTTTCGCGCTGGAGTTGCTGAGTATGCCCGCATCACCGACTTGCCCGCCGCTCTCGGCGTAGAACGGTGTTTGATCGAGAATCACGATGCCTTCTTGCCCCGAGGTCAGTTGGTTCACCGGTGCGCCCTCGTGATACAGCGCCAGCACGCGTGTATCACCGATGTGCAGGTGTTCGTAGCCTTGAAATTCGGTTTTAGCACCGTCGTATTGGATGGCTTTGTCCATTTTGAATTTGCCCGCAGCGCGCGCGGTTTCTTTCTGCGCATTCATCGCAGCGTCAAAGCCCGCGCTGTCCACGTTGTAACCGCGTTCGCGGCAAACATCACCCGTCAAATCGAGCGGGAAGCCAAAGGTGTCGTGCAGTTTGAACGCAATTTCACCCGACAGCGTACCGCCCGCAGGCAAAGCCGCCAACTCGGTGTCGAGAATGTCCATACCGTTGGCAATGGTCTCGAAGAATCGCTCTTCTTCCAACTGCAAAGCCTGCGTGATCGCGCTCTCTTTGGCAGCCAAATTCGGGTAGGCGTCGCCCATCTCCTTGACCAACGGTGCGACCAGCTTGTGGAAAAACGGTGCGCGCACGCCGAGTTTGTAACCGTGACGAATCGCGCGGCGAATGATGCGGCGCAGGACGTAGCCACGGCCTTCGTTACTCGGAATCACGCCGTCGCTAATGAGGAATGAGCACGCACGGATGTGGTCGGCGATCACGCGCAACGACGGATTGTGCGTATCGGTGCAGCCGGTTTCGCGCGAAGCGGCGTTGATCAAATTCACAAATAAATCAATCTCATAATTCGAATGCACGCCCTGCAAAATCGCCGCCAGACGCTCCAAACCCATGCCGGTATCCACGCACGGCGCAGGCAGTTTCACCACCGAGCCGTCCTCTTTCATATCAAATTGCATGAATACGTGGTTCCAAATTTCGATGAAGCGATCGCCATCCTCGTCCGGCGAACCCGGAGGGCCGCCCGGAATGTGCGGGCCGTGATCGTAGAAAATTTCACTGCACGGACCGCACGGGCCGGTGTCGGCCATCATCCAGAAATTGTCCGATTTGTATTTGCCGCCCTTATTATCGCCAATGCGAATCACGCGCTCCGGCGGCAAACCGATGACATTCGTCCAAATGTCGTAGGCTTCGTCATCGTCAATGTACACCGTCGCCAACAAGCGCTCCGGCGCGAGACCGTAAACTTTAGTCAACAGCTCCCAGCCCCATTCGATGCTCTCTTTTTTAAAATAATCACCGAACGACCAGTTACCCAACATTTCAAAAAAGGTGTGGTGACGCGCGGTGTAGCCCACGTTTTCCAAATCATTGTGCTTGCCACCCGCGCGCAAACACGCCTGCACCGAGGTCGCGCGCTTGTACGGACGCTTGTCCTGACCCAAAAACACATCTTTGAACTGCACCATACCGGAGTTGGTGAACATCAAGGTAGGGTCATTGGCCGGAACCAAAGACGATGAAGGCACAATGGTGTGGCCTTTTTCAGCAAAAAAATTGAGGAATTCGGAACGAATTTGAGCGACTTGCATGATGATCCTAAAAATACGGGGAATGGGTTATAAACCCACGCATTATATAGGATTCGGGCGAATTGGCGAAGGGGTTATGGATTTTAGGATTGGGAGTTCGTAGGGCGGTGCAAATGCCACGCATTTGCGCACCAGAAAAATTTGTAGCATAACAATGATGCCGCTCTCCGCCGCGGGGCTAATCCTTTTTGTCTTGATACAAAAAGGATTCAAAAAAATCAAGTTCGCGGTCATGCAAAACAATGAACGCTTGACTCAGGTCGGTTTGGAACTCGCGTTTGCACGCAAACGCTCAAACAGCAAACCTCCCTGAAAAAAGGAGCGTTCATTTGCCTGACAGCGACAATAAATTCGACTTCGTAGAAAAATTTATTCCTCTCCAAGTATCATTCCTAAAGAAGAATTTATAGATTAAGAAAGACAACCCTTTAAGCGTTTAGCCATCATGGACGTAAGAACAATCCAACTATCTTTGTCAATCTTGATACAGACATTACCTTCTTCATTAGGATAAACATCGGCACATGAAAAATTAACTTCATCGGGTAATACCCCCTAAAAAAGCCAGCACCTAAAAGTAGAACCCTTTAAACTAACCCAAAGGAGTTTTACATGAAAGTATCCAAATTCAGCGACAGCCAAATCGCCAGCATTCTAAAACAAGCCGAG
>JBATQE010000037.1:0-90125 GCA_049291875.1 Burkholderiaceae bacterium
ACAACTACACCAACGTGCAAGACGCATTGGATGGTCTGAACAACACCGCCAACCGCGGCTTCGACCTGACCACCAGCGCCTCGACCGGTACCGTGAGCGGCACGACCACCGAACAAATCGCTACGGGTGAAACCGTAACCTTGGACGCCGGCAAGAATATTGCTGTGACTCAGAAAGGTAATACGATCACAATTGCAACCATTGAGAATCCAAACTTTACTACTGTTACAACAGGTAATACTACGATGGGCAGTGATGGGATTACGATTAAGGGTGGTGCAAACGGCACAGTAAGTTTAACCAATGCTGGCTTGGATAATGGGGGCAATACCATCACTAATGTGAAGGCCGGTGTGAATGATACTGATGCGGTAAATATGTCGCAGTTGAAAGCCGTGCAAGAGGTTGCAGCGCAAAAAACGACCGTTTCTGCGGCCAACAATAGTGTCAAAGTCACTACCACCACGAACTCAAGCGGGGGAACTAACTATGCAGTAGGTTTGGCGGATAAAGTTACTATTGGTTCTGATTCGGCGACTGCGGTAACCGTGGATGGTACAAAAGGTAGTGTAACTGCGGGTAGTGTGACAGTTAATGGTGCTGCAGGTACGATTGGCGGTTTGACTAATAAAACCTTTGACGTGGAAAATTATGTCTCTGGCCAAGCGGCAACCGAAGATCAATTGGCTCAAGTTGTCAAGAATTTGAATACCGTTGCCAGCCAACATACGACTGTGAAAGCAGGTAGCAATACTGTCGTATCCGAAGGTACCAATGCTACTGGTGGTAAAGAGTACACAGTATCTGTCGCTGATAATTTGAAGTTGAACAGTGCGAGCTTTACAGATACTGCTGGTAATACGACAGTGGTCAATGGTGCAGGTACAACCATGACGGATTCGTCTGGAAATACTACGACTACTTCTGCTTCTGGTGTGACTGTATCCAATGGTTCCTCTACTGTCAGTGTAACGGCCAATGGTTTGGATAATGGTGGTAATACCATCACCAATGTCGCTGCCGGTGTCAATGACACCGATGCGGTAAATGTTGGCCAGGTGAACGCAGCCTTGAATACTGTCAATCAAAGCATTAATAATTTGGGTAACAAAATCAGTGAAGTGGGTAAAGAGTCAAAAGCAGGTTCTGCTTCAGCCATTGCTACAGCAAACTTGCCGCAATCTACAATTCCGGGTATGGGCATGACCACAGTTGGTTTGGGTACTTATGACGGGCAATCGGCGATTGCTGTTGGTCTGTCGAAGATGTCTGATAACGGTAAGTGGGTCATCAAGGCCAGTGCAACCACAAATACGCAAGGTAAAGTGGGTGCCGGTGTGGGTGTTGGCTTCCATTGGTAATCATTGTCACAGGCCTCCGTGGGCAGCAATGTCCACGGTTGATTGAATAAAATAGGATATTTTTATGAAAAAAATCAATGTGTTGTTGGGAACTTTGGCGGTATCTGTGGGTTTGCTACAAGGTTGCTCTTCGTATGTAAGTTGGGGACTCAGTGATGATGGCAAGCAAGCCGAGCAAATTGTTTTCCCTGATTTGGATAAGGCGTGGCGTAATGATGGTGGTCCGCAAGGTACCTTCCCTGATTTGGCCGATCTGCGTAAAGTGGCTCCGGGTGTAACGAAAGAACAGTTGTATCAAATGTTTGGTGCACCACAGTTTGCAGAAGGAATGTGGGGTGTGCGTGAATGGGATTATATTTTCCAATTGCAAGGTCCGAAAGACACCAAGCCAACTCTGTGTCAGTACAAAGTCATCTTCGATACTGAGTACAAAGGTCAAAGTTTCTATTGGAAGCCTGAATCCTGTGCAGCACTGGTTGGCGGCGTATCATCGAATGCCGGTCGTTATACATTGAACAATGAAATCTTGTTCCCGCATAACCGTTCGAGCGTGGCTGATATTCGGAGTGAAGGACGTGAAGCGGTGCGTAACTTGGCGACAAAAATTAAGAATGATTATCAATCGGTAGATAAAATTGCGGTTGTTGGTTATACAGATCGTTTGGGTTCTGATGCGCACAATTTGGCGCTGTCTCAAGCACGAGCTAATGCCATTCGCAGTTTGCTGGTGAGTGAAGGTTTGGATGCGTCAAAAATGACTGCGGTCGGAGCGGGTGAATCCAACCCGTTGTCTCAAGGCTGCGTGGGTAATACGTATACACCGGCTTTATCGGCTTGCTTGCAAGCGGATCGCCGAGTGGAAATTAATGTCACTGGCCAACGGAAATAAAGCATTCTTTGATACGTATGAGATTGAGTTAATTAAAAAGCTCTGAAGCTCTGCAGCATTGAAGTTTGAAAGAAAAAACGCCTGATGGATTTCATCAGGCGTTTTTTAGTACGCTTATCTGATACTTTAAATACGGTTTAAGAAGTCTTGAATGATGTAGTCATTTGTTTTGAAATTATTTCGTACCGGTACTGCCAAATCCGCCTGTGCCGCGATCGGATGCGTTGAAGTCCTCAACCAGATTGAATTTCGCTTGCACGACAGGGACAATGACCATTTGTGCGATGCGCTCGAACGGCTCGATGGTGAACGTCGTATTACCGCGATTCCAAGTGGAGACCATGAGCTCGCCTTGATAGTCGGAATCAATCAGGCCGACGAGGTTGCCCAGTACCACGCCGTGTTTGTGTCCCAAACCACTGCGCGGCAGAATCATGGCGGCGTAGTTGGCGTCGGCCAGATGAATCGCCAGTCCTGTCGGGATGAGGATGGTTTGACCGGGTTCGAGGGTGATTTTTTCGCTGATGCAGGCGCGAAGATCAAGGCCGGCACTGCCTGCTGTGGCATAATGCGGCAGTTGGTCTTTGATCAGCGGATTGATGATTTTGATGTCGATGTGCATGGTGCAACCTTTATTTGAATGGTATTGAAACCGTGCTATTTTAAACGAAGCGCGTGGTGCGTTCTCTGCTTTTTGGATGATTTTTGATGATGGTTTTTAAGATTCCGCGGTCGGTTTTGGTGCTGATTCACACGCCGGATTTGCAGTTTTTAATGCTCAAGCGTGCGCCTAAAGCTGAGTTTGATCAGGATTTTTGGCAGTCGGTGACGGGCAGTTTGGATGCGCTGGATGAGTCACCGCTGTTGGCGGCCAAGCGTGAATTGCTGGAGGAAACGGGACTGAATGCGGATGCGTTTGAATTGCGCGATTTGCAGCATGAGGTCACGTATGAGATTTTCGAGCAATGGCGCTATCGTTACGCACCGGGCGTGACCGAGAATGTGGAGCATCAGTTTGCGCTGTGCGTGCCGGATACGAGTGTCGCCATTCGCCTCGCGCCGCGTGAGCATGTGGCGTTTCAGTGGCTGCCGTTTGATCAGGCGGCGGATTTGTGTTTTTCTTGGAACAATGCGGGTGCGATTCGGCGTTTGGCTGCGGAGCTGTCTGATGTCTCGTGCGATTGATGGGGTATGAGGGTAAAAATAAGGCGGTCTCGAATACGAGCCGCCTTTATTTTGCGCGATGTTTTTTATTGCAGCAAATCGACCAAATGTTTGATCATTTCTTTGCTCTCCCGTTGCGCATCGTCCAACAAATTCCAAATGGTGTCTTGCCCCAGCACCGAGTAGTGGCTTTCGGTGACGGCTTCGTCTATGCGTCGTGCCAGATCGGGCTGTTGCTCAATCTTTTCGACATCCAGCATCCAGTCGTTTTGATAGTAACTCAGCAGTTCGCTCATGCGCTGACGGATGTCGGGCAGGCGTTGGTTGAGTTCTTGCAACGCTTGAATATCGTTGTGCAGTTGTTCGTAGTGTTGCTGAATGTCGTTCAATTTTTTCTCTAATTTATTCATGGGTGCCTATGTGTGTTAGCGTGGTAGGGTGCAGCTGCTGTTGATGCGGATGCGCGGATAGGTGGCGTCGTTGGTACGCTGCCAAAGGGTCACGCAGTCATTGACATTGAATTCATCACCGGTTTGCACGATGAAGGTTTCGTTCGGATTGGTTTGAACGGTATAGCGGTACATGACTTCAGGCGAGCTGATCTGGCCGAGATTGAATATTTGTCCCAAGCCGACGTTGACACCCCAGCCGACATGGCCGCCACCGCCCACACCAACGCTGACATCGACAGGGCTGTTGCGTCGTTGGGAATATTGTTGGATGGTTTGCTTTTGCGTAATTTTGCCGAGACTGGCGCGCGCATCCGCGGCAGGGGATTTGGAATTGCTGTCGGTTGCGGCGCAAGCTGCGAGCGTCAGGCTGATGAGGCCGATGCTGAAAATCTGAGTGAGGCGTGTGTTCATGTGTGGCTCCAATGTTGAGTGTGCTGTATTGTGATGCATCGTGATGTATTTAGCGAATTCGGCGAGCGCCGCTAAAGCGCTTTTGCCAGTAGTCTAAGGTGTAGTCTTCAACCCGCACCGCGCCGCCGCTGCTCGGTGCGTGGACGAAGTAGGTCTGCCCGAGATAGATGCCGACGTGTGAGTTGGCTTGGCCGGAAATATTGAAAAACAGTAAGTCGCCTGCTTTGAGATTGCCAAAGGAGATCGGTGTGCCGTAGCTGGCTTGATCGGAGGTGCGGCGTGGCAAATTCAGATTGAGGGATTTTTTGCTGGCGTATTGAACCAAGCCGGAGCAGTCAAAGCCTTCGGAAGGCGAACTGCCGCCGTAGCGGTAGGGTGTACCGAGAAACTGCATGGCGTATACGGCAACGTCGCGATTCGGCCCTGCGGCGACGCTGACATTTTGCGGGGTTTTGCCTGTGTATTTGCCTTGGCGTGAGGGCGCGGTGGTGGAGCAGGCGCTGATGAGCGAGACCAAAGCCAATGACAGTAATCCGCGACTTAACCAGTTCAAACGCTCAGAGGCTGGATTGCTGAGGTTTTGTGTTGTGCGACGAGTGGGAATATTGGGAATAGCGATATTCATGGGGCGATGTCCAATTTTGCCCAAACCGGTGTGTGGTCGGAGGGTTGTTCATGGCGACGGGGTTCTTTGTCAATCACACATTCAACGCATGATTGCGCGAGCGGTTGACTCAGGAGAATGTGGTCAATGCGCAGGCCAGCGTTGCGCCGAAAAGCCATCTGGCGATAGTCCCACCATGAGAAGGATTTTTCGGGCTGCTCGAACAGTCGAAAGGCGTCGGTCAGTCCTAAATCCAACAGTTTTTGGAATGCTGCGCGCTCCTGTGGCGAGACCAAATTACAGCCGAGCCATTTGTCCGGGTTATGTACGTCGATGTCGGCGGGCGCAATGTTGAAATCGCCCAGCAGCGCCAGTTTCGGGTAATTTTTCAATTCGCCGGCGAGAAATTCGGTCAATGCGGCCAGCCAATTGAGTTTGTACACGAATTTATCACTGTCCAGCGACTGACCGTTGACGATGTAGGTATTGACAATGCGCACACCATCGATGGTGGCGCAGATCACGCGCTTTTGTTCATCTTCAAAATTTGGCAGGTTCTTTTGCACCTCGGTCTGTGCCGTGCGGCTGACGATGGCGACACCGTTGTAGGTTTTTTGCCCGACGAAGCTGACGTGCAAACCTGCATCGGTAAAGGCTTGCTCTGGAAAGACTTCATCGGTCATTTTGGTTTCTTGCAGACACAGCACGTCGGTGTCGGTGGTATTCATATAGTCCAGCACTTGCGGCAGGCGAACTTTGAGCGAATTGACATTCCAAGTAGCGATTTTCATATTTTTATCCTCAAACATACAGCCGTCATTATGCCTAAAAACCACAGTCTTAACATGAATGACATTGTTATGTCATTGTCACGAAATTGTCATATTGACGAAATATAGTGTCGGCAGTTGCATGAATTGGCGAGCTGATGGATGTGTCAGATGTCACGGACGGCGGCTTTTGAAGTATCAAATCATTGATTCAATAGCGTTTTTTAGGAGAAAACGATGCGAGTAAAGTATTTATTATCTGGTGTGGCTGCGGTTTTGCTGTCTGCTTCATTGATCGGCTGCGGTGGTCAATCCGGTGGTGAGCAAAAGGTAGCCGGCTTGAATGGTTCGGGTGCAACTTTCCCGGCGCCGGTATACACCAAATGGGCGTCTGACTATAAAGGCGCAACCGGCATGGCGATTAATTACCAAGGTACCGGTTCGAGCGCAGGGATTGATGCGATCAAAAAGAAAACCGTGGATTTTGGTGCGACCGATGCGCCGTTGAAAGGCGATGAGTTGGACGCGGCTGCCTTGGTTCAGTTCCCCGCAGTGATCGGTGGCGTTGTGCCGGTGTATCACATCGAAGGCGTGGGTGCGTTGACTTTGGATGGCGCTGTTTTGGGTGACATTTACTTGATGAAGATCAAGAAATGGAATGATCCGGCGATTGCCAAATTGAACCCGGGCGCGAAGTTGCCTGATTTGGAAATCAAAGTGGTGCGTCGTTCGGACGGTTCGGGCACAACCCACATGTTTACCGAATATTTGGCGCAAGTGAACGAGGGCTGGAAAGCCATCGGCGCGAGCAAAGACCCGAAATGGGAAGCCGGCACGGTCGGCGGTAAAGGTAACGATGGCGTGGCCGCCAGCGTGAAACAGTTGCCGGGCGCGATTGGTTACGTAGAGTACGCCTATGCGAAGAAAAACGGCATGTCTGCCGCTTCATTGGTGAACAAGGATGGCAAAGTGGTTGCGCCGACAGCCGAGTCGTTTGCAGCAGCAGCGGCCAGTGCGGATTGGAGCGCCAAGCCGGGCATGGGTATTTCCTTGAACAACCAAGCGGGTGAAAAAACTTGGCCGATCACCGGTGCGACTTTCATTTTGATGCAAAAGAAAAATGACAACGCGAAAAATGCGGCTGAAGTGTTGAAGTTCTTCGACTGGGCATTGACCAAAGGCCAAGGCCAAGCGTCTGCTTTGGAATACATTCCGTTGCCGGATGCGGTCGTAGCGAAAATCAAGGAAAGCTGGAAGCAAATTACCGACGCTTCGGGCAAGCCGGTGATCTAAACGTCAATCAGCCTTTTTCATAGAGGATGAGCGATATGAAAAAAGGCTGGGTGGCTTGCCATTCCGGCCTTTTTTCTTCATTGACTTGATGGTTGGTCATGATGAAGTAATCGGTAACAAGTAGTAACAAGTATTAATAAATAGTAACAATGCAACACAATTACGATTGAATTTCGATTGAATTAAGATTGAACTAAAGGGTGATATGGTGAATAGCACACAGAGCGGCGCACAAAACGACACATCGGTCGTGGTGTCGAAAATTCATCCGAATCCGTGGGTGGACAAAGGATTTAAATGGCTGACCGAGGCGAATGCTTGGTTGGTCTTGATTTTATTGGTGGGCATTATCGTCTCGCTGATTTTCGGCTCTTTGCCGACTTGGGAAAAAGAGGGCATACGCTTTTTGACCCGTGAAGAGTGGGATACGGCGGCGGGCAGTTTTGGCGCACTCGGTCCGGTGGCGGGAACGCTGATTACCTCGGGTATTGCGATTTTTTTGGCTTTGCCGGTGAGTATTGGCATCGCCATGTTCTTGACCGAATTGGCGCCGGCGTGGCTACGTCGGCCATTGGGCACGGCCATTGAATTGCTCGCAGCGATTCCGTCGATTATTTACGGTATGTGGGGCTTGTTCGTGATTGCGCCGCTGTTCATTAAATACATTCAGCCGTTTTTGGCCGGAACCTTGGGCAAATTGCCGGTGATTGGCGCGCTGTTTTCAGGCACGGCGCTGGGGGTTGGTGTGTTGACCGCGGGTGTGGTGTTGGCGATTATGATTGTGCCGTTCATTACAGCGGTGTTGCGCGATGTATTTAGCCTCGTGCCGTCGATGCTCAAGGAGTCGGCGTATGGTTTGGGTGCGACGACGTGGGAAGTGGTGCGCAATATCGTGATTCCGCATACGAAAATCGGTATGGTCGGCGGCGTGATGCTCGGTCTGGGGCGCGCGCTGGGCGAGACGATGGCGGTGACGTTTGTAATTGGCAACGCACACGGTTTGAACTGGTCATTGTTTGCGCCGGGTAACAGTATTGCTTCCACATTGGCCAATGAGTTTAATGAAGCGAGTTCGGATGAACACCGCTCGGCTTTGTTGGCCTTGGCCTTGGTATTGTTCCTGATCACGACGATTGTGTTGGCGTTTGCGAAATGGTTGATTTCGCGCAACCAGCAGCATTGATGGCGGAGAAATAAGATGAATATTGAACAATTGATGAGTAACCCGCTGTATCGTCGTCGCAAATGGACGAATACTTTAATGCTGTTTTTTGCCGGTGTGGCGATTGTGGTTGGGCTGTTTTGGCTCGCATGGATTATGTGGACCCTGTTTTCCAAAGGTTTGGTGGCTTTGAGTCCGGCGCTGTTTACCCAAATCACGCCGCCTGCGGGTGAGACCGGTGGTGGTTTGGCCAATGCGATTGTCGGCAGTGTGTTGATGGTGCTGGTGGCGACTTTGGTGACGACGCCGATCGGGATTTTGGCCGGTACGTATTTGGCTGAATATGGCCGCAACAATCGCTTGACCCGAACGGTGCGCTTTATCAATGATATTTTGTTGTCTGCGCCGTCGATCGTGGTCGGTATGTTTGTGTTCTTGGTCGCGTATTACGGTTTGGGTTTGCGCCAGAATGCGTATTCGGGCTGGGCGGGTGCGTTTGCGTTGGCCATCATCATGTTGCCGGTGGTGGTGCGCACGACGGACGATATGCTCAAACTGGTGCCGAATACTTTGCGTGAGGCCGCCGTGGCGCTGGGTACGCCGTATTGGAAAATGATTTTTAAAATCGGTTATCGCGCGGCGCGCACGGGGATGTTGACCGGTCTGTTGCTGGGTGTGGCACGCATTTTCGGCGAAACTGCACCTTTGCTGTTCACCGCATTTGGTAATAATTTCTGGAATACCAATATGGGTAACCGCATGGCGAGCTTGCCGCAGGTGATTAACCAATTTGGTCTGTCGCCGGATGAGAACTGGAACAATCTGGCGTGGGGCGGTGCGATTTTGATTACTTTGCTGGTGCTGCTGATCAATATCGTCACGCGCTGGTATTCGTCTCGCTCTGAATAATTGACATTGAAGCTTTAAACAAGAAGGATAACTATGACCACCACGACTACTGTGAATCTGGCCCATGAAACGCCGAAAATCGAGATTAGAAATCTGGATTTTTACTACGGTAAATACAAAGCACTGAAAAACATCAATCTGACCATTCCTGAAAAAAAGGTCACGGCGTTTATCGGCCCGTCGGGCTGCGGTAAATCGACGTTGTTACGCACGCTCAATCGCATGTTTGAGCTGTATCCCGAGCAGCGCGCCGAGGGTGAAATCAATTTTGATGGCGAAAATATTCTCAAATCAAAGCTGGACATCGCCATTTTGCGTGCGAAAATCGGTATGGTGTTTCAAAAACCAACGCCGTTCCCGATGAGCATTTACGAAAACATCGCCTTTGGCGTGCGATTGTTTGAGAAAATGTCCAAAGGCGAAATGGATGAGCGCGTTGAATGGGCCTTGCAAAAAGCCGCGCTGTGGACTGAGGTCAAGGATAAATTACACCAAAGCGGTAACGGTCTGTCCGGCGGTCAGCAGCAGCGTTTGTGTATCGCGCGTGCGATTGCGGTCAAACCGGAAGTGATTTTGTTGGACGAGCCGTGCTCGGCGTTAGACCCGATTTCCACGGCGAAGGTGGAGGAGCTGATCATCGAACTGAAAGAGGATTACACGGTGGTGATCGTGACGCACAATATGCAGCAGGCCGCGCGCGTATCGGACTACACCACGTATATGTATTTGGGTGAAATGATTGAGTTCGGCGAGACCCGCCAGATGTTCATGAAACCGGCGCGTCAAGAGACCGAAGACTACATCACCGGACGTTTTGGTTAATCCGAGGGTTCGGCTGGATTCGACTGGATACGCGCACACAATTGAGATTGAAAAGGAAAAACAATGGTTTTGCATACCTCAAAAAATTATGAAGAAGAGTTGGAAAATCTACGCACACGCGTGATGACGATGGGCGGGCGCGTGGAAAGCCAAGTGCGCTTGGCCATCCTGTCCTACAGTGAAGAAAACATTCAGTTGGCGCAGCAGGTTTTGGTCACTGAGCGCGAAATCAATCAGGAGCAATTGGCGACCGACCAAATGTGCTCCGAGGTGATTGCCCGTCGTCAACCGGCGGCGAAAGACTTGCGCCTGTTGCTCGGCGTGATTCGCACGATTTCGGATTTGGAACGCATTGCCGATCAAGCTGCGAAAATCGCTAAATTGGTCATTCGCAATGAAAATCGAGGCTCTTTGCCGCGTATTCACGGGATTTTTCAAGCGGCTGAAATGGCGATGACGATGCTGCGCAAGGCTTTGGACGCATTCACCCGCGAAGACGGTCAAGCAGCGCGCGAAGTCATGGGCAGCGATACCGAATTGGATCAACAGTACATCGCCAGCATGCGCCAACTGATCACCTATATGATGGAAGACCCGCGTACGATCAGCGCGGCGCTGGATGATTTGTGGGTGGCCAAGGCCGTTGAGCGCATGGGCGATCATGCCGAGAATATCGCGGAAGTGGCGATCTACATTGCAGAGGGCGAGGACGTGCGTTATAGTCAGGAGCATCCGAATCAGATTGATCAGGCGTAATACGGCGTACGGGGTTTCAAATTTTTTCAAATGTTTGGATAGCTTCAATTGTTAAAAAATAAGGACGAGCGGTGAATATTCAGCCTTTGGCTCTGGTGGTGGAAGACGAAGACGATATTGCGACTTTGCTGGAATTTAGCTTGAGCAAAGCGGGCTTTAGCGTGGAATGGGCGAAAAATTTGCAGGAAGCCCAAACCTGCGTGAAAAAAATCCTGCCCGATGTGGTCGTGTTGGACTGGATGCTGCCCGACGGCGACGGCGTGACGTGGCTGAACCAGTTGCGTGCGAATGAGCGCACCCGATATTTGCCGGTGCTGATGCTCACCGCGCGCGCGCAGGAGGCGGACAAGCTCAAAGGGCTGGAAGGCGGGGCGGATGATTACATCACCAAGCCATTCAGTCCGAAGGAGCTGCTCGCGCGCATCAATACCGTGCTGCGTCGCGCCGCGCCGCAGCATGTGGAGCAAGTGATTGAGTTTAACGGCTGCCTGCTCAAGGATGACGACCACACCCTGTCCAAAGGTGATGTCGTTGAAAACATAGGCAATACCGAATACAAATTGCTTAAGTTTTTTGTGACGCATCGCAATAAAACTTACAGCCGTGCGCAATTGCTCGATATGGTTTGGGGCGACCATGTGTTCATCGAAGAGCGCACCGTCGATGTGCATATTTTGCGGCTGCGCAAGATTTTGCAACGCTTTGGCGTAGAAGAAAGCCTTGAAACCGTGCGTGGAATCGGGTATCGTTGGCAAGAATAAGGCGGGGCTTGTCTGTTTGACTGAGCCTGCGTCAACAAAACTGCACAAACTGCAAAATCCACGAACCGATTGGTAAAGCGAGCGTTGCTTTGCCTCCTAAATGACTTGTGATGTCGAATAATAAAAAGCTTTTTCCCGATATAAATCTGAATGATTCTGCCGAAGAATCTTACGCGCATACCTATCAGCCCGTTTCCTTTTTGCGTTCAGCGCTCGTTCCGGCGATCATTTTGAGTGTGATCGTGGGGGTGATGTCGATTTTTCTGCCATTTTGGGCGGGATTGTTGCTGGTCATTGCTTTTTTGCTGTGGAGTTTGGCCGCGCATTACCGCGAATTAAAGCGGTTTGCCTTGTGGTTGTCGTATCCGAAAAGCCAAAACGTACCCTCGGGGCATGGCGTGTGGACTGATATTTTTGCCAAACTCTATGCGCTGCGGCGTATGGATGAAAAACACGAAGCGCAATTGGCCGAATGGCTGGCGCGTTTTCAAAGCACCATGAGCCATTTGCCCGATGGTGTGGTGTTGATGGACAAATTAACCAATTTGGAGTGGACCAATCCGGTGGCGGAAGAGCATTTCCAACTGGATTTACAGCGCGATTTGGGTACACGTCTGGTGCATTTGGTACGCGATCCCGAGCTGGTTAAAGCCATTCAGTCGCAGAAATACAATCAACCGTTCAAACTCAGGTATATGGGGCTGTCTTTGGAGCTGCAACTGGTTGATTTTGAATCGGATCGCATGATTTTGGTCAGCCGCGACATCACCGAAACCGAGCGAGTCGACGCGATGCGACGTGATTTTATTGCCAACGCTTCGCATGAATTGCGCACGCCGCTCACCGTCATCAGCGGCTTTTTAGAGCATGCGCAGGAGGCACCGGATATGCCTTTGACGCAGCGCATGCAACAGCTTGGCTTGATGCGTCAACAAGCCGATCGCATGACGGTATTGATTCAGGATATGTTGATGCTGTCGCGCTTGGAATCGGATGTGCATGTGGATGTACAGACGATTGACATGCCGGCATTGATTAAGCAGCAGCTTCAAAGTGCCGAAATTTTATCGGCTGGGCGCCATACACTGCGCAGTCAGGTTGAGAATCTGAATGTACAAGGCAGCGAACAGGAAATCGCCAGCGTGGTCGGTAATTTGTTGTCCAATGCGGTGCGCTATACGCCGGAAGGCGGTGAAATATGGCTGGCGTGGGGGCGTAATGCGCAACAGCAGCCGACCTTGGTGGTCAGTGATACCGGTGTTGGGATCGCTGCCGAATATCTGCCGCGTCTGACCGAGCGCTTCTATCGTGTCAATACCGCGCAGTCGCGCGCGACCAAGGGCACGGGTTTGGGCTTGGCGATCGTGAAGCATATTTTGATTCGCCATCATGCGCAATTGCGCATCGAGTCGGCGGTGGCGCCGTCGCCGCATCAAGGCACCACGTTTGTCGCCACATTCCCGATTAAATTTCCGGTTTCAACCGTAGTCAACAGCGCGAATTCTGTCGTTACCGCGGTGAGAAAAGCGATTCGTTCGAGTATTTGATTGCGGCATATTGAGATTTCAATCCTTGTCGGATGCATCCATTGAATTGGCTTCGATTCTGATGTGTTAATATGCTTGCTCTGGCGTTTCTTCTCTGCTCATTGAATCATGTCGATCCCTCGCTATCATAAAAAAGTCATTTTTGCGTCCTCTCTGGGTACGGCCTTTGAGTGGTATGACTTCTATTTGTACGGCACGCTGGCCGGCATTTTGGGACAGCACTTTTTATCAGGCTACAATCCGACCGCTGATTTCATCGTGACGCTGATGCTGTTTGCCGTCGGCTTTGTGGTACGGCCATTCGGCGCGCTGTTTTTTGGTCGTTTGGGTGACATGGTGGGGCGCAAGCACACGTTTTTGGTCACCATTTTGATCATGGGTTTGTCCACATTTATCATTGGTTTGTTGCCGACTTATGATGCGATTGGCGTCGCTGCGCCCATTTTGCTGATTGCCCTACGTATGCTTCAGGGGCTGGCACTGGGCGGTGAATACGGTGGTGCAGCGACTTATGTGGCCGAACATGCGCCGCCCGATCAGCGGGGTCGCTATACGGGATGGATTCAGGTAACGGCGAGTTTGGGTTTGCTGCTGTCTTTGCTGGTGACCAATGGCGTGCGTTGGCTGATCGGGGAGGAGGCGTTTTTTGCATGGGGTTGGCGCATTCCATTTTTGACCTCGATGCTGTTGCTCGGTTTTTCGATTTGGCTGCGCTTGCAATTGGCTGAGTCGCCATTGTTCGTTCAATTAAAGGCCGATGGCTTGGTGACTTCGCAGCCGTTGAAGGATTCATTCGCTGATGGGGCGAACCTGAAAAAGGTCTTGGCGGTGATGTTCGGCCTGTGTGCGGGACAGGGCGTGATTTGGTACACCAGTCATTTTTATGCGCTGTTTTTCTTGACGCAGAGTTTGAAATTACCGGCGGAACAGGCGCAGTGGATGATGATCGTCGCGCTGTTTTTGGCTTTGCCCAGCTTTATTTATTTTGCCAGTCTGTCCGATCGGATTGGGCGTCGGCCAATCATGATTGCAGGCTGTTTTTTGGCGGCTTTATTATATTTTCCGATGTTCAAGGCTTTGGCCTTTGTGGTCAATCCGGCTTTGGATCAGGCGCAAAAACATGCGCCGGTAGTGGTGTTGGCCGACCCGGCGCGTTGCTCGTTTCAATTGAATGTGCTCAATACCAATACGCGTAATGTTTATTCGTGTGATATTGCCAAGACATTTTTAACGCAATCCGGCATTGCGTACAGCAATCAATCCGCACCGGCCGGTATGGTGGCGCAGGTGATGATCGGTAGAGAAGTGGTTGAGGCGTACGAAGGCGGTCAGCTCAATTCACGACAAAATAGTGTGTTGTTTAAGCAAAATATTCAGGCGGCCTTAAGCCGAGCGGGCTATCCTTTGCAAGCGGATCACACGGCGGTCAGTGAGTTTTGGGTCATATTGATCTTATGGGCGATGATTATCCCCGTGGCGATGGTTTATGCGCCGATGGTGGCCTTGTTGGTAGAGATTTTTCCGACGCGTATTCGTTATACCTCGATGTCTTTGCCGTATCACATTGGCAATGGCTGGTTTGGTGGGATTTTGCCCACCGTGGCGTTTGCGATGGTGGCGGCGACGGGTAATGTATTTTTTGGTCTGTGGTATCCGATTGCGGTGGCGATTTTTGCGGGCGTTTTGGGGTATTGGGTTCGCTTGCCAAAGGCGAGTGAGTGATATGGCTTATAATGGCGGCTTATTTGGATGTGCCTCACTTTATAAGTTTGAGCGCTTGTTACGCATTGAAACATGTTTGGGTAAACTTGCTGATAAAATCAGCTCGGTTTCAATTGGATAAGGCTTTAAAAATGCGCCATCATTCCTGTGAAAGGTGTGGTGGAATTGTTTTTTGAGAAACGATATTCACAGCTTCGGCTGTTTTTTTATGGATGATGTATGGATTGGATTTCAATGTTGCAAGCGGCGATCATGGGGATTGTCGAGGGCTTAACTGAGTTTTTGCCGGTATCGAGTACGGGGCATTTGATTTTGACCAGTTCGTTGTTGGGTTTGCAAGGCGAGTTTTGGCATTCGTTTGATATGGCGATTCAATTTGGCGCAATTATTGCGGTGATTTGGGAGTTTCGCGCACGTATTTTGAAAGTCTTGGGCGGCATGTGGCAAAAAAATCCGGCGGATTGGCGCTTTGCGATCAATGTGGTGGTTGCTTGTATTCCGGCGAGTTTTTTGGCTTTGCTGTTTGAGAAGCAAATCAAGGGGTTTTTATTCAATGCCGTGTCGGTGGCGATTGCCTTGATCGTCGGCGGTTTGATTATTTTGTGGGCTGAACGGCGTCAAACGCCTGAATCCGTGCGGGTGCACAGCATGGATGAGATGACGATGCTGGATGCGTTGAAGGTGGGTATTGCGCAAATCGCGGCCTTGATTCCGGGCACGTCGCGCTCCGGTTCAACGATTATCGGTGGTATGTTGTTTGGTCTGAGCCGTCAGACGGCGACGCAGTTCTCTTTCTTTATGGCGATTCCTATTTTATTCGCTGCGTCGGTTAAGGAGTTGTTTGGGATGCGGGATATGCTCAATGCGCACCACATTACACTGTTTGCGATCGGCTTTATCTTTTCGTTTATCAGTGCGTTTTTGTGTGTGCGTTGGTTGTTGCGGTTTGTCAGCCATCATGATTTCAAAGGTTTTGCCTGGTATCGAATTGTGTTCGGCTTGGTGATTTTGGCGACTTGGGCTTTGGGTTGGGTCAATTGGATACAGGCTGGGTAAGGGGGCTTAAATCCATCTCACTTAGGAAAACTCGATTAATTTTGATCGGGTTTTTTTGTGCCGTCTGCAACAATACTCGATGAAAATCTTTGGATGATGTTTTCACAGGCCTGTGTGGCAAAAGGACTGGCCCAGATTTCTACGTGCTCAATCTCGGGGAGTAGTTGTGCTAATGACTCAGGGTTCCACAGATGCTGATGGGCTTTCAGTGGCAAGTGGTCGGTTTCTGAACTGATGAGGACAAAAGCCAAAAAATCTTCATCCATTGCATCCACGCCTTCAATGTCATGTCGCAGAGGTGCCATTCGTACAGCGCCTTCAAAAAACGAAAGCTGTTTGCGCAACATTTGCTGAGCTAAATGAACTGCGTATGCTTGAGGTGTTAAGTCATTCAGTGGCATCATGTGCGTACTCCTTGCACTTTAGATTTGTTCACGGTAAGTGATGATTGTGAATGATGTATTATAGAAAAACCCCAACCAAACGGCTGGGGTTTTTTGTACAACAAAACGCTAGGATAGAAAATTAGTGACCCGATACACCTGATGCACCGATACCTGTTTCTGAGCGAACTTTCTGAGCAGGGTAGCCAGCGCGGTCAATGGCCGCACGAGCGCTCTTATCAGTGATCGAGAAGAACCAGATCGCCAAGAATGCCAACACCATAGAGAACAAAGCAGGTGAGGTATACGGGAAGATTTCAGTTGCATTGTGGAACACGTCAACCCATACGGATTTGGACAATACGGTCAGAACCACCGCAGTGATCAAACCCACATAGCCGCCGATGGTTGCACCGCGCGTGGTACAGTCTTTCCACAAAACGGACATGAATAATACCGGGAAGTTGGCAGAAGCCGCAATCGCGAACGCCAGTGATACCATGAACGCGATGTTTTGTTTCTCAAACGCAATACCCAATACCACGGCAACCACACCCAAAACCAAAGTGGTGATACGAGAGATTTTCAACTCAGACGCGCTGTCGGCTTTACCTTTTTTGATCACAGTTGCGTACAGGTCATGCGATACGGCAGACGCACCGGATAAGGTCAAACCAGCCACGACCGCCAAGATGGTTGCGAATGCCACGGCAGAGATGAAGCCCAAGAACACGTTGCCACCGACCGCGTTGGCCAAGTGAATTGCCGCCATGTTACCGCCGCCTTTGAGGGCGCCTTTTGCATCGAGGAATTCAGGATTGGTCAATACGAAAGTGATCGCACCGAAACCGATGATGAATGTCAGGATGTAGAAGTAGCCGATCCAAGTGGTTGCCCAGAATACCGATTTACGTGCTTCTTTCGCATTAGGTACGGTGAAGAAACGCATCATGATGTGTGGCAAGCCAGCGGTACCGAACATCAAAGCCATACCGAAAGAGATCGCAGAGATTGGGTCTTTCACAAAACCACCGGGACCCATGATGGAGAAGCCTTTGGCAGCAGCGGCAGCAGCAGTGGAGGTTGCCAGAGCCGCAGGGTCTGCGCTAGGGTTGGCCTTCAATGCTTCGGCAATCAATGCTTTTTGTGCCAAAACGGTTTTGATTTCGATGGCTTTGGCAAACATTGCGCCCGGATGGAAGCCAAATTTAGCCAATACCATGAAGCCCATGAACGACGCACCGGCGAGCAACAGACACGCTTTGATGATCTGTACCCAAGTAGTTGCCGACATACCGCCGAACAATACATAGATCATCATCAATGCGCCGACGATTACGACCGCGTAGATGTATTCCATACCGAACAGCAATTTGATCAATTGACCCGCGCCGACCATTTGTGCAATCAGGTAGAACGCCACAACGACCAAAGTAGAAATCGCCGCAAAGGTACGAACCGGTTTTTGCTCGTAGCGATATGCCGCCACGTCAGCAAAGGTGAACTGACCCAAGTTACGCAGGCGTTCCGCCATCAAGAAGGTAATCACCGGCCAACCGACTAAGAAGCCGATGGAGTAGATCAAACCGTCAAAACCGGTATTCATCACCGCAGCGGAAATACCGAGGAAGGATGCCGCAGACATATAGTCGCCGGCGATTGCCAAACCGTTTTGGAAACCGGTGATACCGCCACCGCCTGTATAAAAGTCTGCTGCTGATTTTGTACGACCGGCCGCCCATTTGGTAATGAACATAGTCAAGATCACGAAGCCAACAAACATGCCGATGGCTGTCCAGTTGGTCGCTTGTTTTTCTGCCTGACCCAAATCAGCACCGGCGGCAAAAGCCACGGAGCCGACTGAAGCCAACAGCAAGCCGATCAATAATTGATTGGTTTTTTTCATTGTTGTACCTCCTTGCGTAAAGCTTCGGTCATATCGTCAAATTCAGTATTGGCACGGCGCACATAGATGCCGGTGATGACAATCGTGAACAGCAATACAAAAAGGCCAATCGGCAAAGCATAGGTAATTACACCTTCACCAATACGTTGGGACATGAAGCCTTTGCCAAACGCGACCAATAAAATAAAACCGTAATACACGATCATCATCAGGGCGGTTAAAAACCAGCCGTAGGATGAACGTGTTTTGACCAATTTCTGGTACGTTGGCGAGGCATTGACACGCTCGACTAAGTCGTCTTTCATAAACATCTCCTAAGATATAGAAAAAACACACGATTTGAACTTAAAAAGTGAAAACATGTGTCTTCAGTTTTTATCATTACCTCATCGAAAAACCACTTCGCTGTGTAACGCTTGCATTCTAAGCAGTCAGTCTGACTAGTTTCTTACAATTTTTCTACATATTAGGAGTTGTTCTATTCTATGGGCACAGCGATGAAATTAATTGAGGCGTGAGTTCGGACTGTGTCCAATGTAGGCGCTGTATATCCGTGCGCTCGGATATCGGCTCTGTGAGCAGCGCGTGGCTTTGCTGCGTGCAGTCAACAATGACCGGCAAATGGTGCGCGCTCATGTGTCGTTGGAAAAAATACAGTTGAGCCAGCCGCCATTGCGGGTTTTGTGATGGAGTTTGTACGCTGTTTTGATCCAGCGCGATAAATTGGGTGGTCTGCGGGTAGATTTGCGCCCACGGTTTGTAGAATGGTTTTTTTTCTACCGCTATTATGACGACGGTGCCTGTGGGTAGTTGAGATTTTGTGTGCGGATACCACGAATATTCGTTATATACCTGAAAAAACAGCATGCCCAGACCCGCGCCGGCAGGAATGAGCCATTTGGGTAACTTTTTGAATACGGCTCTAAATGCCATGACCAAGCCTGCTGCGCCTAAACCGGCGAAAATAGTTGCCAATAGTTCCCAGATCATATGCATTTCCCTATTGAATGTGAATGGTTCTTAAGAATATGCGGAAAAAGTAGGGTTTTACTTTTTCCGTTTCTCCTTAACTGAGTGAAATAAATTGGGCTTCCTTGGTGGAAGCCCAATAGGACACACTCATGGCGTGTCAATGAGTTTAGTGTCCGGTGGCTGTTCCGGCACCACGAGGGTAACGAACACTTTCAACCAAATCTTGAACCTCTTTTGGTGGTGCTTTGCCCATGCTCGATACGGCGAATGCCACGACAAAGTTGATGATTGCACCGACGGCACCAAATGACAAAGGCGAGATGCCGAATAGCCAATTGTCCGGTGTGTTGGCAAAGGAATTGGTGTCTTTGATAAAGAACCAGCCCAAGTACAGGAAAATATATACCAAGGTAGACAGCAATCCAGCCAACATGCCCGCAATTGCGCCTGCACTATTGACCCGTTTTGAGAAAATCCCCATCATCAATGCTGGGAAAATCGATGCGGCCGCAATGCCAAAGGCCAATGCGACAACCTGCGCGGCAAAGCCCGGCGGGTTGATCCCTAAGTAGGTCGCGATTACGATGGCGACCACCATAGAAATACGCGCAGCCAGCAATTCACCTTTTTCACTGATGTTCGGTTTCAAGGTGTTTTTGATCAGATCATGAGATACCGCAGAGGAAATGGCGAGTAACAATCCGGCAGCCGTAGAGAGTGCCGCAGCCAAACCGCCGGCGGCAATCAGACCGATTACCCAGCTTGGCAGATTGGCAATTTCAGGATTGGCCAATACCAAGATGTCGTTATTAACGGTCAACTCATTGCCTTTCCAACCTTTTTCCTCGGCCTGAGCCACGAACGCCGCATTTTTGGATTTATCATCATAGTATTGAATACGACCATCGCCATTGACATCCTTGAACTGAATCAAACCGGTGGTTTCCCAAGTTTTCATCCATTCAGGACGCTCGGCGTACTGAATCGGCTCAGCGGAAGTGCCTTTCGGATAAATGGTATCGACCAAGTTCAGACGAGCCATGGAGCCGACCGCAGGAGCCGTGGTATAGAGCAGTGCGATAAACACCAATGCCCAACCGGCCGAAGCACGTGCATCAGAGACTTTCGGTACAGTGAAGAAGCGAATGATGACGTGGGGCAAGCCTGCAGTACCAATCATCAGCGACAGGGTAAACAGCACCATATTCAGTTTACTTGACACATCAGCGGTATAGCTACTAAAGCCCAATTCCTGAACGACCGCGTCCAATTTAGCCAACAACGGCATACCGGATGCGGCGTGTTCACTGAATAATCCCAATGGCGGGATAGGATTACCCGTTAGGTGCAATGAGATAAATACCGCAGGAATCGTATATGCGATGATCAAAACCACATACTGCGCCACCTGAGTATAAGTAATGCCCTTCATCCCGCCCAATACCGCGTAGAACAAGACGACGATGGCCGCGATAATCAAACCGGTTGTGCTGGATACCTCCAAAAAGCGCGAAAATGCCACGCCTGCGCCGGTCATTTGACCAATCACATACGTCGTTGAAGCAATGATCAAACATGCCACGGCAACCAAACGGGCGGTTCGGCTGTAAAAACGATCACCGATAAAATCAGGCACCGTGAATTTACCAAACTTACGCAAGTAGGGGGCCAGCAGCATCGCCAACAAGACGTAACCACCCGTCCAACCCATGAGATAGGCTGAAGCGCCGTAGCCGCCCATGGCCAACAAACCGGCCATAGAAATGAAGGATGCCGCGCTCATCCAGTCTGCGGCGGTTGCCATGCCGTTGAGCACAGGATTCACGCCGCCGCCGGCGACATAAAACTCTTTGGTCGAACCGGCGCGCGCCCACACAGCGATGCCAAAATAAAGGGCGAAGGAGGCGCCGACGAAGATTAAGTTAATCCAAAATTGACTCATCTCTTACTCCTCGTGAACGCCGAATTCTTTGTCCAACTTATTCATGCGCCATGAATAACCAAAGATTAAGGCAATGAACACCAAAATAGAACCTTGTTGGGCAAACCAGAACCCTAAATCAGTTCCTCCGAATTGAATGCCTGAGAGCATCGGGCGCAAAATAATTCCGAAACCATACGAAACCACGGCCCAAATAACCAGACAGATTAGGATAAGGCGAATATTGGCTTTCCAGTAGCCCGCCGCATCATGTTCATGATTGGACATAAGTCTCCTCCTTTATAAAAATTATATTGATATTGAATTCAATTAAAATCGAAGACAATTCGTAGTATTGATAATAATGCAGATGAAAAGCAATCTCATTATTAACCAATATACGGGAGAGTACGCAATAGAACTTACAGTCTACTTACATGATTTATATGAATTTTTTGCCAAATTATCGTCTGTTTCGCGCATTGAGTGCCAGATACATTAAGGCCACATTGATCGAGTCATTCAATGCGTCATGACGAGGCAGGTCGGGGAAATTGAGCCTTTTAATGATAGAGGCCATGCGCAGATCGACATAACCATCCTGAACCCGCTTGATTTCCTGATCGTAGTACAGCGCGGAGACCTCGATTTGCTTTTGCGGCAGGGTGATGCCCATGAGTGGTTTGAGGAACTTATTGACCATCGCAACGTCGTATTCCAAATAGTAGCCGACCAGCGGGCGCCCGCCGATGAAATCGAGTAATTGCAAAATGGCTTCTTGTACCGGAATGCCGTTTGATACGTCTTTGGGACGCAGGCCATGAATGGTGACGTTGGCTGCCTGCATCACGCCTTCGGGCTTGACGATCACGTAAAATGAATCGCTGGTCAAAACTTTGTTGCCACGGATTTTGACTGCGCCGATGGAGATGATTTCGGCTTCCTTGACATTCAGACTGGTGGTTTCGCAGTCAAAGCTGACCAATTCATCGGGATGTTCGTCAAACAGATGGGCGTATTTGGGGTCGGAGAGTTTGCGTTGGCTCCAAGAGCGACGAATGGATTCAAACATCATACGTTCCCCAGATGAAAGTGTTGGCGAATTTTGGTTTTGAAGCGTTTGACCACTTGCAACGCGTCTTTGAGCAGGTCACGCTCCAGCGTGCTCATATTGTTGGTGTCCAGTTCGTTCAGATCTTTGTCGCTCGCGCCGAGGCTGAGCGCTTCCAAGCCGGATTTGAGGCGAATGTCCATCATATAGGTTAGGGCTTCGCCCACGTCTTTGGCCAGCGCTTCGTCCAAAATACCTTTATTGGACAATTGGTGCAAACGTTCAAAGGTATTGGTTTCCTCCAAATGTGCTTCGAGGCTCAATGCGCGCGCGCCATGCACCACGGGGAAAATCCCCATTTTTTTGATGTCCATCTGGGTTGATGTGTCGCGGTTGAGCAGTTGCGAGAAAAAGCCGCTGCTGTGGTGGTCAAACATTTCCACCGCGCGGGCAAAGCCCATGAGCATACCCGCGTCGTTGGTCATGGTTTTTTGCAGTTGGGTTTTGACTTCCTCCAGTAGCTGCGCGTCACCTGCGACCGGCTTGGCGTCAATGAAAATAGCCAGATTCATCAATGCATCACCCGATGGGTTGGTACACCAGTCGAATACCATTTTCTTGAATTCGCCCATGGGTTTGCGCCATTCGGGGTTGTTGACCATGATTTTGCCTTTGCACGGCGGATAGCCGAGTTTGGTCAAAGTGGCGGAGAATTCGTCGGCGGCGATGCGTGCGGCTTGCAAATCGGCTCCTGCGCTGAGAATCAATGCGTTGTCCTGATCGGTTTTCAGGATTTGTTCGCCGCGTCCTTCTGAGCCCATAACGATCAGACAGGAGTTTTCGTACAGTTCGGTCGGAGCGATCAGACGCCATGCCTTTTCAAACAGGCTTGTGTTGAGCACCTGCATCAATTGTGCCAATTGCGGCGCGCGCACGCCGCTGCTGTGCAGAATTTGGATCGAGTGCGTCATCTGGTCGGCAATATCGACCAAATCATCCACATTATTCGCCTTGTCCAGACGTTGTGCGACCAGGTGCGAGTGGTTGGAGAAATAGGCCAATACGTCAATCTGCTCCAATGCGCCGATCGGTTTGCCTTTTTCGGTCACGACCACGCGCTGAATTTTGAACTGGGTCATGCGCAGCAGGGCATTGAACACATAGTCGTCAATATCGATGGAAATCAGTGCAAACTGCGTCCATTTGTGCAGCTCCTCGCTGGTGGGCGCGCCTGCAATCACGATGTCGCGGAAGGCCGATTCGGTGAACAGGCCGATTTGCTCGCCATGTTCAATCAAAATGGACTTGGTTTTGTTCTCCTTCATGGCTTGCGCTGCTTGCAAAATCGTGTTGCTGCCTTGCAGCCACGTCGCATTATGGCGGTAAGCATCGCGCACACGCGCGGTGATCAGGCTTTCCATTTCCTGAGTATTCTTATTGCGTGCCATACTGGAGAGTTTATCGGCCACGCTGGCGTAAAAATACGCACCGAAGCGAGGGTTTGATTCCATCAGCTCGGTGACGGTTGCTTTGGGAATGGTGTAGACCAAGGCTTGCTCTTGCACGATGAAGCGGTGTGCGCTGTGTCCTTCCACCAAGGCGCGCGCTTCAAACGTATCCTGCGCGTGGTATAGACCAACCACCTCGTCGCCGATGCTCACCTCGCGTACCAGACCTTTGATGATCACATACAAAAAATCCACCGGCTGATCGGCCTCGATGATCACATCCTCATCGTTGAAAAACGCGATGTCCACAGCCGATTGCAATTTGGCACGCTCAGCGCCGTTTAAAAATTCATAGGGTGGGAAGTTAAAATCAAAGCGTTCCATAAGGTCTCCGAGGTTGTGTCATGGACGAGTGTTCAAGTGGCTGTAGCGCAAATTGTCACGGCTGAAGCTCGTTACATATTAAATGATGGCTCACAAATTGGATTATTCTCGCATAATCCCATATAAAATATAAGGGGATTGTGGATACTTAAGTGTTTAACTCTATATTTTGGGGATGGTTAAGGAAGCACGGAACAGCCCCTGCCATAACTACGATCCCTATCCTGCGTCGCGTTCTGAATTTTTTTTGCTCAGAATACAGACTGGCTTGGGTTGCCCGTGCTTTCTTAACGGTATTTCTGTGCGAAAAGAACAAAACAGGACTGAAGATTCAGCCCTTTTCAAATGATCGGATGTGTTTAAAATTTCCTTAATACAAGCCCAAATAAATAAATTGCACATACCACACGATGAGTGACACGATATAACCCGCCAGCACCGTCCAGCCCAGTTTCATGTGCGAGCCAAAGGTATACACGCCGTGCATTTTGCCCATCACGCCGACACCGGCGGCGCTGCCAAAACTGATGAGAGAACCGCCGATACCCGCTGTGAGCGTCACCAGCATCCATTGTGTGATATCAATGTTGGGATTGGCCTTCAATACCGCCGACATCACCGGTACATTATCGACAAAAGCAGACAGGAAACCGACGCCGATATTGACCCACGTCGGATTGATTTGCTCGTAAAAATGCGCTGCATAGGTCAGAAAACCGACAAAATGCAGGGCGCCGACCGCCGCCAGAATGCCGAAAAAGAACAGCAGCGTGTTGTTCTCAATCTTACTCATCATTTGAAAAATATTCACATCCTGTGCGTGGCGACGTTTGAGCACATAAAAATATAACTGCAACAGCGCCAATCCAAACAGCATGCCCCACATGGGTGGCAGATGCAGCACCTGCTTGCCCAATACGGCGAATGCCAAAGTCAGCGCACCAAACAGAATAATCATCTTGCCGCCTTTGAGCACCTGTGTTTTTTCGGCCAACTCAGGATCGCCATCACCGAGCGGATCAATGTCGGGCACGAAGCGACTGAGCAAAAATGCGGTAGTCAACCAGCCCAAAAAAGCCGCCGGAAACAGTGCGAGAAAATCAACGAATTCCCCTTTACCCGCCGTCCACACCATCAGCGTGGTGATGTCGCCGAACGGACTCCATGCGCCGCCGGCATTGGCCGCGACCACCACATTGATGCCGCTGGGCACGAGAAAGGCCTTGTTTTTGCTGTCGATGGTCAGCAAAACCGTGGACAAAATCAAAGCCGTGGTCAGATTATCCGCGACTGGTGAGATGAAAAACGCCAGCAGACCGGTAATCCAAAACAACTGCGGATAGCTGTAGCCGCGCGCGATCAGTTTGGTTCGCAGGGCGCGAAACACACCGCGCTCGATCAGTGCCTCGATATAGGTCATCGCCACATAGAGGAAAAAGAAAATCTGCGCGATTTCCAAAATTATTTCGTTGACTGCGTGCTCAAACGGCGTCAAGTCCAAACCGTGCCAGACATAATAAAGACCGATCAGGATGAACATAAAGGTACCGATGAATAGGGCGGATTTGGCCTTATCGATGTGGTAGCGGTCTTCCGTGGCGATGAAATAATAGCCTGCGACGAAGATGAATAATAAAAACCAGCCAAACGGCTGGTTAACCAAACTAACGGCAGTGTGTGTGGTGTTTTCTACGGTAGAAGCGTTCATTATTGTTTTAGGTGTAGCGGATAAAATGTTAAAGGGATGAATCGACCCATTTCAGCGTAGGATTCGGGGTTTACGATTGAGCCATGCGCTGAAATACCGTTTGGGATTGCTGCTGCAAATGATCCAAGCTGGAAACCTCTAAGCCCAGTGAGTGCAGCAAACCATCGTGCAGGTCGTACACCCAGCCATGAATAGTGACGCTTTGTCCACGCTGCCAAGCATCTTGGATAATCGTGGTTTGTGCGGCACTGAACACTTGGTCGATGACATTGAGCTCGCATAAGCGATCCAAGTTGGCTTTTTCATCCGTGGTGCTGAGCAGGGCGTGGTACTTGGCCTTGGTATCGTGAATATGGCGCAACCAGTTGTCCACCAGCCCGACGCGGCGGTTATGAAACGCGGCGGCAACCCCGCCACAGCCGTAATGGCCGCAGATAATGACGTGTTTGACTTTGAGTACGTCCACGGCGTATTGCAATACGGACAGACAATTCAAATCGCTGGGAACGATGATGTTGGCAATATTGCGGTGGACAAAGACTTCGCCCGGTTGCAAGCCAATCAGCTCGTTTGCCGGTACGCGTGAATCGGCACAGCCGATCCATAGGTACTCGGGGCTTTGCTGCTCGGCCAATTTGCTGAAAAAGGATGGCTCGTTCTGAGTGGTCTTCTGCGCCCATTGACGATTATTCGTAAATAAATGGGACAGGCTGTTATCAACTTGTAATGGTTTACTCATGGTGACCTCTTTGCTGGGTTATTAACGACGTTTGGAGCCGAACAGGCTGCCTAAAATACCGCGTGTGATTTCACGGCCAATATTGGAGCTGGCGGCACGAATCATGCTTTTTGCGGCGGATTCGAGCAGTGAGTCATTGCGCGAAGAGGATTTTTTCTTCTTGTCGTCATCGCTGCCAAAAATACTGCCGAAAAAGCCGCCTTCGTCCTCTTTTTGCGCTTCTTCAGCGGCTTTGGCGGTTTCTGTGGCGCGTGCTTGCAGTTTTTCGTAGGCCGATTCGGCGTCAACGGTTTGCTCGTACACACCGGCGACGACCGATTGGCGGATCAATTGTTTTTGTTCGTCCTCTGAGGCAGGCCCTAAACGTGACGGCGGCGGAATCATGAACACGCGCTGCGTGATGTTCGGACGGCCTTTTTCATCCAGCGTCGAGACGAGGGCTTCGCCGACGCCCAACTCGGTGATGACGGTTTCGATATTCAACTCAGGATTTTCGCGCATGGTGGTCGCGGCGACTTTGACCGCTTTTTGATCGCGCGGCGTGAAGGCGCGCAGGGCGTGTTGAACGCGATTGCCCAATTGACCCAAAACGGTGTCGGGAATGTCGATTGGGTTTTGTGTGACGAAGTACACGCCGACGCCTTTGGAGCGGATCAGGCGCACGACTTGCTCGATTTTCTCCAGCAATACTTTCGGCGCGTCGTTGAACAATAAATGCGCTTCGTCAAAGAAAAACGCGAATTTGGGCTTGTCCACGTCGCCCACTTCGGGCAGACGCTCGAATAGCTCGGACAGCATCCACAGCAAAAAGGCGCCGTACAGTCGCGGCGACTGCATCAATTTGTCCGCCGCCATGATGTTGATTACGCCTTTGCCGGACACGGTTTGCATCATGTCGTCGATATTGAGCATCGGCTCGCCGAAGAACTGATCGCCGCCTTGGCTTTCCAAGGTCAGCAAACCGCGCTGAATTGCACCGATGGAGGCGGCGGAGACGTTGCCATAGTCGGTGGTGAATTGCTTGGCGTTGTCACCGACGAATTGCAGCATGCTGCGCAGGTCTTTCAAATCCAGCAGCAGCAATTGATTGTCATCGGCGATTTTAAACACCATGGTCAACACGCCCGCTTGTGTGTCGTTCAAATCCAGCATGCGTGAGAGCAGTAGCGGCCCCATGTCGGAAATGGTCGCGCGCACCGGATGGCCTTTTTCACCGAATACATCCCACAGCGTGGTCGGTGCGCCTGCCCAGTTCAGCTCAGGCAGCCCCAAGTCCTGTAAACGGCTTTTCACTTTGTCATTGTCACCGCCGGCTTGCGAAATCCCGGTCAGATCGCCTTTTACATCCGCCATGAATACCGGCGTGCCGAGGTCGGAGAAGTGCTGCGCCAAAGCTTGCAAACTTACGGTTTTCCCCGTGCCGGTTGCGCCCGTGATCAGGCCGTGGCGGTTACCCATTTGGGGCAGGAAAAAGACCTCTTGCGTGGATGATTTCGCGATAAGGATCGGTTCGGACATGCTGTGCTCCTGTGTCTGGAATGTGGTGGGAACCTGAAAGGTCATAACGCGACATATACCGTTCATTGGGTTTTACGGCGCGTCTGTGATAAAATTCCACCGATTATAAACCAAGGCAGGGCTTCGCGGAACACGAAACCGCAAGCAAGCGTATGGCATCCATGCCATCCATTGCGCTTTTGCTTTAACTGATTGAAATTAAAAGAAAACTTAAAAAGGACTATCATGGCAGGACACAGTAAATGGGCCAATATCAAACATAAAAAAGCACGCGCCGACGCCACCCGTGGCAAGGTTTGGACGCGCGTGATCAAAGAGTTGCAAGTCGCGGCGAAAAACGGTGGTGGCGATGTAAGCGCGAATCCGCGTTTGCGTCTGGCGATCGACAAAGCCAAAGCGGCGAATATGCCGAACGACAACATCAAACGTGCGATTGACCGCGGCGTGGGTGGCGGCGACGGCGCCGACTACGAAGAAATCCGCTACGAAGGCTACGGCATTGGCGGTGCGGCGGTGATTATCGACACCATGACCGACAACCGCACGCGCACCGTGGCCGAAGTGCGTCACGCGCTGTCTAAAAACGGCGGTAATCTCGGCACGGACGGCTCAGTCGCCTTCATGTTCGACCATGTCGGGCAATTCATGTTCGCCCCCGGTATTTCTGAAGACGAGGTGATGAATGTTGCGTTGGAAAACGGCGCGCAAGACGTCATTACCGATGATGAGGGCGGCGTGGAAGTGATTTGCGATCCGGCGGACTACGAAGCCTTGAAAAATGCCTTTGAAGCCGCCAATTTGAGCTTTGAAGAGTCCGACATTACCATGCGTGCGCAAAACGAAATCGAATTGACGGGTGATGACGCGGTGAAAATGCAAAAAATCATCGATATGCTGGAAGATTTGGACGACGTTCAAGAGGTATATACCAACGCAGTGATGGATGTGGAATAAATTTAGCTCAATAGTTAAATACTTGTCATCCTGAAGGGCGAATCAGTTGTTAATGCCCGCGTCCGCATGAGCGGGGTTTTGCTAAAAGGAGCAAATGATGAGTGCATTTAAAGATTTATTACAGCAGGCAGAAGCGTTGTTGCGTCAAGCGACCAATGGTTCGCAAAGCCAAGCGAGCGAATTGCGTCAAAACGCTGAGGAATTACTGGAAAAAGTCCGTGTCAGCAGCCAAACGCTGCAAGAGGAGGCCGTAGATAAAGCCAAGCAAGTCGGTGATGCGACGCAAAACTATGTCAAAGAGAATCCTTGGAAAGCCGTTGGCATCGCCGCCAGCTTGGGATTGATGATCGGTGCGCTGATGAACAAGGACGGCGACAAGCCCAAAGGCGATGAGGGTGTCATTGATGCTGAGCCGCCGAAATTGAAGTAAATGAGGCTGTTGACAAAGTCCCTCGCTCCTTGCCCCTCTCCCGTAAACGGACGAGGGGTAAAAACAGAGGTTTGCCAGCAATCTGAGTAAATCAGCTTGATTGGAGTTCGGCTTCACGATAATCGGTCGTGAGATTACCTGTGATTCGATGAATGGTGCGAATGGTGAAAATCATTCGCACCGTTTTTTATACGCTCGTATGTGTCGCCTTGCATCAGAGGGATGAAGGCTTTATGATGGGCTTCATGATCGAAACGTAAGCATTATTTAGAAAACGCGGAATAAGTTTGTTTTTCAACTCAAGCATTGATAGATGCCAGCATGGCTTGAAAATTATGTAATTTTAACATTTTGATTTTGTTCAAATTTTGTCCCTAAGCACGGAAAAAGTAGGGTTTTACTTTTTCCGTATTTTCTTTAAAAGGTTGGAGGCTGTCATGCCGGTTATTACTCAAATTGAAGATTTACGCCGTTTGGCACACAAGCGCGTGCCGCGGATGTTTTACGACTATGCTGACTCAGGCAGTTGGACAGAATCGACCTATCGCGCGAATGAAGCGGACTTTGCGCGCATCAAACTGCGTCAGCGCGTCGCGGTGGATATGCGCAATCGCTCGACTGCAACCACGATGATCGGGCAAAAAGTGGCGATGCCGCTGGCGCTGGCACCGACCGGACTGACGGGGATGCAGCACGCCGATGGTGAAATCCTTGCGGCGCGGGCGGCGATGGCCTTTGGCGTGCCGTTCACGCTCTCAACTATGAGTATTTGCTCGATCGAGGATGTGGCCGAGCATGCGGGGCGCGGTTTTTGGTTTCAGTTATACATGATGAAAGACCGCGAATTTATGTCGCGTCTGATCGGTCGGGCCAAAGCGGCGGGTTGTAGCGCCTTGGTCTTAACGCTGGATTTGCAGATTTTGGGGCAGCGGCACAAAGATTTGATCAACGGGCTGTCGGCACCGCCGAAATTGACGGTTAAAAATATGCTCAATATCGCGACCAAGCCGCGCTGGGCGCTGGGCATGTTGCGCACCTCTCGACGTGGATTTGGCAATATCGTCGGTCATGTCAGTGGCGTGGACGATATGAGCTCGTTGTCCTCTTGGACGGCGGATCAGTTTGATCCTGCACTGGATTGGGATGCGGTGCAGTGGGTCAAACAGCAGTGGGGCGGGCCGTTGATTATCAAAGGTATTTTGGATGTGGCGGATGCGCGCTTGGCGGCTCAGTCGGGTGCGGATGCGCTGGTGGTGAGCAATCACGGCGGGCGGCAATTGGACGGTGCGCCGTCCAGTATTCGGATGCTACCGGAGATTGTCGATGCGGTGGGTTCGCAGATTGAGATTCATTTGGATGGCGGTGTACGCAGTGGTCAGGATGTGTTGCGCGCACGGGCGTTGGGTGCGCAGGCGGTGTACATTGGTCGGCCCTTTTTATACGGTTTGGGTGCGATGGGGCAGGCGGGTGTGACCAAGGCGCTGCAATTGATTCATCATGAGTTGGATGTCACGATGGCTTTATGCGGCCATCGTGAGATTGAGCAGGTGAATCGGGAGATTATTTACAGCATCGATTCGTAGTTTGCATGGTTATTGTGGGTGACGTAGCGCGTTGATGGCCTCTTGGGTCTCACGCGCTATTTTTTGTGCGGCTTGGGTGTAGTCTTCACCGGCGCTGGCGTAGATGATGGCGCGCGAGGAGTTGATGATGACGCCGCTGCCGTTCGCAGTTTGTCCGGCCTGCATGGTGGCGGCGAGGTCGCCGCCTTGTGCACCGATGCCGGGGATCAGCAGCGGCATGTCGCCGACGATGGCGCGTACTTGCGCGATTTCGTTCGGGAAGGTGGCGCCGACGACGAGGGCGCATTGGCCGTTGCGGTTCCATTCATTCGCGACTTTGTGCGCGACGATTTGGTACAGCGGCTGGCCATCCACCTTGAGAAATTGTAAATCGCTGCCGCCCGGATTGGAGGTGCGGCACAGGATGATGACGCCTTTGTCGGTGTAGGCTAAGTAGGGTTGTATCGAGTCAAAGCCCATGTAGGGGTTGACGGTGATGGCGTCGGCTTGGTAGCGCTCGAACGCTTCGATGGCGTATTGCTCGGCGGTGGAGCCGATGTCGCCGCGCTTGGCATCGAGGATCACGGGAATCTGCGGGTGCTTGTCTTGGGCGTGGCGGATGATGTCTTCGAGTACGCTTTCCGCCCGATGTGCGGCAAAGTAGGCGATTTGCGGTTTGAAGGCACACACATAAGGCGCGGTGGCGTCGATAATGCCCACGCAGAATTCGTAAAACGCTTGTTCAATGGGCTTATCGCGCAGATGCGTCGGTAGTTTTTCAGGGCTGGGGTCAAGGCCGACGCACAGCAGTGAGTGATTGGTTTGCCAAACCTGTTGCAATTGTGGGATAAAGCTTTTGGTGGTGCGGTGGGTGGATGGTTTCATGATCTTTACCAGTCGGAGAAGGTTCTGCCCAGATAGAAATAGAGGTTGGCATTGCCGCTGCGGGTAATGCCCAAGCCCAGTTGTGCCGGGCCGATGGGCGTATTGATGGCGCCGAACAGGCTGGCGGACATTTTCAGTCCTTTGCTGCTGATGTCGTCGGTTTTTTCCCAAGTGTTGCCAATTTCCAAGGAGGTGCCGAGAATCAGCGGTTGATTCAGCATTTTCCACGGGCTGATGTAGCGGTAGGATACGCCGGCCAGTGCGAGGTAGTTGCCGACGAATTGGTTTTGTTCGTAGCCGGATAGGCGATGGTAGCCGCCCAAATGGTAGGGCGATAGGTAAACGCTGCCCGGATTGTTTTGACCGGCGGCTTCCAAACCGAATGCGACTGAATGGCGTGGGTTCAGACGTTTGGCCCAGAGCGCTTTGATGCCGGCTTGAATAAAGCGTTTGTCATCGTCGTCGGATTTTTTCGGTGCGATGCGGCCATAGGCGCGTAAGAAGTAGCCATCGGTCGGGATGTATAAATCGTCCAGTTGATCCAAGGTGATTTCGGCGTCCACGGTGAAGTGTCGTTGCGTTTCTCCGTGGATGAGTAAGTTCGGGTTGGTCAGATTGCTCGCGAGATGCGCGCGCTGCCAACGGGCGCTGATGCCCCATTCGCCTTTGTCCCCCAGCGTTTGTCCGAGCATGAGGCTGGCATTTTGGCGATTGACGTCGTATTCGCTGGCGGCATCGTTTTGGTCGGGCAGGTAGGCTTGGTTGTTGCTAAAGCCAAAATTGAGTTGCGGTCGGATGAACCAATTTTGACCGTAGTTGAGCGGTTGGTTGAACAGGGTGGTGATGTCGGTGTTTTTGCCCAAAGTCACGTAGCTGCGCCATTCCGCGCCCCAACGGTTGAGCCAGACATTGCGGTGGGACAGATGCAGTGCTACGTTTTGTTTGGTCAGATTGCTGGTTGCCAGCTCCAAACCGGCGCTCACGGCGTTGCTGGCAGTGTCTTTTTCTTGGACGTAATACACCAGTTCGTACGCATTGCCGACCGGCTGAATGTCGTAACGCACCGATTCGATGCGATCCACGTTCATGAGTTGGCGAATGTCTTCGTCCACCAAGTTCATATTCAATGGTTTGCCTGCTTGATGAGTGACTTTGCGGCGCAACGCTTCGGGGTTGGCGATGCCATTGGTCTGTACGCGCACGAAGCTGATGAGTTTGCCCGGCTCTGGTTGTACTTCGTGCTTGGCCATCAGGCTGTTGTATTGTTGAACAGGTATGGCGAGTGAGGCGACCTGACGCGATATTTTCGGTTCGTGCATGGTTTTGATGCCGTAGTCGATCGCTTCGTTGATTCGATTAAATTGCAGATTGCCGATGTCGCCGACATCCACCGGAATGTAGACGTCTTGTTTGCCCAAGGTTTTGACTTCATCGGTGACATTGCGCTGTACCAAGATGCTCAGTAATTGTTCAGAGACATTCACCACATTTTTGATCTTTTCTTTGGGCAACAGGCCGGTGCCGACATTGACAGCAATGATGCGGTCTGCGCCCATCTGGCGCACAACGTCAATCGGTAGATTGCTCGCGACCATGCCGTCAACCAGTAGGCGGCCATCCATTTCAACCGGTGCAAACACAGCGGGGATGGACATGCTGGCGCGCAGTGCTTCGGCCAGTTTGCCTTTGCTCAAGACGACTTTTTCGCCGGTGGCCAAATCGGTGGTGACGGCGCGAAATGGAATTGGCAGGCGGTCAAAATCGATGTTGTACGGATAGTCCTTGAGAATTTCGCGCAGGGCTTGCTCGACTTTACCGTCTTGCATGACCGATTGCGGCAGGGCGACCACGCCTTCGCGCGTGATGCTCATGTCCACCATGCCGTTGCCATAATATTCGTTGGCGCGGGCGAATTGGGTCTGGGTGCGGCGACTTTGGCGTTCATATAGGATTTTGTCAAAATCCATGTTTTTGATGCGCTGTTCGATTTCGTCCAAACTCATACCGCTGGCATACATGCCGCCGATGAGCGCACCGGCACTGGTTCCGGCGATGTAGTCAATCGGTACATGCTGTTGTTCCAAAGCGCGCAGTACGCCGATATGTGCCAAACCGCGTGAACCGCCACCTGAGAGTGCCACGCCGATTTTCGGGCGTTGGGTCTGTGCTTCTTGATGGTTTGGCGTTGGTTCGGATGGGGACGGGGAAATGGCTGCAATGGGTGCAATAGGCATCGCATGGGACGGCTGGACATCCGTCGGCCGGTCTGTAGACAACGCATCCGCGCTGTCCTGCGCCCATGCATTTGCCGAGAGCGCACCTGCGCTGATGATGAGCGTCAGTAAAATCCGGTGGCGCAGAGCGGTTTTGGGTAGAGTTGACTTCATCGTTCAGGCTCCGATCATTGCTTCGTAATCGTATACAACATGTGCAAACCCAATGCCAGCAGCAGTGTGGCGAATACCTTTTTGATGGTGGCAACCGGCCATTTTTGTGCCGCGCGCGCGCCCAAGGGTGCAAACAATGCGCTGGTCAGCACCACGCCGAGTACCGCAGGCCAGTAAATATAGGCGATGGTGTGTTCGGGCAGTCCGGGGACATTGTAAAAACTGATGAGATACCAAAGTACCCCGCTCAAGGCAATTGGAAAACCGAGTGTCGCCGATGTGCCGATGGCGCGGCGCACGGGCGTATTGCATGCGATGAGAAAAGGTACGGTGATAAAGCCGCCGCCGGCGGAAATCAGTGTGGAAATACTGCCGATCGCGGTACCCACCCCGAATAACCAGCCGGAGCCGGGCAAGGTGCGTGCGGGTTTTGGTTGTCCACCAAACGACATGCTGTATGCGGTATAAAAGGTAAAGGCGATGAAGATGATCCGCAGAGGCGTGGTTGGGATCAGATGCACCAGATACGTTCCCAGCAAGGTACCCAAAATAATGCCCGGCAGAATTCCTTTCACCGCAGACCATTCAACGTTTTGGTGTGCGACGTGCGAACGCATGCTGGAGAATGAAGTGAATAAAATCGTGGTGGTCGAGGTAGCGAGGGCGATTTTGTGCAAATCGGGGTGCTGCATACCGCTGGCAGCCAAAATGATGGTGATGAACGGTACGGAAATCAGGCCGCCGCCGACGCCCAAAAGTCCCGCCATGAATCCGGCCAAGCAGCCGAGCAGGGGGTAACACAACCACAACCAATTAAAATCGTCCACCATGACCTCGAATGATTAAGAAGAATGATTCAGATTAATGCAATGCAAATGTTTGGAAAATACAGAGAATACTGAATATTAGGGTATTTTTGTTCTGGAGATGTTGTTTACGCGGGTATTTCGTGGCAAACAGACAAAAAAATTCCCGCACCATTCGTTGAGCCTAACCCTTGAACCTTGCGGTTCAGGGTGCTGTAATCAATTAAGCTTCGGGTTCATCTGACTAAGAGACGCTCACACCAGCTTAATGCTGTTTCACAGCTAAAGTACATTATTGGTTCAAAGAGCTACGGCGAATAATCGCGAATGGCGCAGGAACGCCTGTATTATAGCAGAATTCGATGGCTGGCCGATGCCTTATTCGGATGTGTCGCTCGGTTTTGTGCGGGGCAGTCGTCCATTTTATCTTCAGACTTTCTTCAGGCATTTCGGGTATTATGCGAGGCTTGAAAACGGGTCGACATACATTGGGGAAATAGGGGACATATCCCTGTTGATAATGATTATTTTGCTATGCGACTTGTGGAGACCTTATTTCATCGGTCACGGCGATGAAAATAACAATAACGTTTCAGGATGCACGCTTTGAATTTCACCATCATCAAACAATTTTTTTTCGGACGAAACACGTGGCGAACCCAGCAGTTGGTTGGCTTGATCGCTTTATTTCTGACCGCACTGACGAATTCGGCTTTTTTGGCGCATGTCAAACAGGTGTATTACCCGCAGAACGTTGGCTTTGTGGTGGCGCTCATGGTGATTTTGTTTGCGCTCAATTATGTGCTGTTGTCTTTGGTGAGTATTCGTCACACGGTGAAAATCGTCGGTGCGCTGATTTTGGTGCTGTCCGCCGTGGTGGCCTATCACATGGACACGTTTGACGTGGTGATTGATAAGGTGATGCTGCAAAACGTGGCGGAAACCCAAACCCGCGAGGTACGCGACTTACTAACGCTGAAATTCGCGTTGTACACAGTGTTTTTGGGTATTTTGCCCGCGTGGTGGTTGCTGCGCCAAAAGGTCGAGCGCACCAGTGTGCTGCGTGGCTTTGGGTCAAAACTCAAAGGTATGATTGTGGCCTTGATTGTGATGGCGGCGGCGATTGGTATGTTCAATAAAGACATGGCGTCCTTTGTACGCGAGCATAAAGCCGTGCGTTTTTACACCAATCCGCTGACCTATCTGTATTCTGCGGGACAATTCGTTGCCAGTCGCTTTGCTGACCACAGTGTGCATGTTGAGCCGATTGGCATGGATGCTAAAATCGTGAAACAGAGTGGTCACCGCACTTTAAGCATTCTGATCGTCGGCGAAACTGCGCGTGCCGATCATTGGTCGCTCAACGGTTATTCGAAATTGACCAATCCGCTGTTGTCCAAAGAGCCGAATTTGGTGAGTTTCTCCAATATGTCCTCGTGCGGAACCAGCACCGCGGTGTCTGTGCCGTGTATGTTCACCAATTTTGGCCGTGAGGGTTATAGCCAGAAAAAATTCAATAGCACCGAAAACGCGCTGGACGTGCTTAAACGTGCCGGAGTCGAGGTTTTGTGGCGCGACAATAATTCCAGCTCCAAAGGCGTAGCCGACCGCGTGACCTATGAAGACTACCAAACGTCGAAAACCAACACCGTTTGCGAAGGGGGTAAGGATGGCGAATGTCGCGATGAGGGTATGTTGGTCGGTTTGCAAGACTATATCAACAGTCGTCCCGACAAAGATATTTTGATTGTGTTGCACACCATGGGCAGTCATGGCCCCGCCTATTACAAGCGTTATCCAAAACAGTTTGAGCATTTCACGCCGACTTGCCAAGACAATCAGCTTGAAAAATGCAGTCAAGAGTCTATCAGCAATGCGTTTGACAATACCATCGTCTATTCGGATTATGTGATTGCCAAAACCATTGAGTTACTCAAAGCGAATCAAGACAAATACGATACCAGCATGATCTATATGTCTGATCATGGTGAATCCTTGGGTGAAAACGGCGTGTATCTGCACGGTATGCCGTATGCCATCGCGCCAAAAGCGCAGAAAAATCCGGCGGCGGCAATTTGGGTCGGACCGAAAGGCTTTCATGGCGTGGCGGTGGATAAACTCAGACCGTTTGCCGATCAGCCGCTGTCACACGACCATTTGTTCCACACCTTGTTGGGCAGTTTTGAGGTGCAATCGGAGGTGTACAACCCCGAGCTGGACATCTTCCACATGGCCGGAGCGCGCGGCTATTAAATCGCGCGCCTGCCCGTCTTGGCTATTGAAAAATCGCTTTTCGTCCCTATTTCCTGCACAGTGATCGGTTTTAATTCATAATCTGATTGTTGTGAGCGATTTTAAGTGACGCGACAGAAACAAACCTTTCCATTTCACAGACTTTTTTCGAGAGGATATGCCGTGAAACGAATTTTCTTATTTTTAATGACCAATATTGCCGTGATGGTCGTCATCAGCTTGGTCTTGAACCTGCTGAACCTGAATGGCGCTTTATCCATGCGCAATGGCGATATTATGGGTCTTTTGGCCGCTTCTGCGGTGATCGGTTTTACCGGCTCTATCATTTCTCTGTTACTGTCCAAGCGTATGGCCAAGATGTCGGTCGGCGCGCACGTGATTGAACAGCCGAGTAATGAGGTGGAGCAGTGGTTGGTCGAAACCGTGCGCCGCCAAGCGACACAGGCCAATATCGGTATGCCCGAAGTGGCGATTTACGATTCGCCCGATGTCAATGCTTTTGCAACCGGCGCGAGCAAAAACAATGCTTTGGTTGCCGTCTCCACCGGTTTGCTGCGCAGCATGTCGCGTACCGAAGCCGAAGCCGTGTTGGCGCACGAAGTATCACACGTAGCCAACGGCGATATGGTAACTTTGACCCTGATTCAGGGCGTGGTCAATACCTTCGTATTCTTCTTCTCGCGCATCATCGGTAATTTGATTGACCGCGTGGTGTTTAAAAACGAAGACGACGCGCCGGGACCTGCCTTCTTTATCACCAGCTTGATTGCACAGATTTTCTTGGGCTTTTTGGCCACGATGATCGTCATGTGGTTCTCGCGTCAGCGCGAGTTCCGCGCGGATGCAGGCGGTGCGCACTTGTCCGGTCGTCAAAATATGATTGCGGCATTGAAACGCTTGCAGAATGTTCACGAGCCGGAGCACACGCCTGAGCAAGTCACGGCATTGGCTATCTCGGGCAAACGCACAGGTTTGATGCACTTGTTTATGAGCCACCCGCCGTTGGAAGACCGCATTGCGCGTCTGCAACAAGCAACCCAATAACCCATGCTTAACATGATCAACCGCTGTTTTTACAGCGGTTTTTTATTGGGCGAAGCTAACTTTACAATTATTTACAAACTTGTGAAAAACGCTACTGTAAAATCGACTCCAGAGTAAGCGAGCGGCGTATTTTTCAATATACGTTTTCAATACGCTTGTGTGGTATTTTGGACGTAGGCAGAGAAGGACGTGGTATGAATTATCTGAAACCGATTTTTGCTTTAACTTCGATGCTGGCTTTGGGTGTGGTTCAGGCGGCCGATTCACCTGCGGGCACGCCGCCTGCCGGTGCTCCTCCGAGTGGTGCCGGCGCTCCGCCGCCACTGATGGGATCGCAGCTCCCCGTACCGAAACCCGGTGTGTATGGTTTGAACTTTGATGCGAAAAACTATACGATGAAAAGCATTGAGGTGGGCGGTAAAACCGTTCAATACCGCGCGTTTGAAAACATCGTGTACGTCACGCATCCGGTCGATACCAAGTACCAACGCATGAATGTGTATGTCCCGGAAAGCTATTACGAAGGCAAAACCGTTGGCCGCTTTAGCGCGCAAACGGCGCCGATTTTCTTCCCGAATTCCGTCGGCGGCTATATGCCGGGTGATCCGGGTAGCCCGGGGTTGGATATGGAGGGCAAAGATGCAAATGCGATTGCCGTGGCTCTGTCCAAAGGTTATATCGTCGCGGCGCCGGGTGCGCGTGGACGCACAACAAAAAATGATGCGGGACAATACACCGGCAAAGCACCTGCGGCGATTGTTGATCTGAAAGCTGCGGTGCGTTACCTGCGTTACAACGACAAAATCATGCCGGGGGACGCGGAAAAAATCATTTCCAACGGCACCAGCGCGGGCGGCGCCTTATCCGCCTTGCTGGGGGCGAGCGGCAACCATCCCGATTATGAGCCGTATTTGAAAGCCATTGGCGCGGCTAAGGCGCGTGATGACATCTTCGCCGTATCTGCCTACTGCCCGATTGCCAATCTGGAGCATGCCGATGCGGCGTATGAGTGGCAGTTTAATGGCGTGAACGACTACAAAAAAATGGTAATGTCGCAAATGATTGACTGGCATATGGAGCGCAAAGAGGTGCAGGGCACATTGACCGCCGATCAAATCAAAGTGTCGGATGAACTCAAAAGCCTGTTTCCGAATTATCTCAATAGCTTGGGACTGAGAACCGCCGATGGCAAACGCCTGACTCTGGACGCGCAGGGTAACGGCAGCTTTAAAGAACACGTCAAATCCTATGTCATTGCCTCCGCGCAAAAAGCCTTGGACAGCGGTACAAACCTGTCCGATGTGTCGTGGCTGACGATTAAAAACGGTAAAGTCACCGATTTGGATTTCCCGCAATACCTCCAATCCATCATGCGCATGAAAACGCCACCGGCATTTGACGCGCTGGATTTGAGCAGCGGGGAGAATGATTTATTTGGTACGGCAACCGTTGCGGCCAAACACTTCACGCCGTATTCGCTGAAAAATGGCACATCTAAGGGTGAAATGGCTGATGCCATGTCGGTCAAAATGATGAATCCTATGGCATACATCGGGGCGAAAGAAGCGAGCAATGCCCAGCACTGGCGCATCCGTCATGGCGCGATTGACCGCGATACCTCGCTGGCCATTCCGGTGATTTTGGCCACCCAATTGCAGGGATCGGGTAAGCATGTGGACTTTGCCTTGCCGTGGAATCGCCCACACAGCGGCGATTATGATTTGGAAGAATTGTTTGCTTGGGCCGAGAAAGTGACGCGTTAATTGACGCGCTAATTGGATAGGTGCTTAAGAAAGCCGCTGTGTTGATCGCAGCGGCTTTTTATCATTGGCAATTATTCGGGGGTGTGGACAAAGTAAATTATGAGCAGCCTTCCACATAATTCACCGAAGGATTCAGACCGGCGCGGATCGCGGTGATACGCCCTTTGCTCTCCTCCAAAACAAACGCTGTGCGTCGATCAGGTGCGGAAACGGTTAAGTAATGACCCGTTTCATCATACTTGTGCTCGGTAATCACTGCACTTGGATGGCGTTTGAGCACCTCTGCGCTGCTCATGTTGAACGTGACATTCAGGCTGTTCGGCAGGCTTTGGCGCAAGTCGGCGCGGGTAATCACGTCGTTTTCTACCATAAAAAGGATGTTCGGGTAGCGGGCAAACGCCACATACGCGCATTCGCGCTCTTCGGGCGCGATGGGCTGTTTCATTGAGTCGCGCAAGGCTTGAGGCAATTGGCTCAGTTTTTCACCGAACTGAATCTCGCCGTAACCCTGCATGGACAAAGTTGGTGCAGCAGGAATGGGCTGTGTTTGAGCGCTTGGATATTGGGAGCCGGTCATACATGCCGCAAGGCCGATAATCGAGCATGCCGCCGCAATCAGCGGACGCATGAGGGTGTTGGAACGTTGTTTGGGTTGCATGGCAAACCTCCTTAAATGAAAACACCATCTTATGACAGATGGTGTGATTTCATTATAAGCCTTTATGCGTGGAGGTGTCAGCGAACGAGTGATTTTCCCGTCAATTGCGCGGTTTCATGCGCCGTACCGCCATTGATGACGTGGGTATAACCCAACTGCATTAAGGCATTGCGCGCATAGGCCGAGCGCATACCCGAGGCGCAGTACAGCACCAGCGTGCGCGCTTTATCGTCGTTTAAAGCGTCCAATGCGGCCAAATTTTGCGGCTCAATGGCTTCCACCGGAATATTCAACGCGCCTTCAACATGCCCCATGGCAAACTCGGCAGGCGAGCGTACATCAATCACCAATGCGTTCTCCGGTAATGGTTCGCTCGGCGTGCCGCGCATTTGCGCTTTGAGTTGATCAAATACACTCATGCTCAGTCCTTTTTGACCTCAATATTGGCTTGAACATTACGCAGGCGAATGTGCAGTTCGCGCAATTGTTTTTCGTCCACCGGCGATGGCGCTTGCGTGAGCAAACATTGCGCGCGCTGGGTTTTCGGGAAGGCAATCACGTCGCGGATGGATTCTGCACCGGCCATCATGGTGACGATGCGATCCAAACCGAAGGCGATACCGCCGTGCGGTGGCGCGCCGTATTGCAATGCATCGAGCAGGAAGCCGAATTTGGCTTGTGCTTCTTCGGCGTCGATGTTCAATGCACGGAATACCTTGCTTTGTACTTCCTCGCGGTGAATACGCACCGAGCCGCCGCCGATTTCCCAGCCGTTCAATACCATGTCGTAGGCTTTAGCAATGCACAGACCCGGATTGGTCGAGAGGTAGTCTTCGTGTCCGTCTTTCGGTGCGGTGAACGGGTGGTGGCAAGCAACCCAGCGCTTGGCTTCGTCATCGTACTCAAACATTGGGAAGTCAACCACCCACAGTGGTTTCCAGTCGCCTGAGGCCAAGCCTTTTTCGTGGCCGATTTTGATGCGCAATGCGCCAATTGCGTCGTTCACCACTTTGGCGCGATCCGCGCCAAAGAAGATGATGTCGCCGTTTTGCGCACCGGTGCGCTCCAAAATTGCTTTCAAAGCTTCATCACCGATGTTTTTCACGATTGGCGATTGCAGGCCGTCACGACTGGCGGCGATGTCATTGACCTTGATGTAGGCCAGACCTTTCGCGCCGTAAATGCCGACGAATTGGGTGTAGGCGTCGATTTCCGAGCGTGAGATTTCCGCGCCATTCGGTACGCGCAGGGCGACCACACGGCCATCTTCGAGGTTTGCAGCCGAATTGAATACTTTGAACTCAACGGTTTTCATCACGTCGGTCAACTCGGTGAATTGCAATGGTACGCGCAAATCCGGTTTGTCCGAGCCGTACAAATGCATCGCATCGGCGTAGCTCATGGTCGGGAACGGGTCGGCCAATTCAACGTTCAATACCTCTTTGAACACGCCGCGAATCATGTTTTCAAACAATGCACGGATGTCTTGCTCGGTCATGAATGAGGTTTCAATATCCACTTGGGTGAATTCGGGTTGGCGATCCGCGCGTAAATCTTCGTCGCGGAAACATTTGACGATTTGGTAGTAACGATCATAGCCCGCGATCATCAGCATCTGTTTGAACAATTGCGGTGATTGTGGCAGGGCGAAAAACTGACCGTCGTGCACGCGTGAGGGTACGAGGTAGTCGCGCGCGCCTTCGGGCGTGGATTTGGTCAGCATCGGCGTTTCGATGTCGATGAAGTCATTCGCGTCCAAAAATTTGCGAATTGCCATCGCGGTACGATAGCGCAGCTTCATATTGTGCTGCATTTGCGGACGACGCAGATCAAGCACGCGGTGCGTCAGGCGGGTGGTTTCCGACAGGTTTTCTTCGTCCAATTGGAACGGTGGCGTCACAGATGGGTTGAGGATTTCGAGTGCGTCGCAGACGACTTCGATTTCGCCGGTCGGCAGTTTTGCGTTCACCAACGCGGCATCGCGTGCCACCACATGGCCGGTGATTTTGACGCAAAATTCGTTGCGCAAAGACGAAGCCAATTCAAACATCGCGGCATCATCCGGATTGCACACGACCTGCACCAAGCCTTCTTTATCACGGACGTCGAGAAAAATCACGCCACCGTGGTCGCGACGACGGTTAATCCAGCCGCCTAAAGTAACGGTTTGTCCAACGTTTTCACGGGTCAATTGACCACAAAAATGACTGCGCATGCTCATACTGAATGTCTTTCTATACGTTCAAAAATAAAGGGTTGCTGGGTGTTTCATCAAAATCATTCGCCATCAATGATCGGTTTTACTTTGCTCAGGTGCTGCCGCACTCGGTACAGTCGGCGCTCGATTGTCGTTTGTTTCGCTCAGTTGTGCCAAATCCTTGAGCTGTTCTTGAATCATCTCGGCATTTTTAGCGTTGGCTCTTTTGCCTGAGGATTTTTCATTCAGATCAACCACACCCATCGAGATGATGTATTTGAGGGCTTCGTCCACGCTCATGCTCAATTCGATCACTTCCGAACGCTTCATAATGAGGAAAAACCCGGATGTTGGGTTCGGTGTCGTCGGTACATAGACGCTCACGCATTCTTCCGGCAGATGGCGGCCAACTTCGCCCGACGGTGTGCCGGTTTGAAAGGCCACCGTCCAAACACCTGCGCGCGGATATTGTACCAAAAGTGCTTTGCGAAACGCTTGTCCGCTGCTGGAAAAAAGAGTATCGGAGACTTGTTTGACGCTGCCGTAAACGCTTTTGATAATGGGAATACGCGACAGCGCCGAATCCATGACGCGCAAAAACCATTGTCCGAGAAAGTTGGCCGCCATCATGCCGGTGAAAAACAGCAGTAGAACGACCAAAATCACGCCGAGGCCGGGAATGTCTTTAACTTTGGAAAACTCATCGGCCAATGCGGTGGGTAAGAATGCCGCAATCGCATCAATCACGCTGGCGAAAATCCCTTGCAAAATGCCCATCCCCCATGCGATGACGGCAATGGTGATGATGACCGGAACCCAGACCAGAACGCCTGTGACCAGATATTTACGGATTTTTGCACTGCTTAAGTCAAATTTCATTGTGTGTTCAATCGGGGTTGATGATGCTTTTTATGGTTGCTCTTCTTTAGTGAGCGGTACAGCTGCCGGCACACGGCGGTGCTGGTGTTTCGTTGATTTTGGCTTCTTTCACCGCAGGACAGGTACCCGCGAAATCGGTGGTGTACCAGCCGGAGCCTTTGAGCTGAAAGCCTGCGGCGGTGATTTGTTTGCCAAACGTTTCGTGTGAACAGGCAGGACAGATAGTCAAAACCGGATCGCTCAGTTTTTGCAAAACGTCTTGTTGATGACCGCATTGCTGGCATCGATAGGCGTAAATCGGCATGTCCTGTATTCCTTATGATTCAAAAACAAACACCACATCGGTTATCAGACATGATCTCATGAGTGTAAATCCATGAAATTCGCGTCTATACGGATGTGGTCAAGCATTCAACATTATACGGCGAAAGTCGCTTTTTGACAACGCGCTCATGCGGTTGGGGTGAGGTAATGGCTTGAGTGAACTCAGGTTTTATGCGGATTTTGCGTTGGCCGATGGTGCTTGCATGGCGACCGTGCCTTGGTAGACCGCCCCCGGTTCCACTTGCAGGATGTGCGCTTCGATATTGCCGTAAATTTGCGCGGTTTGCTTTAACTGCAATTGGTGCGCATGAATATTGCCATCCAAACGGCCAAATACAATCAAGTCGGCGCAGCGCACATCGCCCTGTACATGGCTTTTTTCGCCAATGATGACGCTGCCTTCGATATTTAGATTGCCTTGAATTTCACCGTCAATTTTGATGGAGTCTTTCGCGCTGATATTGCCTTCAATGCGGCAACCTTCGCCAATGAGGGTGCTGATATTGGCATTGCTGATATGCAAGTCTGCTGCTTTTTTATTATTAAACATGGTGTTGGGGGTGCTTAATTATTGTGTTGCAAGGGTCAAAAATTGTTCGGGATCAATTGGCGTGCCGTTTTTACGAACTTCGTAGTGTAAATGCGGACCGGTGGAGCGGCCGGTCGAGCCGACTTTGCCGATGATATCGCCGGAGTTGATCGTTTGGCCATTTTTTACGTCGATTTGAGACAGATGCGCAAAGAGGATTTCGTAACCGCTCTTCAAGCTGATGCGCACGACGTTGCCATAGCCGTTTTGCACGCCGGCAAAGTTCACCACGCCGCTGGCTGTGGCGGCAACGGGATCGCCAATTTGACCGCGAAAGTCCAATCCTGAGTGCGCTTCTGCTCCGGCTCCAGAGAATGGGTTCGCACGCGAGCCAAAGGTGGAGCTGATTTCCGTAGAAACTGGCGCGCCGAGTGGGGTGGCTTTGAGTGCCGCCAATAAATTTTGCGTATCTTGTGCGTAGCTGCCCATGAATGGCACCGGTGCAGAGACTTTCAATACGGCAGGGCCGCCCGCCGCATCATTCGGCTTTCCCAGCTCTTCTCCTTTTTTCGCAGGGACGGTGTATGCGCCGCGCTCTTGTAGATAGTTTTGCAGTTCTAAAACGGCTTTTTCCGATTTTTTCAGTTCGGTCAATTTGGCGTTTACCTCAGCAGAAGTAAAGTTTTGCAAATCGGTCACTTGCTGTTGCAGTTGTGCGTTTTGTTGTGCGGTGTTGTGGTGCTTGTATAGGAGTGTGGCAAAACCAACGCCCAGCGCCAGTGTGGTGATGCTCAAGCCAATAATGGTGGGTTTGATATAGCGCAACAATTTGGCGTTCACCCGCACCATTTTGGTTTGGTTTTGCTCAATAATCAGCACCGTTGAACGGTCTTGTTTGGTCATAATGAAATGCCTCAACAATGTAATCTAATCGCTTGTTATTGCACCGATTAGTGTGTTGAATTTTATAAAAATACTGCCGTTAACAGAGAACGGGCAGGCGGAAAATGGCGCGATTGTAAAACAAATATGACCGAACGTTTGTGAATATTTGTAAAGTTAAACATTCGGTTTTACTTTGAAAAAGTCTAAATCCAATTAAAAACAATTAATTAGATTGATTGTTTAAAGTAATTTATCTTTATATTTGCTTGCTTATTTGCCACTGCGCATCATCATATCGAAAAATTCTGCATTATTTTTGGTCTGACGCATTTTATCCAAAATAAACTCCATCGCGGCGATGTCGTCCATCTCGTATAAGAATTTGCGCAGAATCCAAACTTTTTGCAACACATCCTGTTTGAGCAGCAATTCTTCACGGCGCGTGCCGGAACGGTTCAGAGAAATAGTCGGGTAAACGCGCTTTTCGGACATTTTGCGATCAAGCAGCAATTCCATATTACCCGTGCCTTTGAATTCCTCAAAAATCACGTCGTCCATGCGCGAGCCGGTGTCGATCAATGCCGTGGCGATGATGGTCAACGAACCGCCTTCTTCAATATTGCGCGCGGCACCGAAGAATCGTTTCGGGCGTTGCAAGGCGTTGGCATCCACACCGCCGGTCAGTACTTTGCCGGAAGAAGGGATGACGTTGTTGTATGCGCGCGCCAGTCGGGTGATGGAGTCGAGTAAAATCACCACGTCTCTACCTGTTTCGGCCAGACGTTTGGCTTTTTCAATTACCATCTCGGCCACTTGTACGTGTCGCGTGGCTGGCTCATCAAAGGTGGAGGCGACCACCTCACCTTTGACCGAGCGCTCCATTTCGGTCACTTCTTCTGGGCGCTCGTCAATCAGCAGGACAAATAGGTTGATGTCCGGGCGGTTGGCGGTGATGGCGTGGGCAATATTTTGCAGCATCACGGTTTTACCGGATTTCGGTTGTGCGACGATCAAGCCACGCTGCCCCAAACCAATCGGCGCGATCAGGTCAATAATGCGACCGGTGATGTTTTCTTCGGCGCGGATGTCGCGCTCCAAGGGCAGGAGTTTGTTCGGATGAATCGCCGTCAGGTTTTCAAACATGATGCGGTGTTTGGTATGTTCCGGCGGCAAGCCATTCACTTTATCTACTTTGACCAAGGCGAAATAGCGCTCATTGTCCTTCGGCGTGCGCACCTCGCCCTCAATGGTGTCGCCGGTGTGCAGATTGAAGCGACGAATCTGCGCCGGAGAGATATAAATATCGTCGGTGCTGGCCAAATAGGAGGTCTCGGGTGAACGTAAGAAGCCAAAACCATCCGGCAATACTTCCAATGTGCCGTCACCAAACACCGCTTCGCCGGCTTTCGCATGGCGTTTGAGGATGGCGAACATGAGCTCTTGCTTGCGCAGGCGGCTGGCATTTTCGATGCCCAGTTCCAGAGCGGTATCAACCAGTGCTTTGATGGGTAATGATTTGAGTTCGTTTAAGTGCATAGTAGTGTTGGGTCTTTGGAAGTAAAAAGAATGACGTGAGTGAGGTCAAGCATGAGACGATACGCCGGGAGCTAAGCGATTTTAATAGTAGGTGTTTTGTATCGGGATGAATGGGCGAAAGATGATCGGGACGTATTTAATGCAATCGTGTGATCAATTGCGAACAGCCCTATATTCGATATGGCGTGAACCGTTGCCTGAGCAGCCTTGCTTTACAATTGAGATATATCAATCGATGGGGCGGATTATGCCGATTTGAGCGTTGTTTGTCAAATCGGCATCGTGTAGGGTAGAAATTAGATGTGGCTGTCGATGAAAGCGGCCAATTGGGATTTGCTGGCGGCGCCGACTTTGGTTCCCATCAATGTACCATTTTTGAATAACAACAGGGTTGGAATACCACGAATGCCGAATTTGGCCGGAGATTCTTGGTTTTCATCGACGTTGACTTTAACGATACTCACTTTGCCCGCGTAATCTGCGGCCAATTCGTCCAAAATCGGGGCGATCATTTTACAAGGGCCGCACCATGCCGCCCAAAAATCGACCAATACAGGTACGGAAGATTGCAAAACATCGCTTTCAAAAGAAGCGTCGGTAACTTGTTTGAGTGAGCTCATGGTTTCGTCCTTGTGTTGAATTTAAATGAATGCTGTTAAATAAAATGACTGCTATTTTTGCGCAATGAAATTCGCAAAGTATTTCTCGCAGTGACAACAGCCATATGAAGCAAAAAATGGTTTTTTCAAGTGCGCACATTTTAAACTGTTTTTTTAAAACGTGTTGGCCTTGCGTGTTTTGACGCTTATTTGGTCAAACGATATTCGATGCGACGATTTTTCAGACGACCGGTTTCGGTGTCGTTGCTCGCCACCGGTACGGATGAACCGTAGCCTTTGGCGCTGATCCATTCAGCCGGAACCTCTTGTTTGATCAAGAAATCACGCACTGCTTTGGCGCGCTGTTCGGATAGCTTTAGATTGTTGGCTTCGTTGCCCACATTGTCGGCGTGGCCGGAGACTTCAAAGGCAACTTTTTTATCCTTGAGCAAGACTGCGGCTTTTTTCAAGATCGCTTGATTTTCTGCCGGAATTTGGCTCGAACCGCTGGCAAAGTTGATGATCTGCATATTCATCGCGTTCAAAATCGCTTGGGCGTCGGAGTTGGCCGAGAGGTTATCCATCGCGGAGAGCGCATTGCTGTTGGCGGTTTTGACATTGCTGGCAATGTCCAAAGCCTTGACGGTGGTGCCGTCGCCGACGAATTCGATCAGATTGTTTTTAAGTGAAATGGCGGTGCCGGAGAGCGTTAAGGTATCGCCGTTCGCAGTCAATTCAGCGCCGGGTAATTTGAAAAAGCCAAAAAAGCCTTTGAGGTGCTCCAGCCATTTGGCCGGTTTGATTTGCTCATTGACGGTGAGGTTGTTGGTGTAGTGACCATCGCCGAACGTTGCGCGCAATTCGTTGTCAATACTCATTTTGATCGCTTCGCTCGGGACGCTGCCGCTGATCGTGAAGTGGTTTTGCGCATTGGATGCGGTTAAATTCATGGCGGCAAGCGCAACGGCGGTTTTGGGTTTTTCGGCAGGTGCAGAAGCGGGCGCGGAAGCTGGTGCGGCGGCTGGTTTGCCGCTTGGAATCGGTTGATTCAGAGTCGCTCCGCCGCTGAGTAATAGCCAAACCAGCAGGGCGCTAACCGCGGCTCCTGTGTATTGCGCAATCATTGGAATATCGCCGAGCAGGGTGTGTCGGGTGGATTTTTTGGTATTCGATGGGGTATTTTGGCTCATAGTTTCGACTCTTTGGGGTTGCTGAGTTAATGACGTTTCATTATTAGTGTAACCGATGTATGCTGTTTTTGGATGAAAATCTGCCATGCTGTGATGTAACCCAGATTTATTTTTTTGATTTTAAGTCATATATAAGACACAAGAGTGAAAAAATCGGATAAACTCTCGTCCAATCAAGGCGAACTCAATGAACAATCGGATCGTCGTCTGATTTTTGGTCAGTTTGATGTAGGGTATTTGATGCTAAAATACCATCGGTTCTCAATGATCATCCGCTGAGTGATTTATCCCAAGTGCACTCTGTTTCTCTGGTTTTATTGGGCTTTTTTATCGATATTTTCAAAGGAAGATACCATGTTACAAGCATATCGTGAACACGTTGCCGAGCGCGCCGCGTTGGGCATTCCACCTCTCCCGCTCACTGCCAAGCAAACAGCGGATTTGATCGAATTGTTGAAAAACCCACCGGCAGGCGAAGAAGCGTTCTTGGTGGACTTGTTGACCAACCGTGTGCCGGCAGGTGTGGACGATGCGGCTCGCGTGAAAGCGAGCTATTTGTCGGCGGTGGCGCATGGCGATGAAAAGTGCGCTTTGATTTCTGCGGAAAAAGCGACTGAATTGCTCGGTACGATGTTGGGTGGTTATAACGTTGCACCATTGGTTGATTTGTTAGACAACGCGGCGGTGGGCACGATTGCTGCCGACGCATTGAAAAAAACCTTGTTGGTATTCGATCAATTCCACGACGTTAAAGAAAAAGCGGACAAAGGCAATGCGAACGCTAAAGCGGTATTGCAAAGCTGGGCGGATGCCGAATGGTTCACTTCACGCCCTGAAGTGCCTGAAAGCCTGACCATCACGGTATTTAAAGTTGCAGGCGAAACCAATACCGACGACTTGTCACCGGCGCCGGATGCATGGAGCCGTCCGGACATTCCACTGCATGCCTTGGCGATGCTGAAAAACAAACGTTCTGATGCGGCATTTGAACCGGAAGAAGATGGCAAACGCGGCCCGGTGAAATTCATCGAAGATTTGCGTGCCAAAGGCAATCTGGTTGCCTATGTAGGTGACGTAGTCGGTACAGGTTCTTCTCGTAAATCTGCGACCAACTCCGTTTTGTGGTTCACGGGCGAAGACGTACCATTCGTACCAAACAAACGTTTTGGCGGCGTGTGTTTGGGCAGCAAAATCGCTCCGATTTTCTACAACACGATGGAAGACGCGGGTGCGTTGCCCATCGAGTTGGACGTATCCAATATGAATATGGGTGACGTGGTTGAACTGCGTCCCTACGATGGTAAAGCCCTGAAAAACGGTGAAGTCATCGCTGAATTCAAAGTGAAATCCGATGTATTGTTCGACGAAGTGCGCGCCGGTGGCCGTATTCCATTGATCATTGGTCGTGGCTTGACTGCGAAAGCACGCGAAGCTTTGGGCTTGCCAGCATCCACTTTGTTCCGTTTACCAACCAATCCGGTGGACAGCGGCAAAGGCTTCTCTTTGGCGCAAAAAATGGTGGGTCGCGCATGTGGCTTGCCTGAAGGCCAAGGTGTTCGTCCGGGCACCTACTGCGAACCCAAAATGACCACGGTCGGTTCACAAGACACCACTGGTCCAATGACCCGTGACGAGTTGAAAGACTTGGCGTGCTTGGGCTTCTCAGCGGATATGGTGATGCAATCCTTCTGCCACACAGCGGCCTATCCAAAACCAGTGGATGTGAAAATGCACCACGAACTGCCAGACTTCATCAGCACGCGCGGCGGTGTATCGCTGCGTCCGGGCGATGGCGTGATTCACTCATGGTTGAACCGTTTGTTGCTGCCTGACACAGTCGGTACCGGCGGTGACTCGCACACCCGTTTCCCAATCGGTATCTCATTCCCAGCAGGTTCCGGCTTGGTAGCGTTTGCCGCTGCGACTGGCGTGATGCCATTGGATATGCCTGAATCGGTATTGGTTCGTTTCAAAGGAAAGCTCAATCCGGGCGTGACCTTGCGTGATTTGGTCAATGCGATTCCGTTGTACGCGATCAAGCAAGGCTTGTTGACCGTAGAAAAACAAGGCAAGAAAAACATTTTCTCAGGTCGTATTTTGGAAATCGAAGGTTTGCCGGATCTGAAAGTGGAACAAGCGTTTGAATTGTCCGACGCATCCGCAGAGCGCTCTGCGGCTGGTTGTACCGTTCATTTGAACAAAGAACCGATCATCGAGTACATGAATTCCAACATCACCATGATGAAATGGATGATTGCCGAAGGCTATCAAGATGCCCGCACTTTGGCGCGCCGCATCAAAGCGATGGAAGAATGGCTCAAAAATCCGCAATTGCTCAAAGGGGACGACGACGCGGAATACGCAGCGGTCATCGACATCGACTTGGCCGATATTCACGAGCCAATTGTTGCCTGCCCGAACGATCCGGACGACGTGAAAACTCTGTCCGACGTGGCTGGCGCGAAAATCGACGAAGTATTTATCGGTTCGTGTATGACCAACATCGGTCACTTCCGTGCCGCATCGAAATTGCTCGAAGGCAAACGCGATATCCCTGTGAAGTTGTGGATTGCGCCGCCGACCAAGATGGATGCGAAACAACTGACTGAAGAAGGCCACTACAACGTCCTCGGTACCGCAGGTGCGCGCATGGAAATGCCGGGCTGCTCATTGTGTATGGGTAACCAAGCACAAGTACGCGAAGGCGCGACGGTGATGTCTACTTCAACTCGTAACTTCCCGAATCGTTTGGGTAAAAACACCTTCGTTTACCTCGGCTCAGCTGAGTTGGCGGCGGTGTGCTCGAAACTGGGCAAAATCCCGACCCGCGAAGAGTATTTGGCTGAAACCGGCGTATTGGCGCCGGCGAGCAAAGATATTTACAAATATCTGAACTTCGACCAAATCAGCGACTACACCGACGTGGCGAACGAAGTTAAAGCGTAATGGGTCAATCGGTAATAGCGTGTTAAAGAAAACGGCGAGCAGAAATGCTCGCCGTCAGATTGCTGACAAACCCTCGGTCTTGCAATTTGTCGCAAAATCTAAGAAAAATTCCGTCATACCCGCGTAAGCGGGTATCCAGAATATTAATAAAAACAATCAGTTAGAATCGCTATCTGGATTCCCGCTAAAATCATGCGGGAATGACGGAGCTTTGTTTAGGTGTATGTACCACTTTGTCAATAGCCTCAAACGGCGAGCAGAAATGCTCGCCGTTTTTATTATTGGCGTCATCAGTCGTGAACGCTTGCATACACGGTTGATTTGCGACAAACTGGATGCATCATCCTTGTGCTTAAAATATACTCTATGATAGTATTTGTTTAAATAAAAATTCGTATCAACGGGCGTACGTTTGTATTTTATTTACACCTCATATGTTTGTACGCCACACAAAAGGAGACCCAATGGATGCGCATCAACAACAGGTGGTTGGCGCGGCGTTAGCGGCGCATGAGGGCGTAGCAGGCGCGTTGCTGCCGATTCTGCATCAGGTTCAAGCCCGCTTGGGTTTCATTCCGACCACGGCGGTACCGCAGATCGCGCGCGCGTTGAATTTATCCACGGCGCAGGTACACGGCGTGCTGTCGTTTTACCATTTTTTTCGCACCGAGCCGTTGGCTTCCAAACATCATATTCAACTCTGTGTCGCTGAGGCGTGCCAAGCGCGTGGCGCGCTGAATTTGAAGACGCAATGCGATCATTTGGCCAAGTCCTTGGGTGAGGGAAAGTTAAGCGTCGAACCGATTTACTGCCTCGGCCAATGTGCTACGGGGCCTGCGGCGCTGCTCGATGGGCGGCTCAAGGCACGTTTAACGATCGAGCGGGTACAGGCTTGCTTGGATGTGGAGGCGTCATCATGAAAACCGTTTATATTCCGATGGATTCCGCGGCTTTGGCTTTGGGGGCGGATGAGTTGGTCGCATCCTTGCAGGCGTGGGCATCCGCTCATGGGCAGGAGATTCGCATTGTGCGTAACGGTTCGCGCGGCATGCTCTGGCTGGAGCCGCTGATTGAGGTGGAAACCGAGCGCGGACGCGTGGGTTATGCCGGTGCATCGGTGGATACCTTGCCCCAATGGCTGGCGGCGGGTTTGCTCGACGGCGCGCCGTTGGACAGTTCGATTGGTGTGGTGCATGAGCATCCGTATTTGCGTGGGCAGGAGCGTTTGACCTTTGCGCGCATCGGTTTGACTGATCCGCTGAGTTTGGATGATTATGAGGCGCATGGCGGCTGGACGGGTTTGCGACGGGCTTTGAACATGGATTCGGCGGCGATGGTGCAAACGGTGCTGGATTCGGGTTTGCGCGGTCGCGGCGGTGCGGCGTTTCCGGCGGGGATTAAATGGCAAACGGTGCTGGCGCAGAATGCGGAGCAAAAGTATGTGGTGTGCAATGCCGATGAGGGCGACTCGGGCACGTTTTCCGACCGTTTGCTGATGGAGTCTGATCCGTACACCTTGATTGAGGGGATGGTGATTGCGGGTTTGGCGGTACAGGCGACGCAGGGCTTTATTTATGTGCGTGCCGAATACCCGCATTCGATTGCGGTATTGCAAACGGCGATTGAGCGGGCGCAAGCGGTGGGCTGGTTGGGCGAACGCATACAGGGTTCAGAGCAGACGTTTCATTTGAACGTGCGCGAGGCGGCGGGTGCGTACATCTGCGGCGAGGAAACCGCCTTGCTGGAAAGCATTGAGGGCAAACGCGGCATCGTGCGCGCGAAACCGCCATTACCCGCGATAGAAGGGCTGTTTGGCCGGCCCACGGTGATTAATAATGCGATTACCTTGGCCAGCGTGCCGCTGATTTTTGCGAAGGGCGCTGCGTTTTACCGTGATTACGGTTTGGGGCGCTCGCTTGGAACCTTGCCGTTTCAGTTGGCGGGCAATGTGCGTCAAGGTGGTTTGGTGGAAAAGGCCTTTGGCATTAGCTTGCGCCAATTGGTGATGGATTTTGGCGGCGGTACGGCTTCGGGACGCCCAATCAAGGCGATTCAGGTCGGCGGGCCGTTGGGCAGTTATGTTCCCGAAGCGCACTGGGACGTGCCGATGGACTACGAACAATACGCGCAAATGGGCGCGGTGATCGGGCACGGCGGTATTGTGGTGCATGACGATACCGCGAATATGCGTGATTTGGCGCGCTATGCCATGGAATTTTGCGCGATCGAATCATGCGGTAAATGCACACCGTGTCGCATCGGCTCGGTGCGTGGGGTTGAGGTGCTTGACCGTTTTGTCAGCGCTCCCGAACAGACCGATGAGCACGAGGCATTGCTGCGTGATTTATGCGACACGATGGTGGGCGCCTCAATGTGCGCGATGGGCAGCATGACGCCGAATCCGGTACTGTCGGCGTTGAATTACTATCCCAACGATTTTCAAGTGAAACCGCATGAATCCGCGGTGAAAGGCACGGCATGAATATCATAGCAATCGATCGTGGTACGCCTGAGCGCCACAGTGCCGAAATGGTCACATTGACCATTGATGGACAAAGCATCAGCGTGCCTGCGGGCACATCCATCATGCGTGCGGCTTCGTTACTCGATAACCAAATTCCGAAGCTGTGTGCGACCGACTCGCTGGAACCGTTTGGCTCGTGTTGCATGTGTTTGGTGGAAATCGCCGGACGGCGCGGTTATCCCGCCTCGTGTACCACGCCGGTGGAAGCGGGCATGCAGGTGAAAACGCAGAGCGAGGCGCTGCACAAACTGCGGCGCAATGTGATGGAGCTGTATATTTCCGACCATCCGCTCGACTGTTTGACCTGCGCGGCCAATGGCAATTGCGAATTGCAAACGGTCGCCGGTATTACCGGCCTTCGCGAAGTGCGCTATGGCTTTGCAGGAGACAATCATTTTGATGCGGCGCACGCCGCGCCGAAAGACGAATCCAATCCCTATTTCACCTACGATCCGTCCAAATGCATCGTGTGTAACCGCTGCGTGCGCGCGTGCGAGCAAACGCAGGGCACATTTGCCCTGACGATCGACGGGCGCGGCTTTGCCTCACGGGTGACGGCGGGGCAAAAACAGGATTTTCTCGATTCGGATTGTGTCAGTTGCGGCGCGTGCGTGGATGCCTGTCCGACGGCCACTTTGACGGAAAAAAGCATTATCCAATGGGGTCAAGCCGAGCGCAGCGTCATCACCACCTGCGCTTACTGCGGCGTGGGCTGTAATTTCAAGGCCGAGATCAAAGGCGAGCAAGTGGTGCGCATGACGCCGTGGAAAGAGGGCAAGGCGAACGAAGGCCATGCCTGCGTCAAAGGGCGTTTTGCTTGGGGCTACGCTACACACCCAGACCGCGTGACTCAGCCGATGATCCGCGCGAGCATTCACGAACCGTGGCAAGAGGTTTCATGGGACACGGCGATTGCCTATGTGGTGGACAAATTCAGCGCGATTCAAGCGCAATACGGTAAAAATGCACTCGGTGGCATTACCTCCTCGCGTTGCACCAATGAGGAAACCTATTTGGTGCAAAAATTCATGCGCGCTGTGCTCGGTACGAACAACGTCGATACCTGCGCGCGCGTGTGCCATTCGCCGACCGGCTACGGTTTGGGTCAGGCGTTTGGCACATCGGCAGGGACGCAAACCTTCAAATCGGTTGAGCAGGCCGACGTCATTGTGGTCATTGGGGCGAATCCGACCGATGCGCATCCCGTGTTTGGCTCGCGCTTGAAAAAGCGTTTGCGCCAAGGTGCACGCCTGATCGTGATTGACCCGCGTGAAATTGAATTGGTTCAATCGCCGCAGATCAAGGCGGAACATCATATTCAACTGCGACCGGGGACAAATGTCGCGGTGATCAATGCTTTGGCACACGTCATTGTGACCGAAGGCTTGTACGATCGCGCGTTTGTGGCACAGCGCTGTGACACCGCATCGTTCGAGTTCTGGAAAAAATTCATCAGCCACGCGGACAATTCGCCCGAAGCCGTCGCGGACATCACGGGCGTGCCCGCCGACACCCTGCGCCAAGCCGCACGTTTGTACGCCACCGGTGGCAATGCGGCGATTTACTACGGGCTGGGTGTGACCGAACACGCGCAAGGCTCGACTGCGGTCATGGGTATTGCCAATCTGGCCATGCTCACCGGCAATATTGGGCGCGAGGGCGTGGGCGTGAATCCCTTGCGCGGACAAAACAATGTGCAAGGCTCCTGCGATATGGGTTCGTTCCCACACGAGTTTCCGGGCTATCGCCATGTGTCCGATGACGCGGTGCGTGCGCAGTTTGAGGCAGAATGGGGTTGCGCGCTCGACGCACAGCCCGGTTTGCGTATTCCAAATATGTTTGACGCGGCTCTGGCGGGGCAGTTCAAAGGCATGTATTGCCAAGGCGAAGACATCGTTCAGTCCGATCCGAATACCCAGCACGTCACTGAGGCGCTGTCGCAGCTTGACTGCTTGGTGGTGCAGGATATTTTCCTCAATGAAACTGCCAAATATGCCCATGTGTTTTTACCGGGCAGCAGCTTTTTGGAAAAAGACGGCACGTTTACCAACGCCGAGCGGCGCATCAACCGCGTGCGCAAGATCATGACGCCGCTGGGTCAATACGCCGACTGGGAAGCGACGCAAAAACTCGCGCAGGCTTTTGGCTACCCGATGAATTACGCGCACCCGAGCGAAATCATGGATGAAATTGCGCGCCTGACGCCGACTTTTGCGGGCGTGAGCTATGCCAAACTCGATGAATACGGTAGCGTGCAATGGCCGTGCAACGACCGCACGCCCGTCACCGGCATGGACATCATGCACACGGAGACCTTCGCGCGCGGCTTGGGGCGGTTCTTGGTCACACAGTATGTACCGACCGACGAAAAAGTCACGCCGAAGTTCCCGCTGCTGCTCACCACCGGACGGATTTTGTCGCAATACAACGTCGGCGCACAGACCCGTCGTACCGCCAACAGCGTTTGGCATGAGCAAGATTGGCTGGATATTCACCCCGAGGATGCGAAAGAGCGCGGCATTGCCAATGGTGACTGGGTGCGCGTGCACAGCCGCGCGGGGCAGACGTTGTTGCAGGCGAATGTGTCCGAGCGCGTCCAGCCGGGCGTGGTGTACACCACATTCCATTTCCCTGAATCCGGTGCGAACGTGGTTACGACCGATAATTCGGATTGGGCGACCAATTGTCCTGAATACAAAGTGACGGCGGTGCAAGTGCAGCGTGAGAACGATACGACCATGTGGCCTGCTGCATGGCCTGCCGCGAGACAGGAGTTCGAGGCGATGCAACAGCGTTTCTGGCAACAACGCCAACCCTTGTCCAAAAAGATGGCGAAATCATAAGTGAATGGCGACATAGCGAGTGCATCAACATGAGACAACAGAGCGATCATCATGAATACGATGGCAATGAATGCGCTGGCAAGGGATGCGCTGATGACGGAGCGCGTCAACTCGCCGACCGCGCCGTGGTCAAAGGCACGGTCAGACCGATTCGCGCGGGACAAGTGCAGGATGAACTGTCCGACGCATTGGCCTGCGAAGTACCCGTCGCGTTGGCAATCAACGGTATTTCGCATGCCGTGATGATGACCACGCCGAGCGATTTGGCCGAGTTTGCTTTGGGTTTTGCCTACACCGAAGGGCTGATTGAGCGACGCGCTGACGTGTATGACATTGACATTGAACCGCAGGATCATGGTGCGGCGATCATCGTGCGCATGACCGTGAGCAGTGCCTGCTTTGCGCAGCTAAAAGCGGCGCGACGTACCTTGCTCGGGCGCACCGGTTGCGGTCTGTGCGGTGTGGATTCGCTGGCGTATTTTGAGCAGCAACCGGCCGCGAATCCGAACCGCGAGGCTTCGCGCTTGGACCTCGGGCTGCTGGATGCGGTGCTGGCGCGGTTTGAACGGCTGCAAATCATGCGCAATCAGACAGGGACGACCCACGCCGCGGCGTGGGTGAATTGGCAAGGTGAGGTGATGCTGTTGCGCGAAGACGTCGGGCGGCACAATGCCTTGGACAAACTCATCGGGGCGCTGCTTGACGGGGATGCTCATCCGAGCGACGGATTCGTGTTGGTCAGCAGTCGTGCGAGTTACGAAATGGTGCAAAAAACCTTGCGCTGGGGTGCAGGTTGTTTGGTTTCCGTGTCCGCCGCCACCGCCAAAGCGGTTGAGTGGGCGCACCAGCATCAATTGCAATTAATCGGTTTCGCTCGCCCCGGACGCGCGGTGCTGTACACGGACGTTTCACGCCAAGCGATTTTGAAAGAACTGATATGAACACCAATACCGAACAGCGCGCAGAGGGCGCGCAGTTGATCAAAATGGCCAATCAAATCGGCCAGTTTTTCGAGGCGAACGGCGCACCCGAGGAAATGGGACAACAGGCACTGGCGCACATCGAGGCTTTTTGGGCGCCCATGATGTGCGCGCAGATGAAAAAGCTATTGCAAACAGGTCATGCGCAGGGACTGAGTCCCTTCATGCAGGCCGCATTTATACGGGCGGGTTGGGACAAACCGTAAATCTTAAAAGCAGCAAAAATGCGGATAAGCAATCTATTTCGCACAGTCATCAAATACAGACCGAAGTTTTGAATCCTCTATGTAAAAAGGGAAAAGTTACCTATAACTTTGCCTGAAACAGGTATATCCTGTGCGTAGCACTATCTTCATTCATCTAATAACAAAGGAGTGTTTTATGCGTCACACATTCATGCTTCGTTCTGTATTGATTGCTGCCTTGTTGGCAGTATGTACCGTGGCTTCGGCCAAAGGGCCGAAAGTGCCTTACACCCAGCCCGGCATGACCGAAAACGACCGTACCCATGAAAATGAGGTGAATTGGGTTTCGGCTGTGGATATTGAAAAAAGCCTGCAAGGCAAACGCAAAATAACCGTGGGCTTTGACATTGACGACACGGCATTGGTCTCCAGTCAATGTTTTTACTAGGTAAAAACAAATACTCGCCGACCAATTACGACTATTTGCACAATCAAGAGTTTTGGGATTATGTCGCCGATGGCTGCGATCTGAGTTCGATTCCGAAAGAATCGGCGAGAAAACTCATCGATATGCACGTCAAGCGCGGCGATCAAGTGGTGTTCATCACCGGCCGCACGCCGCACAGCAGCTATGATGGCAAATCGATGGACTCGTTGTCTTTGCTGATGCAAAAGACGTTTAACATCCCGAATATGAAACCGGTGATTTACACCCGCGATGAAGTGGTGAAGCCGTATCAACACGATAAAAGCTATTACATCAAACAGGCCAACGTGAAGCTGTTTTACGGCGACTCGGACGGTGATATTTTGGCCGCGCGTGAAGTTGGCGTGCGTGGCATTCGCGTCATTCGCTCTGCAGTCAGTACCAATCGGCCTTTGCCGATGAACGGCGGCTATGGTGAGGAAGTGGTGCGTGATTCGTGGTATTGAGTTTGTTTTGCTCTCAATCAACAGCCATTGGGTAGCCAATGGCTGTTTTCATTGATTGGTACGGGACGACGGTTATAATGCCCAAGTGCGCAGATGTTTGTTGCGTCAATATGATTCAGTTAAAACCATCATCAGGAAAAGAATGACACAAATTTGGGTGGATGCCGACGCATGTCCGCGCGCGGTCAAAGAGGTGATTTATCGGGCGGCGCGGCGCACGCAGATGGTGACCACTTTGGTGGCGAATCAAATGTTGTTGACGCCGCCATCGCCGTTTATCAAGGCAATTCAAGTGCCTGCGGGCATGGATGTGGCGGACAATGAAATTGTGCGGCGTGCGTCAGCGCAGGATTTGGTGATTACGGCGGACATTCCGCTGGCGGCGCAAATCGTTGAGATGGGTGCGCTGGCGCTCAATCCACGCGGTGAATGGTATACCCGCGAAAATGTACGCGCGTTTTTGTCGATGCGTGACTTTATGCAGCATTTGCGCGACTCTGGGACGCAAACCGGCGGTCCTGCCGCATTGTCGGCACGCGATGTACAGGCATTTGCCAATGCTTTGGATGGTTGGCTGGCGAAACAACGCTGATAAAATGGTGCTGATAAAGCGGCGCTGAAGCGCTGTTGCCAAAATAGTGTTTTACGGAACGATTACTTCACGGTAGTTGGGAAAAATGACCGGCATGAGGTGGTTCGGCAAAAAATAGCGCGAGAAACAACGCGAACTCGAACCGACATGCACCAGATGCAGGCACAATCCTTCGGTGTCGGGCGTGGTGATGACGGCGCATTGGTCTTTGAGCAGGGCTTTGACAAAATACTCGTCCTCGCAAAAGCTCAACGGCTCGAATGGATGTTGCACGGCGGCCGCGCGTCGATACACATACGAGAATCCGTAAAACACGATGAAATCCGCGCCGATCTGCATTTTGTCATGAAAGATGACGTGTTCTATTTCCTCGCGGTTCAGCACGTAGTGGTGGCCGGTTTTGGCAGTCAAATCCATGTAGCCAAAAAAATCCTGCTTGGGCGCGTGTAGATAAAAAGCCGAGAGTTTGATCAAATCCGCCTGATTTTGTACTAAATGGCCGAGCATTATGCGCAGGTAGTCGGGCGCGTAGTGATCGTCATCGTCAAAATGCGCGATGTAGTCGTATTGCGCCCGTTCAATCATTTGATTGCGTTTTTCCCCGATGCTCAGCGGCACGCTGCTGTGCATATAGGTGATGCGCGGGTCGGTCTGTGCCGTTGCGATCATCCATGCATTGGGCGTGGGCGAGTCGTCAAATACCAGCCATTCCCAGTTGACTTCGCGCTGCCGGCAAATGCAGTCGTACAGCGCAGGCAGGTAATGGCTGCGGTTGGCGGTCGGGGTGATGAGGGAAACGTTGGTCATGTCGATTTAGCTTCGTACCGTACGCCACCATTTGCGCAATGGGGCGATGCTGACCAAACCCTCGAATAATTCAGTCGGGTCTTGCGCGATCAGCGTGAGCAAATCGGCACGCAGATTCATCAGTGTGTGCCAACTGCGTATGGATTTTTGCTGCGTTTTGCTGAGGGCGCGGTATTGCGTTTGGTAGTTCGCTAATTCAGATTGCGCGTGGGCGATGAGTTTTTCAAGCAGCGGTTTGAGCGGCTGCGCACGGTTTTGGCTGAGTGATGTCGAGAGCAGAATATGGGCGGGCGTGTCGGTTTCCTTGAGCCACTGCATCGGAATCCAAATGCGTTGATGGCTCAGATTGTGACCGATGTGGCGAATCTGATCAATCCACCACAGCGCACGACCGGCGGACTGAATCAGCTCATCGGGAACTGACGCATGGATCAATATGAACCATAACCGCGCAAATTCTCCGCCAATCGCATCTATGGTCGGCTGCAATTGCGCTAAATCTTCTACGCGGTTCAAATGGTGCCAGTGCATGTGTCCGTGCAGCAGCATCTGCAGGGCTTCGGCGTGCTTGTCCGACCAATCGGCCGCGTACAGGGCGCGCAGAGCAGGGTGCTCAATGGCTTTTGCAGGCTCGGCTTCCAGTTCATGATGCCACCAATTGAGCGTGGTCACGGCCTGATGATTGTCGGCGTAATTCGCGGCCTCGCGCCATTTACGGTGTAGGGCGTACAGCCCGAGCAGCGATTGATGCGCCGATTCGGGGGCTTTGTTCAGCGCATAGTACACACTGCTGGCTGAGTAGGGCTGCGGCTCGATGGTGAGAAGGGTTTCGGACATGGCTTGGCTAAAAAACGGTTTATTTGAACTATTATTTGGATGGTGGTGATTTTAACCGTTTCGGGCGCGGGACGTTGGTCGAATGTTGGGTTGGCCGTTGCGTTGGACGACGTGGATTTTTGTGTGGTGCGGCGGTCGGTTTGATCGGTGCGGGATTGGGATCAATCCAAACCCATTGGCCCAAAGCCAATGTCTGAGCCATTTCGGTGTGAGACCATAGGCTGTAATCGCCGATGTGGGTGCGTATCAGGCGCAAGGTTGGCAGTCCGACGGCGGCGGTCATGCGACGCACTTGGCGATTGCGCCCCTCGGTCAGGGTGATTTGTAACCAATGCGTCGGGATACTTTTGCGCTCGCGGATGGGTGGATTGCGCGCCCATAGCCACTCAGGTTCGTCGATGATCTGTACATCACACGGCTGGGTCAGGCCGTCGTTCAACTCAACTCCTCGGCGTAATTGTTCGCATGCGGCCTCGGATGGCGCGCCTTCGACTTGCACGCAGTAGATTTTGGGCTTTTTATGCATGGGATGGCTGATTTGGTGCTGCAGGCGACCATCGTCGGTCAGCAATACCAAGCCTTCGGAGTCGGTATCCAAACGCCCGGCGGGGTAAACATTCGGCACGCGCACATGATCTGCCAAGCTTGCGTGTTGCTCGTGCGGGGAGAATTGGCAGATCACGCCAAAGGGTTTATTGAGAAGTAGCAGCATAAATCACTTAAAATTTCATATTACAGAAAAACATGGCGCATGATGACAAAATAATTGGTATTTTGCTTGCAAATGGGGTGCAATACAAAGCAAAATGGGGCATAATTTAGTCCGATCAGTCTTATACAAGACTTAATTCATCGATCTAAAAACGAATAAAATAATGTGAGCTGTCCCACAAAGGCACGCATATTATCCAATCCGACCGATATCCATCCAAATATAAAGGAGAGACCATGTATCAACATGTCAAAGTACCCGAAGGCGGCGCAAAAATCACCGTAAACTCAGATTATAGTTTGAATGTTCCCAATAATCCGATCATTCCGTACATCGAAGGGGACGGTACCGGCTTTGACATCACACCGGTCATGCTCAAAGTGGTGGATGCGGCGGTACAAAAAGCCTACAACGGCGAACGCAAAATTCACTGGATGGAAATTTACGCAGGTGAAAAATCCACCAAAATTTATGGTCCGGATGTGTGGTTGCCAACCGAAACCATGGAAATCCTGCGCGATTACGTGGTGTCGATCAAAGGTCCTTTGACCACGCCCATCGGTGGCGGCATCCGCTCTTTGAACGTGGCTTTGCGTCAGGAATTGGACTTGTACGTATGTTTGCGTCCGGTTCAATATTTCACCGGCGTACCTTCGCCAGTGAAACACCCTGAAAAAATCGACATGGTGATTTTCCGTGAAAACTCCGAAGACATCTACGCCGGCGTTGAGTGGGAAGCGCAATCTGAAAAAGCGAAAAAAGTCATCAAATTCCTGACTGAAGAGATGGGCGTGACCAAAATCCGCTTCCCTGAAACCTCAGGTATTGGCGTGAAACCAGTTTCGATTGAAGGCACAACCCGTTTGGTGCGTAAAGCGATCCAATACGCGATTGACAACAAACGCTCCAGTGTGACCTTGGTTCACAAAGGCAACATCATGAAGTTTACCGAAGGTCTGTTTGCCAAAACCGGCTATGAAGTGGCGCAAAAAGAATTCGGTGCGGAATACTTGGACGGCGGCCCGTGGATGGTCATCAAAGCACCGCATGGCGAAATCGTGATCAAAGACTCGATTGCCGACGCGTTCTTGCAACAAATCCTGTTGCGTCCTGCCGAATACGACGTAATCGCAACCCTGAACTTGAACGGCGACTACATCTCCGACGCATTGGCGGCGCAAGTGGGCGGTATCGGTATCGCTCCGGGCGCGAACTTGTCCGACTCTGTGGCGATGTTTGAAGCGACTCACGGTACGGCGCCGAAATATGCGGGCAAAGACTACGTGAATCCGGGTTCGGAAATCTTGTCGGCGGAAATGATGTTGCGCCACATGGGTTGGACCGAAGCGGCTGATTTGATTTTGGCGAGCATGGCCAAATCGATTGACGCGAAAAAAGTGACGTATGACTTTGCGCGTTTGATGGAAGGCGCGACCCAAGTGTCTTGCTCACAGTTCGGTCAAGAAATGATCAACAACATGTAATTGGATTGAAAACGGATCCATTGCGAATAGTTAAAAAAGGCAGTCAACGACTGCCTTTTTTATCCGCTGTCCATTGTTAAACAGGTCAAACTATTCGTAAAATGCCATATGGATTCCGTCATCAACCGTATTTCACCATCCATTTTCTATGACGCAAGCGAATATTGAGCCGGGGCAAACACCCGCAGAGCCATCGGTCAAATCCTTCCCCAGTTCGCCTCGCTTAAATGCGCGGCGTGCGAGTGCTGAGCATGAGTCAATGTCTGCGTCATCGGCACAACCGACGGCGGAGGTGGCTGCGTCACTTACTTCAACCGACCAAACAAGTACAGTGGCGGCCAATGGGCATCCGGCGCAGGCCACGCACGCTACAAACGTCTCGCACACGCCGCAGGCCACGCCTAAAAAGCCGAAAGACTTTTCGAGTTTTTTTCCTAATCATTTGGGGGGTGGGCATGATTATCAACTGAGCAAACTGCGTGTCGCCAATCGCGAAGTATTCGCGCTGACCCGCCGTCAAGCGAAATGGCAGGATTTTTACCACGCGAGCATGACCAGCCCGTGGTGGCAGTTCATAGCGTGGTCGGCGGCTGCGTTTTTATTGATTAATCTAATTTTTACATTGCTGTATCTTGTGAAAATCGATGGCATTGGCAATGTGCCGCATGGCAAACCGTGGTTGGTGTTTTTTTTCTCCGTGGAGACTTTCGCGACGGTCGGCTATGGCAATATGTATCCGATCAGTCTTTATACGCACACGATTGCGATGATTGAGTCGTATTCGGGTTTGTTATATTCGGCGGTGATTACCGGTTTGGCGTTTGCGCGCTTTGCCCGACCGCGCGCACGGATTATTTTTGCCAAGCAGGCGGTCATCGGTCGGCATGAAGGCCAAATGATGTGGATGACGCGCGTGGCGAATGAGCGGCACAACCACATCAATGGTGCTGAAGCCAAACTTTGGCTGGTGCGCACGGCGGTAAATGAAGAAGGGCAGACCTTTCGCCGCTACACCGAATTGGCGTTGCGACATAAATCCAACCCAATGTTTGTTTTGAATTGGACCATCATGCATCCGATCACGCGCAACAGTCCGCTATACGGTATGAGCGCCGAGGACTGGGCGCAGGAGGATTTTCTTTTTGTGCTGGTGCTTGATGGCACCGATGAGACCATAGGCCAAAACATCAATGCGCGCCACACCTATCACCACAAAGATGTGCGTTGGTACGAACAATTCGCTGATATGATTGAGAAAAGCCACGATGGTAAAAACATCATCAATTTTCAACGGATTCACGATACTTACGAGCAGCCGTATGACCCGAAATATGACGCACCACGAAAGGTTGGCGATACGCTTGGGCAGACGGATGAGCGCAAAGAATAAGCACAAAGAATGAGCAATTTTTATTTGATAAGGAGCCAATATGAGCATTGCAACCACGGATTTATGCGACCAATTTGAAAATGACATTCACGCGGGATTGATTCATGTGTTGCCGCCGGTTTTCCAGAGTTTCGGTCAAGCGCAGGCATTTCATGGGCAAGCCGTGACCTTTAAGGTCTTTGAGGACAATACCCTGATTAAAAAAGCATTGGAGAACGACAATGGCACGGGCAAAGTCATGGTGATCGATGGGGGTGCCAGTGTGCGCTGCGCGCTGGTCGGTGGCAATATTGCCAAAGCAGGCACGCAAAACGGTTGGGCGGGCATCGTCGTCGATGGCTGCGTGCGCGATACAGGTGAAATCAACGAGCTGGCGATAGGCGTGCGTGCGTTGGCCGCCATGCCGTTGCGTTCGCTGAAAAAAGGAGCAGGCGAGCGCGATTTGGGTGTGCACATTCAAGGCGTGCGCGTGAATCCGGGTGACTGGATATATGCAGACGCGGACGGCATTGTGGTCAGCCCGAAAGCATTGCATGAGTAAAATCTGCGCTTGATTGGATGGTTTTTATCCGGCTTTTTTATCGCTAATCCAATCAAAATAGGTTATCATTCAGTCACACCGTTTGAATGATTTTTGGGTGATGGTTTTGTGGCAGAGGTCTTCTCCAGCGTGAAACCATGAGTTAGAAAAACTACTTTTTAAAGGACAAAGACATGTTTCCAGAATATCGCGATTTGATTCATCGCCTCAAAACTGAAGATGCTCATTTTCACAATCTGTTTGAGAAACATCATGAGCTGGATCACAAAATCAAAAACATGGAAACACACGTGATTCACGGCACGCACGAAGAAATCGAAGAGCTGAAAAAAGAAAAGCTGCATTTGAAGGATCAGTTGTACGCGATTTTACGCAAGGCTTCCGCCGAGTCGTAATGAATCAAAAACGGGTTTGAGATCAAACCCGTTTTTTTATAGTCCTGTTCAAATTCAACGTTTGACCTCTGGAGCAATCGAGCCGGTGTTTGCTCTATTTGTGTTATAGTCAGCCAACGAACGTATCCATATGAGAGCAATTAATGGATGCATCATAGCAACCGATGGGTCATCTATTGAGTCTAAATTATTGAAGGAGCTTGCCATGGAGTGTGAATTCCCAACCGTTAATGCCGCTTCGGATGAAATCCGCGTGATTTTTAACGAGGTTAAAACCATCGCTGTGGTGGGTTTGTCGCCTGATCCGAGTAAAGACAGTCATCATGTGGCGGAGTATTTGCAGCAAGCGGGTTATAAAATCGTACCGATTTATCCCAAAGACATCACGATTTTGGGTGAAAAAGCCTATCCATCGCTGGCGGATGTGCCATTCGCGATTGATATGGTTGATATTTTCCGCAAACCTGAGGCTTTGGATGCGATTGCCGATGCGGCGATTGCGCGTGGTGATGTGAAAGTCTTTTGGTCGCAGTTGGGCGTGGTCAATAATGCGGCGGCGGAAAAGGCCAAAGCCGCAGGCATGCGTGTGGTGCAAAACAAATGTACGCTGGTGGAGCATCGTAAACTCGGCGTGTGATGAGTGGATGCCAGAAATCGTTTGCAATATACGCCATGCGGATCGTGAAGGCTAAAATGACAAAAACTCAAATGGTCACCGTAATTGCCTATGTCGCCTTTATCGCTTATGAGTTTTATTTGGCGAGCTTGCCCACACAGGGAAATATTCGTATTGATTGGCTGATTTTTCCACCGATACTGATAGTGTTGAGCTTGATCTCGCTGTATCAATATGTGCGCAAGTAAGCCAAGCGTTGTAGTTTAATTGACATCAACGTCATCAACGTCATCAATGATAGGGAGTGTGATGGGTTACCACAGTTCAGATTGCTTGTATTCATTATAAGAAACGGACATCGATGAATTTGATGTCCGTTTCTCATCTGAGCATAGTCACAGAACCGTATGCGCCGGTTCGTAATGAATGATTTCTTTGATGCGGTTGCGCTCGTCCATAATCACGACATTCGGGCGATGCTGTGCCAGTTCATCATTCGAGATTTGCACATAGGACATGATAATCACCACATCACCGGTCTGCACCATGCGCGCTGCTGCGCCGTTCAGGCAAATCACGCCCGAGCCGCGTTGGCCCGCGATGGTGTAGGTTTCAAACCGAGCGCCGTTATGGTTGTTCACGATTTGTACTTTTTCGTGTACGGCAATGTTCGCGGCATCCAAGATGTCTTGGTCAATGGTGACGCTGCCGACGTAGTTCAGATCGGCTTCAGTGACCGTGGCACGGTGAATTTTGCCGTTGAGCAGGGTGCGTAGCATCATGTTTAGATCACCACGGTGGGCGCTTCACCGGCTGGCAGGGCGCGAATTTCGCCCAGCGTGAACACGGTTTCGCCTTGCGCGCTCAGAATCTTACGTGCTTGGTTCGTGTCGTTGGCCGAGACAATCACCACCATGCCGATGCCGCAGTTGAACACTCGGTGCATTTCGTCGTCCGAGATATTGCCGGCCTGTTGTAACCATTGGAACAGCGGTGAGCGCGTCCATGAGTTGGCGTGAATGACCGCTTGCAAGCCGTCCGGCAGCACGCGTGGTACGTTTTCGGTCAGACCGCCGCCGGTGATGTGTGCCATGCCTTTGATGTTGATTTGTTCGAGCGTTGCCAAAATCGGTTTGACGTAAATGCGGGTGGGGGCGCTGATGGCTTGTTGCAACGTGACGCCGCCCATATCCATGTTCAGATCGGCTTTGGAGACTTCGAGTACTTTGCGCACCAGTGAAAAGCCATTCGAGTGTACGCCGTTGGAGGCCAAGCCCAAAATCACATCGCCTGCGCTGATGGTGCTGCCGTTGATGATTTTATCTTTTTCCACCGCACCGACTGCGAAACCGGCCAGATCGTATTCGCCGTCTGGGTACATGGTGGGCATTTCGGCGGTTTCGCCACCGATCAGGGCGCAGTTGGATTGCTCGCAACCTTGCGCGATGCCTTTGATCACATTGGCGGCGGTGTCGATGTCGAGTTTGCCGCAGGCGAAGTAGTCGAGGAAAAACAGCGGTTCGGCGCCTTGTACCAAGATGTCGTTAACGCTCATGGCGACCAAGTCAATGCCGACGGTGTCGTGAAAGCCCCATTCAAACGCGAGTTTGAGTTTGGTGCCGACACCATCCGTGCCGGAGACCAGTACCGGATTTTGGTATTTTTTGGAGATTTCAAACAGGGCACCAAAACCGCCCAATCCATTGAGCACGCCTTCGCGCATGGTTTTTTTGGCGTAGGGTTTGATGCGTTCGACCAGCGCATCACCGGCGTCGATGTCTACACCGGCATCTTTGTAGGATAATCCTGCATTCGCTTGATTTTCTGTGTTGGGATGTTGGGGCTGATTCGCCATAATGCCTAAAAGTCCTATAGAATATGGGTTTATTCGGGTACGCGCCATTTTGCGCGATGTGTTGGTTTGATTTAAGGGAAAACCGATGGATTTGAAAGACAGAAATGCGTGGAAGCAGTTGGTCTTTGCCGCTCTCGTATTAGTCGCTATTGTAGCGTTTTTCTGGTTTTTATGGACAATAAAGGGCGTCATTTTGCCGTTAATTTTTGCGGCGTTTTTGGCGTATTTGTTGCATCCTTTGGTTCATAGAATGCAAAAAGCGGGGCTTCAGCGTAGCATCGGTGCATTGATTGCGCTCAGTGTGGTGATATTGGCGTTGACGTTCATGGTGTTTATTCCGTGGCCGATCATCAGTTCTCAATTGAATATTTTGCAACAAAAATTGCCGGAAGTGGTGGCCAAGCTACACTATATGCTGGCTAATTCGGGGCTGATTCAGAATTTTTTCCCCGAAATGAACAGCAGCAATTGGTTGCAGCAATTACAAGATTTCATCGCGGATAAAGTTAATTTTTCCAAATTGGGACAAGATGTTTGGCGCTATTTGATGCAAGGTGGTTCGGTGTTGCTCAGTACCTTGTCTTGGGCGTTATTGGTACCGATTTTGACGTATTTTGTGTTGGTGAGCTGGCCGGATCACGTCAAACAATGGCGTCAGTTGTTACCCAAACGTTGGCGCGCGGGTTTTTGGCGCGTCAGTCAGGAAATGGATGAGGTCTTGTCGCAGTATATGCGCGGGCAGGTTTTGCTGATGCTGAGTCTGGCGGTTTATTACGCGGTGTTGCTTAAGCTGATCGGTTTGCAGGTCGGGATTCCGGTGGGGATTTTGACCGGCTTATTTGTGATTATTCCGTATTTGGGCTTTGGCTTGGGTTTTGTATTGGCAACCTTGACCGCGCTGTTGCAGTTCGGTTTGACGGTTCCGTTCTTTTTGGTGCTGGCCGTCTACGGTATCGGTCAACTGTTGGAAAGTTATGTGTTGACGCCGCGTCTGGTGGGTGAGCGCATTGGTTTGTCGCCGGTGGGTGTGATTTTGGCTTTACTGATTTTTGGTACCTTGTTCGGTTTTGTGGGTATGTTGTTTGCCTTGCCGGTGAGTGCGGTGTTGGTGGTCGTGACCCGTTTGATCCGGGATGCTTATTTCAACAGTGCCTTCTATTTGGCCGAACCAGCGCCAACCGTGGCTGTGACGGTTTTGCCGGATGCTGCGGAACAAAGTGTGACTGAACAGGGCGTTACAGAACGAAGTGCAACGGAGCCAAACATGAGCGAGAAGCAGGGTTAATTTGATGAGGTATCCGCAATTTGCTTTGGAGTTGAGTTTGAACGATGAGCCGCGATTGGAGAATCTGATCGTCGGGCGTAATGTCGAGGTGCTTCGACATCTGCATGATCTGATCGCAGACCGTTTTGAGCCGATGGCTTTGTATTTGTGGGGCGCGGGCGGTGCGGGCAAAACGCATATTTTGCGCAGTTTGGCTGTATCCGATCGTGCGCGCTATCTGACGGCGGCTGATTTTGAGCGCGAAGTCGAGCCGGGCGATTACCGCTGGTTTTTGGTGGACGATGTGGATGGGTTTTCTGCGCAGCAGCAGACGCATTTGTTTCATTTGTTCAACGCGGTTCGCTCTGAAAAAACGATGCCTTTGCATGAGAATCGACACATGGTGTTGACCGCGAGTTGCTCGCCGGCGCATTTGCCGATCGATTTTTTACCCGATTTGCGCACGCGGCTGGCGTGGGATTTGGTGTATGAGCTGTATGTACTCAGTGATGAGGAAAAAGCGCAGGTGCTGTTTGAGCAGGCGGAGCAGCGCGGTTTGACGCTCGGTCACGGGGTGATTGATTATATGTTGCGTTATTCCAGTCGCGATTTGTCGAAATTGCATGAATTTTTGGTGCAATTGGATCGCTACGGTTTGCAAAAGAAGCAGGCGATTACCGTGCCGTTACTCAAGGAATGGTTGAACGCTGATGCGCATGAATCGAGCGCCGTTGATCCGTCGGTCGCCAATCAATGACATAGATTTAGGAATGTAATGAAGAAAACAATCGCTTTATTTGATTTGGATAAAACCTTGATTCCGGGCGACTCGGATCACGGCTGGGGGGCTTTTTTGTCCAAAAACGGTTTTGTGGATGCGGTCGGATTTAAGAACAAGCATGATTACTTTTATCAACAATATTGCGCGGGAACGCTGGATATTATTGAATATTCGGAATTTGCCTTTGAAGTGCTGACGCAGCATCCGATGGCGGAATTACAGCAATGGCGCGAGCAGTTTATGGCCGAATTCATCGAGCCGATGATTCAGCCGCAAGCGTTGGATTTGGTGAAAAGGCATCAGGATGCCGGTCACGAATGCGTGCTGGTGAGCGCGACCAATGAGTTTGTGATTGAGCCGATCGGCTGGCGTTTGGGTTTTGAGCATATTATCGGCACGACGCCGGAGCAAAAAGATGGCCAATTTACCGGTAAGGTTTTCGGCACGCCGAGCTTCCAAGCGGGTAAAATCACGCGCGTGCAACAGTGGTTGAACGAGCGCGGCGCGGATTGGGACAGTGTGGTTACTTTTTTCTACTCGGATTCGATGAACGATGTGCCGCTGCTGGAAAAAGCCACGTTTCCGATGGCGTGTAATCCCGACGACACCTTGCGTGGCATTGCGCGGGCGCGTCACTGGCCGATTTTAGAATTATTTGAGATGCAGTAAAAAATACGATAGATAAAAATGATAAAAACTTTTATAAAACAACTGTTTACGCCTAAAAGTCGTCAGGCGAAAAGCGCCGCCGCCGATGAGTTGAGTGCAGCAGGCAGTGCGAGCGGAATCGCAGGTACTTCACGCGAAGCGCGCAAAAAACTCAAAGCGCGAGCGAAAAAGCCGGTGCTGCATAAAGCGCACTCGTATCCGGCGAAAAAACACGGCATCAATCCGCGTCACATTCCCGAGTCGGCGCGCGTGGTTAGCGAAATTTTGAGCGAAGCGGGTTTTGAGGCCTATGTCGTTGGCGGCGCGGTGCGCGATTTGATGCTTGGGCACATTCCGAAGGATTTTGACGTGGCGACCAACGCGCGCCCCGAGCAGGTATTGAAACTGTTTCGTCGCTCGCGCATCATTGGGCGACGTTTTCGCATCGTGCATGTGCTGCACAAGCGCGATTTGATTGAGGTTACTACCTTTCGCTCGGATAATTTGGAAGATCAGGAAACCGATGAACACGGACGCGTACTGCGCGATAACGTCTATGGCAATATCGAGTCGGACGCCTCGCGCCGCGACATGACGATCAATGCGCTGTACTACGACGTGAAGCGCCAAGTGGTACTCGATTATCACGGCGGGGTAAGTGATCTGAACGATCAGGTGCTGCGCATCATCGGCGAGCCGGAAACGCGCTTTCGCGAAGACCCTGTGCGTATGCTGCGCGTGTTGCGTTTCATGGCTAAATTCGGTTTTGAGGCCGAGGCGCACACACTGGATGCGATGCAGGCCAATCGTGGCTTGCTCGGGCATATTCCTTCGGCGCGCTTGTTTGACGAAACATTGAAATTTTTCACCACGGGACATGCGCTCAGAAGCTTTGAGGTGCTGCAAAAATACGGTTTTACCGAATATTTGATGCCAGTCTTGCACGATGTGGTGCAAAACGAGCGTGGCATGGACTGGGTGCGTTCGGTCTTGGCTCAGACCGACGAGCGCGTGCATGAGGACAAATCCATTTCGCCGGGCTTTTTATTTGCCGCGTTGATGTGGTTGAAGGTGGAAGAACGCTGGTTGGTGCATCAAGTGCACAATCCGGTGGTGGTTGCGCTGGACTTGGCAATGGGCGAAGTGATCAATCAGGACAAAGAGCAAGTCACCATGACCAAACGCTTTGTCAGCGATATGCGCGATATTTGGAGCATGCAGCCACGCTTGGAGCGCCGTTTGCCGCGCCAGATTCAGCGCGTGCTGGAAAACCCGCGCTTTCGTGCCGGTTACGACTTTTTGTTGCTGCGCGCGCAACGCGGTCATCTGGGCGAAGAGGGCGAGGAAATCGCCGCATGGTGGGGCGATATGTACGCGGCCAATGGGGCTGAACGGCATCGCATGATTGAGGCACTGCGCCAGCAACCGAAAAAAGCCAGCACCTCCGCTACAGGGACGGCGCAGGCCGATGGTGCGGATAAACCGAAAAAACGCCGTCGTCGCCGCAAACCCAAGGCAAAAACAGCGGACACGACGAACGGCACAGCTGCAGTTGAACACAATTCACCATCGGCAGATAAGGGCTCATGAGCGTGACGAATCACCCTGCGGTAGCGGCATTCGTCGGTATCGGTGGCAATCTCGGTCAGGCGCGCACCACGGTATTGGCGGCGATTGACGCATTGGCGCAGCTACCGCAAACGCAATTGATCGCCAGCTCGCCCTTGTACGGCAGTGCGCCGCTGGGTGAAAATGCCGACGGGCCGAACTATGTCAATGCGGTGGCGCAATTGCGCACCACTTTGTCTGCGGATGCACTGCTGCGCGAATTGCACCGAATCGAAGGCGCGTTTGGCCGTGCGCGTAGTTACAAAAATGCGCCACGCACCCTCGATTTGGACATCTTGCTGTACGGCGACACGGTGTGCCACACCGACACGTTGACACTGCCGCATCCGCGTATGCACGAGCGCGCTTTCGTGCTTTATCCACTGTTTGACCTCAAACCCGATATCTCGTGGCATAATGCGCTCGGACAACGGGTGTCGGTGTGTGATCTGAAAGCGCAGATTGCCGATCAAGACATCTCGCGATTGGATTAAAGATTTAAAGGAGAATACGATGAGCCAAAACGCCGCTTATGGAAACGCCGCCACGCCGAATGAAGGCGCTGCGCAGGCCAAACCGCTCAAGCCGATTTCCTTGACCGTATTGCAGGAAATGAAAGCCAAGGGCGAAAAAATCGCCATGCTGACGTGCTATGACGCCTCTTTTTCCGCTTTGCTCGACACCCAGCATGTGGATTGCATTTTGGTGGGTGATTCTTTGGGCAATGTGATTCAAGGGCAACGCACCACGATTCCGGTGCAAATGGCGGATGTGGTGTATCACACCAAAGCAGTGCTGCGCGGGCTGTACACCCGCCCACAATCGCGTGCGTGGGTCGTGGCCGATATGCCGTTCGGCTCGTATGGCACGACCGAAGACGCATTGCACAATGCGGTCAAACTGATGCAGGCGGGTGCGCACATGGTCAAGGTTGAAGGCGGTGCGTGGTTGGCCGACACCGTGCGCACCTTGGTTCAAAACGGTATTCCGGTGTGCGCGCATTTGGGTTTGACGCCGCAATCGGTGTATCAACTCGGCGGCTTTAAAGTTCAGGCGAAAACCAGTGCGGCGGCGGATCAGCTATTGCAGGACGCCTTGGCCTTGCAGGACGCGGGTGCGAGTATGTTGGTGCTTGAGGCAGTACCGATGCATGTAGGCAAATTTGTCACCGAACACGTCAAGATGGTCACCATCGGTATCGGCGCGGGCAAAGACACCGACGGTCAAGTACTGGTGTTGTACGATATGCTGGACGTTTTTCCGGGCAAAAAAGCCAAATTTGTCAAAAACTTCATGCAGGGCAAATCCAGCATTGCACAGGCGATTGCCGAATACGTGGCGCAAGTGAAATCCGGCGAGTTTCCGCAGCCTGAGCATGGCTTTACGGGAGGTGCATGATGTTACGCAAACTGAGTTTATTCGTGGTCAGTGCCGTGCTGTTGGCAGCGTGTCAAACCCAAGCACACAAGCCATCACAAACCAAGCCTGTGGTCAAACCGCTGGCGATGCAAACCTGCACATCCCGCCCGGAGGTCTGCACCATGCAATATGATCCGGTTTGTGGTTACGATACCGCAGGGCGTCAGTTGCATACCTATGGCAACGCGTGCAGCGCCTGCGCTCAGCCCGAAGTACACCACTTTACGCCGAGCGAATGCAATGGCAGCACCAGTCAATAATCTTTAAAAATTCACTCATACAGTCTCAGGAATCAGCATGCGAATCATTTCCGACATCAACGAACTACGCTCACAAATGCACGGGCAGAACCGTGTGGCTTTCGTGCCGACGATGGGTAATCTGCACGAAGGACATTTGAGCCTGATGCGCTTGGCGGCGGTACATGGCGATCCCGTGGTTGCGAGTATTTTTGTCAATCGTTTGCAGTTCGGCCCGAACGAAGACTTTGAAAAATATCCGCGTACCATGCAGTCGGATGTGGACAAGCTGGAAAAGGAGCATGTCTACGTCCTGTTCGCACCGACCGAGAAAGAATTGTATCCGGAGCCGCAAGAGTATCGTGTTCAACCGCCGCACGATCTGGGCGACATTCTCGAAGGCGAGTTTCGCCCGGGTTTTTTTCAAGGCGTGTGCACGGTGGTATTAAAACTGTTCTCCTGCGTGCAGCCTAAAGTTGCAGTATTTGGCAAAAAAGACTATCAACAGCTGATGATTATTCGCTCGATGTGCCGTCAGTTGGCCTTGCCGGTGGAAATCATCGCAGCGGAAACCGTGCGCGACACGGATGGTTTGGCATTGTCCTCGCGCAACCAATATCTGTCCGCTGATGAGCGCGCCGAAGCGCCGCGCTTGTACCGTGTGCTGCATCAGGTGCGCGAGCGACTGCTGGCCGATGTGTCCAAGCACGCCGATCAGTTGGCGCAATTGGAGCAGGACGCTGTGAGCGAGTTGAGCGCGCATGGTTGGAAACCCGATTACATCGCGGTTCGCCGTCAGCACGATTTGCTCGAACCGAGCGTGGAGCAGGTGCTTGCCGGTGAACCGTTGGTGATTTTGGCGGCGGCGCGTTTGGGCACGACCCGATTGATTGACAACTTGGAAATTTAAACAGACTTTAGAAAACGCGGAAAAAGTAGGGTTTTACTTTTTCTGTATTTCCTTTAATAGAAATGGAGATTGATATGATTCAACGCATAGACAGCAACAACCGCATGAGCCAAGCCGTCGTTTACAACGGCGTCGTATACCTCGCCGGTCAAGTAGACGAATCGGCCAGTGCCGATGCGCCGGGTACGGTATTGCAACAAACCACGAATATTTTAGCCCAGGTCGATGGCTTGCTGACCAAAGCGGGCACGGATAAAAGCCGCTTATTGACTGCGACCATCTACCTGACCGATATTGCCACCTTTGGCGAGATGAATCAGGCGTGGCAGGCATGGGTGTCGCCGCAAGGTTTGCCCACCCGCGCGACGGTAGAAATCGGCGCGTTGGCCGGGCCTGAGTACAAAGTTGAAATCGTCGTGACTGCGGCGGTGGCTGCAGGTGCGTGCTGTTCGGGCGAATCGGAAGGCAAAGGCTGCTGCGCCTGATGTTATGGCGTTGTTTTATTTGCAAGGGGCGCTATTTTGCGCCCCTGCTGTTATTTTATTCCATTTCATGAAACTAATGGCTCATGCCGTACTGAATGCAGCATCTCGTCGCAAGAAGATTGCGGGTCAAGCCCGCAATGACGCAGTGGATTAAAACATAACGAGTCATGCCGTACTCGATACGGCATCTTCTCACCAGAAGATTGCGTGTCAAGCCCGCAATGACTCAGCATATGCGGTTGTGTGTTGCCGCTATTTAAGCGCAGGAATGCTTGAGCGTGTGGCTATGCCGTTATCTACACGCTGGCTTCAATCCGATGCAGTTTTGCGCATCGCTACCTTGAATAATTCGCTGATGGCGGTATCGCGTGCGCCGGGTACGAGGGTGAAGGTTTCACCTGCGTTCAGCGTGCCGGTGCGAACCACCGCCAGATAAAAACCGCAATAACCGGTGTGTGCCATTTTCTTCGCGGCGCGTTTGTCATTCATTACCGCGTTGAATTTAAAGCACGGCTGGCGCGGTTCGGTCACGCGCAGCACACAGTCGGCAAAGTGTAATTCGTCGCCGACATAGACATCCTGCTCCAGCAAACCTGCGAGCGTCAAATTCTCGCCCATGCTGCCGTAGGGCAGCGGGTTGTCCAAGCCCAATAAGCCTTGCTGCTCACGCCAATACGGATAATGCTCCGAGGGGTAGGCGTAAACCGCTTTGGATAGGCCGCCATGCACGCTCAAATCGGCTTGCTCGTCGCCATCCAGCCCCAAGGGGTTGACCGTGACCGCGCCGGAAACCTTGGTTTTTTCAATCGCAGAAAGAACTGGCTTGCCTTCGATGAGCAATGGCTGGGCGCGTGCGACTTGGATGCTGAGGAGTTTGGGGGTGCTCATGGTGTTTGCTGAAAAAGAAGGTAGTGGAAATACGGAAAAAGTAAAAAACTACTTTTTCCGTGCTGAGTATTAGAAATTTAGTCAGGGAAACCCTGAAAAAATTTGAACAAAATCAAAATGTTAAAATTGCGGATGCTTTTAAGTATGCTTACCTATATAAATTCCTTGAGCTGGAAAACATACTTATTCCGCGTTTTCTGGTGTTATTTTAATACGCACAAAAGAATCTATGCGGGTTTTTCAATATGCGTTTGTGTCTATTTCCTGCATCAGGGATAATAAGCGACTGTTTTGAAAATCAACGGATGAATGGTTATGGATGTGAAAATTGAATCGACGTGGAAACAGGCGCTCATACATGAGTTTGCCCAGCCGTATTTCGAGCAAATCAAAGCGGGATTGATGGCGTGTAAAACAGCGGGTAAAACTTTTTATCCTCGCGGCAGTCTGATTTTTAATGCGTTTGATACCACACCGTTGCCGCAGGTCAAAGTGGTGATACTCGGGCAAGACCCGTATCATCAACCGAATCAGGCGATGGGGCTGTCGTTTTCCGTGCCGCATGGTGTGGCGATTCCGCCGTCTTTGCGCAATGTGTACAAGGAGTTGGCGCGCACGATCGAAGGCTTTGTGATACCGAATCACGGCGATTTGACGCATTGGGCGCAGCAGGGCGTATTTTTGCTCAATGCGGTGCTGACCGTCGAGCAAAGTCGCGCCGCGAGCCACGCAGGTTTGGGTTGGCAAAACTTCACCGATGCGGTGATACGCACGATTTCCGAGCGCAATGAGGGTGTGGTGTTCATGCTTTGGGGTAACTTTGCCAAGAAAAAAGCCGAGTTGATTGATGCGCGCAAACACCATATTTTGACCGCCGTGCATCCGTCGCCTTTGGCCGGTGGCGGTTTTGCCGGTTGCAATCATTTTGCCAAGGCCAATGAATTGCTGATCGCGCAGGGCAAAACCCCGATTGATTGGCAAGTGTAAGCTTAAAAGCGCCCATTCAATGGCAAAGCCAGCAGAAAAGCGCGCTTCTCCCGCCTAAAATCTGGGCAAGGGCGCGGGCTTCCTTTATAATGAGACATTATTTAACAGCATCCTGAAAATGGTCTTTCTATGAAATACATCTCTACCCGTGGTCACGTCGGCGGCGAACAATTTTGCGATATTTTATTGGGCGGTTTGGCGCCGGATGGCGGTTTGTATCTGCCGGAGGCGTATCCGCAGATATCCAAGGCGGAATTGGCCTCTTGGCGTCATCTTTCGTATGCGGAACTGGCTTTTGCGATTTTTAGCAAATTTGCGACCGATATTTTGCCGACGGATTTAGCACCGCTGGTGTCGAAAACCTATTCGCCGCAGGTGTTCATCAATGCGCGTCCGGGGCAATGGATTGAGGACATCACACCGTTGAAAAAGCTGGGCAAGGAGAAAAAGACCACGCTGTCTTTGCTCGAATTGTCCAATGGCCCGACGCTGGCGTTCAAAGACATGGCGATGCAATTGCTCGGCAATCTGTTTGAATACGTTCTGGCGCGTCGCGGGCAGCATTTGAATATTTTGGGTGCGACTTCGGGCGATACCGGCAGCGCAGCGGAATATGCCATGCGTGGCAAGAAAAACGTGAAGGTATTCATGCTCACGCCGAAAGGCAAAATGAGCCGTTTTCAAACCGCGCAGATGTACAGCTTGCAGGACGAAAATATTTTCAATATCGCGATTGAAGGCGTATTTGACGACGCGCAAGACATCGTCAAAGCCGTGTCGAACGATCATGCGTTCAAAGCCGAATACCAAATCGGCACGGTCAACTCAATCAACTGGGCGCGCGTGATGGCGCAGGTGGTGTACTACTTCAAAGGCTATTTCGCCGCGACGCAAAACGACGATCAGCGTGTATCATTCACCGTGCCATCGGGTAATTTTGGCAATATTTGCGCCGGTCATATTGCGCGTCAAATGGGGCTACCGATTGAAAAATTGGTGCTTGCGACCAACGAAAACAATGTTTTGGATGAGTTTTTCAAAACCGGCGTGTACCGCGTGCGCGGTGCGAAAGACACGCACCACACCAGCAGCCCGTCGATGGATATTTCCAAAGCATCGAATTTCGAGCGCTTCATTTTCGATTTGATGGGACGCGATGCGGGCAAAACCCGTGCCTTGTTTGAGCAGGTAGAAAAAACCGGCCAGTTTGATTTGTCGGGCACGCCTGAGTTTGCCCAGATTCGTGAACAATACGGCTTCGTCTCCGGCGCCAGCACGCACAATCAACGACTGCAAGCGATGCGCGAAGTGTACCGCGAATACCGTGAAATCATCGATCCGCATACGGCCGATGGTGTGTTCGTCGCGTATCAATATCTGGACGAGGGCGTACCGATGGTGGTATTGGAAACCGCACAACCGGCCAAATTTGAGGACACCATCAAAGAGGCATTGAGCATCATTGCACCGCGCCCTGATGCGACCCGCGACATAGAATCATTGCCACAGCGGGTATTTAATTTACCCAACCATGTGGACGCGATCAAACAGTTTATTCGTGAACAGGCTTGAATTAACGCAATCAACGCCCATATTCAAAATAGCGACCGCTTATTGATGAATTAACCCATGGAATAGAGAGCATGAACGAGAATAACCACGCCAATGTAAACGAGTCAAATCCGCCTCAAACTGAAGAACCCATCCAAACGGTGGGCGAGGTAGAAGAAGTGAGCTTGGACTTTAATCAGCTGGATGAACAGGCCGCAGACAGTCCCTTGACCTTGCTGGAGGACGAAAATGGTCGGTTGAAAGATCAATTACTGCGCATGGCGGCCGAGATGGAAAACCTGCGCCGTCGTGCGGCGGAGGATGTGAGCAAGGCGCACAAATTCGCGATCGACAAATTCGCCGATGCCCTGATGCCGGTACAAGACAGCTTGGAGAAAGCCGTGCAAGATCACAGTGGCGACATCAGCGTGATGCGCGAAGGCGTGGAATTGACGTTTAAACAACTGATCGCTGCGCTGGAAAAAGGCGGCGTGGTTGCGGTTGATCCCAAGGGTGAAAAATTTGACCCGCATTATCACCAAGCCATTTCCGTGGTGCCATCGGAATTGGAAAGTGGTCTGGTGGTGGACGTCGTACAAAAAGGCTTCAAAATTGCCGATCGCGTTCTGCGTCCGGCACTCGTGATTGTGGCGCAGTAAGTCTGCGCAGCAAGTCTAGATGGATAGCAATGAATGAACGGGGCATCGTGTGCGATACCCCGTTTTTTTATATGTGGTATTTAAACTAAATTCCTCTTCTTTAAAAGAGGGTGGCACTGGCAACAGTGACGGGGTTGTTAACTGAATCGAAACGAATGATGATGCAAAAAGTCTTTCTCGTACATGGTCTATGGATGTCCGGCTATGCCTGTCTGTATTGGCGGCAAGCCATCCGCGATGCGGGTTGGCAACCCGTTATTTACTCCTACCCGACCGTATTCAACCGCATGGATCAAAACGCAGATCGGCTTTGGCGCGCAGTGCAACGCTCTATCAAAGATAAAAATACCGATCACTTGCATTTTGTTGGTCACAGCATGGGCGGGATGGTGATTTTGCACATGCTGCGCCGCCACGGTCATGAATTCGGGAAAAACGGTTTGCCCAAACTCGGGCGTGTGGTGCTGTGCGGCAGCCCGATCAATGGCTCGCACTCCGCGCAGGAGGTGCAACGTTGGCCGGTGGTAGGGCGTGCGCTGGGTAAATCCATTTTAGACTGGCCGGGCATTGCGCGTGAAGAGTTACCGAGCGATTTGGACATCGGTGTATTGGCCGGTACGCGCAATTTAGGCTTTGGCCGCGTGGTTAAAACCCTGCCTCAGCCAAGCGATGGTACGGTGAGTTTGAGTGAAACCGAGCTGCGCGGCGGCGAGACCGATCGTGTGTGCATGAATATCAGTCATGCGGAAATGCTGTTCGCACCGGCGGTGAATACGCAAATCACACATTTCTTGCGCAATGGGCGGTTTTTGCACCGCACTGATCAGTTTTTTTCAGCAGCGACACGGCTTTAAATTGCGCGAATACGCCGCTGCCGTTAGAATGGCATTTTGTTTTTGACACTTTCATCAGGAGTTCCCATGCCCGCATACCGTTCCAAAACCTCTACCTCAGGTCGCAATATGGCTGGCGCGCGTGCGCTGTGGCGCGCCACGGGCATGAAGGACGAGGATTTTAGCAAGCCGATCATTGCCATTGCCAACTCATTCACGCAGTTTGTTCCCGGTCATGTGCATTTAAAGGACATGGGGCAGTTGGTCGCGCGCGAAATCGAAGCGGTGGGCGGCGTTGCCAAAGAGTTCAATACCATTGCGGTCGATGACGGTATCGCGATGGGACATGGGGGGATGCTGTATTCCTTGCCATCACGCGATTTGATCGCCGATTCGGTCGAATATATGGTCAATGCGCATTGCGCCGACGCGCTGGTGTGTATTTCCAACTGTGACAAAATCACGCCCGGCATGCTCAACGCGGCTTTGCGTCTCAATATCCCCGTGGTGTTTGTCTCCGGCGGACCGATGGAGTCGGGCAAAGCGGTGTTGAATGGCAAAATCATCAAACTCGATTTGGTTGATGCCATGGTCTCTGCCGCCGATCCGCGCGAATCCGATGCGGACGTGGCGCAGATCGAGCGCTCGGCCTGCCCGACCTGCGGCTCATGCTCCGGCATGTTCACCGCCAATTCGATGAACTGTTTGACCGAGGCCTTGGGCTTGAGCTTGCCGGGCAACGGCTCTTTGCTCGCCACGCACGCCGATCGCAAGGAATTGTTCCTGCGCGCGGGGCGTCTGGTGGTTGAGTTGGCCAAACGCTATTATGAGCAAGACGATGACAGCGTTTTGCCGCGCAATATTGCGAACAAAGCTGCGTTTGAAAACGCCATGTGCTTGGACATCGCGATGGGCGGCTCCACCAACACGGTGCTGCATTTGCTCGCAGCGGCGCAAGAAGCAGGTGTGGACTTCACCGTCAGCGATATTGACCGCCTCAGCCGTAAAGTGCCGAATCTCTCCAAAGTCGCGCCGGCCACGCAGAAATATCATATGGAAGACGTCCACCGCGCCGGTGGCGTGATGGGAATTTTGGGCGAACTCGATCGCGCGGGCTTGATCGCGCGTGACTGTAACACTGTCCACAGCGCGAGCATGGGCGATGCGCTCAATCAATGGGACATCATGCGCACGGATGATGCGGCGGTACATACTTTCTTCAAAGCCGCACCGGCCAACGTACGGACGCAAACCGCGTTTTCGCAAGACAAACGCTGGGAAACGCTGGACAACGATCGCGCCGAGGGCTGTATTCGCAATCTCGAACATGCTTACAGCAAGGACGGCGGTCTGGCCGTCTTGTTCGGCAACATTGCGCTGGACGGTTGCGTGGTGAAAACCGCCGGTGTGGACGAATCCATCCTCAAATTTTCAGGTCCGGCGCGGATTTTTGAGTCGCAGGATGCTGCAGTTGAAGGCATTTTGGGTGACAAAATTGCGGCAGGTGATGTGGTCATCATCCGCTATGAAGGCCCGCGCGGCGGTCCGGGTATGCAAGAAATGCTCTATCCGACCAGCTACATCAAATCCAAAGGCTTGGGCAAAGCCTGCGCGCTGATTACCGACGGGCGTTTTTCCGGCGGCACGTCGGGTTTGTCCATCGGTCACGTTTCACCCGAAGCGGCTGAAGGCGGCGCAATCGGATTGATCGAAGAAGGCGATATGATCGATATTGATATTCCCAACCGCACGATTCATGTACGCATCAGCGATGAGGAGCTGGCCAAACGCCGCGAGGCGATGAATGCCAAAGGCAAAGACGCATGGAAACCGATTGGCCGCAATCGCGTGGTCAGCGCGGCGCTGAAAGCCTATGCGGCGATGACCACTTCGGCATCACGCGGCGCGGTACGCGATGTTACTTTGTTGGATAAATAAACACGGAGCATCCAAGCGTTAAGCAATATTAGGGGCGCATTTTGCGCCCCCAGACTGCTGACAAACCCTTTGTCTTGCAATTTGTCACAAAATCTAATAAAAACGCCGTCATACCCGCGTAAGCGGGTATCAAGAAATTATAACAAAAACAATTAGTTAGAATCACTATCTGGATTCCCGCTAAAATCATGCGGGAATGACGGAGCTTTGCTTAGGTGTATGTGCCACTTTGTCAACAGCCTTGGGGCGCATTTTGCGCCCCTTCGTTTTTTAGAAAGTAATGTATGCGCTATATTTTGGCAATTATCGGGTCACTGTTGCTGCAATCGGTGGCTTATGGTTACGTCTCGGCGCGCTATCCCTCGGGTAATATGATGCAGTTCGCGTTCATCGCCTGTATTTTGTGCGCGCTGTTTTATGAACTGTCGTTGCGCATTTGGCCGGTGGAGCCGCATGTACATGAGGATGGTCGCGCGCTGCGACGCATTGGTATTTTTACTGCATTATCGTATGTGGCGTTTTTTGCGGCCATGGCGTTTATCCCTGCATCCGTGGTGAGCTTGACTGAAATCGCGGTGGGGCCGTTGTTTGCGGTGTTTGTCTCGGCGTGGTTTGTCGGTGAACGATTGAACCATGCGCGCGCAACGCATCGGCGTGATTTGTGGAGTGCGGCCGGATTTTTCGGGGTGATGTTTGCTGCGACCTTATTGGTTTTGCAAGCAGTGGGTGTGAGCCTTGATCGAATGGTTTGGGGCATTGTCCTGTCGTGCTTTGCGGGTTTGGGCGCGGCGATCATTGCCTCGATTGCGCGTTTGCATTTGGCGCATCTGAGTCCGCGTTTGGTACTCGCACGGCGCTTTCACTTGACGTATGTGTGTGCGTTGGCATTGGGCTTGGTGTTTGAACAGTGGATTTGGCGCTGGGATTTTTGGCTGCTTTCGATGTGCGTGGCGTTTTTTGGCGTGGTCTTGCCGATGTTTTTATTGCAGTGGGGCGTGCAAAAGGTGCGGCCTATGATTACGATGCTGACGCTGGCGTTCGTGCCTGCCATGATTTATGTGGCTGAGTCGGTGTTTTCAGGACACGCGGATGGCTGGGTGTCGGGATTGATCTTGCTGGGGGTGGCGTTCGCGGTGGTTTATACGCTGATGGATATGCGACGCGCTCAGTGCTTCCTTTAATACTTTGTCAAAAAACCCGCATGCTTGCGGGTTTTTTTATGGTGTAGCTTGCTGCAATGATGCCAGCAACTCAATTTTTTTGCGACCATTTGGAGTAGCCGATTTCTACGGTTCCATAAAGTTCGATTTTGTTTTTAGCGCCCAGCTTGAGGCCGGGGGTGTTGCTGTCCGCCTCGGTTGGCGTTGTTTGGGCGACCGGTTTTAATTCGTAGCTGTGCGGATGCCATGGTTCCACCGGCTGGGTTTTGCTGCTGCCGTCGCTGGCATGGGTGTCGGCGTATGCGGCGGTTTGCCACAGTGAGCCTGCGAGCAGTAGGGAGAATAGGGCGGTTTTTGAATGCGTTTTCATCATAAGTCCTTGATGGATGAGTGTTTTTTGCATTATGACAGGTTTTTGCTCAGAATTTGTGTGGGTGTTGCTTTTTTATGAAAGGAAAAAGAGCCAGAAATCTGGCTCAGAGGCTGTTGACAGAGCCTTATTATAAACTAAAACTCCGTCATTCCCGCGAAATTGGGAATCCAGCCATAAACCTAACTTGTTGTTTTTATTGATATTCTGGATGCCCGCTTTGCAGAATCTGCACTTTGTTTGTTTTATCGAAACTGCGCTTCGCTTGTTTTCGCGGGTATGACGGTATTTTTCTTAGGTTTTGTAATGAATTTAACTAATGAGAAGGTTTGTCAGCAATCTGAAAACCAGAAATCTGGGTCAGAGTTTGATTTGTTTGCGAATTTTGTCTGCCATCTGCACGTTGGAGAGCCATTTGAAATACAGTTGTCGCGCGACGGCCATGGCATTTTCGATATACAGCCAGTTTTCGCGCTGGATGCGTTCGACGCTGTGTACATTGGCATCATTGGCGTCGTGTAGGTCTTCGCGCGCGGTATCGAGCCAGTGATTGATTTTTTCGGGTAGGGCTTCGCAGTGAAATTGCATGCCGAGGTGAATGTCATCGAGTATGAAGGCTTGGTTTTGGCAATACAGGCTGCTGGCGATATTTTGCGCGCGTAGCGGCGGGATAAAAAATTCGTTGTGCCACTCGAACAGGGTCACGGGGGTAATGCCGCCGAACCATTGGTAGGCAAGGTTGTCGTGTTCGGGTGTGACGGTGTGCCAGCCGATTTCTTTGTGCGGCGCTTTTTGCACCGTGCCGCCACTGGCTTTGGCCAACAGTTGTCCGCCCAAGCAGTGACCGATGACGGGAATGCCGAGGGACATGGCTTCGTAGATCAATTCGATGGTTTGCGTCAGGTGCGGGTATTCGTCGGTGTCGTGTACGCTCATGGCGCCGCCCATGATGGCAAAGCCACTGTAGTCAACGATGGACATAGGCAGCACGTCGCCTGCGGCGATATTGACCAGTTCAAACGGGATTTCCCAGTTGATCAGGCAGTCGGTGAAATAGCCCGGCCAGTCGTAGTGTGCGTGTTGTAATACAAGGATCGGTTTCATAATCATTTTCCGGTTTTTTATCCCAATGTTTTGATTTTAATAATAAAAATAATTCGGTTGCATTGGGTCAGGGAGATGCTGTGGGTTTATTTTATGTGAATTTGTGCCCAATTGCACCTCAATTGACGGATTGTCTTGTTCCGTTTGGGTGCAATCGGATCGATTTTTTATCATTTTATGAGGCAGTACACTCAGCCAAACAGGCGTCAAATACGTCCAAATAGCGTTCGATGTGGGCTTCGGTCGTGGCAGGGCACACCAGCGTCATATTGTGAAACGGTGTGATCATGATGCCGCGATTGAGCAGGTATAAATGCACCGCTCGTTCGAGTTCGTCATCCATTGCACGCTCGGCTTCCGAGCCGTTTTTCGGGCTGTGGGCGCAGAATTGGAATTCGCTGCGCGCACCGAGCTGGGTCACGCTCCACGGCAGATGGTATTTGGCAATCAGGCTTTGCATGCCGGTAGCGAGCTGGGTTTGGCGTGCGATCATGGTGTCAAACGCAGCGGGCGTGGCGACTTGGGTCAAATTGGTCGCTAGCAAAGCCATGGTCAGCATATTACCCGAGAGCGTGGTGCCAATGCCCGAGTGACCGGCGGGTGCGGCTTCTTTCGCTGCGCGTGCACGCTGTGCGACCTCAGCACTCATGCCGTACACCGCGCAGGGAATGCCGCCAGCGATGGCTTTACCGGCAATAATCATGTCGGGCAAAAATCCGTCTTGTTCGTGACAAATGCCGGTATAACCGGCATAACCGGCGCTGATGGTGTGGGTTTCGTCAAAAATCAGCAGGGTGTCGGTGTCGTTACACGCTTGGCGCAATTCACGCAGAAAATCAGGCTGAGGCAAGACCATGCCGCAATTGGTCAAGGCAGGTTCGGTCAGCACGCAGGCGAATTCGCCGCTGGCGAGTTTCGTTTTGACCGCCTCAATGTCGTTGAACTCAACCACGTCGGTGAACTGGGTCAAATCGTACACTTGACCGAGCAAACTGGCGCGCATGGTCGGTGGCGCTTCTGGGTTGTTTGCATCCAGATCAACGAATACATCGTCAATCGTGCCGTGATAGCAGCCATTGAACACCAGCAGTTTTTTGCGTCCTGTGATCGCACGCGCCCAACGCAGCGCGAAGCGGTTTGCATCCGTGGCGGTGGTCGCCAGTTGCCAATACGGCAGGCCAAATCGCTCGGCCAATGCAGCCCCCGCTTTGGCTGAGTTGGCCGTTGGCAGCATGGCGGTGTAGCCTTGATCGGCGTAATCGCGCAAGGTCTGCGCAATGTCGGGCGCGCTGTGGCCGAACATCGCGCCGGTGTCACCCAAGCAAAAATCAATGTAGTCGTGTCCGTCCACGCAGGTGAACGCTGCACCGTGCGCACGCGCTACGAACAGCGGTACCGGCGTGCTCCAATCGGCCATCCAGTGCAAGGGCACGCCAAACAAGAAGTTCTGCTGCGTTTGCTGCGCCAATTCGTGTGATTTCGGATGATGCGCGAGGAAGGTGTCTGATTCGCGCGCTATGAGGCTTCGGATATGTTCGCGTGAGATGCTCGTGGGGGTCATGGTGTCTCCAAATGTCGGTTTTGCTTAATTTATAGTGATTGAGACATTGTGCAAAAAAAGGCTCGTGAAAACACGAGCCATTTCTTGTTTCGCTGACATCCACTTCATTTGCGCTTGGCAATCATCACGCCCGATGCGCCGGCCAAGGTCAGCGTACCGGAGCTGTCGATATTCCACATTTGACTGGCGGCGAGTTGTTTGAGGAAGCGTTGTTCCTGCTCCATTACCGCCGGTTCGCACGCCATGCGCGTGGTTCCCGCTTGTTTGACCACGATGCTCGGACCGGTCAGAATATAGCCGGCAAAGTAGGTGTTGCACGAGGTATGGCCGGTCAATTGAAACGTTTGACCAAAATTCAGGGTTGGTTTGAGCTGTGTATCCACGGTTTTACCGTTAATGCTTTGAACCACCCATTCGCCGCTTTGCAGCTTGGCGATCGGATCATGGGCAGGGCTGGTGCCGCTGGTCATTGGTACACCTGCGCATGCTGCGAGTAAAGTGACCGCGCCCAGTGCCGCTAATTTTGATTTGAATGCGTTCATGATGCTCCTCCTTTAAAAAATGAGCGTTTGGATGATAAACCAACAGACGGATATTTGCTTGAAAAAGACGGAAATATATTGCATGATGACTGCTTTGTGCAAACAGAAGGAATGAACAGCGATGAAACATGGTTTCGCCTATTTGAGTCAAAATCGATTTTTGAGCGTGCCGAATGATGCGTCCAATAAACCATTTGGCGTCGCGGGGATTCCGTACGATGGTGCGGTGACCAATCGGCCGGGTGCGCGCTTTGCGCCGGCAGCGATTCGCCAAGCGAGCCAGATGCTGTGCGATGGCATTCATCCGTTTTTTAATACCTCGCCGTATGAATTCATTCGCGATTTGGGCGATTTGGCTACGCCGAACACCGATCTGACCGCCATGCGCGCGTCTTTGGCCGAACAGGTTCCCGCGCTCTTGGCACAGTATCATATGTGTTGGCTCGGTGGCGATCATTCGATCACGCTGGGCTTGTTGCGTGCGTATCGTGCATGGGCGGGACAACCATTGGCGGTGCTGCATTTTGACGCGCATTGTGATACTTGGGAGGATCATTTCGGCGAGCCGTCAGGGCATGGTACTTGGGTATACGAAGCCATTACGGAAGGCTTGGTTGACCCCGAATCATTCGTGCAAGTGGGTATCCGCTCGGCGGGCGTGCGCGAGGCGCGCGAGTATGTGCGCGATCAAGGCGGTGTGATTTTTACCGCGCGTGATTTGCGCGGTTTGGAATCGGATGGGCAGTTGTCCGAGGTGATTCAAACGATTCGTCAACGCCTATCCGCCAAAGGCTTGCCGGCGTATTTGACCTTGGACATCGATTGCCTTGATCCGGCGTTTGCACCCGGAACGGGAACACCCGAAGTGGCCGGACTGAGCACCAATCAGGTGTTTACCTTGTTGGAGTCGACCGCAGATTTGAACTGGGTCGGCATGGATTGTGTTGAGGTCGCGCCGCCCTACGATCATGCCGAGTTGACCAGCAATGCCGCCGCGCAATTGGTCTGGACGTATTTGTCGGGACAAGTGGCTCAATTAAAGTAATGTATGACTGAGAAAAAAGACCGTATTCAATATTTAATCGACTCATTGCGCGTATTGCCCGGCGTGGGCAATAAATCGGCGCAACGCTTGGCATTCACCTTGCTCCAACACGAGCGCGCCGGCGCGCAACAATTGGCTGCTGCAATCACCGATGCTTTAGCGCATTTGCGTCATTGTGAGCAGTGCTACACGCTATCAGACGATGTGGTGTGCAGCACCTGTGCCAATCCGCGCCGCCAGCGTGAATTATTATGCGTGGTGCAGTCGCCGATGGATCAGCTACTGATCGAACAAACCATGACGTATAAAGGCTTGTATTTTGTGCTGGCCGGCCATTTAAACCCGCTCGAAGGCATTGGCCCGAAAGCGATTGCGATGGATCAATTGATTGCGCGGGCATGTGACGGCGTGGTGCAGGAAGTGATTTTGGCCACGCATTTCACCAATGAAGGTGAGCTTACCGCGCATTACATCGCCGAGCAACTCATGGCGCGCGGCTTGCGCGTGACCCGCTTGGCCAAAGGCGTGCCGGTGGGCAGTGAACTCGAACAAGTCGATTTGGGCACGCTCGCGCAGGCGATGAGCGCGCGGAGATGACGATGGCGTGGCTGAGAAATCCAATCGTTCGGCTGGCGGTTTTGTTCGGGGTTTGGGCGCCGTGGGTCGGTAGTTTGATCTACTTTGGCTACGACTCGCTGTTTGTCCAAGGCTTTTTGACCGCAGGGCAAAAGTGGAGCGATTTACTGATTGGCACCATCACTCTGTATCCGTTGAGCCTGATTTTTGGGGCGATACCGGCGTTGTTGACGGGTGCGGTGTACGCTTATTATCTAAAAACCCAGACGGTACATAATCCGAGATGGACAAAGCGTTTATTTATGGGGACGTTTTTAGCTGGTTTGTTCAGCTTTGTCTATTTAATGCTGGTTGTGGGGTTGCGTGATGGTTCGATTTGGATACTGACGGGTGTGAGCGCCTTGAGTGGTGCGATTGGCGCATTATTGGTGCTTGATGGTGTGTATTTTTGGCTGTTTCCGAAACGCAATCCTTTATATGAACAATTACAGCGACAGAAGGATTTGCGTTTGTAAGGTGCTTGTCCTTGCTCAAGATCAATGCCAGATGATTTGAATATGCAAAAAAGGATTCCACACGGAATCCTTTTTTATTGATGGGGTGTACGCCGCCAATCAGCTTTTATTGAGTCCGTGGCTGACAAAGTCTTCCAATGCTTGTGTCAGTGCTTCCGTGTCTTGGATGTTTTCATGCACTGCCCAATAGGCCGAACCTTCTATGAGCGCGCTAAGTATCGGGCGTAGGTAGGGGCTTTGTTGTTGTTCTGCGTGAATGTCCAATAGTGCATTGAGCTTTTTATCAAACTGTGCGTGGCGTTTGCGCTGAAATGAAGGGCCACCACAGCGCAAAATGGCGACCAGATGCGGTTCTTTGAGTATGATGCGGAATATTTGCGAAATGGTTTGTGGCGTAGGCATGCCTTTGTTGCTGCTGATAATCGGCTCGATTTTTTGCCAATATGAGTTGAGTAGGTCGTCAAAAATCGCATCCAAAATGGCATTGGTTGAGGGGAAGTAGATGTAGATCGTTGGCCGGACGATGTTCATCGCCGAGGCAATATCGCCGATGGTGACCTCTTCAAAACCTCGCTGTGCAAATAAATCCAATGCGACATTTAGGATTTGTTGTCGCCTTTCTTCTGGACGCATACGGGTGCGGGTGCTTGTACTCATAATATGTTCTCCTGCATAGATTCTACTACAGAAATATTTAATGACTAACTGTCACTTGACGGGGTTTGTATATAAGCGCAAAATAGAATGGTAATACCCCCTAAAAGGGCGGCATCTAAAAGTAGAATCAACACAAGTCCTGCGTTTAGTGCAGG
>JBATQE010000038.1:0-46527 GCA_049291875.1 Burkholderiaceae bacterium
CATCAGGCCGACGCCGCCGCGTGCGCGCTCGGCGTAGAATGCGGCCATGCGCTCAAAACCGTTTTCAACCTCTTCCAGCCCGACGTGCATGGAACCCATGATGACGCGGTTTTTCAGGGTGGTGAAGCCCAGATCGAGCGGGCGATTGAGGAGTGGGTAGTGGCTCATGGTCGTTCCTTCTGCAGTTATCTGTATGATTTTGTGGGTGTTTTGCATGTTTATGCAACTGGTTGCAAAATAATAGCGAGGTTTTTTATTTTATGCAACTGGTTGCATAAAAAATTTCCGTCCTTTAGAATTTCGCCATGTCTTTACCTCACGCACTCCTAACCGCCCTCGTCGGGCGCTCCGCCTCCGGCTCCGATCTGGCGCAGCGCTTTGATCGCTCGCTCGGCTATTTTTGGCACGCGACGCATCAGCAAATTTACCGCGAATTGGCGCGGATGGAAGCGCTTGGCTGGATCGCTTCATTGCCCGCCGAATCGGGGCGTGGCCGCAAACGCGCGTATCAGATTTTGCCTGCGGGGCAGGATGAGCTGAGTCGCTGGGTCGGCACGAATATGGATCCACAGCCGCTGCGCAATGAGCTGATGGTGCGTCTGCGTGCCGAAGCGGTGTTGGGTTCTGTGGATGCGGATTCAACCACGGGTTTGGTGCAGGAGCTGCACCGTCGCCTGCGCTTGCATGAGGAGCAATTGGCCTTGTACCGTGAATTTGAGCAGCGTGATTTGAGTCGCCAACAGGGTGCGGCGACGCGCAAACAGGCGTTGCAGAACTTGGTTTTGGCCTCAGGCATTCAGCACGAGGGCTTTTGGATTGAGATTTGCCAAAAGGCTTTGGCGATTTTGGAGGCGCCCGAATCACCATAGTTGGTCATGTAGCTGCTGGGAAAGCCCATTGGACACAACCCCTTTGCTGACGCGAAGGGGTTTTTTCTTTTAGAACAAAATCAAATAAACTTATGCTAATATGAGAATATCGTAATCAACTCGTTTTGGAGCTTAGCGTGGCTATCCCGTCTTATCGTGAATTGACCAGTGAGATTAATCAGCAGTTGGCGCCGTTTCGGCAAGAATCGCCGGAGGTCATGAAAGCCTTTGGCGAACTGGCACGCGCTGCGACCAAAACCAATGTGCTGGATGAGAAAACCAAGGAATTCATCGCCGTGGCGATTGCGGTGGCGACACGCTGTGACGGCTGCATTGGTTTTCATGTCAAGGCTTTGGTGCGCTTGGGCGCGAGCAAAGAGGAGCTGAATGAAACGCTGAACATGGCGGTGTATCTCGGCGGTGGCCCGTCATTGATGTACGCGGCCAATGCGTTGGCGGCGTTTGCCGAATTCAGTGCGCAAAGTTGAAGCGTTTTTGACGGATGGCGTGGTTTTGGCGGTAGAATGGTCTTGGCACTGCGGTGATCTTGCCATTGTCGCGTAGGGTCTTGAGGTTGTCTGGTGGTTTTTTGAAAAAGGAGAAGGCTATGAGTCCAAATGTAGGTGGTATTGATAAAGTATTGCGCATTGTCATCGGTGTCGTATTGATTGCTTTGGCGGCAACCGGTAGTATCGGCGCATGGGGCTACATCGGGATTTTGCCGTTGTTGACCGGTCTGTTTGGCCGTTGCGGCCTGTATTCGCTGTTGGGCATCAATACTTGCCCGATGAATAAGAAGTAATTTTTAGCTATGTGAAAAAGCCCACGCAATGTCGTGGGCTTTTTTATGTGCTCTGTGCGTGAGCGCGTTGGCTCAGCGGTGAACACTCACTTCGGCCAAAAGGGTTTGCTGCTCTTCTTGCTGTTTTTGCAGATGCGTGACGATGTTACCGCAGACCACATCGCACAGCTCGTACACCGCCGCGTCGGCAATGCGGTAGTACACGCTGTTGCCTTGGCTGGTTCGACTGACCACGCCTTGCTGCGCCAATAGAGACAGGTGTCGCGAAATATTGGCCGCCGTGTAGCCGCAAATCTGTGCCAATTCGCCGACATTGCGCTCGGACTGGCGCAGTTCGTTCAAAATCGTCAGGCGCGTCGGGTCGGACAGCACATGAAAGTAGCGTGCGACGGCTTGGATGGTTGCGGGGGTCATTTCTTTGGCGGTCGTGTTCATGGCGCTCATCTTACCTGAATTTGCTGAAAAACGTGTCTGAACAAGTCTTCTTTAATACAATAAAACAACAAATTAACTAATTAACTATTTAATTAAATTGTGTATAATGACCTGAATGATTGAATGAGGTGGCTTATGAAACAAAATCGCACAGTGTGGTGGGTGGCTTTGGCCGTGATATTGGCGCTCGGCGCGTGGTGGTTTTTTGGGAAGAAAACACCCGAGGTCAAGGTTGAACCAGTCAAAACGAGCCATATTGCTACGCTCAAAGTCGCGGCGGGTGCGCACGCGAATCAGACCAGCTTTGACGGTGTGGTCGAATCGGTTCGGCAGAGTGTGATCGCGGCGCAGGTGGCGGGCAACATCGTGGAGATTCGTGTGCGTGCCGGTGATCGCGTGAGCGCAGGGCAACTGCTGTTGCGCATCGACGGCATGGCTGCGGAGCAGGCAGCGGCGGCCGCGCGCAATGAATACGCGCGCCAAGAGGCGCTGTACCGCAAAAACTACATCAGCAAAGCGGCGCTGGAGCAGGCGAAAGTGCAACTGGCGGCAGCCACGGCGCAATCGGGTTATTTTCTCATCAAAGCGCCGTTCTCCGGCGTTGTGACCGAAGTGAACGCGAAATTAGGCGAAATGGCGCTGCCGGGCGTACCTCTGATGCAGATTTTTGATCCCTCGGTGATGCGCGTGAGCGCACAAGTGTCGCAAACGCAATTGGCTCATATGAACAAGAGCATGACGGCGCGAGTGGAGTTGGCCGGCATGACTGAGGAAAACCAATGGTTGGTTCCGGCGACGATGGAAATTTTGCCTGCGGTGGATGCGCGCACGCACAGCGGTACGATTCGATTGCCGCTCAAGCAAACCAATATTGACCTCGTGCCGGGCGCGTTTGCCCGCGTGTGGGTTGATCTACCGATATCTATGGATGGAGGCAATGCAATGAATGCCGTGTCGGTTTGGATTCCGAGTGCGAGCGTGTTGCGCCGTGGGGAGCTTAATGTGGTGTATGTCAAATCACCCGAAGGCGTGTGGCTCATGCGTCAGGTGCGCTTGGGGCAAACGCAGGGTGATCAGGTTCAGGTATTGAGCGGTTTGGCGGCGAACGAGGAGATCGCGGTGGAGCCGCAGGTGGCCGCTGCCGCTACTGCCGGTGCTGAACCGGCTGCCACGAAATGATCCGTGCACGGATCGGGCAAGCCAGAGGAAAAGAGACAAGGGAATCATCATGAGTACACCTGATATGCAGCCGCATTCATCCGAGCCAAATTCCAAAATGGGCGTGTCGGGGCGGATTGCGGCGTTTTTCCAAAGTGCGCAAATCACGCCGTTGTTGGCTTTGATCGCCCTGCTGCTGGGCGTGTTCGCCGTGCTGGTCACGCCGCGCGAAGAGGAACCACAGATCAACGTCACCATGGCGAATGTATTGATTCCTTTCCCTGGCGCGTCGGTCAAGGACGTTGAGCGCATGGTTGCCACGCCAGCCGAACAGGTTTTGGGGCAGATAGCCGGTATTGAGCATGTCATGTCGGTGTCCAATCCGGGTATGGCAGTGATTACCGTGCAATACAAAGTCGGTGTGCCGCGCACCGAAGCCTTGGTGCGCTTGTACGACACACTCAATTCCAACACCGACTGGCTGCCGCAAGGGTTGGGCGTATTGCTGCCCATCGTCAAGCCCAAAGGCATTGATGACGTACCGATCATTACCTTGTCTTTGTATAGTAAAAATCCGCAGACCGATGTACATGAATTGGAGCGGGTCGCAAACAGTCTGGAAACCGAACTCAAGCGTGTGGATGGGACGCGCGAGGTCAAAACCATCGGTGGCCCCGGGCGCGCGGTGATGGTTGAGCTGGACGCGGCGCGCATGGCTGGTAGCGGCGTGGATGTGAACGCGGTGCGCGGCGCTTTACAGTCGGCCAATATGGGGGCGCCGATTGGCAATCTACTGGGCGGCAAACAAACGGTGTATGTCGAAACCGGCGCGCATCTGCGCAATGCACAGGATGTCGCCGAGCTGATTGTCGGCGTTGCCAACGGTAACCCCGTGTATTTGCGCGACGTAGCGAATGTGCGCGATGGTGCGCCGCCACCGTCGCATTATGTGTGGTACGGGCAAACGGCGTATGACCCGAACGTGGCGAATGCGGCATTCGGCGAATACCCCGCCGTCACCATGAGCATCACGAAAAAGCCGGGTGCGAACGCAATTGATGTGGCCAATCAAGTCATGAGTCGCGTTGAGCAACTACATAACACCGTGATTCCGGCGGATGTCTCGGTCGCTGAGACGCGCAACTACGGCGCGACCGCGAACGATAAAGCGGTGAAATTGATCCAGAAACTGATTTTCGCCACGCTCTCGGTGGTGGCGCTGGTGTACTTTGCGCTCGGTCGGCGTGAAGCGGCGATTGTCGGTGCGGCGGTTGCTCTGACCCTGATGGCGACGCTGTTCGCCTCGTGGGCGTGGGGCTTTACGCTCAATCGCGTGTCGCTGTTCGCACTGATTTTCTCCATCGGGATTCTGGTGGATGATGCGATTGTGGTGGTGGAAAACGTGCATCGACATTTGGCGATGCACGTTTCGGCGCAGGCTAACATTGCTACTCATGAAATGAGTGAAAGCAATGTTAAGGATGCGGTAGCATCCGGCCGAAGCCAGAATATCCTCGACAAAATCATTCCTCGCGCGGTGGATGAGGTCGGCGGCCCGACCATTTTGGCCACCTTGACCGTGATCGCCGCGTTGCTGCCGATGGCGTTCGTCAGTGGTTTGATGGGGCCGTATATGAGCCCGATTCCGATCAATGCGAGCATGGGTATGCTGCTGTCGCTGGCGATTGCTTTTGTGGTGACGCCGTGGATGGCGCGCCTGTGGCTACACAAAGAACCGTCGCATCATGCGGGATTGTCGGGCAAACTGCGCCCGTGGTTTGAAAAAATATTCCACCCGCTGTTGGATGTGAAAAACGGTGCGAAGAACCGCTTTAAACTCGGTTTGGGGATTTTCGGCTTGATCGCGCTGTCGATGATTTTGCCGGTCTTGGGTTTGGTGCAATTGAAGATGTTGCCGTTTGACAATAAATCTGAATTTCAAATCGTGGTCGATATGCCGGCGGGTACGGCGCTGGAAGACACTTCGGCGGTGTTGCACGATTTGGGCGCGTATCTGGGAACGGTGCCTGAAGTGACCAATTACCAAGCCTACGCGGGCACTGCCGCGCCGATTAATTTCAATGGTTTGGTGCGTCAATATTACCTGCGCAGTGGCGGCGAGGTCGGCGAATTGATCGTGAATTTGCAGGATAAACACCATCGCTCGGAAAAAAGCCATCAAATCGCCACCCGCTTGCGGCCTGAATTGCAAAAAATCGGGGCGCGTTACGGTGCAAATGTGAAGGTGGTGGAAGTGCCGCCCGGGCCGCCGGTGCTCGCGCCGATCGTGGCCGAGGTGTACGGGCCGGATGACGCGGGGCGCGCGCAGGTGGCGAAACAAGTGCGCGAGGTGTTTGCCAAAACCGAAAGCGTGGTCGATGTGGATGACAGCACACCGGCCAGTGCGCCGCGCACCGTGTTGACCGTGGATCGTCGTAAAGCCGCGTTGCTGGGGATTTCGCAGCAAAGCATCGTTGGCACGTTGCATGCTGGTTTGGCGGGCGAAGCGGCGACGTATTTGCGTAACCACAGCAAGTACCCCGATTCCGTGACGCTGCAGTTGCCGGCGAATCAGCAAGGCAGCTTGGATGCGCTGTTGCAAATGACCGTGCGTAACGCGCAGGGGCAAAGCGTGCCGATTCGTGAGCTGGTCCAAGTGAGCGACACGCTGCGCGAAGCGCCGATTTACCACAAAGATTTGCTACCGGTGAATTTCGTGGTCGGTGATATGGCGGGTAAAATCGACAGTCCGTTGTACGGCATGTTTGGTATGCGCGGCGATATCGCCAAAATCACCACGCCCGATGGCGGCCAACTGACCGATTATTTCATCCGGCAGCCGGACGATACCTATCGCGGCTATTCGATCAAATGGGACGGCGAGTGGCAGATCACCTACGAAACCTTCCGTGATATGGGTTTGGCGTACGGTGTCGGTTTGATCTTGATTTATTTGTTGGTGGTGGCGCAGTTCGGCTCGTATTTAACCCCGCTGATTATCATGGCGCCGATTCCGTTGACCATCATCGGTGTGATGCCGGGACACGCGCTGCTCGGCGCACAGTACACCGCGACCAGCATGATCGGCATGATTGCGCTGGCGGGGATCATCGTGCGTAATTCGATTTTGCTGGTGGATTTTATTCGCTTGCAGACCGCGCAGGGTATGCCGTTCGCGCAGGCCATCATCGAGTCGGCGATCACGCGGGCGCAACCGATTATGCTCACGGGGCTGGCGGCGATGATGGGTGCGTTCTTTATTTTGGACGACCCGATTTTTAATGGTTTGGCGATTTCGCTGATTTTCGGGATTTTCGTATCGACGATTTTGACGCTGGTGGTGATTCCGCTGCTGTATTACGTGGCGTATCGTAAAAAAACACGAAGTCGTGGCGGATGCGGATATTTAACGGATTTTTAAGGAGAAAAAGATGCGTTCATGGCAAATGGTGCGGATGTTCGGTGGTTTGTTTGTGTTGGTTTCTTTGGCGTTGGGCGTGCCCGGCAGCCCGATTTTCGTGAATCAAAACTGGTTGTGGTTTACTGCTTTTGTCGGTGCCAATTTATTGCAAAGCGCATTCACAAAATGGTGCTTGCTGGAAACGATTTTGCGCAAACTGGGCGTGCCCGGCGGTTGCTAAAGCCCGATTATTCAGTTGTGAGGAACATCAATATGCCGAATCGAACAGTAGGGATTATTCGCTTGAGCCGACTGGTGTTGGGTCTGGCCTTGGTGTGGTCGGGCGCGGCGTATGCGGATGATTTGAGCCTGTCTGAGGCCATCGCCTCTGCCAGATTGCATGACAAAGAGTACCTGTCTGCCAGTACCTTGACAGACAGCGCTAATGCCTTGCGCGCGCAGGCGGGTAGCCTGTGGCGGCCGCAGGTGGTGCTCAGCGCATCGGCGGGTAAAGCCAGCAATGAGACGAAAACCGCCGGAGCGCAGTTTTCCGCACCGAGCATGGGTATGTTCAATCAAACGGCGGATTTCAACACATCCATCAGCAACGGCACGATGACGCAATGGGCGGTCAGCGCGAAACAGCCACTGTACAATCCGGCGCGGCGCGCGCAGAGCCAACAGCTCAAACTCGGGGCGCAGATAACCGATTTGCAACGTCAAGGTGCGGAACAAGCGCTTATCGTGCGCACGGCGGAACGCTATTTTGACGCGCAACTGGCGCAGCAAAAATTGCAATTACTCAGCGCGCAGCTCAAATCCACCCAAAGCTCGACAGAGGAAGCGCAATATCGCTTCGACATTGGCAATCGGCCGATCACCGAAGTGTACGAATCCCAAGCGCAACTGGCTGAAATCCAAGCGGCGCATTACGGCGCGCAAAGCGATTTACAGATCAAATTACAACGGCTGCAAGACGCCATTGGCCACATCCCCGCCGCCTTGCCCAACGCAGTGCAACTGCGCCAACCCCTACCCAAATTAGAGCCGCTCGCGGTGTGGCAAACCAAAGCCCAGCAGAACAATATTGAGTTGCAGATGCAGGCCTTGGCAGTGCGCAATGCGCAGACCAAAGCGCAGGAATATGCGCTCGGCGCCTCTGCGTCCGTGGATTTGGTCGGACAAATCGGCCGACAAAAACTCAGTGGTGACGGTGACTACGGTTCAGCCAAAAACCAGCAAAACAACAGCATGATCGGTGTGCAACTGACCGTGCCGCTGTACACCGGCGGCTACAACAGCGCGAAGTACCAAGAAGCGCAAGCCGCGCTCAAAAAAGCGCAAATCGATTTACAACGCACACAAGAACAAGTCGCGCAAAATGTCAACGCCGCATGGCTCGGCGCACAAACCGCGCAATTGCAAGTGAGCGCCCTGAGCGCCGCACTCAAAGCCAGCGCCGCGCGTTTGGACGCGACCAAAACCGGACAAGAAGTCGGTCATCGCACCGTGCTGGACGTGCTCAACGCGCAGAACCAAAACACCCAAGTGCGCATTAATCTCGAATCAGCCAAGCAGCAGTACGTCATGAGCCGTCTGCGTCTCGGTGCGCTGGTGCAGGCGCTGGATGAGGGAATGATACGTCAGTGGGTAGCGGATAAACCGTAATCCACGATTCATGTGAAGTGACAAAAAAGAGCCTGATATAGCATCAGGCTAAGGCTGTTGGCAAAGTCTTATTATAAACTAAAGCTCCGTCATACCCGCTTTCGCGGGTATGACGGTATTTTTCTTGGATTTTGTACGGATTTTAACTACTGAGAAGGTTTGTCAGCAATCTGAGTCTGATAGCATCAGGCTCTTTTTTTGCGGTCAAACCATTATTTCTCAACGAACGCACGCTCAATCGCGTAGTCGCCCGGCTCGCCCATGCGCGGCGATTCGGTAAAGCCCATGTCGTTGAGCATATCGCAGCAGCTTTGCAACATCGATGGCGAACCGCAGATCAATACGCGGTCGGTTTCGCGGTTCAGGCGCGGCATGCCGATGTCGTCAGTCAGTTTGCCGCTGATAATCAAGTCGGTCAGGCGACCTTGGTTATAAAATGGCTCGCGTGTGACAGTTGGATAGTAAATCAATTTTTCACGAATCTCTTCGCCGAAGTATTCGTTGTTCGGCAATTCTTTCATGATGTAGTCGTGGTAGCCCAGTTCGCTCACATAACGCACGCCGTGGATCAGGATGATTTTTTCGTAGCGTTCGTACACGTCCGGATCGCGGATGATGGACATGAAGGGCGCCAAGCCCGTTCCCGTTGAGAATAGGTACAGATTTTTACCGGGCAGCAGGTTGTCTTGTACCAGCGTGCCGGTGGCTTTTTTGCTGACCAATACTTCGTCACCAACCTTGAGGTGTTGCAGGCGCGAGGTCAGCGGGCCGTTTTGTACCTTAATTGAGTAGAATTCCAGTTGTTCTTCGTAGTTTGGGCTGACAATCGAGTAGGCGCGCATCAGCGGCCGGCCTTCGACTTCCAGACCGATCATGACGAATTGACCGTTGATAAAGCGCAGTCCCGGATCGCGGGTGCAGGTGAAGCTGAACAGCGTGTCGTTCCAGTGGTGCACACTGGTCACTTTTTCGTAATAAATATTTGACATTTTTTTATTCGCGACAGAAATAAATGAAAGCCATATTGTACTATTTTTGTCGGGATTCTTCAGCGCTTTTTCCCTGTGTGGGCGGTCAACTGTGTTAAACAACCAACACGTATTTACTTATGCTTAATAAGTATATTGTTTCAGCGCGGTAAGCTCTCGGCAAATGCCGATTGGCTCGCCAAGTGTGCTTCCCATTGCGCCGTGTGTGGAAAATCGGTGCGCCATGCGTAATCGGGTTGACGAAAATCAATGAAGTTAAGCACGCACATCAGACCAATATCGGCGACGCTGTAGGCATCGTTGGCCAACCACGGATGTGTGGCGAGCTGCGTTTCAATCACGCTCAGTCCGGCATGCAGTTTGCCGCGTTGCCGCGTCAACCAATCCGGCCATTGCAAGGCTCCGGGACGCAGTTGCTCCACGCGGTATTTGGCCGCCGCATCCATCAAGCCGTCGGTCAGCGCTGCCCATTTGAGCGCTTCGATGCGCTGCATGGGTTCGCTCGGCAGGTGCATGGGCGCGAGCAGTTCCAGATATTCGGCGATGACGCGTGAGTCAATCACGGCGTCTTTTTGGTCGATCAGCAGGCACGGTACTTGGCCAAGCGGATTGTGCGCGGCGACGTGCGGATTTTGTCCCCATACATCGTCTAAAATCCAGTCGTAGGGCAGCTTTTTCTCCGTCAGCATAATCCGAATTTTGCGCACATACGGGCTGGTCAAGGAACCGATCAAAGTCAAATGTGGCATAAAACGTCCTTTCACAAAAAAATCCGTGGGCTTTGCACTATAATGCCGCCAATCAGTGCAGTCTGTGAATTAAACGCCGTAGGAGCGAAAAATGCAAACATTATCTAAATGGGTCATGGTATTGGCCACGCCTTTACTCTTTGCCAGCGCCTGTACGCAGGAGACGCAAAACCAAATTGGCCGCAGTATCCAAAACTGGACGGGGACGAACGGTATTTTAGAAGTCTATGCGGGCAATACCTTGGTCAAACGCTTTATGAATATTGACAAAATGTCCACCGCGATGGGCACGAGCGACGGCAGCGCGCGTTCGTATCGCTATGGCTACGGCGTGATTGACCTGAATTTGAATGGTAAAGTGGATCCGGGCGAGCGTCGCGTGTATTTTGAGATCAGCGATTATTCAACCTCTTATATTTTCTACGAAGCACCCTAATGACTCGATATAAAAACGCCCTGTTTATTTCAACAGGGCGTTTTTGTGCGGCAGTTGCAAGGGGTTATTTGTTGGTATACGCCGATTCTTCATGACACACGATGTCGATGCCTTCCATTTCCTCGTCTTTGGTCAGGCGCAGACCGCCCGCCAGTGAAATCAGTTTGAGGATGATAAATGTGCCGATTGCCGCGTAAACAATGGTTGCGCCCACGCCGATACATTGGATTTTGACTTGCTCGAACGTGCCTTTGCCTTGACCGGTGGAGAAGGCAAACGCGCCGGTCAGAATCGCGCCGACAATGCCCGCCACGCCGTGACAGGCGAATACGTCCAATACATCATCCACTTTAAACCGACGTTTGTTTTGTACCGCCCAGAAGCTCGCCGTCGCGCCAATCGCACCGATCAAAATCGCATACGCCGGGCTGACCAATCCGGCGGCCGGTGTGATGGCGACCAAACCCACCACCGCGCCGGTTGCGGCGCCCACGGCGCTCATGGCGTGGCCGGTGGCGCGTTCCCAGATCAACCAGACCAGCATGGCGGCGGCGGTGGCCACTTGCGTGGTCAGCATCGCCAAGCCTGCCGAGCCGTTCGCGCTCAAGGCGCTGCCCGCGTTAAAACCAAACCAGCCGAACCAGAGCAAGCCTGCACCGAGCAACACAAACGGAATATTGTGCGGAATCGCGCTGTTGCGGGTTGATTGCAAACGCGGGCCGAGCAATTTTGCCGCCACCAGCGCCGATACACCCGCGTTGATGTGAACCACCGTGCCACCCGCAAAATCCAGCGCACCCAGATTGAACAACCAGCCGGACGCATCCCACACCCAGTGCGCCACCGGGCTGTACACAAAGATACTCCACAACGTGATAAAGGCCAAATATGCGCCGAATTTCATGCGATCGACCAGCGCACCGCTGATCAGCGCGGCGGCGATGATGGCGAAGGTCGCTTGGAACATCACAAACACATATTTCGGAATCAAATGCGTCGGGTCAAAGGTGGTTGCGGTGCTGCTGCTGTCCATGCCCGCGAGCATGACGTTGTGAAAACTACCGAACCATGCGCCCATCGGATTGTCGCCAAACGCGATCGAGTAACCGACCGCCACCCACAGCAGCGTAATTACGCCCATCGCGGCGAACGACATCATCATGGTGTTCAGCACGCTTTTGCTGCGCGATAAACCGCCGTAGAAAAAGGCCAGCGCGGGCGTCATCAGCAACACCAAGGCGGACGCGATCAAAATAAAGGCGGTGTCGGCGAAATCCACCACTGCTTTGATGGTCTCCGGCGCGGGCGGTGTCTCGGTCGAAGTTTGCGCCCAAGCAGCACCGCTCGCCACCGTGGCCAGCAGCAATACCAAAGGCATTCCATAACGTTTCATACACATTCTCCTGTAAGGCTTTGCAATTTGATGAATGAACCTGTTGCCATACCCAAAAGCAGACCATTGGAGCCGAGACCTTCGCATTCATTTTTGCGTTCATTTTTGGCTCGCCGTCGCTGATTTTGAGCAAACATGGCCGAAGTGTGAGTGAAAAAAATCCGCTTGTAAAGCAAGCGGCCTGTTGAATAGTGTTTGTAAGTGATTGAATTTATTGTATTTTTGCTTTACGCTGGTGCATCGGATGCGTTGGGTTCAGAACTTGTGCGCTCGTTTGGTGCGAGCGGTGGATGAATGAGCGTGTGATTGTCAAAACGCATTTTTTTGGTGCATGGGCAAATTTTTTTCAAAAAGCCCTTAGGGTGGCGCAAAATTCCCACAATCGTGTTTCACTGCGCTGAATCATGCACAATCGATAGAGACAACGCACGCAACGCGTTGTGCAAACGCGCTGTGCCGTGGCCGCTGACCACCGTGTACGGGCGCCGGTAGCGCGCCAGCCAAGTTTCGTATTGCACAAAAATCGCCTGACGCTGCGTCAGTTCGGGCGCGCTGCGCAGTGGGTCGGCCTGCCACGGCAAATCGGGCGCGAGCAGCAGATAATCGGTAAAGCTTTGCGTCGCGCAGGCGCGCTCGATTTCCGGCGGCACATAGCCCAATGCCGTCTGCGCCCAGACCGCCAGCACGGTGGCCTCGGTATCAGCGATCAAGTACGACGCGCCACTCTGCTGTGCGGCGAGGATACCCGCGTGAATCAGGCTGTTTTGTCCGTTCAAAATCGCGAGCAGATCGGCCTCATCGTATGCGCCAGCGCGCGCGGGGACATATTCACGCGCATATTCGCGCACCCAAACGCCATTCAGGTGCGTCGCCAATTGCGCGCACAGCGTGCTTTTGCCCGAGCTTTCGGGGCCGAGAATGGCGATGGTGCGCAGTTTGGACATTACAACCACCCCAGTGTACGCAACAGCGCAATACCGCCTGCCGCGACCGGCATGGCACCCACGGTGGTGATACCGATGATATTGGCGGCGGCGACCTCATTCGCGCCCATTGCTTTGGCCATGACATAGCTCGCAGCGGCGACCGGTGTGGCCATCATCATGAACAGCACGCCCATATTCAGCCCCTGCAAGCCAAAGGCCCATCCGACCAACACGGCGATGAGCGGCGCGGCGATCAGACGACCGACGCTGGCCCAGAGCGCGATGTTGGACACACTGAACAGCGATTGCACATTCAACGTAGCACCTGCGCAGATCAAGGCCAAAGGCAGCGCCACCGCCGACAAATAACCGCCGGTCTGCACCAACAGCGGCGAAACCGGCAGCGCGACGGCTTTGGCCGCCAGCGCGAGCAAAATGGCGACGATCAGCGGATTGGTGAGCAATTGGCGGGCGAAATAACCCGCTTGCACGCGGCGCGAGCCGGACACGTTTTGGTTCAGTGTAATCACCGCCAATACATTGTAGAGCAAGGTCATAGCGCCGCCATACACCGCACCGACGGCGACACCTTCGGCGCCATACGCATTGGCAATGAACGCCAGTCCGGCAATCATCGTATTCGCGCGGTACACGCCCTGCACAAACACCCCTTTGTCGGTGGCGGCCATGCGCATGCGTGCGGCGATCAGTTCCGCACCGACAAACAGAATTAAACTGGCGACGGCGCCGGCAGCGATCAGTGGAATTTGCGAACCAAAATCCACCTTGTTGCCATAAATGCTGAAGAACAGCAGGGCAGGCAAGGAGTAGCGAAACACGATTTTCGACGCCTGATCACAAAAACGCGCATCCACCTGCCCGCTGCGGCGCAAAAAATAACCCAATGCCAACAGCAAAATGCTGGGCAGTGTGACGGATAAGGCAAACACCAAGGCGTGCCAAAACGAGCCTGACATGAACATCCTTCCAATAATGCGAGTGCGTGGCGCGTGCTTATGTCGTGCAGCCAAAGCACGGTCAAACGCCCACCAGCGGCATGATAACACCTCCGACGCGCCAAATCAGCCCCGCTTAATCGTGTTCGACGGGTGTTGGGCGCCGATTGCGATTCAAAGGCGGCTTGAAGCCACGGGCGGGAATGTGTATATTGAGCCGTTTATATCCGTTCACGCCCCACTGCTTCATGAAATTTCATATCCCTTTTGTCCTACTGCTTTGTGCGGCGCTGTCCGCGTGCAAACCGGCGCACAGTGCTTTGGAGCGCGTTATGCCTGCGTCAGAATCGACCGCCGCCGTATCCGTCGCGCCCGCATACGCCGATTTGGCCTACGCCGGAACGCCCAATCCGGCGCAGATGCTGGATGTGTACCTGCCTGAGGCGACGGTGAATGCGAGCGAGCAAGGCCATCGCCCACTGGTCGTATTCATCCACGGTGGCGCATGGATGATCGGTGACAAGGCATGGATACGTGGCGGCACGCACATGCAGTTGGAGCAATTCCTCCAACTGCTGTTGCGCAACGGCTATGCCGTCGCGTCGCTGAACTACCGCCTCGTGCCGGAAGGCGTATTCCCCGCGCCGATTCACGATGTGAAAGCCGCCGTGCGCTATTTGCGCGCGCATGCCCATGAGCTGGGCATCAACCCTGAGCGCATCGGGGTGGCGGGCGAATCGGCGGGTGCGCATTTGGCGCAACTGCTCGCGGTCAGCGCTGACCAGCCGAGCTTGGAAGGCGATTTGGGCAATGCCGCATTCAGCAGTCGGGTCAAAGCCGCGGTGAGCTACTACGGCATAGCCGATGTGCGCCGTTTGGCGGGTGAACGGATTGATCAGGGCTGCAAAAATCCGTGGGTGTACGACCCGAATAAGCCGAACGAGGCGGAATACGGTCTGCTCGGCGGCGGCAATCTCGATACGCCTGAGCGGCAACAGCGCGCATTATTGGCCAGTCCGATTCATTATGTTGATGCGGGTGATCCGCCGATGTTGCTGCTGCACGGGCGGCAGGATTGTGTGGTGGCCGTTGTACAGTCGCAGGCGATGCATGCGGCGTTGCAAAAAGCCGGTGTACCGAGCCAATTGCGTCTGATTGTCGCCGATCACGCCGAGGCGAAGTTTTATACCGATCCGCAGTTGCAAAAATTGCTGCTGGATTTTTTGCGTCAATATCTGTGACTATCTGTGGTGTCGCTAATCGAGTGCGCGGAAAATTAAAACAAGGCTTTTAGGAAGGTTTACAATGGCATACCTATTATGTCTATTATGTTTATTATGTTGTGGAGTTACTCATGCCAGAAGTCATTCGTGTCAAAGCCTTAGGCCGTCATTTGCTCAAAGACCCGTTTTTAAATAAAGGCACTGCCTTTACTGCCGAGGAGCGTCGCGCGTTCCACATCGAAGGCCGCTTGCCGCCGCGTATCGAGACGCTGGAGGAGCAAGTCGAGCGTCAGTACGAGCAATATTCGGCTTGCAAAACCAACCTCGAAAAATATGTGTACCTGCGCGAATTGCAGGACTACAACCGAATTTTGTACTACTCTTTGGTCAAGCATCATTTGGAAGAAATGCTGCCGATCGTGTATACCCCGACTGTGGGCGAAGCGATTCAGGAGTTCAGCCACATCTACCGCGAGCCGCGTGGTTTGGTGGTAACTGAGTCGAATTACCGTGATTTGGACGATATTTTGTCCACCTATTCGGGCACGACCAAGCTGGCGGTGGTGACTGATGCCGAGGGGATTTTGGGTATTGGTGATCAGGGTTTTGGCGGGATTGCAATTTGTATCGGTAAATTGACTTTGTACTCCTTGGCCGCAGGCATTCGCCCGATTGAGACCTTGCCGGTGCTGTTTGACTTTGGTACGAACAATAAAAAATTGCTCGAAGACCCGTTTTATCTCGGCGTGCGCCAACCGCGCACCCGCGGCGCGAAATATTACGAGATGATCGATGCTTTCGTCACCGCATTCAAAAAACGCTTCCCCGAAGCGATGGTGCAGTGGGAAGATTTCAGTAAATCGACCGCGTTTGACGTGCTGGAGCGTTACCGCGATACGATTCCGAGTTTCAATGACGACATTCAAGGCACGGGTGCGATGGCGTTGGGTGGTTTGCTCGCCGCGACCGAACAAGGCCGCAAACTGGCCGATCAAGTGTTCCTCGTCAGCGGCGCCGGCGCGGGTGGCATTGGCGTGGCGTCGCAAATCATGCACGGTCTGATCCACGTCGGTTTGACCGAAGAGCAGGCAAAAGAACGCATTTATGTGCTCGACTCGCGCGGTTTGGTTTTGAGCGACCGCGAAGGTCTGGAACCGTACAAACTGCCTTTCGCGCACGATCGTGAAAAACTCGTTGGCTGGAGCTACGCAACTGAAAATCCGAATATGATGGACACGATTCGCAATGCGAAAGTCACCGCGCTGATGGGTTTGTCCGGTCAAGGCGGCTCGTTCAATCAACGTGTGATCGAAGCAGTGATGGAAAATACGCCCAATCCGATCGTATTCGCCCTGTCGAACCCGACCGATCTGACCGAGGTTTTACCACACGACGCGCTGTGTTGGAGTGACGGTGCGGCAACAGTGGCAACCGGAAGTCCGTTTGCGCCGGTGGAGTGGAAAGGCAAGGTCTATGAAATTGGCCAAGGCAACAACACTTTCGTATTCCCCGGCATTGGCTGGGGTGTGATCGCCTCGGGCGCGCGCAAAATCAATCAGGAGATGATGACCGCCGCAGCGATTGCTCTGTCCACACAGGTGACGATTGCGCGCATTGCACAGGGCGCGGTGTTCCCGCCGATTTCCGATTTGGAGCACGTCACCACCGTGGTGGCACGCGCCGTAGCCGAAGCCGCGTTTGAAACCGGCGTAGCCACACACAGCAAAGAGCAGATCGAAGCCGGTTTGGCCAAACACAACTGGACGCCGATTTATCCGATTTTTGTGCCGGATAATGATTGATTCGCAAAGGTGTGGTGTGTGACACATGTAAGCAAATAAAAAGGCGACCAATGGTCGCCTTTCTGCTTTTGGGTCGATGCAATAGGATTAGGTAATCACATTGGGTGCGGTTCGACCGGTCAAGGCGGCAATGTCCGAGATTTGATACGCGATTTGGATTAGCTCCGCCAATGCGGTTTGGGTATCGCCGCCATGCTTGCTCGGATCGGCTTGGTATTGCTCAATGTACATGCGAATGGTCGCACCGACTGTGCCTGTGCCAGATAGGCGGTAGACGATACGCGAGCCGTCGGTGAACAACACACGCAGCCCCTGATTGTGCGAGACTGAGCCGTCAATCGGATCGTGGTAGCTAAAATCATCGGCGGATTGCACCGTCAGAGAACCGAACTGTTTGCCCGCGAGCGTGGGCAATTGCGCCTTGATGTGCGCCATCACCGGATTGGCCTTATCGGTTTCGATTTCCTCGAAGTCATGGCGCGTGTAGTAGTTTTGACCGTACTGCGCCCAGTGATTTTCGAGCAGCTCTTTGACCGATACGCGGGTTTTGGCCAAAATATTCAGCCACAACAACACCGCCCACAGGCCGTCTTTTTCGCGAACGTGGTTGGAGCCGGCGCCGGCGGATTCTTCGCCACACAGCGTGATGCGGCCTGCGTCCAACAGATTGCCAAAGAATTTCCAGCCGGTTGGGGTTTCAAAGCATTCCACGCCCAATTTTTGTGCGACGCGATCGACCGCTGCGCTGGTTGGCATGGAGCGCGCCACGCCGCTGATGCCGCCTGCGTAGGCCGGTGCGAGATGGGCGTTGGCCGCGAGAATCGCCAATGCGTCCGACGGTGTGACGGCAATGCCGCGGCCGATGATGAGGTTGCGGTCGCCATCGCCGTCGGAGGCGGCGCCGAAGTCAGGTGCGTTGTCGCTCATCATCAGATCGTACAGTTCTTTGGCATGCACCAGATTCGGGTCGGGGTGATGGCCGCCGAAATCGGTGGACGGCGTGCCGTTGAATACCGAGCCTTTGGCTGCGCCGAGGAGGTCCTCGAAAATCGCATGTGCATACGGGCCGGTGACGGCGTGCATGGCGTCAAACTTTAGGGTGAAGCCGCTGGCGAATAGCGCGCGAATGGCATCGAAATCGAATAGCTCTTGCATCAGCTCAACGTAGTCGGTCACGGAATTGATGATCTCGACGCTAACATCGCCGATCATCGTCGTGCCGAGTTGGCTCAAATCGACATCGGCGCAATCGGCCGCCGCATAGCTGCTGACGGTTTGCGAATAGGCGTAAATCGCGTCGGTGATTTTTTCCTGCGCAGGGCCGCCGTTGCTCATATTGAATTTAATGCCGAAGTCGCCATCCGGCCCGCCTGCGTTGTGGCTGGCCGAGAGAATCACGCCGCCAAATGCGCCGTATTTGCGAATGATGTGTGATACGGCGGGCGTGGACAGGATGCCGTTTTGACCGATGAGGATGCGCGCGAAGCCTTGCGCCACCGCCATTTTGATGACCAGTTGAATCGCGGTGTCGTTGTAAAAGCGACCGTCGCCGCCGATCACCAGCGTTTTGCCGGCAAAGCCGTCCTCGGGCTTGACCGCTGCGAAAATCGAGGCGACGAAGTTCGCCAAATAGTGCGGTTGTTGAAACACGGTTACTTTCTTGCGTAGACCGCTGGTGCCCGGTTTTTGTCCGTCAAACGGGGCGGTGGTGTGGGTGATGATATTCATTCTTATGCTGTCCCAAAGTCAAAGTGATGATTAAAACAGGTTTTTATAGGCCAAAGCCGATTGCGTCCAGCCGACGTCGGTGGCCATTCCGGCTTTTTGAATGCCTTGCCACAGTTTTGGCTGGGCATACAGTTGATTGAATCGTGCGACCGCGTGGATGATCCCGTCGGCGCTCACGTCGTGGCACTGGATGCCAGTGGCGACGCCCGCGCTCACGGCAGCGTGATTGGCATCAACGACGGTGTCGTTCAGCCCGCCCACGCGCGTGACGATCGGCACGCAACCATAGCGCAATCCGTACAGCTGAGTCAAACCGCATGGCTCGAAACGGCTTGGCACGAGAATGCCGTCACAGCCGCCCTGCATCAGGTGCGAGAGTTGTTCGTCGTAGCCGGTGTGTACCGCGACGTGCGTCGGATGTTTGTGATGTGCCGCATACAGCGCCGCTTCCATGCCTGGGTCGCCCGAGCCGAGCACGACCACGCGCACATCCATGGCGACGATGGCGTCCAAACTCTGAATCAGCAGATCCACGCCTTTTTGCCACGTCAGACGGCTGACCACGCAGAGCAATGGCGCATCACTGTGCGGAATGTTGAAATGCTTTTCCACCGCTTCTTTGTTGATTTTGCGCTGTTTGAGTTTGCTGGCGGTGTAGTTCGCCGCTAATGCGGGATCTTTCGCCGGATTCCAAATGTCGGTGTCAATGCCGTTGACAATGCCGCTCAGTGCCGAGCCGCGTGAGCGCAACAGACCGTCCAAGCCCATGCCGCCGCCGATGGTGGTGATTTCCTGCGCATAGCTTGGGCTGACCGTGGTGATCTGATCGCTGAACAAAATCCCCGCTTTGAGGAAGCCCACGCCGCCGTAGTATTCCACGCCTTCGGTGGAAAAGGCATGGCCTGGCAGACCGAGGAAGCCAAACATGTGTGCGGAATATTGGCCTTGGAACGCCAGATTGTGAATCGTGATCACTGTTTTCGGACGGTGTTTGCCTGCGCCCAAATAATGCAAATAAGTCGGCGCCAACGCGGTTTGCCAGTCATGCACGTGCAACACGTCGGGGCGATAGTCGATGTGCTCGTACGCGCCCCATGACAATTGCGCGGCCATCAACGAGAGTGCGGCAAAGCGAGTCGGATTGTCCCACCAATCATTGCCCTCGTGGTCCAAATACGGATTGCCGTCGCGGGCGTATAAATGCGGTGCATCTAACACCAGTAAATCCATGCCGTGTACGGTCGCCGACCACAGACGGGCGTCGCCCCAGAAAAAGCCGTGGGTTTCCAACCACAATTTCGGCGCGTCGTCACCGCTCAATTCATGCAGCGCCTGCATCACGCGCGGGTAGCCCGGAACCAGCGTTTTCACATGCACGCCTTGCGATTTCAGCGCCAAAGGCAATGCGCCCACGACGTCGGCCAGACCACCGGTTTTGATCAGTGGATAGATTTCGGAGGCGGCGGCCAAAACTTGAATGGGTGCGGATTTTTTGCGCACAACTTTTTTCGGCGCAACGGCGCGGGGTTTGCTGGCGGTTTTGCCCTCGGTTTTATCGGTTTTGGCTGCGCTGGCGCGGCTGCGTTTCGGCTTACTTGCCGGTGTCGTATCAACGACTGTGGCGCCGGTGATCTCAGGTGTATCAGCCGTTTCAGTTGCAGCGGTTGTTTCGGTCGGGGTTTGTTTGCGAACCATAGGACTCCCTTAGAATAGTATGTGTAAATCGCGCATAAACTCACCATGACGGGCAGGCTTGCCCGTCATTGGACTCATGCGCGCTGATTGACGGCTTTTACAGCGCATCAATCATTTTTTGCGTCACCAAGCAAATGCCTTTGCTGGTGCGGCGGAAACGTTTGGCATCCAGTTCCGGGTCTTGGCCTATGACCAGGCCTTCGGGGATGATCACGCCACGATCCACCACCACATTGGACAGCTCAGCGCTGCGGTGGATGATCACTTCGGGCAGGATAACCGAATTGGTCACGGTGCTGAATGAGCGCACCAATACGCCGGTGAATAGCAATGAATGGTTCAAGGTTGCGCCGGAAATAATGCAGTTGCCGGAGACCATCGAGTTGATGGCTTCGCCGCGACGACCGGGTTGATCGTGTACGAATTTGGCCGGTGCGGTGATTTCATTGTAGGTCCAGATCGGCCAGTTTTGATCGTACAGGTTCAACTGTGGCACGGTGGCGGTCAAGTCGATATTGGCTTCCCAATACGCGTCAATCGTACCGACGTCGCGCCAGTAGTGGGTCGGCTCGTCTTTGTTGGTGACGCAGGAGTTGGAGAAGCGATGCGCCACGGCTTTGCCATTTTTGACCAAATACGGGATGATGTTTTTGCCAAAATCGTGTTCGGAGTCAGGATCAGCGGCGTCACGGCGCAGAATATCAAGCAGGAATTTGGTTTCAAAAACATAAATCCCCATGGAGGCCAATGCCTGATCGGGGCTGCCCGGAATGCCCGGTGGATCGGCGGGTTTCTCAACGAAATCAATAATGGTGTCTTCTTCATCGACGTGCATCACGCCAAAGCCGGTGGCTTCCATGCGCGGCACTTCAACGCAGCCGAGGGTCACATCGGCTTTGGAAGCGACGTGCTGCTCCAGCATGATTTCGTAGTTCATTTTGTAAATATGATCGCCCGCGAGAATCACGATGTATTTCGGCGCGTAGCCCTCGATGATGTCGATGTTTTGGTACACCGCGTCAGCGGTGCCTTGGTACCACGATTCTTCGTCAATCCGTTGGCTCGCTGGCAGAATGTCAAAGCCTTCGTTACGCTCTTTGCGCAGGAAGGTCCAGCCTTGCGTCAGATGGCGAATCAGGCTGTGGGCTTTGTACTGCGTGGCCACGCCGATGCGGCGAATGCCTGAATTGAGCGCGTTGGACAAGGCGAAGTCAATGATGCGGGTTTTACCACCGAAATAGACGGCGGGTTTGGCGCGCGAATCGGTTAATTCCAACAGGCGCGAACCGCGTCCACCGGCCAGTACGAAAGCCATGGCTTCCTGTGCCAAATGCGGGTAATAACTCCGGCTGGATGGTTTGCTGGTCATTTTGTTCTCCTTTATCAAATATTTCGCGCAAACTGTTTGGAATTGAGTCAAGCGCGCCACTCAAAAATCAGGGTTGCCAACGGCGGCAAACATAAGCTTAAAACGTGTTCGATGTACAACGGCGGCGTATGCACCGGCTGGTGCGGTGCAAGGCTGATCGGCGCGTTGGCTGGTTGATGAACCGGCTGTAATTGTGGCCAAGCACGCGTCTGCGTGAGTGCTTGCCCTAGATTGCCCATACCCGAACCGCCGTAAGTCGTCGCATCGGTGTTAATGGCTTCGTGCCACACGCCCGCTTGCGGTACACGAATTTCGTAACCGTGATGCGGCACAGGCGTCAGATTCGACACCACCAAGATCAGTTGATCGGTTTTTTCTCCACGGCGCAACCAGCCAATGACTGACTGATCGTGGTCGTCTACCACGCGCCATTCAAAGCCGTCCCAGCTGTGCTCGCGTTCGTACAAAGCCGGTGAGGAGCGGTACAGATGGTTCAAATCGCTGATTAAACGTTGCACGCCGGAATGCTCGTGGTATTGGGTCAAATGCCAATCCAAGCTTTGGTTTTCATTCCATTCGGCGCGTTGCGCAAATTCTTGCCCCATAAACAGCAGTTTTTTACCCGGATAGCCCCACATATAGGCGTAATACGCGCGCAAATTGGCAAATTTTTGCCAGTCATCACCGTGCATTTTGTGAATCAACGAGCTTTTACCGTGGACGACCTCATCGTGCGACAGCGGCAAAACGAAATGTTCGCTGTAGGCGTACATTTGGTTGAAAGTCAGTTTGTCGTGGTGGTATTTGCGAAATACCGGATCGAGGCTGAAATAATCCAGCGTGTCGTGCATGAAACCCAAATCCCATTTGAAATTAAAGCCCAGTCCACCGTGCATCAGGTGCTGCGACACTTTCGGAAACGAGGTGGATTCTTCGGCGATCATCAGTGCTGATGGCACGCGCTCGTGGATGATTTGATTGAGTTTTTTGATAAAGGCAATGGCTTCGAGATTGTCGCTGCCGCCTTCTTGATTCGGCTCCCATTGCCCTGCTGGACGCGAATAATTCAGATGCAGCATGGAGGCCACCGCATCCACGCGCAGACCGTCCAGATGGTAATGTTCGAGCCAGAACAATGCGTTGTTGATTAAGAATCCAGCCACCTCGCCACGACCAAAATCATAAATTGCCGTGTTCCAGTCGGGGTGAAAACCGCGACGGCGGTCCGAATGCTCGTACAGCGTCGTGCCGTCAAACAGCGACAGGCCATGTGCGTCGGTCGGAAAATGCGCCGGAACCCAGTCCAAAATCACGCCGATACCGTTTTCGTGGGCGTGGTTGACCAATCGCGCAAAACCGTCGGGCGAACCAAAGCGCGCGGTCGGTGCGTACATGCCGACCGGCTGATAACCCCAAGAGGCATCCAGCGGATGCTCGGATACCGGCATGATTTCGATGTGGGTAAAGCCCAAGTCCTTCACATAGGCGATCAAGCGATTGGCCAGCTCGTCATAGGATAGGAATAGACCGTTTTCATCGCGTTGCCACGAGCCCAAATGCACTTCATAAATGCTGATCGGCTGAATATACGGATTGACTTGGTCGCGTTGCGCCAAATAATTGGCGTCAGTCCAAGCGAAATGGTGAATGTTGAATACTTTGGATGCATTGGCTGGACGCAATTCTGCGGCGAAGCCATACGGGTCGGCTTTGAGCGGCAACATGTGACCGTGTGCGTCGCGCACGGCGAATTTGTACACGACCCCTTCGCCTATGCCTTCAATGAATAATTCCCACAAACCGCTGTCGGTGTGGCGGTGCATGGCGTTGGCGTGGACATCCCAATGATTGAAATCGCCGACGACGGACACCTGTGAGGCATTGGGCGCCCAGACGGTGAAATAAGTACCACCATCGCGCACATGCGCGCCCATTTTCTCGTACAGATTGAAGTGGGTACTTTGGGCAAATAGGTAGCGATCCATTTCGCCCAAAAAGGTCGGATATGCGTCGTTGGTATCGGCTGAGCGGTTAGGCACACGTTCGCCGCTCTCCATCGTGACCGATGGCAAAATGGCCTCGGTTTGCGGCTTGTGAACCTGTTTTGACATAACCACCCCCCAGTATTTTAGGAGACACTCATCTGAATGCAATGTCTATAGGATTAGTGTACACCTTTGAGCCGAATCTGCCAACCTTTGCGTTGGCAGAGGGCGCATATTTCAAGCTATATCTAATCTATAGTCACTGTCATTCCATCTTGTGCAGGCCGTCACATTGGCCTGCGGTGTGAAATTCAGGCAACGGGAATGCCCCAAATTTCACGCGCGTACTCGGCAATGGTACGGTCGGACGAGAACCAGCCCATATTGGCTGTATTTAATACCGCTTTTTTCTGCCATTGATCTTGATCCAGCCACAGCGTATCCAGCTCGCGTTGCGCTTGCGCATAGCTCACGAAGTCCGGTGCAACGAGGAAATGGTCGCTGTTGTACATCGATTCAACCAAACCGCTGTACCGGTGTTGATCGTTCGGTGAGAACACGCCACCGGCAACGGCATCCAGCACATCTTTGAGCGCCGGAATCGATTCGATGGTGGCGCGCGGGTTGTAGCCGCGTACACGCAAATCCTCAACTTCCTGCGCGGTCATGCCGAAAATCTTGATGTTGTCCGCGCCGACGTGCTCCAAAATCTCAACGTTCGCGCCGTCCAGCGTGCCGATGGTCAGCGCGCCATTCAGGGCGAATTTCATATTGCCCGTGCCCGAAGCTTCCAAACCAGCAGTGGAAATTTGCTCGGATAAATCCGCCGCCGGCATGATGATTTCGGCAGTGGAGACGTTGTAATTCGGGATGAACACGACTTTGAGCAAATCGCCGACGGTCGGATCGTTGTTAATCACATTGCCCACATCGTTAATCAAGCGAATGATGGATTTGGCTTGCCAATAGCTTGCCGCCGCCTTGCCTGCAAAGATTTTTACGCGCGGAACCCAGTTTTTATGCGGATTGGCGCGGATGTCATTGTACAAAGCGATTGTTTCAAAAATATTTAAATGCTGGCGTTTGTACTCGTGCATGCGTTTGACTTGTACGTCAAACATCGCATTCGGATTGACTTGAACGCCCACGCGGTCTTGAATCAACTGTGCCAAGCGCGCCTTGTTTGACTGCTTGACCGCGCGGAATTTTGCGCGGAAGGCCGCATCGTCCGCATACGGAATCAGGTCTTTCAAACGGCTCGCGTCGTCTAAAAATGCGTCGCCAATGGTGTCGCGCAGTAATTGCGTCAACTCTGGATTGGCCTGCATCAGCCAGCGACGCGGCGTGATACCGTTGGTTTTGTTGCAAATGCGCTCAGGAAATACCTGATGCAGTTCGCGGAATACCGTTTTGGTCATTAAATCCGAGTGCAGCGCGGACACGCCGTTGACCTTGTGCGAGCCGACAAAGGCCAAGTTGCCCATGCGCACATGGCGACCACCGTGTTCATCAATCAATGAAATCGCGGACAGTAGTGCGTCGTTGTTCGGGAATTGGCTCTTGACTTGGTTCAGCAGGCGCGCGTTGATCACATAAATGATCTGCATGTGGCGCGGCAACATGCGCTCCATCAGATTAACCGCCCAGCGCTCCAAGGCTTCTGGCAGCAAAGTGTGATTGGTGTAGGACACCACGGCTTGGGTGATTTCCCACGCTTTTTCCCACTTCATATTGTGCTGATCGACCAACAGACGCATCAATTCGGCGACGACCAACGCGGGATGCGTATCGTTCAACTGAATTGCGACTTTATCGGCCAGATTGTCCAGCGTGCTGTACTGTTGCAGGTGGCGACGCATGATGTCCTGCAAAGACGCTGATGTGAAGAAATATTCCTGACGCAAGCGCAATTCTTGGCCTTCCGCACTCGCATCCGCCGGATAGAGGACGCGCGAAATGCTGCGTGCGCGGTTGCTCTCGGACAATGCGCCCATGTGGTCGCCGCTGTTAAAAATATCCAATTTAATTTCCGTGGTCGCGCGCGCGCGCCACAAACGCAAGGTGTTGACGCTCTCGCCGCGCCAGCCGACCACCGGCGTGTCATAGGCGATGGCGCGCACAACTTCCGCCGGATGCCACACCGAGGTGGTGGCGCCGTCCCATTCGGTGATGACCTCAACCGTACCGCCAAAACCAATATGGTAATTGGCCTCGCGGCGCATGAATTCCCACGGATTGCCAAAATTCAACCAGTTTTCAGGGTATTCCATTTGCGCGCCGTTTTCGATCGCTTGGCGGAATAAGCCATGATCGTAACGAATGCCGTAGCCATACGCCGGTACGCCGATGCTGGCCATGGATTCCATGAAACACGCGGCCAAACGGCCCAAACCGCCGTTACCCAAAGCCGCATCCGGCTCCAGTTCGCGGATGAAATCGATGTCCACGTTCAATTCAGACAGCGCTTTGCTGATGCCGTCGGTCAGCTCCAAGTTATTCATGGCGTCGCGCAACAGGCGACCAATCAAAAATTCGAGCGATAGGTAGTACACGCGCTTTTTCTCAGCACGGTAGTTTTCGCGGGTGGTCGCCATCCAGCGATCCACGATGTGGTCGCGCACGACCAAGATGGTGGCGGTCAGCCAATCGCTGCTGTTCGCGGTCAACGGGTCTTTGCCGACTGCGTAGGCGAGCTTCGACAAAATTTCGGCTTTTAAAAATTCAGAATCGGTATTCGGTACAGAAACATTTTCCTGCAAACTGGATTTGAGATTCATTCACTATCCTTTCACAATGTGTAATCGTTTTCGTGATTACGATGGAGGCTTATTATATAGAAAGATGAACACTTGGGTGCAAAAACATGGTGCAGCAAGCGATTGATTTATATAGGCTAATTACATTCAGTCATTTTCATCGGTTCATCGATAGGAGCGCGTTTTTAACCCAATCGGGTGGCCATGTGGCTGCGCTGCGGTCCAATTTGCGGGATTTGTGGTTCAATCCAGCCGATTACTGGTGCGCGAAGGTCGTTGCGCGCCACAAATTCGGTTACAATCAAGCCCCAAAAGAGCAAACGCAGATCAAATGCAGAGCAAACGAAAAGCAAACACTGATTCCGGCTCGGTTCAAACTGCAAGCGTACACATTTAACAACACAATATCATGACACGAATCATTTCCGCCAATTTAAATGGCATCCGTTCCGCCAATACCAAAGGTTTTTTTGATTGGGCGGCGCAACAATCCGCCGACATCGTCTGCGTGCAGGAACTCAAAGCGCAGGCGGACGTAGTGGAAGCTCATTTTGCCGAATTTTCCGGTCTGCGCGGCTATTTCCAATACGCTGAGAAAAAAGGCTACAGTGGCGTCGGCCTGTACACCCGTCATCAGCCCGACGAGGTCATCATCGGCTTTGACGGCGGTGGTGAGTTTGACCGTGAAGGCCGCTACGTCGAGGCACGCTTTGGCAAGCTGTCGGTGATGTCGGTGTACTTCCCGTCCGGCTCATCCGCGCCGGAGCGACAAGAGGCCAAATACCGCTTTCTCGCGTTGTTTTTACCCCACATTCAGGCGCTGCGTGTGGCAGGGCGTGAAATCATCATTTGCAGCGACGTTAATATCGCGCATCACGAGCTTGACCTGAAAAACTGGAAAGGCAATCTGAAAAACTCCGGCTTTTTGCCCGAAGAGCGCGCGTGGCTGAGCCAATTTTTGGAGGAATGCACCTTGTGCGACACCTATCGACGGTTGCATCCGGAAACGGCGCAATATACGTGGTGGAGCAATCGTGGCCGTGCGTATGAAAACAACGTCGGTTGGCGCATTGATTATCAACTCGCCAGCCACAACGTCGCGCATGCCATGCACACCACCAGCGTCTATACCGGCCAGAAATTTTCCGATCATGCGCCGATCGTGATGGATTATGGTTTTGCGTTGAATGAATTTTAAGTGAGGAATCCATTGACTACCGACCCAAACACCACTCAGCCGAACGTTGCCACCGATGATCTGAGTCAACTGCCGTGGTATCGGCTGATTTTCACCAAACAAATGCTGACCTGTATTTTTACGGGTTTTTCGTCTGGTTTGCCGCTGTTCTTTATCATCCAGTTATTGCCAGCGTGGTTGCTCTCGTATGGCGTCACGGTGAAGACTATTGCCGCGTTTTCGCTGACGCAACTGCCGTATGTGCTGAAATTTTTGTGGGCGCCGTTGTTGGATCGTTACAGCTTGATTCCGTTTCTGGGGCGTCGGCGCAGTTGGATGTTGGTGACGCAAATCGGCTTGTTGATCGGTATTGCGGTCTATGGCATGTTGGACCCGCAGGCGCAGCTCAAATGGGTGGTGATTTTGTCGATTGTGGTGTCATTTTTGTCCGCGACCCAAGATGTGGCGGTGGATGCCTTTCGTCGTGAGATTTTGTCCGATCAAGAATTGGGTTTGGGCAACAGCATTCACGTCAATGCGTACAAAATCGCCGGTTTTGTTCCGGGCGCGCTGTCACTGATTTTGGCCGACCATCTGCCGTGGCATACGGTGTTCATCGTGACGGCGTTGTTTATGCTGCCGGGTGCGTTGATGTCGCTGTTCGTCAAAGAGCCGGCGGCGTCTAAATTCGCACCGAAAACCTTGATTAGCTCGGTGGTTGAGCCATTCGTCGAGTTTTTTAATCGTCAGGGTTGGAAATATGCGTTGTTTATTCTGGCCTTTATGTTGCTCTATAAATTGGGCGACAGCATGGCAACCGCGTTGCAATCGACTTTCATCCTGAAAATGGGCTTTAGCAAAACCGATCTCGGTACGATCAATAAGGGCATTGGTTTGGCCTCCAGCATCGCCGGTGGTATTTTTGCGGGGATTTGGATGCTGCGCTTGGGGATTAACAAGGCACTGTGGGTGTTTGGCTTTGCGCAGACCTTGGCGATTTTGGCCTTTGTCGTGCTGGCGCATTACGGACCGTTTGAAACCATCGGCGGACGTGAGCGTATGTTGCTGGCGATTGTCATCGCGGCGGAAACCTTTGCCATGAGCTTGGGAACCATGGCATTTGTGTCCTTCATCGCCCGCACCACCAATCCGGCGTATACCGCATTGCAACTGGCTTTGTTTACCAGTCTGACCGCCGTGCCGCGTTCGCTCATCAACGCCTCAACGGGTTGGCTGGTTGAGCGCATGGGCTGGGAGTCGTTCTTCTATTTGTGCATGGTGCTGGCGATTCCGGGGATGCTGATGTTGTTCAAAATTGCGCCGTGGCACGAGGACCATCGGGTCAATTGATTATTGATTCGAGCTTACAACCACAATTCTAACGCCGCCACCAACAAAGCCAAGACAAACAATATCACCGCGCTCCAAATCAGGCTGAGTGCGTGGCGGATGCGTTGGGCGGTCAAGTCCAAAGAGACGTCTTTGAACTGAGTTTGAAAGCTCAAGCGCGCCAAAAAACCGATCGAAATGGCCGAGCAGGTCGCGCTCAGTATCAGCAGAAAAATAGTGCCTAAAATCGCCCAATCGGGGCGATTGTGCGCGGTGGCCAGCGCGCCCATGAGCGCAATCAACGCAACCGAGGCGAGGATGCTGGCAGACATGATGGCGTTGCGAATGGTTTGCACGATGGTGATCGCGCCACTGGACGAGTGACCGATGTGGTCAAGCCATTGAATCAATTCATTTTCTTTCATTTCTGCTCCGTAGGTTTGCCGTCTATTTTACGCCAACTGCGGCAACCATTTGCTCAAATAAAACAGGCTGACAATCGAGGCAATCGCCAACAGAATACCCACGGCATTCACGCGCGAGATTTTTTCACGGAACAACAGCGCGCCGACCAAAGTACCGAGCGTAATTACGCCGATGTTCATGCCTGCGAAAACCAGCGTCGGATCATTTTTGAACGCCTGATGCGCGCGCACGTAATACAAAATATTGCCAAAATTGAGCGCGCCCAGTAATAAGCCGCCGAGCAAACTTTTACCTGACCAGCGCGTGCGTTTGAACAGCAAATACAGCCACATCAGCACACCGGCGAGGATGAAAGCGACCAGCAAATTACCCGCGAAGGCGCTGCCGGTTTTTGCCACCTGCTTGAACAAAACATCAATCACGCCGTAGCCGAGCCACACGCCGAGCAGTGGCAAAACGATTTGCCGTGCGCTGCCACGACCGCCCGCGACCGAAGGCTTGTACAACAAACACAACAAGGCGGCAAAAGCCAAAACGATACCCAAGCCGCGCGCTTGCGTCAATTGCTCGCCGAAAAACAGCAGCGCCCAGACGATCGGGATAAACAGAGACAAACGCTGCGCCGCGTCCGATTTCACAATGCCCGCGTAGTCCACCGCTTTGGACATGATGAGAAACACCGATGGCAATAAAATTCCGAGTGCGACGAACAACGAGAGGGTAGGGATGCTGGTGTTTAATGCATTCATATCCGGCTTGAGGTATGCCCAAGTCAACGCCGTCGCCATCACATAATTCATGGCAATCGCCTGTCCCATGTCGATACGTTGGCGGCGCGCCATTTTCAGAAAAATGGACACCGCCACGCTGCACAACACCGCCAAAATCAAATACGTCATCGTTTATTTTCCTTATTTCGGTCTCTTTGGATTACCCTGCCTACGGCTGCCTAAATGCTCAGTGTGCTACAAACAAAACGCCCGAATCATCGAGCGTCAATGGCTATGTTATACGCATGAGCGAGCAGCAACGAGTTGGCATGATAATGATTTTTGTCGCTCGGCGCATCCCTTATTTGCAATCGGTGAAGGCGTTGTCTGCTTAGCGGTGGGCGGCGGCGTGCACCCCGACGTATTGCTACAATCCCTTTAACGCAAGGCCGAGGTCAGTAATTTACCACCCAGCGCCGCCATAACGCCGCCCGCGATGCGATCCAACCACTTTTTATGGTGCAAATATGCCGCGCGTGGCGCAGCGGTCGAGAGCAACAGCGAAACGACCACGTACCAAATCAATTCAATCATAAAGACCACGCAGACGGTCGCCAGATTGAACAGCCCGCTCGTGTGCGCGGGTAAAAACGCCGCGAATACGCTCGCGTAGACGATGGCGGTTTTGGGGTTGACGATTTGCGTGATGAACCCGCTGCGCCCATTGTTTAGCAATGAGCGGCTGCGTGAAGCGTTGGCACGGTTGGACGCATCCACGGTCAAAGGCTGCGTCGCGCCGCGAATAATGCGCACACCCAGATAAAGCAAATACGCGCCGCCGAATAATTTCAAGCCGATGAACAGCTTGGGCACGGCGAGCAAAACGCTGTGCAAACCGAGTAAAGCAACCGTCGCGAAAATCGCCCCCGCGAGTGCAATGCCGAATGCTGTGGCGACACCCTGTGCACGTCCCGCGCTGACGGCGGTACGCGCCACCACCACGAAACTCGGCCCCGGGCTGACCGCGCCCACCGCCAGTGCGCTGGCGATGCCGAGCAAACTGAGCCATTCATTCATGGGTTGCTCCTCATGAAAAAAGTAATAGTCATGCAAACAAAAGCCCATCGGATGGATGGGCTTTCAACGGGGTTTATACATTAAACAGGAAGTTCAATACGTCACCATCTTTGACCACATAGTCTTTGCCCTCGGCGCGCATTTTGCCTGCTTCTTTCGCGCCCGCTTCACCTTTGTATTGGATAAAGTCATCGTAGGCGATGGTTTGCGCGCGGATGAAGCCGCGTTCGAAGTCGGTGTGAATCACGCCCGCTGCCTGCGGTGCGGTGTCGCCAATGTGAATGGTCCACGCGCGCACTTCTTTCACGCCTGCGGTGAAGTAGGTTTGCAGACCGAGCAGGGTGTAGCCGGCGCGAATCACGCGGTTCAGGCCGGGTTCGTGCATGCCCATGTCTTCGAGGAAAATGCCTTTCTCGTCGTCATCCAGACCGGCGATTTCCGCTTCGATCGCGGCGCAAACGGCCACCACCGGCGCGTGTTCTTTTTCCGCGTAGGCTTGAACGGCGGCCAAGTGTGGGTTGTTTTCAAAGCCGTGTTCGAGGACGTTGGCCACGTACATCGTCGGTTTGGCGGTGATGAAGCAGTACGGCTTGAGCAATGCGAGTTCTTCTTCGTCCAGATTCAGGCTGCGGATGGCCTTGGCTTCGTTCAGTGTCGGGATGATTTTTTCGAGTACGCTCACGAGTTTCGCGGCGTCTTTGTCGCCGGCGCGTGCGGTTTTTTGCTGGCGTTGCAGGGCTTTTTCGGCGGTGGATAAATCGGCCAGCGCCAGTTCGGTGTTGATCACTTCGATGTCGGAAATCGGGTCGATTTTGCCGGCGACGTGGACGACGTTTTCGTCTTCAAAACAGCGTACGACGTGCGCGATGGCGTCGGTTTCGCGGATGTTGGCGAGAAATTGGTTGCCCAGCCCTTCGCCTTTGGACGCGCCCGCGACCAGACCGGCGATGTCGACGAACTCAACCGTGGCGTATTGCATGCGCTGCGGTTTGACGATGTCGGCGAGTGCATTCATGCGCGCGTCGGGCACTTCGACCACGCCGACGTTCGGCTCAATCGTGCAAAACGGGTAATTTTCGGCGGCAATGCCGGCTTTGGTCAAGGCGTTGAATAAGGTGGATTTTCCCACGTTGGGCAGGCCAACGATACCGCAGCGAAGTGTCATAATGTGTCCAGAAAATAAGTCAAACAGCAAATTCGTGATGAATGAGTTCAGGCTGTTATTCGATGGTTCAACTTTGATTCAATTCCTAAAAAATAAACCGTCGTTCCCGCGAAAGCGGGAACCCAGACTGATTGCAACTTGGTGTTGATTTTTAAAAAACTGGATTCCCGCTTTCGCGGGAATGACGGCATTTTTATAGGTAGTATCGAAAATTTCAGCCGCTATTATAACGGCTTTACTCAGGGTTTAGCATCTGTTTGGTATTCGGCTGGGTGTTGTTTTAGCGTTTGGTGTCGGCTGAGTCGTGGTAGTCGCGGTAGCGTTTGGACAGCACCATCCAATCCACCAGCGCAATCGCTGCCCCCGCGAACGCGTAGAGCGAAACACTTTCCCACGAAAAATGACCATTGAACCACTGAATCGCACCAATCACCAAGGCAACCGAGCCGGCGGTCGTCGCGATATACAGCCAGCGTCCGCGTTCACGTAGTTTTTCAAAACGCACAATGTGTGCCGGTTTTTCCGTCGTCATAACTTATTCTCTCTTAATGTTGGTTTCATATTGGTTTAATGTCCGCCGGTGGCACTTGCGCCTTTGACCGGTTTGGCAAAGAACACAAAAATAATCATCACCAAGAATAATACACCGGTCAGATACAGAATATCCAGCGTCGATTGTGTGGCCGCCTGTTGGCTGATCAGACCATCCAGCAGCGTGTAGCGCTGCGTGCTGTTCATACCCGCATGGCCGAGCTGATTCATCAACTGATCATACGCCGGTGTACCCGGTACGGCATTTTCGGTCAGACGTGCGTGGTGAAAGATCGTGCGTCGCGTCCACAGCGTGACAAACACCGCCGTGCCAATCGCACCGCCGAGCGTGCGCAAAAAGTTCGACAGCCCCGCCGCGTGGGTCAGCTCCTCACCGTGCAGCCCTTCCATAATCAATGCGCCCAGTGGAATGAAGAAAAATGGAATGCCCAGTCCGAATAAAAACCGACCGATCATGATGTCACTCATGGTCGCATCGGGCGTGAGCAGACTCGAATACCAGCTACCAAAGGCAAACAGTGCAAAACCGGTGATCACCAGATAGCGCAAATCCACCTTGTGCATATTCATACCAATCACCGGTGAGAACAGCACGGAGAACACCGCGACTGGAGCAACCGCCAGACCCGAGTGGAACGAATCATAGCCCATCACCGTTTGCAGCCACAGCGGCATCACCACCATATTGCCAAAGAAAATGGTAAACCCGATCGTTTGCAAACTCACGCCGATGGCAAAATTGCGGCTGCGCAACAGGTGCAAATCCACCACCGCATTTCGTTCATACCACTCCCAAATGGTCAGCAACACCAAGCCAACCACCGCAAAAATCGTCAGAATGATGACCTCGTGCGACTCGAACCAGCCCAGATCATTGGCGTGCTCCAGCATAAATTGCAGGCTGCCGACACCGATCACCAGCAAGGTCAAACCGATGATATCAATCGGCTGTTTGGTGGTTTTTGATTCGCGCCCTTTGAGCAAAGTGGCAATGCTGTACGCGCAGAACAAGCCGATGGGCACATTAATATAGAAAATCCAATGCCACGAATATTCCTCGGTGATATACCCGCCCAGCACCGGCCCGACGACCGGCGCGATCACCACTGTCATCGCCCAAAAGGCCATCGCGACGCCGCGTTTTTCCGGCGGATAACTGTTCATCATGATGGATTGGCCGAGCGGCACCATCGGGCCGGAGACCAAGCCCTGCATCAGACGGAAAAACACCAGCATGTCGTAGTTCGGCGCCAAACCGCACAGCACCGAAAACAAGGTGAACAGCAGCACCGACGCGATCATCAAGCGCACTTCGCCGAAGCGTCGTGCGAGCCAGCCGGTGAGCGGTACGGCAATTGCTGCGGCCAACGAGTACGAGCTGATGATCGACGTACCTTCGCGCGCCGAGACGCCCATCGAGCCGGAAATCGTCGGCACGGCCACGTTCGCGATCGTGGTGTCCAGCACCTCCATGAAGGTGGACAACGCTGTGGCCAAGGTCAGAAATACCAATGGCGCGCCGTGTAACGGCGGCAAACCCGTACCCGCATGGCTTTCGCCCACCTGTCCGTCTCCGCCAGACACGGCAGAGGAGGCGTTGAGCATTTCGTTCTGATTCATCGGTTCTGCGTGATTTGAACTCATGAATGATCCTAAAAATTTCAATCTGGAATGAGTGAGCCGCAGTCACGGAGCGGATTGACACCGTTCGCTGTGTTTGCGTTTCATCTCATCATTGATCATTCCTTGCTCAACGCAGGTTTTGCTGAATGATCTGATCGGCGATTTGATTGGCTTCGGCCTCGTCTTGGTTATAGACATTGGTTTGCAGGTTCGCCGGTGCTTGCGTGCCTGTCACCGCGCCCAATACTGCGCCGCTGCGATCGCGTGTGTCAATGCTCGCATGTATGGACATGCCGACGCGCAAGGGGTGTTGTTTCAATTGCTCAGGGTCGATGGTCACGCGCACCGGAATGCGCTGAACGATTTTGATCCAGTTGCCGGTGGCGTTTTGCGCCGGCAGAACGGAGAATGCCGCGCCCGTACCGATGCCGATGCCTTGCACCGTGCCGTTGAATTTCACGCCGCTGCCGTACACGTCGGAACTCAGTTCCACCGGCTGGCCGACGCGCAAATTGGCCAATTGTGTTTCTTTGTAATTGGCTTCCACCCACACTTGATTGGCCGCGACAATGGTCATCAATGGTGCGCCCGGGGCGATTTGCTGGCCGACTTGTACGCTGCGTTTGGCTACCACGCCGTCAATCGGTGCGAGCACGGCCAGACGTTTGTTATTGATGTACGCGCTGCGAAATGCGGCTTTGGCCGCTTCGATGGCGGGATGGTTTTGCGGGGTCGTACCGGCGATTTGTGCGGTCGCGGTTTTGCTTTGCTCGGTCGCGGTTTTGTAGGCGGCTTGCGCTTGAACCAATGCATTGCGCGCTTGATCGTATTCCTCTTTGCTCACCGCGCCCGTGCCGACCAGTTTAGCGCGGCGATTGACCGCGTCTTGCGCGGTTTGTACCGCGCTGCGTGCTTGGCTCAATTGCGCATTGGCGACGCCCGCGCTGTTGAATGCGTTTTGGATTTGGCGCGAGGCTTGGGCGAGCTGCGCTTGCGCTTGGCTCAGGGCAACTTGCGCGTCGGTCGGGTTGAGTTTGATCAGCACTTGACCGGCTTTGATCTCTTGGTTTTCATCGGCCATGATGGCCTCGACCGTGCCGACAGTTTGTGCGTTCAGCATCACCATATTGCCGGAAACGTAGGCGTTGTCGGTGGTCTCGTGGTGGCGCGAAAAGAAGAACCAGTAGGCCAGCCAAGCCAAGCCGGCGATGAGGAACAACGCGATGGCGATGGTCAGGCCGGTTTTGCGTTTGCGTTGGTTTTGTGCGTCTTGCTGCTGTTGCGCTGGTTGTACCTGTTGCGCCTCTGCGGGTGTTGATGCCGACGCGGTGGGTTCAATCGGAGGGGTGTTGTTGCTCATATTCAAAGCCTCTTGTATTTTCGAATGTTAACGATGATGTAACGATTATTCGGTTGCGCCGGTATTGCGCTCGCTCGGGTGCACTGCGTCGGAAAAACCGATGCCCAAACTGTTGGCCAGTCGCGCTTCTTGCAAACGCCGCGCGGCGTAGTTGGCGTACAGCGCATCCTGTGCGCTCAAGGCGGCCGCTTGCAAGCCGAGTGTTTCCATCTGCGGACTCATGCCGACTTGGTAACGCTGACGCGCCAGTTCGGCCAGTTTTTGCTGATCTTTGACAATGCGCGCCTGCTGGCTGACTTGAGCCTGTGTTTGGCGGTGTTGCGCGAGTTGTTGCGCCGCGTCGGAGACGCCCTCAAACACGGTTTTGTTGTATTGCGCGATGGCGGTATCTAATTGCGCTTGCTGGATGCGCAGTTTGGCATTGAGCTGAACGCTGCTGAACAGCGGCAGCGTGATCGCGGGTCGGACGCCCATATTTTTGCCACTAAAACGCAAAATATCGTCCAAGCCGATGATCTGCAAACCGGTAAACACGCTCAGGTTGATGTCGGGATAGAACTCGGCGCGCACCGATTTCACCTGCTCGCTCGCAGCGGTGATGTACTCGCGTGCGGCGGCGATGTCGGGGCGCGAACCCAAAATATTGGTAGTCAAATCATTGGGCAAACGCAAAGTCGCCCAAGTACCGGTTGCGCTGATTGGGGGCAATTGCTGTGGCGTCAGACCCACCAGTGCGGCCAGTTGTGCGCGCAGCACCTCGTGTTGTGCATTCAGGCCGGCGGAGAGTTGCTCCATTTGGGCGATCATGATGTCGGTCTGCACGCTGTTTTGCACGGGCTGAAGCCCCGCACGTTCGCGTTCAAGCCAGCGCTGTTTGAGTGTGGTTTGCAGGGCGATCATTTGACGCAAAATCGCTTGGCGGCTTTGTAGCGCCGAGATATTCGCGTGCAGGCCGACAATTTGTGTGATCACGCCTTGGCGTGCCGCTTCGTACTCCAGCGCTTGCGCGCGGCTTTGTCCCAGCGCGGCGTTGTAGGCGGCGCGGTTTTTGCCCCATAAATCCAAGTCCCACGACAGACCGGCGGAGATGTCGGTTTGCTTCATGCCTTGATCGGGGATGCCGCCGCTCATGCCCATTTGCTGCAAATATCCTTGCAAATTCTGCTGATAGGCCTCGACATTGGCATCAAAGAATTTTTGTCCGGTCCAAGTGGCTTTGATTTGCCCCGCCGGATAGTGCGATTTGCGCACGGCATCGGCGTTGCTCTGCGCGGTTTTGGCGCGTTGAGCCAGAACTTGTAAACTCGGTCCGTCAGCCAGCGCCTGCTCAATCAGTCGGTTCAATGTTGCATCGTTGTACGCGCGCCACCAGCCTTCGTGTGGCCACTGTGCCAAGGTTTGACCGGATGCGTTGGGTAAATTCAACACGTCGTTGTTGACCTGCGCCAGTGGCTCGTATTTGCCGCTGACCACGGCGCAGGCGGACAGCGCGGCAATGGCCAGTGCCATGCTCGATAAACGCACCGTTCGGGATAGAGTTGAGTGCTTCATAAACACCTTTGGGTTGGATTTGAGGTTGAGTTTAAAAGGGGGAGGCCTTTTGTGTCGATTCGGGATTGAGCCATTGCGCCATGTGCTCATCAATCGGACGCACACGACCGAGGCGCATCATCAAGCGATAGGAGTCCAGATTGATGCGTGCCAAGATGTATTTGCCATTTTTCTCCACATCAATCAGTTGCGCCGATTCGAGCGTGCGCACATGATGCGATACGGTGGGCGCGCAGATTTTCCAGCCCGACACCATGTCGCTGATCAGACAGCCGTGCTCGCGTCCGTGCTCCTGCTCGTGCGTGAGGATGGTGATGAATAAGGCCAGTCGATGTTCGTTGGATAAGGCTTTGAACTGCCGTGCCAGTAATTTGACGTCTATTTCCATCGGTACTTATGTTCGAATATTTCGTGGGGATACTGTTGTTAATCTGATGGTTCGAGCTGTAGGCTGCTGATTAGGTGCAAGTGTGTGCGATTCGGTTGCTGATGGCTGGCAATTCTAAAAAACAATTCGATAGTTGTCAAACTGTCTTTGAATTTAATGACAGGGCATTGTTAGAAAAAGCATACAGATTTTTAACAGGTTTTTGAGATGATTCAATCAAAAGATATAAAAAAACCCCGAGTAAACTCGGGGTAAAAAATATCGTCGTTGGACGATCGCCCCGTTTAGGGAGGAAAAACGGGGGAGGCATACGCCTTTTTGCAGTATATGACGATTTGACCGCACTTTCAATCCCATTTATCTCTATGGGGATATAAAAAAATGCCGAGATTGCATAATCTCGGCAAGGTGTTGTAATTTTGTCCCGAATTGACCTTTAATATGAGGCCATCAAGGGGGTGTGGCTCGCATCGTTGGATGCGAAGCCATTATTTTTTCGCAGGAGCGGCGGCAGGGGCTGCTGCGCCAGCGGCGGGTGCGGCTTTGCCGTCTGCCTGAGCAGCGCCATCAGCTGCAGGTGCTGCGGGTTCAGCCAAAGAGCCACCGCTCTTGTTGGCCATGAAGACCACGGCGCGTTCCACTTCGAGATCGCTCAGCGCAGGATTGCCGCCTTTAGCCGGCATGGTGCCGGTCTTGCCGGTAAAGCCTTCCAAAGCGTGTTTGAACAATGTTGGCTCGCCTTGTGCAATGCGCGGACCCCATGCGCCCGCGTCACCCATTTTCGGTGCGCCGGCTACGCCTGCGGCGTGACATGCGGTACACAGGCTGTTGAATACTTCTTCACCGGTTTTCGGGCCTTTGGAGCTGGCGCCCATTTCAAAGCCTGCCACCGGGCGCAGGCGTTCAACAACTTGTTCTTCCATTTGTGCGGCGCGGGTTTGTGCCATGGCGTTCGAGCTGACCACTTGCGCCAAGAAGTATAGGATGCCAACAACTGCGGTGACAACGGCCAATGCGATTAAGGTAATTACGTTTGCACTGGTTTCCGAGAGGTGTTCGTCTTGCTCGTTGGCTGGGGTGTGCGGGTTTTGCGATTGAGTCATATCCAAGTCCTATGTATCCATTACCTATTAGAGGTGCTTGCTGATTTAACCACAGAGCAAACACGGTGTTACTTACCTGCGCGCGCTGCATCTGCTCAGTGCTATACAGATCAACGGCTTCTGCCCAAGGCTACAAGGCATACAGCAGGTCGTCTAAAACGTTCTTATTGTAAGCCCAAAACCTTAAAAAATAAATGGTTTATGAATGTTTTTGGCGTAGGCATTCCATAAATACCTGCATTTTGGTTGGCATAAAGCCACATTTTGTACATATCTGCTCTTGGCGCAAAATGGCTGAGCGAATGAATACGTATCTATTAATACCATGAAAATAAAGTGGTTTCTCGTGTTTGTCGTGCGTCGGAGTGTATGCTTGGGTCGTACTCAAGTGGTGCTGTCAACTCAGTTTGCGTTTCAGCTACAGTATGCCCATCGCAAATTTCTATAGGTGACGCATGAGTATTCCCAATCATACAGAGACAAATGGCCAACGTAAACCGGTGGTTTTGATCACCATGGGTGATCGCGAACTATCCGGTCTAAATTATCAGGTGCTGGGGCAAAAGTATTCGGATCCGATCGCACGCTTTTCCGAATGCGTTCCCGTATTGGTACCGACCTGTTATGGCACGGGTGATTTGGATCGTTATTTGGATATGGCCGATGGCGTTTATTTATCAGGCGCATCGACCAATATCATGCCTTCTTTGTATGGTGAAGAACACGAAACCCCCGATATTGCGCAAGACCCGCAGCGCGATTTATTTAACTCCGCGCTGATTCCGAAGGCGATGGAGCGCGGTTTGCCGTTTTTGGGCGTGTGTCGCGGACATCAGGAGCTGAATATTGCTCGTGGCGGCAATCTGTACCAAAAAGTACACGAGACCGAAGGCAAAATGGATCACCGTGAAAAAGGCAGCGACATTCCGCTGGACGACATGTACGGACCGCACCATCCGGTGCAATTGGTGCCGGACACATGGTTTGCCAAAGCGCTGGGTCAAACCGAATTTATGGTCAACTCCTTGCACGGTCAGGGTATCAAGCAATTGGGTAAAGGCTTGACGCCGCTGGCGCATGCGCCGGACGGCTTGATCGAAGCCATGTACTGCTCCGACGTGCCGCACTTCACGCTCAGTATGCAGTGGCACCCTGAATGGAAAACGCATGAAAATCCGCTGTGGATTAAGATTTTCCAATTGTACGGCGATGCGTGCCGAGCGTTTGCCGCGCAGCGCGGTTAATCAGGGTTAATCTGTCATGAGCAACAAAAAGCGAGCCTCGGTTCGCTTTTTGTTTTTTGACACATCTGTCGTTAATTCAACTGCTGCTGCGCGGTGAGTTTCAGGCTTTCGGCCACTTGATGTGCCGGACTGCGCTTACCGCCTGCCTTTTGCATCTGTGTGATGCGCAGCACCGAGCTGTCGCCACATACAACGCGCACGCCGTGTTTGTCTACGTTGATGATGGTTCCGGCGGCGTGGTCTTTGCTGAGGGTTTCGTCGGTTTGTGCCGCCCAAATTTTGAGCGGCTGTTCCATGTAGGTACACACGCAGCCGGGCGCAGGATCAAGCGCGTGTACTTTGCGCGCGATGATTTGCGCCGATTGTGTCCAATCGATTTTTGCTTCCGCCTTATCGATTTTCTCGGCGTAGCTGACGCCGTCGGTCGGCTGCGGCGTGGCTTGCGGCGTAGCGCCGTCGCGCAGTTGACGCAAATAGTCCACCACCATGCGCGCGCCCATTTCGGCCAATTCATCGTGCAATGTGGCGGTGGTGTGTTGTTCGGTAATGGGCAGGCGTTCGATTGCGAGCATATCGCCGGTGTCCAGCCCCGCGTCCATTTGCATCAACGTGATGCCGGTCTCGATGTCACCTGCTTCAATCGCTCGGTGAATCGGTGCGGCGCCGCGCCAGCGCGGTAGCAACGAGGCGTGAATATTGACGCAGCCGTGTTTGGGTAAATCCAGCACGTCTTGCGGCAAAATCAGACCGTAGGCGGCAACGATCATGATGTCGGCCTGCGTGGCAGTGATTTGCGCGCGTGCCGCTTGCGCGTCCTCGGGGTATTTGCCGTTCAGGCGCAGGGAAATCGGCTGTGCGACGGGGATGTTGTGTTGTAGCGCCACTTGCTTGACTGGGCTGGGCGTGTGTTTCATGCCGCGCCCGCTCGGACGGTCGGGTTGGGTCAGTACCAGCGGGATGTTAAATCCTGCGTCGATGATGGCGGATAGGGCGCGTGCGGCGAAGACGGGTGTACCGGCGAAAATCACGTTCATGGATAGCCCTTTATTGCGCTTCGCGCTGTTGTTTTTTAATTTTGTTTTTGATGCGGTTTAATTTGAGGTTGGAGAGGTATTGCACGAATACTTTGCCGTTCAAATGGTCAATTTCGTGCTGAATGCACACGGCGAGCAGTTCGTCGCACGCCATTTCAAAAAATTCGCCTTTTGCATCCTGCGCGCGCACGCGCACGCGATCGGGGCGGGTGACGGTCTCGTAAATTTCGGGTACGGACAGGCAGCCTTCTTCCCACTCCTTTTGTTCGACGCTTTGTGCGACGATTTCGGGATTGATGAAGACCAGCGGTTGATCGCGCTCCTCAGAGGTATCCACGACGACGATGCGGCGATGAATGTCTACCTGCGTTGCTGCCAAGCCTACGCCTTTGGCGCTGTACATGGTCTCAAACATATCGTCGATTGTGCTTTGCAACGCCGCGTCAAACGTGCTGACCGGCTGGGCAACGGTGTGCAAACGCGGATCGGGGAACTTTAAAATAGACAATACCGCCATAATTCTTTACCATCTCTTGTAGAATAATGCGCCCACGATGTGCTGATGCGTCGCGGGCAATCGGATGCGCGTTTGTCCGATATCCATTGACCGGTTCCGCACACCATGAATTTATCCACGCATTTTACCACAGCCCTTTCCAAGCCCGCTGCTCGGCAGCGCATCGCAGCCGTTTTGTTCGGCGTTTGTGTGTTTTCGGCACACGCCGAGACTGCGGCAACGGACTTGTCGCAGTCAATGACCTGCGCCGAGGTGTTTCAGTTGCAACCGAGCATCGTGCAAGCGCACGGCGGTGGCGACGCCTACGGCTCATGGTGGTTTGAGCCGCATGAGTTTAATCAACATGAGTTCAAGCAACATGAGCTGAGTCAACCTCAGGCAGGCAATCGCGCCGCACGCAGTTTGCCGCTAACGCCGGCGGATGCGGAGCGGTTTTTGGGCGCGAAAAACGACAGTGTACTGATTCGCTGGCGCTCGTCGGTATCGGACGCGGCGCAGTTGACCCCTTTGGCACAACGCGAGCCGTATCTATTGGTACGTGCGGGCGAGCCGATCAACGATATGAATGGCAAAACGCTGGGACGTTTTGTACGCCTGATCGCCAAGGCACGTTGGGATACGCGTTTGTCGGTTGAATCGTCGGGCAGCAATAGCGCGACGCGCGAATTCATTGCGCCGCTGCGGATTACGCAGGCAGTAGAAGAGGTTGATCGCGGTGATCAGGTGGTGCCGCGAATGTGTGTGCAATTGACGGCTCCTCAATCGGTCGCGCCAACCCTGTTGAGCGCATCGAATGCACCCAGCACGCAGGCGCGTTTGCTCGGATTTTTACCCGCATCCAATGCCCGCCTGATCGGTGCGCACAACAGCATTGCCATCATGGATCAAGGGGCGGAGCACGGCGTGACGCCGGAACAGCGCTGGGCGCTGGTTGAAATGATCGATGCGGCACCCAAAAACACGCAGGTCACGCGCCAACGCGGGCAGGTGCGTATCGTGCAGGTATTGCCGCGTTACAGCATCATACAGATTCAGAATGCCGAACGCGAAGTCGTGCGCGGCGCGTATTTAAAACGACTCACCCCAACCGCAGCGGATGCGCCATGACCGTCGAGCCACGCGTTGCTATCTCACTCAATGAATCGGAAATCGCTGCGTGGCTGCGGCTATTGGCGACCGAGGGCGTGGGTGATGTGACCGCGCGCTTGCTGCTCACGCATTTTGGACTGCCCGAACAAATCTTCGCACAAAGCTATGGCACGCTGATGCGCGTGGTGTCTGAGCGCGTCGCGCGCAATTTATTGAGCGAGCCGGACGAGGCCTTGCAACAGCAAATAGAGCGCACGCTGGCGTGGCTTGCGCAGCCGAACAACCACCTCATCACCTTGGCTTGTCCACACTATCCGCCTGCGTTGCTGACCACCAGTGATCCGCCCGCGCTGTTGTACGCTAAAGGGCGGATTGAGTTACTCAATACTTCCGGTGCGTCGCGCGCCTTGGCCATCGTCGGCAGTCGCAACGCCACCGCGCAGGGCATCAAAAACACCGAGTGGTTCGCCGAAGAGTTGGCGCAAGGCGGCTGCCACATCATCTCCGGCCTCGCGCTCGGCATCGACGCTGCCGCGCATCAAGGCGCGCTGAAAGCCTACCGCCGTGCGCCGAGTGTGGCCGGTTCCACCATCGCGGTGATTGGCACCGGCTGCGACATCATTTACCCCGCGCGCAATCAAAAATTGACCTACGAAATTGCCGAACACGGTTTGATTGTGAGTGAATTTCCGCTCGGCGCAAAAGCGCAGCCAACGCATTTTCCACGACGCAACCGCATCATTTCCGGCCTGTCGCAAGGCGTCTTGGTGGTGGAAGCAGCGCTGCAATCCGGCTCGTTGATCACCGCGCGGCAGGCGCTGGAACAAAACCGCGAAGTGTTTGCCATCCCCGGCTCGATTCACTCACCGCTGTCCAAAGGCTGTCACGCCTTGATTAAGCAGGGTGCGAAATTGGTCGAATGCGCGCAGGATATTTTGGACGAATTGCGTGTGCCGTTGCACACGCGAGTGATTTCGGCGGCAGAAAATGAGGCGGTTTCGGTTGCTCATACGGACTCAGGCGAAAGCGACGTTTCCGCGGCGGCGCAAACCATTTTGAGCGCGCTGGGGCACGATCCGTGCGACATTGACACGCTGGCGGCGCGCACCGGTTTGGACGTTGGCGAACTATTGGCCGAGCTGATGGGGTTGGAGTTACAAGGCGAGATTGAAAAGCGAGCCGGTCATATCTATGCGCGCTTAAGCTGATATCGTGAGCGCGATGGGCTTTTGTTCGGTCGTTTGTCTGGTTTTCGGTTAAAATACGCCCGCGTTGCGCTTGTGTCAGACCAACGCACATTCATTCTCAGCCTCCAGTTGCAAAGGATTTTAACGTGGCCGATATCTTCTTTTACCTACTCGAAAACTACGCAGGCATTACGCAATGCCCCGACGCGGCGACGCTCGCACGTCGTTTGGCGTACGAAGGCTTCGAGGAAAACGAAGTGCGCGCGGCGATTGCTTGGGTTGAACTGTTGCGCCAGCCCTTGGGCATTGAGGTGGTTCACGCCACACACGCGCACAGCCACCGCATTTACCATAGCGCCGAGCGGCTGCATTTGGGTGACGACAATCTGAATTTTCTCAGCAGTTTGGCGCACGGCGCGTCCATCAGCGCCGAGCAGCGCGAGCGCATCATTGAACGCTGCATGATGTTGCCGGTGGTGCCGAACAGCGTTGAGCATTTCAAAGCCTTGGTGCTGACGATTTTATGGGCGGATGAGCAAAGCATTGACGATGCGCTGTTGCACGCCATGCTGGATGAGTCTGACAGCGATTTGTGCCATTGATCCACATCGACAGTGCAATTTAGAAAAATAACGAAATAATCACGCCCAAAAACGCCAAGCTAACGCTGGTGATGTACAGCTTAAATGTCGTTTGATAATAGCGCGCCACCTGCTCGGACGAGGTGTCGGGCGAGGCCAAACGGTTATTCAACACACGGTAAAGCACCCACAGCATCCCTAATAGTGAAACCAGTAGCGTGATCACAATCAGCCAATCGGATGTCGTCTGAATCGCGGCTCCGGCTTCATTTTCCGCCGACCAAGTCGCCAAAAAATTCAGCAAAAAACCCAAGATAATCCCGAGCGAGGTCACCATCGGTTGACGGTAGTCCTTGATGTCGCCGCTAAAGCGTAATTGTGATTGCGTCATGGTGCTGTCCAAATAGGTGAAAACAGCGCGGATCATACCATAAAGCCCACAAACAAAGCGGTTTGAGCGTGTGTATAATGCGCCGCATGGAGTCAAATAAATCACAAGGAGACATGATGGCAAGCACACGTTTATCACGGCGACAATTCATTCAGGGGCTGGGCGCTCTGTCCATTCTGCCCATCGTGGCGTGCGCTGATGGCGCAGAACAGGCGTCTTCAACTGCATCCGCGGGTGCTCACGGCAGCTACCTCATGCCCGATGAGGGCGAACCCCACAGTGCCACATGGATGGCGTATGGTGCGACCACCGCTGCGTGGGGTACGAGCGGCAATTACGGCGCGAGTCGCGCGATCGCGCGTAAAGATTTGATGCGTATTGCAGCCAATTTGTCGCGTTTCGAGCCCGTGAAAATGCTGGTGAGCAATCAAAAGGACAAACAAGAAGCCTTGGATTTTCTGACGCAGATTCGCGCAGAGCCGGTGAGTGCCACTGTCGGTCAATATGAGGAAAACGCGGTTTACACCGGTGGCAAAACCCTACCGCCGATAGAGGCGGCGGGTGCGATCGAGCTGATCATTCAGCCGGTGAATGATCTGTGGACGCGCGATACCGCGCCGGTCTTCGTGCATACCGTGGGTCAACCGACGGACAAACAACTGTATGCGGTGAATTTCAATTTCAACGGCTGGGGGCAGGAAGACACTGGCGCGCCGGGCTGGCGCAAAGACCCGGAAAAAGCCGAAAACGGTATTGACGATCAGCGCGTGACCGAAGACCAGCGGGTGGCGGACTTCATCATTGCCCAAACCGGTGCGACCAAAATCAGCACTTGGCTGGTGATGGAAGGCGGCGGCATCGAGGTGGATGGACAAGGCACGGCCATTTGCACCGAGAGCTGTATTTTGAATCCGAACCGCAATCCGAATAAAAGCAAAGCGGATGTGGAAGCCGAATTGGCGCGGATTTTAGGCATTAAAAAAGTCATTTGGCTGCCCGGCGTACGCGCCAAGGAAATCACCGACGGTCATATTGATTTTTACGCGCGCTTTGTCGGTTCGGCGCAGGCCGTTTACACCTTGGACAATGACCCCGATTCGTCCGATTATCATGCCACGCAGGAACACAAACGCATTTTGTCTGCTGCTACCGACGCGCAAGGACGGCCGATTCGCGCCATTGCCTTGGATACGCCGAATTTTGAGGATGTGGAGAAAACCGTGGTGGCGCGCAATTGGGGTTCAGGTCAATCAAAATTCAATGCGGACGGCTTTGCCGCAGGCTATGTCGGATTTTATCTGGCCAATCAATGCGTGCTGATGGCGCGCTTCGGTGATGCGGCGGCGGATTTGCGTGCGTTTGAACAGATTCAAGCGCTCTATCCCGATCGGCGTGTGATGCAGATTACCACGGACGGATTGGCCAATGGCGGCGGCACGATTCATTGCGCCACGCAACAGCAGATTCGGGTTTAAGCGGGCGATGGCTGTTATTGAAAAAAGAGGCGCAGCCTCTTTTCAGATTGCTGAAGAACCTTTTCAGTAGTTAAATTCAGTACAAAACCTAAGAAAAATACCGTCATACCCGCGCAAGCGGGTATCCAGAATATCAACAAAAACAACAAGTTAGATTTTTGACTAGATTCCCGCTAAAATCATGCGGGAATGACGGAGCTTTGTTTAGG
>JBATQE010000039.1:0-19191 GCA_049291875.1 Burkholderiaceae bacterium
GCTTCATTAACTTTTACAATACCGTTAAACCTCACAAATCATTAAATAACTTAACCCCCTACGAGATACTACAAAATTACTTTTATCAAACAAACTGTAAACAACCCGATTAATTCTTACATATTAACCAGTAAAGACTTGATGCGCATGGCGTGGCGCTCCCTGTTCCTGCAAGCGAGTTTTAACTATGAACGTATGCAGGCCAACGGTTGGCTCTACAGCATCATGCCGAGTTTGCGCAAAGTGCATAAGAACGAAGAGGATTTGAAAAAATCCATGGCCATGCACTTGGAGTTCTTCAATACCCACCCGTTTTTGGTCACTTTTATTTCCGGTTTGGTGCTGGCGATGGAGGAATCCAAAGAGCGTATTTCTACCATCCGCGCAATTAAAGTGGCAACGATGGGGCCGGGTGGCGGTATTGGTGATGCGGTGTTCTGGCTGACCTTGCTGTCCATTTGTGGCGGTGTGGGCGCATCGTTCTCGCTGACGGGTTCATGGTTGGGGCCGATCTTCTTCTTGGTCGCGTTTAACTTGGTGCATTTTGGTCTGCGTTTTGGTCTGGCCTCGTATGGCTACAAGATGGGGGTTTCGGCGATTGCCAATCTGAAAGAGCAAACCAAAAAGCTCAGTCATGCCGCATCCATCGTCGGTTTAACCGTGATCGGCGGGATGACCGCCAGCTATGTGAATCTGACCTCGGGCTTGCAAATGAGTCGGGTGGTGCCGGGGGCGGAAAAACCCTACGTCTACTCGCTGCAAAAAGACTTGGTTGATCCGATTATGCCGGCTTTGTTGCCATTGCTGTGGACGCTGATGATTCTGTGGCGCATCAAAAAAGGCGATTCACCGCTGCGATTGGTTGGCTTTACCGTGCTGTTCGGTTTGGCCTGTACCTTGCTGCCGGTTTTGGCCAAAATGCTGTTCGGCATCGACATCATTGATCCGGTCGCTTTGACTGCTCGCATGGGTGGCTAAACGAAGTGAAGTGAAAAACAATTGCCCATATTATTTACCGTATGGGCAATTTTTAGAGAGGAATCAAAATGATTGGAATTATTGTATGCGGACATGGCCGCTTTGCCAGTGGCATCAGCTCGGCGCTGGAGCTGATTGCCGGTAAGCAAGCGGACTTTGTCGCGGTTGATTTTGATGGCCGTGGTGATGTCAAAGCCTTGTTGCAACAGGCGGTGAACTCGTTGGCCTGCGAGCAGATTTTATTTTTCACCGATATTTTGGGCGGCGCGCCGTTTCGCAATGCCTCGCTGATCGCGCAAGAACGCGGTCAATGCGAGGTCGTCGCCGGTGTGACGGCGCAAATGCTGATTGAGGCCTGTTTGGAGCGCGATGATTACGATGATTTGGCCGCGAGCGTGGCGGAATTGATCGAAAATACACGCATGGGCGTGACCAGCCTGAGCCTGCAATTAGCAGGGAAAAAACCGGAGGCGAGCAGCAGCGACGGCGGTATTTAAGCGAAAAAAAGACATGCCGAGTGATTCAATATGGATTCCCTCGGCATTGCTGTGCTTTGCCGGTTTTTCTACGCCCGATGGTGCCGTTGTGCGCCAAAGTCCAGTGATTCAATCACATTGGCGCGATCCAAACCGTTGAATTCAACTTTCCAAACCTCTCCATTGGCCGCGATTTTTTCGGGATAGCGCGGCAACGTATGCTCCAGATTGGCGCGCAGCAGACGCATGGTCACCGCGTGTGTGACCACTAAAATATCGCCGGATGCATCCAATAAATCAGTCAAAAACGCCCGCGTGCGTTCGGCCATCATTTCATACGATTCGCCGCCGCCTGCCGGAATCCAATGCCAACGTGCCGAGCGATCAGTTTCATAGTCAGGATCGGCCTCGGCTTCGGGGTAACTCATGCCTGAGAATTTCCCCATGTTTTGTTCGATGATGCGCGGGTCGATCTCAATATCTAGGTTTAAAATTTCAGAAAACGGTTGCGCCGTTTGGCTCGCACGCAACAGCGGTGAGCTGATGATGCGGCTGGGTTGGTATTGCGCGCAGAACTGTTGTGCGATATTCAACGCATCTTCGTGACCCTGTTCGGTCAAGGGGAAGTTGTCTTGACCGGCCAACAGGTTCTGTGCGTTGGCTTGGCTTTGGGCGTGGCGCACGATGTATAAAGTAGGCATATTGTATGGGTTGCAAAAGTTAAGAGGAGGCTTGAATGCCAATGTAAATGCTCGCACGGCCTGCGCCAAGGTAGGCTTCAAAATCGGTGCGGTAGGCGCGTTTAATCTCGGGATGTTGCGCAAAATATGCCCAAATCGTTTGCCACGTTTGGATGATATGTTCCACCGCATCGCTTTGTGCGGTGAAGATCAAGTAGGTTCCGCCATCAATGGCAATCGTTTCAACGCCCACCTCTTCGACAGTCAAAGCGGCACTGGTCACACCCACGCCGGCGGTCAAGGTGTAATCACCGTTTGCATCCGAGGCGTAGCGGTGATACACGCCATAGGTTGGTGAATTCGGCGTTTGGTTCACTATGTCATTGGTGATTGCATCGGCAAAAAACAGCGTCCATAGCATCGGAATCTGTGCGGTTTTTGCGTCCATCTCAGCGGCGTTATTCGTACGCGCGCTGATGCCTGCGACGAGAAACGGTTCGAGTAAAACGCGTTCGGGCTGGCTCATTGCATCTCCTTTACAGATTGAATTTTATGTGGTGGCGCGCGGTGCAAATTGCTTGACTGCCTGCGCAATCGCGGCAATGTGCTCGGGCGTGGTGCCACAGCAGCCGCCGACCAAGTTGACCAAGCCGTCCTGCGCAAAGCCCTGCAAAATGTGCGAGGTGATCTCCGGCGTTTCGTCAAAGCCGGTGTCGGACATGGGGTTCGGCAGCCCCGCATTCGGGTAGCACGACACGCCGCAGTCGCACAGTTTGGATAGTTCGGCGATGTAGGGGCGCATCAATTCGCCGCCGAGCGCGCAGTTCAGGCCAAAGGTCAGTGGCTTCGCGTGGCGCAAACTGTACCAGAAGGCTTCCACCGTTTGTCCCGACAAAATGCGTCCCGATGCGTCGGTCACAGTGCCGGAAATCAATACGGGCAAACGTTCGCCGGTGTCCTCGAATAGCTGTTCAATCGCAAACAGCGCCGCTTTCGCATTCAGCGTATCAAAAATCGTCTCGACGAGGAACACATCCGCGCCACCATCGAGCAAACCTTTGCCCTGCTCGTAGTAGGCCGCGCGCAGTTGTTCGTAGTCAATATTGCGCGCGCCCGGATCGTTCACGTCCGGCGAAATGCTGGCGGTGCGCGGCGTCGGACCGAATGCGCCGGCGACAAAGCGCGGTTTGTCCGGTGTGCTGTATTGATCGCAGGCTGCGCGAGCGATTTGTGCGGCGACCACGTTCATTTCATACGCCAATTCAGCCATGTCGTAGTCCTCTTGCGCTACGCTGGTTGCGCCAAAGGTATTGGTCTCGATCAGATCCGCGCCAGCGGCGAGGTACTGCTCGTGGATTTCGCGAATCACATCGGGGTGGGTGAGCAGCAGCAATTCATTGTTGCCCTTCACATCCACATGATGCTCGGTAAAACGCGCGCCGCGATAGTCCGCTTCGGTCAGTTTGTAGCGTTGAATCATCGTGCCCATCGCGCCGTCGAGGATGACGATGCGTTGTTTCAAAATCTCGGGTAATTGTTGCGCGCGGGTGTAAGTTTGAGTCATGGTGATCCAAAATTGATAGAGAGAGCTTGTATTGTAGCAAACTCGTCAAGCCCCAGTCAGGCAGATGCATGCTGCGCCAACGACCACTGCGCCTGCTCGGCCAAAATCGGGTTGTCATGCGTGGTGAACGGTTGCAACGCCGCAACGATGGCGGCGGAGGCTGCGCCATGCGGCAGATTCGGTACATTCCCCAGCGCGAGTAAAATATTGCGCTGCCACTGCGCGTGACCGATACGGCGAATCGCCGAGCCAGCGGTTTTATCGTTGAACGTCGCTTCATCCCACGCGAGTAATTCGAGCAACGACACCTCATCCAGCGAATGCCGCACCGCGAAATCATCCAGCGTCGTGCCCTGTGCAAAACGATTCCACGGGCAGACGAGTTGGCAATCGTCGCAACCGTAAATCCGATTGCCGATCGCATGGCGCAATTCATGCGGAATGCTGCCCGCGTACTCGATGGTCAGGTACGAAATACAGCGGCGCGCATCCAACTGATACGGCGCGATGATCGCCTGCGTCGGGCAAATGTCGATGCAGGCGCGGCATGAACCGCAGTGGTTTTGTTCAGCGGGCGTGGTCGGTAACTCCAGATTGACGAACAACTCGCCGAGGAAAAACATTGAACCGAATTGCCGATTGATCAGCAAAGTGTGTTTGCCGCGCCAGCCGAGCCGTGTTTGCGCCGCGATCGCCACCTCGGGTACGGGCGCAGAATCCGAAAAAGCGCGGTAAATCAACGGCTGCGGCGCGATTTTCGCCGCCAGTGCATCGGCCAATTTTTGCAGGCGCGCGCGCACCACCTTGTGATAATCGCGCCCATGCGCGTAGCGCGAAATGTAGGCCTGCGCGGGCGTATCCAGCGTGCGCCACGACACGGTTTGCCAATCATCCGCCAACGGCGCGGGCAAATACGGCATGATCACCGTAATCACCGACACCGTTTCCGGCACCAGCGCCGACGGCTCAAAGCGCAGTTCGCCATGCCGCGCCATATAGCCCATCTCGCCGTGGAAGCCTGCTGAAATCCACTGCAGATAGTGCTTGCGCGCCTCGGATAGCTCCGGCTGACTGATAACCAAATCAGCAAAGCCGAGTTCGCGCGCGGTGGAGTGGAGCCAGTCGATGAGCATGGATGGGGAGAGAAAAAGTGGAAACAGTTGAAATTATAACGGCCTTGGCTCATCATGGCAGGCAGATTGCAGAGAACGACTTCATCCCCCTCTAACATTCACTGTGAGCACAAAATGAATGACCTATACATCAGCACAGACCGTTCCGAGCTGGATATCCCGCTCATTCACCAATTCTTATCCGTGCAATCCAGTTGGGCAAAAGGCATTTCGCAGGCATTGGTTGAACAATCCATCGCACATTCACTGTGTTTTGGCGGATTTTTGGATGGCAAGCAAATCGCCTTCGCCCGCGTGATTTCCGACTACACCACGTTTGCCAACTTGGTTGACGTGTTTGTGTTGCCTGAACATCGCGGCAAAGGCTATAGCAAAGCGCTGATGGACGCCATCATGGCGCATCCGCATTTGCAAGGTCTGCGACGCTTTACACTCGCCACCGGCGATGCGCATGGTCTGTAAGCGTAATATGGCTTCACCGCACCGCTGTATCCCGCAACGCTGATGGAGCGGTATGTGCCGAATATGTATGCGGTGAACACGTAATGGTTTTTACAAATATCCAACTGCAATAAGGTTTCTCAATCCGTAGGACGCAATAACGGGACGGGATTAGCTCCATGTTTTAAAAATTCTGCCTGTCTAAACAGGCATAAAACGCTCACGCTGATAGCATCTCATAAGTAGCTTGAATATCGTGGTAAAGCGCAGTGGGTTAAAGTCAATAAGCATCAACAGTTTCCCTCACTCCTCAGTAAAAGCATATTTAAATAGTACATTGAGGTACATTACCAAAGGGAGAAACGATGAAACACAATTTAGATCAACGGCATTGTTGGCCGTGGTGCTTGGCATTCATACGAGTGCGTATGCGCAACAGCCCAAAGAGGTGTCGCCGAGCGCCGTCCAGTCTGCGCCATCCAAAACACAATCCATGAATAAGGCCGTCCAAATGACACTTTCCGAGTCCGTACAGAGTATTTTCAAACAAGCCGGGTTAACAGTGACGTCGCACAACGGGGGTATTTACAGTATTCCTACCGCGGCTAATGTGGCGCAAACCGTCCGCATTCTGGAAAAGAACCTCATTGATAAAAACATCACCGTATTTGCCAAAATTGATCACGCTCTGGGTGCCAAACAAGTGGGTCTTGAGCTGACAGACATGCAGGTCATCATCTTTGGCGATCCGAAGGCAGGAACCGGTCTGATGCAAAAAGATGCGACGATGGGGATTGAATTACCGCTGCGGCTGTTGGTTTGGGCGGATACGCGAGGGCAAACCCAAATTGGTTTTTACGACATGCAAAGCGTGGTGAACCGTCACTTTACCGAGCAAGTACCGAATGTATTGCCGATGCAGGAAGCGATTGCTCGATTAATTGTAGCCACTGTGACGCAGAATGCTTCGGGCCTTTAGGGTGCGTAGGGCACAATAACGCACAGGCATTGCGCCGCATATTACAAAATTCTATTGTCTTAAGCGCATAGGTACATAGGCGTATAGGCGCATAGGTCAAAGCACTTATGTTTATTGAATCCTACGAATTCTTTAGATTTACAGCTTGCTCTTAAGCTGATACAAAATATCCAAAGCCTCGCGTGGGGTGAGTTGATCGGGGTTGATTTCGTTCAACTCAGCCACCACCGGATGCGGTAGATATTCGGGTTCTGAATCGAGGGTATCGGCGGATTCAAAAAATACGTCGTCGTCCAGATTCGCGCCTGCGTTGAATAAGTCCAGTTGTGGCGAGTTGGCCTGTGCGTGCTGGGTTTCGAGTTCGTGCAGGTATTTGCGCGCGGCGTTGACCACGCTGCGTGGCACGCCTGCGAGCTGGGCGACTTGCAGGCCGTAGCTTTTGCTGGCGGCGCCCGCTTGGACTTGGTGCAGAAACACGATGGATTCGCGCTCTTCGATGGCGGATAGATGGACGTTTTTGACCTGCGGCATTTGGCTGGCCAAATCGGTCAATTCGAAATAATGCGTGGCAAATAGGGTCAGGCTTTGCTGCTGGCGGATGAGCGATTGCGCAATGGCGAGCGCCAAGGCAAGGCCGTCAAACGTGGAGGTGCCGCGACCGATTTCGTCCATCAAAACCAAACTGTTCGGTGTGGCGTGCTGCAAAATCTGTGCGGCTTCGGTCATCTCGACCATAAACGTTGATCGTCCGCCTGCCAAATCGTCCGAGGCGCCGATGCGCGTGAAAATCCGATCCATCGGGCCGAGCGTGGCTGCCTGCGCGGGGACGAAGCTGCCGACGTAGGCGAGCAGGGCGATCAGCGCGACTTGACGCATGAAGGTGGATTTACCGCCCATATTCGGGCCGGTGATGATCCACAGTCGTTCGTCGTGCGAGAGATGACAGTCGTTGGCGATGAACGGATTGACCTGTTGCTCGACCACAGGGTGGCGGCCTTGCTGAATGTGGATGCATGGCGTGGCGACGAAGCGCGGCGCTTGCCAATTCAGGCTGCGTGCGCGTTCGGCCAGTGTGCCGAGTACGTCAATCTGTGCGACGGCGGCGGCGATGCGTTGCAGGGTTTGAATGTGGTTTTGCAATTGCTCAAGCAGTTGCTCGTACAGGTATTTTTCGCGCGCCAGCGCCCGCTCTTTGGCGGACAGCGCTTTGTCCTCAAAAGCTTTGAGTTCGGGCGTGATGTAGCGTTCGGCGCCTTTGAGCGTTTGGCGGCGTTGGTATTCGGCGGGTAGCTCGCCCAGTTGCGCCGCTTGCGCGTGGGTCAGCTCGATGTAGTAGCCGTGTACGCGGTTGTATTCGACTTTGAGGCCGAATACTCCGGTGCGCGTGCGTTCGCGCGCTTCGAGCTCGAGCAAAAATTGCCCGCTGTTGCTCTGAATCGCGCGTAATTCGTCCAATTCGGCGTCAAAACCGCTGGCGAATACGCCGCCTTCGCGCACAAAGGTCGCGGGTTCGTCCAAAATGGCCTCATGCAACAGCGCAATCAATGCTTCGGGTATATTCAACGCTTCGCGCAGAATTTGAATCAAACTGTCGTTAACGGTCGCTAAAATCTGCGAAATGGCGCTTAATTGACTCAAGCTGTCGCGTAACGCAGCCAGCTCTTTCGGGCGAACGGTCAGCAGCGCAATGCGCGATGCGATGCGCTCAATATCGTTCACCGCCGATAAATACGGTCGCAGCGCGCTGAAGGTCTGCGTGTGCAGCAATGCGGCGATTGCATTTTGTCGCGTCAGCACGCTCGCCTGATCACGCAGTGGGTGGTGCAGCCAGCGTTTGAGCAGGCGCGAACCCATGCTACTGGCGCAGTGATCAAGCAGGGCGAACAGCGTTGGCGCATCCATGCCCGCGTGTCCGCGCAGATTTTCGGTGATTTCAAGGTTGCGCCGCGTGGCCGCATCGAGCGTAAGGTACTGCTCACTGCGCACGACATTCAGTGTTTTGACGTGGCGCAGGGCTTGGCCTTGCGTGTGCTGCGCGTAGTGCAACAGTCCGCCGAGCGCGGCCAGCGCGCTGTGTAAATGTTCGGCATCCAGATTGGCCAAATGCGGCGCGGATAATTGTTTGAGCAAGGCCGCCGTGCCGTAGGCTACGTCGCAGTATTTGTTTGGAATCGGGCTGAATACGGGTTTGAACGTGCTGTCCGTCGCCTGTATCTGTGTTTGCAACAGTGGTAAAAATTTGTCCGAGGCGATGATTTCCGACGGGCGGATTTGCTCGATCCATGTACTCAAATCACGGCGGCTGATTTCGCTGGCGGACAATTCGCCGTTCGCCATATTCAGCCACGCCAGTCCCAGCGTGCCTTGGCTGCCATGAGGGTCATGGCTTTTGCTGTTGGCGGGTTGGATACACAACAGATACGCGTCGGACTTCTCGGCCAGCAGCGCCGCGTCGGTCACGGTGCCGGGCGTGAGGATGCGCGTGACTTTGCGCTCAACCGGGCCTTTGCTCGTGGCGGGATCGCCGATTTGTTCGCAAATCGCGACCGATTCGCCCAGTTGCAACAGTTTGGCCAAATACTGCTCGGCGGCGTGGTAGGGCACGCCCGCCATTTTGATCGGCTCGCCATTGGCCGCGCCGCGCGCAGTCAGTGTGATGCCGAGCAGACGCGCCGCTTTGACCGCATCGTCGAAGAACAATTCGTAAAAATCGCCCATGCGGTAAAACAGTAAAGTCTGCGGGAATTCGGCCTTGATCGCCAGATACTGCGCCATCATCGGCGTGACTTTGGGCGCAGGTTTTGATGTGTGGTTCTCCGGCTGGTTCATGCGCTCGCTCCCTGTTTCCTTCCCTGTTTTTTTATGGTGTGCCGCTGCTTTGAGCGGCCTTACAGTGCGGTATTGATCGCCGGATCGATTTCGCGCAACAAGGCGGGTAATAATTTCGGCGTCGCCGCGACGATGTCGCCGTTCATGTAGTCGCCTTCGCCACGCAAGTCGGTGATCAGGCCGCCCGCTTCTTTAATCAGTAATGCGCCGGCTGCCAAGTCCCATTCTTTCAGGCCCGCACCAATGAAGCCGTCCAGATAGCCCGCTGCGACGTAGGCCAAATCCAACGCCGCCGAGCCGGTGTGGCGAAAGCCCGCGCTCTCAAAGCGCAGTTTGGTTTGCAATGCGAGCAACTCAGGGCGTGCGCGCAACACGCGCGAAGGCATCGCGCTGGCCATCAAGGCTTCGGGGATGCGCACGCGCGAGGACACGCGAATGCGGCGGTTGTTCAAAAACGCGCCGGAGCCGCGCGAGGCGGTGAAAATGTCGTTGGTGGCGGGGTTGTAGATCACGGCGTGTTCGAGTTTGCCCTCCAACTCCAGCGCGATACAGATGCAGTAATGCGGCAGACCGTGGATGAAGTTGGTCGTGCCGTCGATCGGATCCACAATCCAGCGTGCCGTGGTTTTTTCCGGGCCGAAAAAACCGCCTTCTTCGCCGACAAAAGCGTGCTTCGGATAGGCTTCGAGCAGGCGTTCGCGCAGGATTTGCTCCACGTCTTGGTCGATTTCCGTCACCAAGTCTTGCAGACCTTTTTGGCTGACTTTGATCTGATCCAAATTCAGCGCGGCGCGGTTGATCACCAGTCCGGCGGTGCGTGCGGCGTCTACCGCGGTTTTGAGCATCGGTTGCATTGTTTTTCCAATCTGTATTATTTTCAAGGAGCAAGCCATGCAGGGCGCAAAATCCGTGTTTGCATCCCTGTCGTTCATTTAACCGCTACGCGTGAGCGGTTAAAGATGGCAACGGCGCTATTTTACTGTATATTTGAGGTTTCTTGAAGTTTAGCGTTCGTTCTATGAATTTAAGCAGTGATTTCCCCCAAAAAATACAACAGCGCGTCCATGCATTGGCGAATATTCGCATGGTCTTGGTGCGCACCTCGCATCCGGGCAACGTCGGTCAAGTCGCGCGCGCGATGGCCAATATGGGTTTGCGTGAGTTGGTGATTACTTCGCCGCGCTTCCCCGATATGTGCGCACAGCCCGAGGCGATTGCCTTGGCCAGTGGTGCGACCGATGTGTTGGCGCAGGCGCAGATTGTGCCGGACTTGGCGACCGCTTTGCAGGGGGTGAACTGCGCGTATGCGTTCTCGGCGCGACCGCGCGACCTATCCCCGCCGTTGCGTACGGCGGGCGAGGCAGCGGCTGAGGTGATGGCATCGTTGGACGCGGCTTTTGCGCAAGGCGAAACAGCACCGAAAATCGCCTTTGTGTTTGGCGCGGAACGCAGCGGTCTGGTCAACGATGAGGTGATGATGTGCCAGCGGCTGTGTCAGATTGAGGCCAATCCGGCATACAACTCGCTCAATTTGGCGCAGGCGGTGCAGGTGATGAGCTATAGCCTGCGGCAGGCGGCGTTACACGAACAGAATGCCGGCGAGGCGCAGAGCGGGACGTATGTACTCAGTACGCCGAAAATGAGTGCCGAAGTGCCCGTACAACAGCAGCCTGCGGATGTGGATAAGGTCGAAGGGATGTTGGCGCACTGGGAGCAGATGTTGGTGGCGCTCGAATTGCTCAATCCGCAAATTCCGTCGGAAACCTTGATGCGTCTGCGCGCGATGTTTGCCCGCACGCAGTTGACGAATAATGAGGTCAATTTTCTGCGCGGCATTGCGCGTGCGGTTTTAGCGCGCCATGAGCCGAGCGCTGGGGAATAGGGGTCTGACAGGCGGGGTAATTTGCGTTATGATTCGTCTATATATTTTGTTGTAACCAAGAGGCTGATTATGTTCACACATTTGAAAGAAGACATCCAAACCATCCGTCACAAAGACCCTGCGGCGCGCTCGAATTGGGAGGTGTTGACGTGTTACCCGGGTTTGCATGCGCTGGCGATTCACCGTGTGGCGCACAGCCTGTGGATCAATCAGTTTCGCTGGCCGGCGCGGTTTTTATCGCATATTTCACGCTGGTTGACCGGCATTGAGATTCATCCGGGTGCAAAAATGGGACGCCGTGTGTTCATTGATCACGGCATGGGCATTGTGATTGGTGAAACCGCCGAGGTCGGCGATGATTGCACGATTTATCAAGGCGTGACGCTCGGCGGCACATCGCTTGAGCGCGGCGCGAAGCGCCACCCGACGTTGGAAAATGGCGTGATCGTGGGCGGTGGTGCAAAGGTCTTGGGCAGCTTCACGGTCGGCGCGGGCGCAAAGATCGGCTCGAATGCGGTGGTGATTAAACCGGTTCCCGCCGGTGCAACGGCGGTCGGCAATCCGGCGCACATCGTTGGTTCGAAACCTGAGAAAAAATTGCCCGAATTTGCCGCTTATGGCGTGAATGCCAATGACGAAGACCCAATTGCGCAGACACTCAAATCCGTTTTGGTGCGGTTGGAGCAGTCTGAAAAGACGCAAAAAGCATTGGCGGAGCGTTTGCAATCGGCGGGTATTGATTGCGCCGACATCGCTGCGCAAGCAACGGCTGCTCAGGCTCAGGCTGGTGAACATAAGCCTGATTTGTCCTAATTGATGCTTCCTTAAAGGCCCCATTGCCACAGCAATGCCTGCATATTCTATCCAGATTTAGCGCGTATGCTTGACCCATGTTGAGACCACCGCCATGCGTTCAGCGATGAACGAATCCCGTCGGTTTCATTGTTTACTGCTGTGGGGAGGTCACTCCCCTTTCTGCCCCTCGCCTTCGTGGCGTGGGGTTTTTTTATGCGCGCAGCACGCTCAAATTGGATGCGTGCCGCGTGCATGATACAATGCCGCCATGAATTCAGACGTTTTTCAATCCGCACAGCAGCCTCCTTCTCAGCCCTACCATCCGCACCAGCCTTATCCGTGGGGGCGGCGTGTGTACGCGGCGTTGTTGTATGTACTGATTCCGCTGCTGCCAATTTATCTGTTGCTGCGTTCACGCAAACAACCCGAGTACCGCGACCACTGGGCGGAGCGTTTTGCCTGCTATGGCGCAGCACGTGTTGCGCCGCAGATGCGGCGGATTTGGCTGCACGCTGTTTCCTTGGGCGAAACCCGTGCGACGAAACCTTTGGTGGATGCCCTGTTCGCGCAGCACGATGATATGCACATCATCCTCACGTGCCACACACCCACCGGCCGAGCGGCGGGGCAAGAGTTATTTCAGCAGTATTTATCCGATGGTCGTATGACGCAGGCGTATGTGCCGTATGACCTCAATCCGCTGCTGAACCGTTTTTTTGCCACCTTCGCCCCGACCGATGTGTGGGTGATGGAGACCGAAGTTTGGCCGAATATGATTGCCCAATGCGTGCGACGCAATATCCCGATCAGCTTGATCAATGGTCGCCTGTCGGATAAAACCCTGCGGCAGACGCAAAAATGGCTCCAACTTATGGGCAATGCGTATGCGGGCTTCACGCGCGTGTGCGCCCAGACTGAAACCGATGCACAACGCTATCGGCAGATCGGCGTGGTCAACGAGCAACTGCACGTCACAGGCAATCTCAAATTCGATATGACCATCCCATCCGAGCAAGTGGCGAAAGGCGAGCGCATCAAAGGCCTGCTGGCCGATAAGCGCATTGTTATGCTCGCCTCCAGTCGCGAAGGCGAAGAGGCGCTGTGGCTGGACGCTGTTCGCCAGTATGCACAAGCGCATCCGCAAGAGGCGGCGACGATCCAATGGTGGGTCGTGCCACGCCACCCGCAGCGATTCAATGAAGTGGCACAATTGCTACAAAACAGCGGTAAAAGCGTGCTGCGCAAAAGCGAATGGTCGGCGCAACTTTCGGACGAATCGCTCCAGCAGGCCGATATCGTGCTCGGCGACACCATGGGCGAAATGTTCACCTACTACGCCATTGCCGACGTAGTACTGATGGGCGGAACTTGGCGGCATTACGGCGGACAAAATTTCCTTGAACCGATGGCGCTGGGTAAACCTGTAATCGTAGGCGAGAGTATCTATAATTTTGAGCAAATCGGTTTGGATGCGCTGGAAAAAGGGGTATTATGGCAATCACTCAATTTTGAATGTGCTTTAAAAAAAACAGCAGAATTAATACACCTGCAGTCAATTTGTGTCGAGCATCAATCCGCTGATAGCCCTGATGCCGTCGTGCGTTTTATCCAAACGGCTTGTGGCGCGGTCAATCAACTAATCGCTATATTGTCGCCTCCTGTAGGTTGTGGGTCTAAAGAATGATTGAAAAATTAACGTTCGGTTTGTTTTCTAAATATGATTCGCATAATTTTATGCGGCTCTTGGTGTATGTTCGTCCCTATCGAGTGCGTATTATTTATGCCTTATTAGCGATTGTCGGGGTGGCGGCGACGGAAAGTTATTTAGCTGCCTTTATTGCGCCGTTGGTTAATTTGGGTTTTGCGTCGCCTCAAGAAGCCCCTCTTCAGGATACAGCAGGTTGGTTACATACGGTCACGAATGTGCGTCAACGGTTGACTTATTTGATTTGGGGGACGGATCAAAAAGTATGGGCCGTGCCGCTGTTTTTTATTTTTTTGGTGGTTGTGCGTGGCATCTGCCGCTACATCAGCAACTACTTGTTGGCGTGGGTTGGTGCGGTGGTTTTGCATAAACTTCGTGGCGTGATGTTTGATAAAATGCTGCTATTGCCGTCTAAATATCAGCAAAATACGTCATCTGGATTTATCACCAATCGGTTTTTGACTGAGGCTGATATTGCGATCAATAATGCCAGCAGTGTTTTCATTACTCTCACCCGCGACACCTTGATTGTAATCGGTTTAATTATTGTGTTGCTGTATTTGAACTGGCAATTGAGCTTGGTGGTGTTGTTGATGTTTCCGATCCTGTCATGGTTATCACGTTATTACCGTGATCGATTGAAGGGAGTTCAAGTCAAAACGCAAGCGCAAACGGTCAATATGATTAATACCATTAACGAGACTCATGAGGGGCATCGTGTGGTTAAGATGTTTGGCGGTCAAGCACAGGCCAACTCTCGTTTTGCTCAGGCCAATGACAGTATTTTGTCAATGGTGAAAAAACTCACCCAGGCCTTATCTGCACGCTCACCATTCAGTGAGTTGATTGCTTCCATCGCTTTAGCCATTGTCATGTTCATTGCCCTGCGGCAAAGTCAGGCGGGTGTCACGACGATTGGTGAGTTTATGGCGTTTATTGTGGCCATGCTACAAATGGTTTCTCCAATCAAAAATCTGTCCAATATCAGTATTCCCATGCAAAGAATGTTTTTGGCAGCAGATTATGTTTACGAGTTTCTGGATGTTCCGCCTGAATCGGATCAAGGTCGTAAACAAATTGAGCGCGTTCAGGGAAATGTCCGGTTTGAGCATGTGGTGGTTCAATACAACGACGACGATAAAAAAGCCTTGAATGACGTTAGTTTGGAGGTTCGAGCCGGCGAAAAGGTGGCCTTGGTTGGACGCTCAGGCAGTGGCAAAACCACCTTGATTAATTTATTACCGCGTTTTGTTGAGCCCAGCTCAGGCGCGATTTATTTGGATGGTGTTAATATTACGGATATTGGCTTGGCTGATTTGCGCGAACAGTTTGCACTGGTGTCGCAAGAAGTATTTTTATTCGACGATACACTCTATCAAAACATCCTTTATGGTCGTCCTTCGGCGCAACCCAAAGAGGTTGAGGAGGCTTTGAAAGCCGCTAATTTATGGGATTTAGTACAACAATCACCCTATGGCTGGAATCTACGTGTGGGTAGCAATGGCAATCAACTCTCCGGCGGGCAGCGCCAACGTGCCTCCATTGCGCGTGCCATTTTAAAAGATGCGCCAATCCTTATTTTAGATGAGGCGACCAGCGCATTGGATAATGAATCCGAACGTTTGGTACAGCAGGCTTTGGATCGTCTCATGCAGGGGCGATCCAGCATCATGATTGCCCATCGTTTATCTACCATTGAGCAGGCAGATCGCATCATTGTGATGAATGAAGGTCGAATTGTTGAGCAAGGAAGCCATGCAGAATTGATAAATTTAGATGGCTATTACGCCAAGTTACGCACTTTACCCAAATTGGATTGAGTTTTAGAATAGGAATCATGCAAAAAATATTGGTGATTGGCGCGGGTTTTTCAGGGGCAGTGATTGCGCGTGAGCTGGCCGAAGCGGGGCTATTCGTCGAGGTGGTTGATGCGCGCGCGCATGTGGCGGGCAACTGCCACACCGAGCGTGATGCGTCAACGAATGTGATGGTGCATGTGTATGGTCCGCATATTTTCCACACGGATAATGAACGTGTTTGGAACTATGTTCAGCGCTTCGATCGCTTTATGCTGTATGTGAATCGCGTGAAAACCGTAGCCAAAGGCAAAGTATATTCTTTGCCAGTGAACTTGCACACCATCAATCAGTTTTTCGATGTGGCTTTGCGCCCCGAGGAGGCGCGCGCGCTGATTCAGGAGAAGGCGGACAACAGCATTGAGGAGCCAAAATCATTTGAAGAACAGGCTTTGAAATTTGTGGGACCTGAATTGTACGAGGCTTTTTTCAAGGGGTATACGCTCAAACAATGGGGTACGGATCCGAAAAACTTACCAGCCAGTATTTTGAAGCGCCTGCCTTTGCGTTTTAACTACGATGATAACTATTTCAATCACCGTTTTCAGGGGATGCCGGAGCATGGTTACACTCACATTGTGCAGGCGATGCTTGATCACCCGAATATTTCTGTGACGCTGGGACAAAAATTGTCGCGCGAAGAGGTGCGTGCGCGAACCGATGTGGCTCATGTATTCTACAGCGGCCCGATTGATGCGTGGTTTGGCTTTGCAAAAGGCCGTTTGGGTTATCGTACCTTGGATTTTGAACGCCATGAGGCCGAAGGTGATTATCAAGGTGGTGCGGTGGTGAACTATGGCGATCAAGATGTGCCGTTTACGCGTATTTCCGAGCATAAGCATTTTGCACCGTGGGAGTCTCATGAGCGCACGGTATATTTCAAAGAGTTTTCCCGTGCATGTGGTGAGCAGGATATTCCGTACTACCCGATTCGTCTGGTGGAGGAAAAAGCGATGCTGAACGAGTATGTCGATTTGGCTAAAGCCGAACCAAATATGACTTTTGTGGGGCGTTTGGGCACCTATCGGTATTTGGATATGGATGCGACGATTCGCGAGGCTTTGGATGCTGCAAAGGCTTACTTAAAAGGTGACGAATTGTTGTAAAAACGTTATATTCCTATAAACCATTGAATTACTCATAAGTTGTATTTGAACCTATCAACTCTTAGTTAAGCTATGTCACAAACTTCAGATATCACTCTTTGTATTACTATGGGCAGACGTCCAGAATTGTTGAAACAAACTTTGGAGAGTTTATTTCAATTCTATGCTTTTGAGCATGTCATCGCAGTCAACGATTTTGGTGATGAAGCAACCAGTGAAGTCTTCAAACGCATTTGCCCGCACGGTCAACTACTTCATCTCGAACAGCAGCAAGGGCATCATCCTGCGGTCGATTTAATGTATGTGCGAGTGACTACTCCTTACGTATTCCATTGTGAAGATGATTGGTTATTCACCGATGCTCCTAATTTAGATCATGCACGGGCTTTGCTCGAACAGCCTTATGTTAGCACAGTGTGTTTTCGTCAACTCAATCTGGATGACTACGATCCTCGCGAACAACAGAAAATTCAATTGTCCAAATATCAAGGCATCTGTTTTTATCAATTAGACCAATTGGATCCGCAATGGCACGGTTACGGATTCAATCCGCACTTGGCTAAGCTCAGTTTGTGGCAAAACTGTGGCGGCTTTTCTCAATTCAAAAAAGAGCGCCATATTTCGCGCTACCTGCGCGCTCAAGGCAAGCATGTGGTCATGGAATACCCGGGTAGCTGTCAACATATTGGCGATGGGGTCAGTGTCTCTCATGCCAACGATAATCAGCAGCCTTCTCATTGGAAAAAATGGCGTCGTGCACTCAAGCAGTGGTTTTTTGGTTGGCTGCGTGGTTGATTGGGTTGGCCGAACAATCCTTAGAAAACGCGCAGTGTATAGATATAGTATTACCTCAGCCCTAAAGGAGTAAATCATGGCAACCGTAGCGAGTTTGTGGATCGGTGATCGATTAGGCATGATTGAACAAGCCAGTATCCGCTCATTTTTAAAAGTAGGAGACCACTTTATTTTGTATGCGTATAACCCCATCGCTGGGGTTCCCGATGGCGTCGAGATGCGTGATGCGCAGGAAATTTACCCGTGCCACAACATCATTCGGCACAGAAAAAGTGGCAGCCCGGCCTTGCATTCGGATTTGTTTCGCTATGCGTTGCTCGCCAAAACCGACTGTATTTGGGTTGATTTAGATATGATTGCCCTACGCTCTTTTGACTTTCCAAGTGAATGGGTGTTCGGTATAGAGACCGAAGGCGAGGTCAATGGTGCAGTGCTCAACATGCCCAAAAACTCCAAAGCGCTACAAGAGCTACTTAAATTTAATGAGCGAATGGTAGGATTTCCTCCAATGATGAAAGGCTGGCAACGTGTCAGATACTGGTTTAAATCATGGGGTAGAGAAATGACCATAGATCGTTGGCCTTGGGGTTCCATTGGGCCTAGGGCTTTGAGTCATTACTTGCATCTCCATGACGAATTTAAATATGCCATGCCCGTGTCCGCCTTCTATGCTATACCATTGCAGCGTGCGCACGAGTTCGCCATCCCTGGGAAACTGATGCTTGATGATCTACCAAAAGATGCTTGGGGTGTACATCTGTGGGGTAAAGAGTTACGACAGTATTTAAAGGAAAATGGCATGGAGACCGCGCCAGAAGGCAGTTTCTTGCACTCGTTTATTGCTGGCTAACCCATTGAAACCTTACTGAATCTGAATGAATAAAATTATCTCTTTTGGAAAAATGAAGCGAAAGTCTAAATACTATTGTTGTTTTTTACAACAGCGTTTACGGCCTTATGTCTACCGTGACGGGATGTATCCTAATACTTTTGTGAACAACCATCCTATTGATACGAGCGCACAGTGTGTATCTGCAATTAATAAGATTATTTATTGTTTTTGGACTGGTAATAACGAATTAACCCCTAATAGGTTGCAGGGATTGCGCTCCTTACGAGAAAAAACAGGCGTTCAGGTTCAACTAATTACGCCACACAATTTAGCGGAATACATCTTGCCTGATGCGCCACTACACCCAGCCTATGATTATCTATCTTTGGTGCATAAGTCAGATTATTTACGTTGCTATTTTATGTATCATTATGGTGGTGGCTACTCTGACGTAAAGGCCTGTTTTAACTCTTGGGATGAGTTGTTCGATATGCTTTCTGCCGATCATAATGGTTGGATATTGGGTTATCCAGAGCTTCATCGAGATGATATCGTTTCGCTGCCAGGTTCTTTAGGTATCGATTTGAAGAATAACTTTACTCGACTTATTGGCAATGGTGCCTATATCTGCCGTCCTAGCACGCCAATCACTCGGGAGTGGTACAGTGAACTGATATTTCGAATGGATCGTTCATACGACAAGTTGAAGCAGAATGTCGGCAATGTTTGGGGAGATAACCTTGACTATCCTTTGAGATGGAGTGAAATTTTGGGCGATATTTTTCATCCTCTTTGTTTGAAATATCATCAGCATTTAATTCCTAATGCAAAAATTCGCCCAAACCTTCAAAACTATCGCTAATAACTGAACTATAAAATGGTACGGGCAAATGACTGATGAATGTTTTTACAATGTATTTGTTCATAATGAGCAACTATTTAAGCGAGGTGCTTAATGCAGTGCTATAAGATTATTAACTTTAATACTTTGGGTGATGAGCGCGGCTCGCTCATAGGGTAATACCCCCTAAAAGGGCGGCATCTAAAAGTAGAATCAACACAAGTCCTGCGTTTAGTGCAGGACGCGTGAGTTTGTTAAAGCCATCATACGCGTTTGCGCTGGAGTGAATCCACCGAGCG
>JBATQE010000040.1:0-56107 GCA_049291875.1 Burkholderiaceae bacterium
TCGCTCGGTGGATTCACTCCAGCGCAAACGCGTATGATGGCTTTAACAAACTCACGCGTCCTGCACTAAACGCAGGACTTGTGTTGATTCTACTTTTAGATGCCGCCCTTTTAGGGGGTATTACCTGACGAGCAGGCGACCAAACCGAGCGATAAAACAAAGAAAGTAAATGACCAAAAGATTTTTTTCACAAAAGCCTCAAAATTAAATTTAAATATCTCAAAAGAGGTATATATACGCCATAAAAAAGCAAGGGAATATTTATACAGCCTATCGGATATTCAAACTCTATCCACACTATTGAAATTTTTGTTATTTTATCAGCAAAAAGATAAACAGTTTACTGTGATGTGGCTCAATTATACTTGATGGCAGTATATAAAAGAATATTTGCACTCAAAAAAGGGACAGATATATTTTGTTTTTAGATTAAAACTGTCCCACCAGCTCGCGCACCACTGCGGCTAAATTAACGCGCACATGGCACTCATTGGGTGTTTCGGCATCTGCATAAGTTTCCCCGCCTTTACCGGTTAGCACCAAATACGGCTGACAGCCCGCCGCATGCGCGGCCAGCATATCGTTGAGCGTATCGCCCACGTAAATCACATCTTTCAAACGCACATTAAAACGGTCGGCAATATCATTGAGCATCACAGGCGAAGGTTTGCGGCAGCTGCATCCTGCTTCCGGCGTGTGCGGACAAAAGAAAATGGCTTCGAGTTGTCCGCCCGCCGCGATGATTTCATCATCCATTTTTTGATTGACCGCGTTCAATTGTGACACCGTCAGCAGCCCTTGCATGATGCCGGGCTGATTGGTGGCCACGACCACACGAAAATCCGCACGGTGCAGCTGCGCCAAAGCATCCAAGCTGCCTTCAATCGGCACCCAGTCATCGGGGTCAGCAATGACGCTACGGTACTCATTGATCACACCGTCGCGGGACAAAATGATGAGCTTGGATTCCTTCGGTTCAGTTTTTGCCCCCATGAGCGCGCTCCCGTCTGATCTGAATCAAACCGCCAATTGCGAAATATCGGCCACGCCATTCATCAAGCCGGCCAAATCCTGCAATAATTTCAAACGATTCGCACGCACCGCCACATCATCGGCCATGACCATGACATCGGCAAAAAACGCATCGACCGGCTCGCGCAGTGCAGCCAGTGCACTCAAGGCTGCTGCATAATCATGTTGGCTGATCGCCTGTTCAACCGCTGGGCGAATGCTGCTCATGGCTTTGGCCAAATGTTGCTCGGCGGCCTCTTGCAGTAACGAGTCATTCAACGATGGCGCAATCACTTCGTTTTTCTCCGCCGCTTTGCGCAAAATATTCACACAGCGTTTGTTTGCCGCCGCTAAGTCCTGCGCCTCAGGCAACACGGCAAACGCCTGCACCGCCTGTAATTGCACCATCAATTCGGACAAATCATCAGGATTTTTGGCCAAAACCGCTTCGATTTGCGCCGGCGCATAACCTTTATCTTTCAGCAAACCACGCAAACGATCGAGCATGAATGCTTGTACCTCCGCCACACTGTTGATCACCTGCGCATTGTCGGCGAACTGCTCCTGCACCTGATTGAGGGTCGCAGACAAGGACAAAGGCAGTTGTTTTTCGAGCAACATCCGCACCACGCCCAGAGCATGGCGACGCAGTGCGAATGGGTCTTTTTCACCGGTCGGCTGCAAGCCGATGCCCCAAATACCGACCAAGGTTTCAAGTTTGTCGGCAATCGCGGCAATCAACCCGACTTGCGTCGTAGGCAATTCGTCACCGGCAAAACGCGGCTGATAATGCTCAGCACAAGCCGCCGCAACGTCCGCTTTTTCTCCGTGATGCGTGGCGTAATAGCGCCCCATCACGCCTTGCAGCTCAGGGAATTCACCCACCATGTCGCTGACCAAATCGGCCTTGGCGATGTACGCGGCACGTTTCGCATCGGCCACATTCGCGCCCAATTGCTCAGCCAAATACGCGGCAATCGCCTGTACACGCGCCACGCGCGCGCCTTGCGAGCCGAGTTTGTTGTGGTACACCACACTTTGCAGTTTGCCAACCATATCGTCCAAACTGCGCTTTTTATCCTGTTCAAAGAAGAACTGCGCATCGGCCAGACGCGGGCGCACCACGCGCGCATTGCCCTCAATGATTTGCGTCGGATCGTCGGTCAAGAGGTTTGATACCACCAAAAATTCGTTGACCAATGCGCCTTGATCATCCGTCATGGCGAAGTATTTTTGATTGGTCTGCATGGTTAAAATCAAGCACTCTTGTGGCACGGACAAGAACTCAGGTTCAAATTTGGCTTTATAGACCACCGGATATTCGGTCAACGAATTCACTTCATCGAGCAAGGCTTCAGGCATGATGACCTGATACGCACCCGCTTTGTTGTTCAACTGCTCGTAAATGCTTTCACGACGCACTTTGTAATCTGGCTCGACCCTACCTTCGGTGCGCAAAATGTGTGCGTATTCATGCGCATTCGGAATACTGATCGCGGTTTTACCCAAAAAGCGGTGACCATCGGTTACGCGATCGGCTTTCACGCCAAACGCCGTCACCGGCAACACATCCGCACCGTACAACACCAACAGACGCTTGACCGGACGGACGAACTGCACATCCTGCTCTGCCGTCGTACCGGCGTGAATCTGATAAGTCATGACCTTAGGAATCGGCAGTTTCGCCGCCGCATCGGCCAAAATACCTTGTAACACTTCAGACAGTACCGCGCCTTTTTGCGTATGGCTGAGGTAAAAAATATCCTGCTTGCCATCGTTTTCGATTTCCAAATCGGCCGGTGTTTTATTCGCAAAGCCCATCGCGGTGAGCTTTTTCACCAGTGACGCGCTCGCTTGACCATCAGCGCCCAAACCAACCAACACCGGCAACACTTTATCGCGTTTTTGCACATCATCGGCCTGAGTGCGCACACCCTCTACCAGCACGGCCAAGCGGCGTGGTGTGGCATACGGATGCACGGTGCTGTCTTTGGCGGCCAAACCGTGTTTGACCAGCCCCTCATGTACACCTTGGGCAAATGCCTCGGACAATTTTTGCAACGCCTTCGGTGGCAATTCTTCGGTCAATAATTCAATCAATAATGGAGCAGACATAAATCGCTTTCTTCGTATCAGTCATTGCACGTCGGTCGTTAGAACTCAAACAACGCCTACGTGCATTCAATAGCCGCGTATTTTAACAGATGCGCCCTCAGCTTTGGGCTAAAATACCACTCATACTCCCGCATTCCACCAAATGACACCACAACAACGAAAAATCATGCCATCACGCTTCTATTACCCACCCCCTTGGCCGAATACGCCCGAGATCAGCCTGTCCGACGAAGTATTTCACCACGCCGTCACCGTCCTGCGCATGCGCGTGGGCGAGGTCTGCGAATTGTTTGACGGCAAAGGCCATTGCGCCGCAATTGAACTCATACAGATTGATAAAAAATCCGCACGCGCACGCTGGCTCAGCCCGCCCACATTACAGATAAGTAATGAATCACCACTCAACATCACGCTGGCACAATGTTTGTCCTCCGCCGAAAAAATGGACTGGACGATTGAAAAAGCGGTGGAGCTGGGCGTGAACCGCATCGTGCCGATTTTTTCCAGCCGCAGCCAAATCAAACTCTCCCACGAACGCAGCGATAAAAAAATGGCGCACTGGCAACGCATCATCGTCTCGGCCTGCGCCCAAAGCGGACGCAATGTTTGCCCCGAATTGCTCGCACCGATGAGCTTGAGTCAATGGCTTGGGCAAAGTATCGACGAGGACGAAACGGAACACAAAATCAACCACAAAATCGAACACGAACCGACCTGCCGCTTGATTCTGCATCCCGATCCGCAACTGCCGCACACTCTGAGTCAATTGCCCCGAGCGGCCACACGCACGATTCATCTGCTGATCGGCCCTGAAAGCGGATTTGACGACAAAGAACTGATTTTGGCCAAACAGGCAAGCTATCAAGCGACCCTGCTCGGCCCGCGCGTGCTGCGCACAGAAACCGCCGGATTAGCCACTCTGTCGGCCATTCAAGCACTTTGGGGTGATTTTTAAAGTAAAGTTGAAACTTTGCCCGCACAAGGCTCCAGTTAGTCGCTGACTAAAAACTTCGCGCACGCATCTACATCGATTCAAAATCATGCTAATATGCCGCATCAACCCTGATGAGTACGGGCTTTATATCGGCTTTTATATGAGCTTGGCACAAAACCACAGCCAACACATCGGGCGCGAGCTTTTCCCAACTTTTTAAAAAAGGACAACAACAATGAGTTTATTAGACAGCGTATTGGGTTCCGTACTCGGTGGTAACAACAACAGCGGCAACAACAGCTTGCAAGGCGCATTGCTGCAAGCGGTCATCACCCAAATGTTGGGCGGCGGTCAACAAGGCGGCTCCGGTGGTGCGTTGGGCAATATCGTCGGCAGTATGCTCGGCGGCAACCAACAAGGTGGCGGCGCACTGGGCAACATCCTCGGCAGCGTATTGGGCGGCGGTCAACAAGGCGGTGCAGCCGGTGGCTTGGGCGGCTTGCTCGGCGGCCTGTTGGGCGGCGGCGCACAAGTGCATCAACAAGCAGGCACACAAATGGCCGGTGGCTTGGGCGGTTTGACCGATATGTTGAGCCAATTGGGTTTGGGCGACCAAGTCAAATCATGGGTTGGCACCGGCGAAAACATGCCTGTGACGGCAGAACAAATCCAAAACTCTTTGGGTCAAAACGGCACTTTGGGTCAAATCGCCAACCAAGCCGGTGTATCTGAAACCGAAGCAGCAGGCGGCTTGGCCGAATTGCTCCCCGGTTTGATCAACAAACTCACCCCGAATGGTCAAATTGATGCCAATGACATCAGCTCGATTTTGGGTAGCTTATTGGGTGGTAACAAGCAATAATTCGTTACCCCCTATAAATCGTCATTCACAACACAATTGACGAGCCAAGCAGGCGACCGATCACACGATGGGTCGCCTGTTTGGTTTTTATACCCCAAAAAAGTCAGAACACGTTACAATCAAGTCATCTTCATAGCACAACACCAGTACACATACACACACGCCATGCTGTTTAACCCAACCCTTAAAGAAGTCCGCCAATTTTTCTACCATGCTTGGCACAAATCCTTGACCAACCAAGCCTTGGCACCGATTGAAACCATCGCGGTCAAGTGGATGCACGTGCATCCCGAATACCACGCCGTACTCAACGGCCCGATCGAAGCGCTCGAATCCGCGCAGTTTCTACCCGAGGATGGCCAGACCAACCCGTTTTTGCACCTGTCCATGCACCTATCCATCAGTGAGCAAGTCTCCATTGACCAGCCGCCCGGCATTCGCGCCGCCTACGAAAAACTCAGCCAAAAGCACGATGACGAACACACCGCCGCACACATCATCATGGAAGCCCTCGGGCAAATCCTTTGGCAGTCGCAACGCGACCAAAAAGAGCCCGATGGCGCCGCCTACATCGATATGATTTTGCGCGCTGCAGCCGATTGAACGATTAACCCTCAAACCTATTTTTAGGAGAACCTCATGAGCCTGTTTAAAACCAGCAACGTATTCAAAGACAACCTCGAACAGTTCCCGCCGGTGGACATTGTGGAGCGCATCGATATCACTCAAGGTGATAAACCGCAAGGCAGCATTCTGAATGCGGATGGTCAACGCGGCTCACTCGCGCTGTACTACTACCTCTACAAAACCATGGGCGAGTTGGACATCTACGCCGCACGCCGTGGTCTGGAACTCTACGCCGAGCACACCGCCGACGCGCGCGCCAATCCGGGCAAACACCCGAACATCGACCGCCTGATTTTGATCGAAGCAACGCACAAACCGATGGAAATGAAGGTCATTTATAAAGACGGCGAACAACCCGCCAGCAACTGGGATGACGAACGCAAAGAAGACTAAGCACGTTCAATCGCCAATCTCCTTGGAGAAAAGCACAAATAAAAAACGTAACCGATCTGGTTACGTTTTTTTATCGCATTGTTGCACCCAATATCGGTACGAACTGCTCATCAAGCCGTTTCCGATGCGCATGAGCGCTCCTGCAACCGCACCCAATCAAACAGCAGTTGCTCCACCTGCATCAAGCTGCGCTCGCGCAATTCGCGCCACTGTTTCAAATCATGCGCGCGGGTTTGACCGACTCCGGCGGCGTAATTGGTACACACCGTGATCGCAGCGTAATCCAAAGCCAATTCTTTGGCCAAAATTACTTCAGGCACCAACGTCATGCCCACCACATCAGCGCCGTCACCGACCATGCGGCGCACTTCGGCGCGGGTTTCCAGACGCGGTCCGTCGGTGCAGGCATACACCGCCTCTTGCACCAATTCGATACCCAGATTTCGCCCTGAACAAATTAAATTATCACGCGTCGCACCGTGAAACGGCTCGCTCATATCGGTGTAAACGATGGGATAATCGGGACCTTCGTAATAGGTATTTTTGCGCCCCTGCGTGTAGTCCAAAATATCGCTCAACACCACCAATTGCCCCGGCTGAATCGCTTCAACCAAACTGCCGACACTGCCGACCGCACAGATATTGGTCACGCCGATTTTTTGCAGCGCCCAAATATTCGCACGAAAATTGATCTGGTGCGGTGCGAGCGTGTGCCCGTAGCCATGACGGTTGATGAACGCCACTTCCACGCCCGCCAATTCACCCAGCGTGACGGCGCACGATGGCTCGCCAAACGGTGTGCGCACGATTTCACGGCGCACGTTTTCCAGTTGGGTCAGTCGCTGTAAGCCGCTTCCGGCGATGATTCCGAGCATATTTCTCTCCCTCTTCCTAATTTATCTAATTCGTCTAATTTACTTAATTGACCTGATTCAGCAATGCCAACATCTGCGCCTCGTCAATCACACGCACACCCAGAGCATTGGCTTTATCCAATTTCGAGCCTGCAGATTCGCCCGCCACCACATAATCCGTTTTGGCCGAAACGCTGCCCGCCACTTTTGCCCCCGCCGTTTCGAGCAACGCTTTGGCCGCATCACGCGCAAGCGTCGGCAAAGTGCCGGTCAACACCACGGTTTTTCCGGCAAACGCACTGTCAGACGCTGCCTGCTCAGGCAATTCGTCCCAGTGCACGCCCAATTGTAACAGACGTTCGGTGACGTTTTGATGACGCGCATCCGCCCAAAAATCGACGATCGCCTGCGCCACCACCGGCCCAATATCCGCCACCATGAGCAATTCCTCTGCACGGGCCGCGCGAATCGCCGCCAGCGTGCGAAAGTGCTGCGCCAGTGATTTAGCGGTGGCTTCGCCCACATGACGAATGCCTAATGCGTAGACAAAGCGCGCCAGCGTGGTTTTTTTCGAGGTTTGAATCGCATCGAACACGTTTTGCGCGGATTTTTGCGCCATGCGATCGAGTTGCGCCAGTTGCTCAACCGTCAATCGATACAGATCATCCGGCGTTTTGACCAAGCCCACGTCCACCAACTGCTCAATCAATTTATCGCCCAAGCCGTCGATATTGACCGCCTTGCGCGAGGCAAAATGCATCAGGCTCTGCTTGAGCTGCGCCGGGCAAATCAAGCCGCCGGTACAACGCGCCACCGCCTCGCCTGCTTCGCGTACGATCGGCGAAGCGCATTCGGGGCATTGCGTCGGCATGATGAATACGCGCGCATCCGTGGGACGCTTCTCAATAATGCTCATCACCACCTCAGGAATCACGTCGCCCGCGCGCCGCACCACGACGGTATCGCCAATGCGCACATCTTTGCGCGCGACTTCATCGGCATTGTGCAATGTCGCATTGGTCACAACCACGCCGCCGACCTCGACCGGCAGCAGTCGCGCCACGGGCGTGATCGCGCCGGTACGCCCGACCTGCACCGTGATGTCCTGCACCACGGTGGTCATTTCCTGCGCGGGAAATTTATGGGCAATCGCCCAGCGCGGCGAACGCGACACAAAACCCAGCGCCTCTTGCTGCGCGCTGTCATTGACCTTATACACCACGCCGTCAATGTCAAACGGCAGCTCATTGCGCCGCGCGCCGGTCTGCGCATAAAAATCCAACAAACCCTCTGCGCCGCTGACCAACGGTTGTGCCGTGAACACCGGAAAGCCAAAATCGCGCAACTGTGCGACGATGTGCGCAAAACTTTCGGTTTGGAACACTTCGGAGGCATCCTCAATCTCACCCAAACCATAGGCGAAAAACGAGAGTTTGCGGCTGGCGGTGATACGCGAATCGAGTTGACGCAGGCTCCCCGCCGCCGCGTTACGCGGATTGGCAAACTGTTTCTCGCCTTTATCCGCCTGCGTTCGATTCAGTCGCTCAAAATCAGAGCGCTTCATCAAGACCTCGCCGCGCACCTCCAACACCTCGGGATACTGTTTGCCCTGCAAGCGCAGAGGAATCGAGCGTATCGTGCGCACATTCGCGGTCACATCCTCGCCAGTCTCACCATCGCCGCGCGTCGCGGCCTGCACCAAAACGCCCTGCTCATAGCGCAAATTGATCGCCAGCCCGTCAAATTTCACCTCACACGCATATTCGACACGCTGCCCCTCTGCCAACAAACCCGCGCTACGCAATTCATCCTGCATCCGCTGGTCAAACGCGCGCACCTCCGCATCGCTAAAAGCATTGGCCAGCGAGAGCATCGGCACGCGGTGACGCACTTTGGCAAACTGCGACAGCGGCGCACCGCCCACCCGCTGCGTCGGCGAATCAGCGCTGGAAAACTGCGGATGCGCCTGCTCCAACGCCTCCAATTCACGAAACAGCGCGTCGTATTCGGCGTCACTCACCGTCGGCGCGTCATTGACGTAGTAGGCAACGTTGTGCGCGCGCAACTGCTCGCGCAGTTGCGTGATTTGCTGTTCGATAGTCAGCGCAGGCTCGGGCAAATCGGAAAATAAATCTAAATTCGACATCGTTATTTTTCAGGTCAGGCGTTTGTTTGAAGCGCACATCGGGCGAGATACGACAGCGTAATGACAGTCAGCAGATGCTCACTGCTCAGCCGAGCAGTAAGCGTTTGGTCATCAACGCACCGACCGGCAATCCCAGCTCGCTCAGTTGCCGCACGAAAATACGGGTTTGCAGATGGGCGATTTTCTTCAACTCATCCACCGAAATTTCCTCGCCCACATGGTTTTGCCACTGCGCATCGAGCGCATCGGCCACAAATTTCATATCGCTGATGAGCCGCTGAATCGGTTCCAACGGCTGCGCGTCCGTACCCTCGTCCAAACGCAATTCAATCCGCGCCAATTCGACGCAGAAAGACAAAGTATGCACGTACATCACCGCCATCTGACTGCGCAAAAAATCCTGTGCGCGCGGATTATTCACGTCATTCATCACTGCGTACACCGGCGTGTTGCGCCCACTCGATTCACTACGAGCAACATAAATACCGCGCTCACTCAGCACCGCGCCGCAGGCGGTCAACTGCTGATGCACTTCATAGGCTGGCCACAGGCCGTTCTCTTTGTGCAATTGCAGAATGATCGGCTGACCGACGCGACGCGCCAAGGCGTGTAAAAACTGCGCGTAGTCGCTCAATTCATACACATCCGGCAAGGTATCAATGTGCCCGGCCAAGCGTTTGCGCACGGCTTCGGCCAGACCGAACCAGCGTTGGATCACCTCTTCTTGCGCGTAATGACTGCGATTGGCCAGTTGCAAAGTCAATTTGATCGCACTGTACGGCGCGCCGGCCTGCAAATCCTGCCACACCCGTTTGCTGCCCGACTCCAAACTGATTTGCCCGGCGCGTGCGCCATACAATCGCATCGGCAGCGGTGTATCCAAGCGCAAATCATACAAAGCGCGCTCAATGTCCTCTGCGGTTTTCGGCTGATTGACCGTGATCACAATCTCGGCGTCAATCGCACGAATCGGGTCAACGCCCTGCGGATGCGCGGTGTTCAGCCAATGTTCAAAACGGGCAAACGGCGCGAATACTTCCCACGTCGCACGACGTTTCATTTCCTGTGCGGTGATGCGCTGCGCGATGCGCTCTTTTTCTTCCTCGTCATCCAGATCAAAAGTCACCGGTACGGTTTTGCCCGTTGTCGGTGGCTCGGCGATAATCGCCGACATGATTTCATCCGGCGTCGTTGCTGCCGTTGCTGTCATTACTCTGGCGGGTTCGGTAGCGGGTGACTCAGACAGCACAACCTGCGCGACTTCCTCCACATAAGGCTCCTGAGCCAACGCCATCGGTGCGCTTGGCGAATCCGGTTCTGAATCCGCTGATGCCGCTCCTGCATTCTCCATTGGGTTTTGTACCGACTCCTCGGTGGCAGCGGTGGCAGTAGGGATGATGGTTGCCGCCGTCATTTTGTCCAACGCCGCTTGTACGCGTTCGGATTCCAAGCGCACATCCGCCGTGTTATCAGTTAACGGCGGCGCCTCATCCACCTCATAGGCAGGTTCTTCAAGCGCGCCAACGATTTTCTCTGCGCTTGGGTGTGCCACTTCGTGCGTTGCTTCATGTGCCGCGTCAGGTGTCGTTTGCACGCTGATTTCAGCATGGTCATCGAGTGTTTCTTCCTCAAGCTCCGCGGTCACGGGTGACTCTGGCTGCTCATTCTCAACTGTGGCTGGCGATAAAGTCGATTGAATGGGCTGAACCACAGGATTCACCGTAGCCGCTGCTGGCGTTTCAACATGATATTCAATCGCCGGACTATTCATCGGACTATCCGTCGGCTCGCTCTGTACCGACGCAGGCGCGGACGGCCACGTCTCGGGCAGCGGCTCCTGCTCCGGCACATACGCCGGATAGCGGTGTTGGCTCGGTGGCTCCACTGCCAGCTCTGCCAACTCCGCTTGGCGTGCCTCCTGCGCCTTTTGCGCTCGGTGTACCTGCCAGTAACTGTACGCACCAACGGCGAACAGGAGCAAGGCTAAAACCGCTAAGGTCGATAGTTCAAATTCACTCATAACTCGTCATTCATTCCAAATAGTGCATTTAACTCAACTGCTCTGCTGTAATTTCAACGCCGATTCCATATCCACCGCAACAATCCGTGACACGCCCTGCTCCTGCATGGTCACACCGACCAATTGATCGGCGATTTCCATGGTGATTTTGTTGTGCGAGATGAACAGGAACTGCGTTTGCGCCGACATTTTCGCCACCAGTTGCGCAAAGCGGTCGGTATTGGCATCGTCCAGCGGTGCATCGACCTCATCGAGCAAACAGAACGGCGCAGGATTGAGGCGGAACAGCGCGAATACCAGCGCAGTCGCGGTCAAAGCCTTTTCACCACCCGAAAGCAAATGAATGGTGGAGTTGCGTTTGCCCGGCGGTTGCGCCATCACCTGTACGCCCGCATCGAGAATCTCTTCGCCGGTCAAAACCAGTTTCGCTTCACCGCCGCCGAACAACTCTGGGAACAGCTCACCAAAATTTTTGTTCACCTGATTGTAGGTGTCCATCAGCATATCGCGCGACTCTTTATCAATTTTCTTGATCGCATCTTCCAGCGTGGTCATCGCGTTCGTCAAATCCGCCGATTGCGCGGTGAGGAATCCTTGGCGCTCCTGCGCGACTTTCAACTCGTCCAGCGCCGCCAAGTTGACCGCGCCCAAGGCATTGATTTGATTGTTCAATCGGGTAATTTCCGCCTGCAACACCGAGGCGCGCGCGCCGTCGGCGAGCGTAGCGCGCAGTTGTTCGCGGCTCTGCTCGATGTCCACTTCGGCCTCGCGCAGTTGCTCGGCAAATTGCTCTTGATTCAGGCGCGCGGCCTGCTCGGATAATTGCAACTGCGTGATCGCCTCGCGCTTCGGATCAAGCTCACGCTCCGCCGAAATCCGCGCCTCGTCCAACTGTCGTAAATCATGCGTGAGCGCGTCCAAAGCGGTGCGTGCTGCGGCCAACGCCTGCTCGCGCTCCACGCGCACGGCCAACGCCGCCTGCAAACCATCGTGATGATTGTTTTGCTCAAACTCCTGCAATTCGATGGTTTGCTCTTCGAGGTTGTTGTGCAAAACTTCCAACTGCTGCTCGGTCGAATGCTGGTTGTACTCAATGTCGGCCAAACGTTGCGCCAGATTTTGCACGCGGTACTGCGCATCGCGCGCTTGATTCTCCACCTCGCGCAGGCTGGCGCGTTTATCGGCCAAATTGCGCTCCAGCGTTTCATACGCCGATTGCGCGGACTGCCACGCTTCTTGGCGGGTGAGTAAAATCGCGTCGCCTTCGTCAAACAGCGCTTGCGCCTCCATTTTCTGCGCTTGCAACTCTTCTTCGTGAATTAAAATTTCCGCCAATTCATCGTCAATCTGCGCATGACGGGCATTGCGCTGTTCACGCTCCAAATTGAGCTTTTGCACCTGCATTTTCAACTCATGCACGCGCGCGGTGGTGCTTTGCAACTGCGCCCGCGCGCTGTTGTGCTGCTGCGTCAGGCGTTCCACCTGCGCTTGAAATTCGTGCAAGCCGCTTTGTGCCTGATCGACCAGCATATCCTGCGCGCGCAACTGCGCCTCGATCTGCTCAATCTCCTGCGCGCGCGCCAGCATCCCCGCCTGCTCGGACTCGGCGACGTAAAAACGCAGGGCATTGCGTGAAAGGCGATGACCTTCGGGCGTGACCAGCACGCCGCCTTCGGGCAACTGCTCGCGCAATTGGTAGGCATCGTTCAGCGTATTGGCGACATATACACCGCGCAACCAATCGGGCAATAGCTGCGTGAGCGTCGGGTCGTTGGTCTTGATCAATTGCGCCAAGGGATGCAAACCGACCACTTCCGGCGCGCGCTCGGTCACAGCGACATGGGCGTAAAAACTTAAACGCGACGGCGGAATGTCATTGAAATAGTTTTTCACCCAGTCAATGCGCGACATTTCAAAGCCGTTCATGCGCTCGCCCAGCACCGCCTCCAGCGCATTTTCCCAGCCGGATTCGATGTGTAATTTTTGCCAAACGCGCTGACGCGTCGCGAGCTGGTGTTTGTCCAGCCATTCGCCGAGCTGTCCTTGGGTTTGGACTTTTTCCTGCAATTGCGTGAGTGCATCCAGTCGCGCGGACAATTGCGCAATGCGCGCCTGCTCGTTCAAAGCACTGCTGCGCGCCTGATTGAGCGCGTCCTGCGCCTGCGGCAACTGTGCATCCACCTCGTCCAGCGCGGCCTGCGCGGATTCTTGGCGCGACAATTCATCGGCCAACTGCATGTCAAGTTGGTGGTGCTCTTTCGCATCCTGCGCGCCCGGGGCGATTTTTTCCTGTTGCAGGCGCTCGCGACGCAATACCAAATTGGCCAACTGCCGGTCGGCATTGCGCTGATCATCGGCGGCGCGTGCGACCGATTGCTCAGCCTGCGCTAACTGCGCACGCGCATCCTGCATTTTCTGCATGGATTCGCGGTGACGCGCTTCCAAATCGGGCAGGTCTTCATGGGCGGCGGCGAGCTGTTCACTCAGCATTGCTTGGTCTTCCAGCGCTTGTTCGCGCTCGGCGGTGAGGTTGTCCACGTCGTCGAGCAATTGCGTTTGCCGTGCCTGCCATTGCGCCAACTGCTGTTTGATCTGCTCAATCTGCGCTTCAATCCGCGCACGTCCTTCGGTCATGAAGCGCAATTCGGTCTCGATACGCGAGACTTCGGCGTTGGCCGCGTACATGGCCGCCTGCGCGCTGTTCAGATTGTCGGACAACTCGTAATGCTGCACACGGCGCGCTTCCAGCTCGGCCTCTGCGTGGCGCAATTTGGCGATTTGCGCTTCCAAATCGTTTTGCGCCTGTTGAATTTTCGCCGTGATTTTGTCGCGCTCGGCTTGCGCTTCGTCGTAGCGCAAAATCCACAGGTAATGCAGTTTGTCCTGCGCGGCATTTTGTAAATCGCGGTATTGCTGCGCGACTTTGGCCTGCGCATCGAGTTTTTCGACTTGGTTGTTCAATTCGCGCAGAATGTCTTCGACGCGGGTCAGATTGTCGCGTGTGTCGTTCAGGCGATTTTCGGTTTCGCGGCGGCGTTCTTTGTATTTGGACACGCCAGCGGCTTCTTCCAAAAACACGCGCAATTCTTCGGGTTTGGCTTCGATGATGCGCGCGATCATGCCCTGACCGATAATCGCGTAGGCGCGCGGCCCCAAGCCGGTCCCCATGAAAATGTCCTGCACGTCGCGGCGGCGCACCTGTTGGCCGTTGATGTAGTAGCTCGAACCGCCATCACGCGTGAGCACGCGGCGCACGGAGATTTCGGCGTATTGGCTCCATTGACCGCCCGCGCGACCTTCGTGGTTGTCAAACACCAATTCGACCGACGCACGCGCCGAGGGTTTGCGATTGCCCGAGCCGTTGAAAATCACGTCGGCCATGGATTCGCCGCGCAACTCGGAGGCGCGTGACTCGCCCAAGACCCAGCGCGTGGCGTCCATGATGTTGGATTTGCCACAACCATTGGGGCCGACGACCGCGACCAGTTGTCCCGGCAATTGAAAGCTCGTGGGGTCAACGAAGGATTTGAAACCGGCTAATTTGATTTGAGTTAAACGCACTGCGAACCTTTTTTATCCAGCGATGAGTGATGACACAGCTCATCGCTTATGTTTTATTGATACTGTGCCGTGAAAACGCATGAACAACGGCGTAAATAGGCGTTATCATACCATTTTCAGCGTATTTTCAGGTGGATTTCAATGGTTTTGCACGCCCGCCGTATGCGCCAAACGATTTTATTTTTCCTTTTATAAACATAGCATTAGCCAATCAAACTCCAATCATCATGATCCACATCCGCCCCTGCATCGAAAGCGAGCACAGCGCCACCATTTTGGCCATTTTCAACGAAGCCATTGCGAACCTCACCGCGCTGTACGAATACGAGCCGCGCACGCCCGAATTTATGGCGCAGTGGTTTGCCGAAAAGCGCGAGCGCGATTTCCCCATATTGGGTGCATTTGATGACGCGGGCGTGCTGTTGGGATTTGCCACCTACGGCGTATTTCGCAGCAAACCGGCGTACAAATACACAATCGAGCATTCGATTTATATCCACCACGAACACCGCGGCAAAGGCGTCGGGCGCGTGCTGTTAGAACCGCTGATCGAGCAGGCCAAAGCGCAGGATTATCACTGCATGGTCGGCGCGATTGACGGGGCGAATTCAGCCAGCATCCATCTGCACGAGCAGTTTGGCTTTACCTACGCCGGTACGATTCATCAGGCAGGATTCAAATTCGGCGAGTGGCTGGATTTGGTGTTTTATCAATTATTGTTATCCACACCCGAGCATCCGGTGGATGGCTAAATTAGCGTATTAAAATCAACGTATTAATGACACATTCTGGCGAATATGACGATAGCTGCGCAAGTGCTCCGAATTGTCATCCAAATAATAGCGATACTTCAGCAGATTACACATTTGCAACGTGGCGCGGTCATAGACGCCTGATGGCTGAAATACATTGCGCGCAATAACAAAGTGCGCCGCATCCTCAATCGCACAGGTTCGATATCGCTGTTGTTGCAGCACTATCGCCGGTAAACGCTCCTGCACAAACGCCCGCATCGGCGCCAGCCGCGACACGTACGAGGTTTCACCGCGCAGCACCTCACCCAGCACATCTTGTCGCGTTTCTACCAACTCAAAAAAAGCATCGGCCAATTTTTTCCATGCTTGCCAATACGGTTTGCGCGCCACGATGTAATTACAAAAAGCAAAATTATGCGAGCAGCAGACCATATCATCAAGCCGAATACCCAGACCGAGTGCATCCGTCACCTGTTGCGACAAGTCAAAAATCCCCGGGTGCCAAAACTCGCCCTGCTCAAACGGATTTTGAAAATACGCTACCTGCGACCACGCCGTCGCCACCAAAAACACATCCGTATCTGCTTGATGTGGAACCATGAGCGCTTTTAACTGCTCAGCTGTCAGCCCTGTTTTCGCGCCAAATTTGGGCGACAAAAAACCATAAAAAGCGCCATCCGCCAAATCATTTTGCTCTAAAAAATTTTTGATCACCCAAAATTCATACCACTCAGGGCGCAGATTATCGGTGTTATCCAGCGGAATAAACCCCGGATCGAGTTGCGCACGTGTTTGCTCGTTATAGTAAATTTGATAAATGTGAATGGCGCTCATATTGTAAATTCAATGACATCTGTTCAATGAGACGCCATGCGCAAGGGCTTGAGCGCCAGCCATGCACGTTGCTTTTGCAAGGCATCGGTTTGCATGGCGCGTATACTCGGCAAGTACAGCAAACGCTCATGCGTCGCCAGCGGCGCATCCTCGCCCAAAAACAGAATATGCAGATTGGGGTGCTGCGCCAAAATTGCTGGCAGCGAGGCAAGTAATTCAGACGATACATTCAGAACGTTCAACTGCGGCCACGCGGGCAAGGCCGTTGGTACAGCCCACACTGCCTCTTCGGAGTGATTAGGCTGCGTCATAATGCTACACACCACGTCGCGTACATCCGCATTGATTGCCCACAGCATTCCCGCAAGCACATAGCATTCGGCGCCGTTCAATGAACCTGAAATATCCGCCATGACGACCCAGTAGCGTGCTTGTGCAATGGCTTCGGGCAGCGCCAATTCCGACACCGTCATAGCTTCCGCGTCAGCCTGAGCGTCCATGCAGCTCCTGTGGCGCCAACGCACATCAATGCCCATCGCGTATAGCCATGCGTCGTGTGCTTCGGGGTGGGTTTTGTGCAAATTCATATCAAGTATTCTTTAGAAAACGCGGAATAAGTATGCTTTCCAGTTCAAGGATTTACATAGGTCAGCACACTTGGCAGCATCCGCAATTTTAACATTTTGATTGGGTTCAAATTTTATCAGGCTTTCCCTGACAAAATTTCTAATCCTAAGCACGGAAAAAGTAGGGATTACTTTTTCCGTATTTCCTTTACATATTTCGACATCAGCAGCGCATCTTCGCGCCCCGCCGAGCCATCGGCGTTCATGAGCGCATAATAAGCTTTTCGCCGACCGACTTCAACAAAGCCCTGACGCGCGTACAAACGCTGCGCCGCGCGATTGGACACGCGCACTTCCAAATGCACCTGTTCGGTCTGCTCGGGCAATTGGCTCAAAAACGCCTGCAACAACCGTTGTCCCAGCCCGTTACCCCGCGCGTTTGGCGCAACGCCGACACTCAAAATTTCGCATTCGTCCAAAAACAATCGCGCAATCAAATAGCCAACGACACCCTGCGCATCGCGCAAAACCGTGCCCGTATATTCACCGCTACCAAGCAGCGGTGCAATCGCCAGTACCTGCTCCACCGTCCACGGATCAAGCTGTGTGGCCTGCTCCAATTGCGCAACAGCGGGCAAATCCTCGTCCGTCAAAAACTGCGTCGTGTATACCGCAGTCGTCGATTCACTCATGCGCCACCTGTTTCGCTGCGTGTTCTGCCTCGCGTTCGGCGATGGTTTTCGCCACTTTATCGCGTACATACAGCGGTTGTACCTGCTCGGGGCGCAGCGCCACGCCCGCCCGCCACGCACCATTGTTCCATGCGTGATTCACCAACGGCGCAAAGTCCGCCGCATGCGGTGCACTGTGGTCAATCTCCGCCACGCGCAGCGGCACACGATTGTTCGCCTGCATTATGACTTGCTGAATATCATCAAATGCCTCTATCGCATTACCGACCAATACACACGGCGCATCAATTAAATTTAAACGATCAACAAATACCGCCACATCATCCAAACTCGGCTCTACCCGCGCGATCAATTCGCCCTCGCGCCATTCATAATGCGCCCAATACACCTGCTGCATCCGCGCATCCATCGCCACGATGATCTGGGTTTCTGCGTTATGGCTCAATCCGGCCACTGCCAGCGCAGCCAGCGACGAAAAAGCCAATACCGGCTTGTGCGCGGCAAAGGCCAAACCTTGCGCGACCGAAACGGCCAAGCGTACACCGGTAAAACCACCGGGTCCGATGCCCACCACGATCGCATCCAATTCAGTAAAATCCACCTGCTGCGCCGCGAGTAGTTCGCGTACCATCGGCAAAATCATTTGCGAATGTTTTTGCTCCGACCACTCATGGCGCGCCGTCAACTGCCCGCGCCATTGCAACGCAACCGAGCAGTATTGATTCGACGTGTCCAGCAGCAGCACATTCGGTAAACGTTCAGCATGGTGCATACGCTCGACCCCCTTCACACCACTTCCGTTCGCACAGCGTGTACCGGCTCACGCTCCTGCACCAGCAAAACCACCACTTCGCAGGCAATGCCTTCGGAGCGCCCCAAAAAGCCGAGCTTCTCGCAGGTTTTCGCCTTCACATTCACCGTGGAATAAGCTGCGCCCAAATCCGCCGCGATGTTTTCACGCATGGCAGGAATGTGCGCCATCATTTTCGGCGCTTGCGCAATGATGCTCGCATCCAAATTGCCCAAGACATAGCCCTTATCGCGCACCAAGGCATACGCATGGCGCAACAATACACGACTATCGGCGCCCTTAAAGCGCGGGTCGGTATCGGGAAAATGTTGTCCAATGTCACCCAAAGCCAACGCCCCGAGCAAGGCATCGGTCACGGCGTGCAGCAATACGTCGGCATCCGAATGACCCAGCAAACCCTTTTCATACGGAATGGTCACGCCGCCGATAATGAGCGGACGGTTTTCTACCAAAGCATGTACGTCAAAACCTTGACCAATGCGAAAAGGTAGTGACATTGCTTGAGCGAATGAATTATTGTGACTCATATTTTTTATCCTTGTCCCAAAGTCTGTCAAAACGGCGACGATATTGTAAATCCACACCGTTATTGGTACCGCCGCGTAAAACCACTTCCCAGTTGCGCGACAACGACCAAGTAATTTTCAGCACACTACTGACCGTGTCAATTCCTTGTTCATAAGCAATACCGAAGCGATCGGTGAACTGCTTGCCGAAACCGACATAAGTCCCAGAAGTACCGTCTTTTTTGCCCACGGCACCGACACTGATGTTGTCAATCCCAAATTGGTCGGTGATCTTGCGTCCTTGGTCGGTACTGAGCAAAATCGAGGCCGCACCGGCAATCGCGCCAATGTCGTTTTGCCCCAAGTCTGCGGTTGAGCGGCCAAACAACAGCCATGCGAGTTTTTCCTCATCCGGCATATCGGGATTTGAGGTTAGGCGCGCGCGCGGATCGGCCAAGGTACCGTTCAATTCGACGCCCACTTCGGTCGAGCCGGCCACCCGCGTCGCCATGATATTCAAACTCGGATCGTCCAATGGGCCGGCAAATGTGACCAAGCCACGTTGCACGGTCAAGGTTTGACCGTAGAAAATATACGTCCCGCGCGTGATTTGCACCGTGCCATTGGCACGCAATTCAGGGTAATCTGCGCTCGAATGCACGCGCAATACGCCACCCAAATATACATCCGCACCGCTGCCTTTGAAACGGAAACGATCGCCCAAATTTACATTGATATCGGTCTCGGTCACATACGCTCTCTCGGCTTTGGCTTTCGTGCCGGGCGCTTGGACAAAACGCACGTCGTTATCCAGCTCGGGCGCACGGGTTGGCGGCAGATCAATGAAGGCTTTATCGACCTTGATATTGCCTTTGATCGAGAACACGCGCACCCCGTCAAAACCCAAATCCGCCGTACCGCTGAGTACCACTTCACGATCAGGACGCGCGAACGGGCGCAACTGATTCATCACCATGGTGGCTTTCACACCCTGAGCCTGTCCCGCGCCCCAGCCGACCGTGCCTTTGACCGCCAAAGTGCCTTCGATGCCTTTGGCCTCAAACTGCTCGAAAATGATTTGCGACGGTTCTACGCGCAAGCGCGCCACACCATTATCAAAGCGTATCCCTTCGTCTACATGGTAAAAACTCAGATTTTGCCCCGTCACCACGCCCTGCGGAGTCCACGATGCGAGCGTACCGCGAATGGTTAAATCCGCCTGCGCCTGTCCGTCAATGCGCACATTCACCCCAAACAACTGATTGAACTGTTTGAGCTGGTTCAAACGCGCTTGCACATTCAAATTCAACGGCGAGAGACCGGACACAACCCAGCCGGATGCGCCGTTGACCAAGCCCAATGTGCCCTGAATGCGGTTTTGCCCGATATTATTGCCGTTCAACACGCCCGACAACGCCATCTGCGTACCGGTCATGCGCCCTTGGAAATTCAGCTCCGATAATTCGATCAAATTACGCCGACGCGCATCAAGCGCGATATTGCCGCGTTCGCGCTCAAAACGAAAACCGCCCGCAGGCTGCGCGCCCATCCCGATGTCCCATTGTCCGCGAATGGCAAAATCATCCGAGGGATAAAACGGCAGCGTGATCGCCAGCCACGACAGCCAACGATTGGCCACGAGATTGCTGACGTTGCCTTGACTGTTGATGCGCTGCCCTTGAATCGCCAGACTGTTGATATTCAACTGCGCTTCCTGCACGCGCGCGACCAGATTGCTGAGTTTGAATTCTTTATTTTCGTAGGCGATTTGCGCGGTTTGCGCCAACTGAATATTCGGCTGCCCCACATTATTCAGTTGATGAATCTGCCCGCGCCAGCCATTTTCGGTGATACCGCCCGAGCCGGCGGTCTGCCCATCCAAAATCCATTGCACTGCCGCGTGGTCTTGCCCTGCCTCGCGCACCAAGATATTGCCGGCAAAACGGCCATTGAACTGATGCGCCGCTTGCGTGCCGCGTACCGTGGCGTTCAGCTGGCGCAAATTCACCGGCCCGACCGCGTAACCGCTCAAATCAACATCGGCGTTCAGCGGCCCGTTGTTACCGCTTTCCCATTGGCCTTTGAGGTTGATCGATTGAATTTTATTATTGAAAAATACCAAATTCGCGCCCTGCGCATCCAACCGCCCGCGTGGTTTGGTCAACGAGCCGGTCAAGTCGCCTGTGGCATTCAGACGTCCGGCAAAGCCAAATTGCAACTGCGCCAAGTTTGGCGCACGCACGTTCAATTGCAAGCGGTCGCCCTCTTTGCCCAACGCGCCTTTGGCCTGAAACAGATTCTCGCCCACGGTCACGTCGATGTTGCGCGCCTCAATGCGATCGGGCGCTTGGAAGGTGAAATCGAGCTGGCCTTTGGCATTGGCATCCGCCCAGCGACTCGATGCCAATTCACCTTTCATGTCCAGCTTGAAATTCGGTTTCATTTCGCCACGCACATCAAACGCACCGGCCAATTGGCTGCGCGGAAAGTCGCCCAAATCGCGTAGATTGAATTGTTGCACATTGAGTTTGCCCTCAAACGGCATTAATTCTTGGGATTGCTGAATCTTCCCAACCAAGCTCAACTCCGCCGCGCCCAAGCCAGCGATTTTGAACTGTTTGATGTCGATCAGCCCGCCGCCCATCTGCACGTCGGTTGCGATGCGCATATTGACCGCGCCGGATTGCGCCAGTTGCGCCACATAGTTTTGCGACTGCGGCTCAATCTGAATCGCCACCGTGCCGTCCAGCGCGGTTTTCAGCAGTTTGGCGTAGATGGATTGCAGGTTCAAATCCGTCACCGCCACATCGATTTGACCTTTTTTATTGGCAAACTGACCATTACCGACCAGCGAACCGCCGCCCAGCAAAGCGACCTTCATCTCACTGAGATTTTGTTGTTTGTCGGTCAACGTGAACTGGCCTTGCCCTGAAACGACGGGGATGCCCAGCTCGGCCAAGGTCAGCGGCAAGTGATTCACCAGCGTCCAGCGCCCTTGCACCGGCAGGCGTTCGACGGTAGCGGCTGTGGGCGATGGAGCAGACACATCAGCAGAGGCGCCAGCAGCATTCACATGGGTCGGATCAGTATTCAATGCCACATCCAAATCGGCCATCGGCAAACTCGCCCAGAACAATTTCGGATTGATGTGTTTGAAGTCCAAATGACCTTGGTGAATGTAAAAACCATCCAGCAATTGCACACTCAAATTGCCTTGGCCGGTCAAATCACCCGGGTTATTGTCCGTTCCAGACGCTGCACTCAAATCCAAATTCAAACGTTTGAAATCACCCTTGGCCATCAATTTGGCCGAATAATCACTGTCCTCATCGTGTAATACCGCGTCAATTTGACCATCCAGCACGAACGGTTTTTTGCCATTGATCGCCAATTGCCCGGAGTACTCGGCGCCGCCTTGACGCAGATGCGTCAAATTGATGTGGTGCTGCACTTTGTCGGTACGCACGCTACCGGAGACATCTTTCAACTCGGTGGTTTGCAAACCTTGAATCAAATTGACTTGCGGCACGGATAGATGATCGACCGTGAACGTCAGCGGCATGGTAATCTGCTCCAACGGCTCGGATTTCTTCTCAGAAGGCAGTAGTGTGATGTCCAAACGCTGCGCTGCCAGACGATCAACCTGCCAATGTACAGGCAGCACCGACCAGCGCCAATCGCCCGATACATCAAAAAGGTCAATGTGCACCGTACCCAAATGAATCTGCATGGACTGCGCGCTGCCACCGTGCGCCAAACTGCCCGAAACCCATTGTGATTGCACACGGCCCCCGGACAACACTTGGGTTGCCTTCCACAGCGCCCGTGTGCCGCGCTCGGATTGCGCGGCGATCAACACCGCCCCCATCAACAGCACCAGCAGCGCCCCCAGGGCCAATAAGCCGCCCGCCAGCCAACGCCATTTGGACGCCTTGCCGGATGACTTGTCTTTTGGCGCGCCTGAACTCGTTTCTGCCGAGTCAGCGGAATCAGCGCCGAGGTCATTCACCTCACCGTTCCGTTCAGGCAATGCCGGAGGATTTTTTTGCTCGTCGTGCATCAAAACATAATCCCAATTGAAATATGCGGCGCAATGCGTTTGCGCGGATAGCCATAGGCAATATCAAATTGAATCGGTCCGACCGGACTGCGCCAACGCGCACCCACGCCGACACCGTGATACAGCGGCCGACTTTTCAGATCATCGGTCACACTGCCCACATCATAAAAGACCGCCCAACCCCATGAATTATTGAACCAGTGGGTGTACTCCGCCGAAGCTGTTGCCATAAACCGGGCGGGAAATACCACATTGATCTCCTTCATCGCCTCAGGATCGCCAATGCTTTGGTAGCCGTAGCCACGTATTGAATTACTACCGCCAGCTTTAAACAATAAACTGGATGGGATGTCGAACCAATCACCTCGTGTATTCACCATGCCCAATTCAGCCCGCAACATCAAGGAATCTTTCTTCAGAAACGGGAAAAAATGTCTATAGCGACCATACGAGCGTACAAAGCTGGCACTGGAACCCATCGCCTTGCTGGCCACGCCAATTGACGCATCAATCGCATAACCTTGGCGTGGGTACGAATTACTGTCCACATTGTGTTTCGACCAGTCCACACTCAAAACCCACGCACGACTGCGAAACTCGTCCAAGCGGCTATGGTAATAATCCAGATTGTATGAAACCGAAGTTCGCTCCAATTTGCGTGAATAATGCAAACCCACCTGCGACGTGCGATCAATCACATCCAAAGTGCGGTCATCATCTAATTTGGCAAACAAACTCCACTGATAATGATCCTTATTCTGCGGCGTGGTCAGCGAAGTTTGCCCAATGCGCTCTTTCTGCTGCCAATCGTAGCGAATATCGTAAATCCAGCCGCGTTTGAAGACGTTGTAATGGCTGTATTGCGTTTTGGCATGAAAGCCACCATCGGTGCTGTAGCCGACCACACCTTTAAAATTCGATGACGGCAACTCAATCACATTGACCTTGATCGGCGTAAGCTGGGCATCGTTCGGGTCGGCGTTAATATCCACCACCACGTTGGAAAAATACGGCAAATCCTGCAAACGCTTTTGATACGCCAGTAGTTTTTCACGGCTATACGCCTCACCCGGCTCAATGGTATTGACATGGGTCACGATCGAACTGCGGTAGCGCCGCAAACCGGAAACCTCAACATCGCCCAAAGTAAAGTACGGCCCCGAATCAAGCACCGCACTCACATCCACGCCCGTGCGCGGCAAATCAACCAGCGCCTCAGTGTTTCTAAAGCGCGCACCGGCATACGCATCCGAGCGAATCTTGCGCAGCAACAAGGTTTTGGCCAGCGACCAGTCATTCTGCGTGAAGGCCTCATCTTCCTGCAACGACCAGTCAAACACCAAATCATTCGCGCGCTGCGGATCCTGTTGGGTAATCAAGCCCTGCATGTCCAGCTTGGCCGAACGCACCTTCGCCTGTTCACCGAGTTCAACTTTAATTGTATAACTCGGTAGTTTAGACACCTCAGGCGTGGCGGCTTCCGCTTCCGAACCTGCATCCTGCAACTCTACGCTGCGTCCGAACGAACGCGTCGCTTGGGCGGCTTGTGTCGCGCTCAACTGCGCATCCGTCCCCACAGTTTTCCCCGTGCGATCATCGATGATCATGATTCTGCTGTTGAAATAACCCTTGGTCGCCAACAAACTGGCCGCCTGCTCCGCCGCATGGTCAATCAAAAAATCCAAATATTCATCGCGAATATCCTCGCGCGAGCGGTAACGAACAATATCCAAATACTGTTCCAACAACGCTTTTGCCTCCGGCGGGGCATCAATATTGATCGAATAATTATCCGCATACGCAGGTACACTCAGGCTCAACAAGGCCGCACCCACAGCCCCACAGGCCAATCGGCGCACCCAGTACAGAGAAAAAACAGGCATCCTTCGCTTCATCCGTTTAATATCAATTCAATCAATCGTTTTTTTCGTTCATTCAGGCAAGCCATGCGCAATCCGCAACGATTCCGCCCAAAAGGCTTAAATTCGAGTAAAATAACCGCAAATCAGATGCGCTACGGTCGCATTTCGCACATACCGCATTGTAAACAATTCTCATCCACTTGATGATGAAAAGGAGTAATAAAAATGGCACGTTACGAATCGGACTTCACCCTGTTTATGAAAGAAATGAAGAAAAAACAACCCGACCTGTACGAAAAACAACTTGAAGGCCGCGCCCGTCTGTGGGACAAACCACAAGACTCCGCATTGCAACGCCAATTTGACGCAGCCAAAATCAAAGACGACGCTCATTAAACCGCGTCGATTTACGTCCCAACGATTCACTTTATGAATCCCAAGACACCCCACCCGAACGCCGAGACCAGTGACGCATTGGACTCGGCGTTGGCACAAATGGAACAACTCGCGGCAGCCAGCCAAAACGCCACACCCGACATCGTCGATGGCTTGGCGTTTGCCCGTTTGTACGGCCAACCGCTGTTCAATATGCCGCAGGATTTATACATCCCGCCCAATGCGCTTGAAGTCTTTTTAGAAACCTTCGAAGGCCCATTGGACCTGCTGCTCTACCTGATTCGCAAACAAAATTTCAACGTCCTCGACATTCCGATGGCGCAAGTGACCGAGCAATATTTGATTTACGTGGATCAAATCAAAACCTACAACCTCGAACTGGCCTCCGAATATCTGCTCATGGCCGCCATGCTGATCGAAATCAAATCGCGCATGCTGCTGCCTGTGACCAAATCCGACACCGGCGAAGAGGTGGACGATCCGCGTGCCGAGCTTGTCCGGCGCCTGCTCGAATACGAACAAATCAAACTGGCCGCACAAAATCTCGGCCAAATGCCGGTCGTTGGCCGCGACTACCTACACGCCCAAGCCGAAATCGACCACACGGTGCAAAAACAACTGCCCAATGTCCATGTAGACGACCTCAAATCCGCGTGGGCAGACATACTCAAGCGCGCCAAACTCAACGCACGCCACACCATCACCCGCGAGACCTTATCCGTGCGTGAATTCATGACCGGCATTTTGCGCAAACTGCACAACCGCCGTTTCATGGAATTCTCCGAGCTGTTCGACGACATGATTGAGCAAGGCGAAGGCCGCGCCGTCTTGGTGGTCAACTTCATCGCCATGCTCGAACTCTCACGCGAATCACTCGTCGAGATCACCCAGGCAGAAGCGTATGCGCCGATTTATGTACGTTTGAGCTACCAACCACAATAACAAAATCATAAGGAGAAAGCATGTACCCGCCCCACATCCAGCTGTTCCGTGAACAGCAAACCGAAGCCGAAATCGACTATCCGCGCCCGGAACGACTGGTCAGCGGCAATCCGAAACGCACCACATGGAATCACTTCACCAACCACAGCGGCGAAGTATTCATGGGCGTTTGGGCCTGCGAAATCGGTAGCTGGCAAATTGAAATGGGCTTGGACGAAGACGAATATTTCTACGTCACCGAAGGCGCGGGCGCATTAATCGAAACCGACGGCGCGCGCCGCGAATTCCGAGTTGGCGACGCGGTTATCATCCCCGCCGGATTCAAAGGCATTTTTGAAGTCACCGAGCCGATGAAAAAACATTATGTGATTATCGACCGACAAGAGCAGATTGCTTAAAAACAACGCACATCACTCAAGTTTAACTCGATTGACCTACGCCCCGCGTAGGTCAAATTGTTTCAACTGTCGACGCAGATTTTTATAATCAGGACACATGCGCGCCACCTGCGCCCAAAATGCCGCACTGTGATTCATCTGCACCGTATGCGCCAATTCATGCGCCAACACATAATCCACCAGCGTCTCGTCCAAAAACACCAAACGCCAGTTCATACGAATCAGACCATCGCGCCGACACGTACCCCACAGGGTTTTTGCATTGGACAGCACAATATCGCGGTAGCGCAAACCATGATGCTGCGCGTACCACTGCGCGCGCTGATGCAGATATGCCAACAAATAATCGCCCAAGGCATTGACCAAAGCATTTTGGTAACTGGCGCGAATATCCGCCTCACGCGCACCCGCGCGGGTGCGCGGTCGTTTCACCCACACAATCTGCTCGCTCAACGCTGCATCGGGCAATTGCTGCGCCGCGCCCCAACGTATCTGCACCGATCGCCCCAAAAGCCTGAGCGTTTCGCCATCGGCCACGGATAAATCGGGCATAAAACGGCGGCGGCTCGGCGTGTCCGCATGCGGCGACGGGCTCAAATGCCGCAGAATCCAATTGGATTTGCTGTGCAAAATTCGCTCGATTTCCGAGACCGACACATAGGGTGAAGCACGCACGCGCAAGCCCTGCGCATCCACCATCATACCCACGGTTTTGCGACGTGAGCGCTCCAAGCGATATGGCACGATTTGCTCACCCAGAACCACGGTGCGCACGGATTGCGTCGCTGTCTTTTTTGGCTGGGCAGTTGAGTTGGGCGACGCTTTCGGTGTGGGCGCAGATACGCCATTGTGGTGTGGATTGTGTGGAGTAGGTGCAACGGAATCATCCGCCCAGCCGAACAAATCCGGCTGTAGGTGATTTTTAAATTGTGCCAACCAATCTCGTATACGTCGCATAAAACTTCAAATTTTTAAAATGGTAGTAAGGAAGCAGGGAACAACCCCGTTAATATTTATAGATACCCATTGTAGCGCACTTATGCCAACACATTTTTCATCGCATTCGCACGGATCAGATCGCTATCGAATGCGTCATTACTTGCGAAAGCGCCGTGAGTATCGGTTACAATAGGCACTTTAATCATCGACTCTTTCATTAGCGCCATGAATCCATCCGCAAGCCCATCCACACCGTCTACGACTACCACGCCGCACGTCAGTTTCATCGCCTATCCCATCGGCGCATGGTTCATCGCCATCCTGTGCGCCGGTGTGTTCACGCTGAACAGCGCGCATCCGGAGCGCTACAATATCATGCAAATTTTGATCGCCGCCAGCATGGCCGCTGCCACGGTGGGTGGCACGCTGTATGTGCTGTCATTACTGGCTTTGAAACGCTACCCGTCGTTCAAAAAGTCCTTCATCTTGGGCTTTTTGAGCGCGCTGATTTGCATCGTCGCGGCGCTGTTGCTCGACAAAGTCATGTTGTCCTTTGTCATGGGCGGTGTATTTTTGCTGATTTCAGCCATTTTGCCGTTTTTCATGAAAAAACACGCGGCGGCGTGAATTATAGCGACGCGAATTAAACACGACAGCGCCTAAACCGCTCGTTCAATCATTCAAAAACAGCGTCTGAACATCGCTCAAAAATCGCCAACCCAAATCGGTCACGCACAGACGCTCTGCCTCTTTCACCATCAAGCCTTTGACCTGCGCCTGTGACAGCGCAGGTTCCAAATCCACCACACTCAAACCACTGGCCATCTGCATCTGCGCCAAGGTCGTGCCATCGCGCAGACGCAGCGCATTGAGCATGTATTCAAACGGCAGATCGGCGCGTGTGAGCATTTGCTCAGTTTCCACCGCATTGCCTTGTGCCACCGCGTCCAAATAGCGCTGCGGATGTTTGAACCGTGCCGTACGCACAATCCGATCGTGTTGACTGATTTTCCCATGCGCACCCGCGCCGATGCCGATGTAATCGCCGAATTGCCAATAATTCGTATTGTGCTGACATTCATGCTGCGGTTGCGCGTAGGCCGAGACTTCGTAATGACGCAAACCGGCGCGCGCCAATTCCGATTGAATATAGTCTTGCATATCCAGCGCCAACTCATCATCCGGCACGCGCGGCGGATGACGGTGAAACAGGGTATTCGGTTCAATCGTCATGTGATAGTAGGACAGATGCGTCGGCGCGAACGACAGCGCCGTCACCACATCCGCGCGCAACTGCACCATCGTCTGTTCAGGCAAAGCGAACATCAAATCCAGATTCACCTTGGGAAACAGCGCATACGCCTGTTCCAGCGCATATTTCGCCTGATCGGCGCTGTGAATGCGGCCAATTCGGCGCAGCAATTCGTCATCAAAACTCTGCACGCCCAAAGATAAACGGTTCACCCCCGCATCGCGAAAACCGCGCAATTTACCGACCTCCAGCGTCCCTGGATTCGCCTCCATGGTAATTTCCATCTCGGAAATGTGCGGTAAGCGCGCGCGCACCGCCGCGAGCAATTCATCCATCGCTCGCTCGGACAGCAAACTCGGCGTACCGCCCCCGATAAAAATACTGCTTAAACGCCGCCCCCAAACCTGCGGCAAAACGCTTTCCAAATCGGCGATCAGTGCCTGCACATACGGCGCTTCCCAGTCGGTCGCGGCTTTGCCCAATTCATGTGAATTAAAATCGCAGTACGGGCATTTGCGCACGCACCACGGAATATGGATGTACAGCGACAGCGGCGGCAAGGCGCTCAATTGAATGTCACTGGCGGCTGCGCGCGGTGCAGAAGAAGGATAAAACTGAATGGTGGATTGCATGAACGGTGATTACTCTAATGAAATGACATTGTGTCGATGCGCCATTGTACCCAAGAAAAAACCAACCCGAAGGTTGGCTTTATTTCACTCGCTGACTCACTTATTTTTTCTCATCTTTAGCGGAGTCGCCATGAATCAGGTTTTGAATTTTCGCACCCAGTCGCATGACTTTAGATAGGGTTTCGGGTTTGAGGCGAATCATTTCCTCCGCCCATGAGCTGGTGGTTTTCATCAGCGTCAGGGTTTCTTCAATCCGCGCCATGGATTCGGGCGTTTCCATCTCTGCCGATGGATCGTCCAGACAGTCTTGCAGAGCCTGAATCACTGGGTTGAACTCGCGTACTTTGCGCTCGTGCACCACGGTGCGCATCAGCTCCCACGCGTCGGTTGAGGTGCTGAAGTAGTCGCGTCGGTCGCCAATGATGTGCACGACGTGAATCAGATTCCAGTTTTGCAATTCTTTCAGGCAATTACTCACGTTTGAGCGCGCGACGCTCAAGGTCTCGGTAATTTCTTCGGCATGCATGGGACGACCATAAAAAAACAGCAACGCGTGAATTTGCGCAACTGTTCGGTTGATGCCCCACTTGATCCCCATTTCGCCCCAATGGAGGATGAATCTTTCGGCGATCGGTGTTAGTTTCATGCCGAAAATAATAAACTTTCTGAATTCTTCTGTCAATGCTGAAACCTATGTAACAAACTCAAACGCGAAAACAGATGACAAAACCATGAATTTTCGCGTTTTTAACGGATTTTTAGCAGTTTAAACGGGTGAAAAAACCACAGTTTCGCGGCCATGATACCGCTTACACCACGCTAAATGACAAACGCCGACCCCGGATGCACGGATTTGAGCGCGCTGACCCAGCGCTTGGCCGACAAACCGTACAGCGCTTTGACTTCGTCGGCGCGGGCGTACAATTGCGCCCATTCCAACTGCATCGGCGCGCCTTTGAACGCCAAGGCAATGCGATTGCCCTCATGGATTTCCGGCAAAGCTATGACGCGCCCGCCGAATGCTTCGTGCAGATTGCGCATGTTTTTCTCGAAACTCGGATGGTCGCCAAACAGATTGATCGTCGCCATACCATCTGTTTTTAACGCCTCAAAACACGCATGGTAAAAAACCACCGAGTCGCACACCGGTCCGCGCGCGCTGGCGTCGTACAAATCAATTTGCAACACGTCAAACACCACTTTCTGTGCCTGAACCCACAGCGCCGCGTCCTGCTCCACCACCTCAATCCGTTCATCCAGCGGCAGGCGAAACATGCCATACGCCGCCGCGATCACATCAGGATTCAGCTCCACCACCGTTGAGTGACTGCCGGGCAAATATTTATAAGTGAATTTGGTCAACGAAGCGCAGCCCATGCCCAGTTGTGCCACGCGTTTCGGTTCATCCCGAAACAATAAATACGCCATCATCATGCGTGCGTATTCCAACTCCAATTTATACGGACGGCGCACGTTCATCGCGCCCTGTACCCACGGCGTGCCAAAATGCAAATAACGCACGTCGCCGATTTCGGAAAACGTCACGGGTTCTTTTTTATAACGAGTTTTGCTCGGTTTGGCGGTGGATTTTTTCGTGGTAGTCATCAGATTTGTTTACAATTCGTTCACAACAGCATGTCTATAAAGCCCGTATAATAGCATCTTCAAAATCAATTTCGACCATTAAAACTTGAATAAAGGGGATTCATCATGGCACAACACCACTCATTACTAATTTTAGGTTCAGGTCCGGCGGGCTATACGGCTGCAGTCTACGCGGCGCGTGCCAATTTGAATCCGACTTTGATTACCGGCTTGGAACAAGGTGGGCAACTGATGACCACCACAGATGTAGAAAACTGGCCGGCCGATGCGAACGGCGTGCAAGGGCCCGAGCTGATGGCGCGTTTTCAAGCACACGCCGAGCGTTTTAACACGCAAATGATTTTCGACCACATCCACACCACGCATTTGAACGAAAAGCCGATTCGCTTGGTCGGTGACGCGGGCGAATACACCTGCGACGCGCTCATCATCGCCACCGGTGCATCGGCACAGTATTTGGGCTTGCCTTCCGAAGAAGCATTCTCCGGCCGTGGCGTATCCGCCTGCGCGACCTGTGACGGCTTTTTCTACCGCAACAAACCGGTCGCCGTGGTCGGTGGCGGCAATACCGCTGTTGAAGAAGCCCTGTACCTGTCCAATATCGCCAGCCATGTCACCGTCATTCACCGTCGCGACAGCTTCCGCGCCGAACCGATTTTGGTCGATCGCATGATGGAAAAAGTGAAAGAAGGCAAAATCACGCTCGAAACCAAACAGGTTTTGGACGAAGTTTTGGGCGACGCATCCGGCGTAACCGGCGCGCGTTTAAAAGCCTTTGAAGGCGACGCGACCAAAGAAATCCAAGTCGACGGCGTATTTATCGCCATCGGTCACAAACCGAACACCGACATTTTCGCCGGCCAACTGGAGATGGAAAACGGCTACATCAAAACCCACAGCGGTTTGAATGGCAATGCCACCGCGACCAATGTCGAAGGCGTATTCGCCGCTGGCGATGTGCAAGATCACATTTATCGCCAAGCGATCACCAGCGCCGCCTCCGGCTGTATGGCCGCACTGGACGCGCAACGCTATCTCGAAGCGCTGCACGCCAAAGCCAAATAACTGCATCAAAACAGCGTACAATGCCCTTCCTCGAAGGGCATTGTCTTAATCACAATACACTCGCATCACACACAACAGCATGAAAGCAAAATCCTACGGCCTGACCGATTTGGCCCAACTGCAAAAAGACCTGAAAAAACAGGCCGAAGCACGCGCGCAGGCAGAAAAGCAGGCGCGTGAACAACGGGCGCTCGAACAACGCATAAACAGCGAATTTCTCAACGAAGTACGCGGCGTCACACCGATCAAACAAAAAGACCGCTACATCCACCCGACGCGCGATTTACCCGAGCCGACCGTGCGCGTACACAGCGACCACGAAGAACAACACGCACAACAGCGCCAGCAGCACAACCGCAAATCCGACCAATTTGACGCGCGCCATCTGCGTGACGACGAAAACGGCACCTATTTGCGCAAAGGCATCCCCGAAGCGCTGCTGAAAAAACTGCAAAAAGGCGCGTGGCCCATCAGCAGCCGCATAGACCTGCACGGCAAAACCGTGGAAGAGGCACGTATCGCCACCAGCGCATTTCTCTATCAGGCGATTCAACAATCGCAGCGCGTGGTCAGCGTCATTCACGGGCAAGGTTTCAACTCCGCCGACAATCAAGCCACACTCAAAAGCCATGTCAAAAATTGGCTGGTGCAAAATCATCACGTTTTGGCTTTTTGCCACGCGCCCAAAGACGCCGGCGGACACGGCGCAGTCATCGTTCTACTGCATCAAGACCGCCCAAAACAAGCGATAGACCAACACCATGACTGACGTCGGCAACTTTCCCACCACCGTAATCAAACTCGTGCCGTGGATTGAAGCGCTCGGCATCATCGCCTTTTGCATCTCCGGATTTATCCGCGCGCAACAACACAAATTCGACCCGATTGGCGTATTCATCATTGGCTTCGTGACCGCATTTGGTGGCGGGACACTGCGCGATTTACTGCTCGATCGCCGCCCGTTTTACTGGGTGGAGCATCAAAACTACGTCATTGCGCTGTTTGTCCTGTCACTGGTGGCGGGCAAAGTGCTGCACTTTATGCGCCGCGTATTCACCAATAAAAGCATGCTGATTGCCGACGCACTCGGACTCGGACTATTCACCATCACCAGCACCGCAGTCGCGCTGGATGCCGGTATGCCCTACTTCGTCGCCTCCATGTACGGCGTGATCGGTGCCGCATTTGGCGGTGTCATCCGCGATGTGCTGTGCAATGAAACCCCGTTGATTTTGATCGACTCCGAACCCTACGCCACCTGCTCCTTCGCCGGTGCGTGGTTGTACTTGATACTGATGCACTTTAACGTACAAGCAATTCTCAGCCTTGTGCTCGGTAGCGCCTGCGTGGTGATTTTGCGCTTGATGAGTATTAAGTGGAAATGGCGCGTGCCGAGTGGATTCTAATTCCGTTACAATAAAAAAGTTACAGTGCACCTTTATTACAGTCTTCACAGCAGGCCAATCCAATGATTAAACCTTATAAAGATTTATCCTCCGAAGAAAAGAAACGTGATTGGAAAGACATTACCTATCAGGTAGTTTTAGTCGGAACCGTCGCAGGTGCAATTTGGTTATCCACCGATCGCACTGTTCACACACGCCGTCCCATATACGAATCGAGAGAAGCATGTCTGGCTGATTGGAACAACACTCCTGCAGACTGTGAAGAAGATCGAAGCTCTGGCAGTGGTGGTCGACGTTGGTATGGCCCTGATGTCGATGATAATGGCCGCGCCTACCATGCTGATGGTCACACCTCGGACGGCCATACGCATTTAGCCGCACAAAGCTTTCGCGGCTCATCAATTACGCGCAGTGGCTTTGGTCGAGGCCTTTCTCGAGGCGGCTGATTATGATTCGTGAACCGCACACACCCCGCGTGAATTGGCAAACCAAAATGCAGGAGATCGGTTTTGGCTTTCACAGTATTGATGGTCTTTATTGGCAGGAAAGTTATGCCTATCGATTCACATCCGAACAAATTGATCTGATTGATGATGTCACGTTAGAACTTCATCAGATGTGTCTTGAGGTGGTTGGTGACTTAATCCGGAGAGGCGATCTGTCTCGTTTAGCCATTGAACAACGGTGGCAAACCCATATCGAATCGTCGTGGGAAAAGCGCGAGCCGGGATTATTGGGTCGAATGGACTTGGCTTACGATGGTCATAATCCACCTAAACTACTCGAATACAATGCCGACACGCCAACCTCATTGATTGAGTCCAGTTTGGCTCAATGGTTATGGCTGAAAGATGTTCACCCCGATGCAGACCAATTCAATAGCCTGCACGAAAAGCTCATTGCCCGATGGCAGTTCATCCGAAATTATTGGCAAAGTCATGGTTCGACGACGCATCAGGACTCTTCCTTGCACTTTTTGGGGATTTATACGCAAGAAGAAGACGCTGTTCATTTGGATTACTTGCTGGATACCGCCGTGCAAGCGGGATTTGCCTGTAATTGGCTGAATATGGACAAAGTGGGCTGGGATGGTGAATACTTTGTTGACCATGAGGGCGCGGCCATAAAACACGCATTCAAACTATATCCGTGGGAGTGGATGCTGCGCGATGACTTCGCCCCACATTTACTCAATCCGCACATCCAATGGATTGAACCCGCATGGAAAATGCTGCTGTCCAACAAAGGATTTTTAGCTCATTTATGGCAAAATTACCCCAAACACCCTAATTTGCTGGCAACTTACTTTAGCCTCGCCGAATTGCCCCATGCTCACAGTACTGGTTATGCTCGAAAACCGCTGTTTTCACGCGAGGGTACCGGAATAGAACTGCATTTTCCAGACGGCAAACAAATCGTCGAATCGCTACAAGAGCCTCCTCATGGCTGGATTTATCAAACACTGTATCCTCTGCCTCGATTTGAAAACAGCTGGACGGTTATCGGCTCTTGGTTAGTCGGCGACGAAACCGCAGGAATGGGGATTCGTGAAGATATATCCCCCATTACCAAAGATACCAGCCATTTTTTACCGCATTATTTTAAATAGGATTTGCCATGCAAGCTTTAAGCACATTACCTAATTTTTTAATCTACCTTGTTAGTGCATTTGCCTGTTTGCTATTGTTTGTCACCGTGTACATTCGCTTGACCCCTTTCCCAGAAATCAAGCTCATCCGCGAGGGAAATCACGCGGCAGCGACTGCTTTTATCGGTGCGTTGATCGGTTATGTTTTACCATTATCATCAGCCATTGCACACAGCACGGCACTCGATGATATGCTTATCTGGGCTTTGGTTGGTTTGGTGGTTCAATACAGTGCGCATTTAATCACCCGCCTTTTAATTCCGAATCTCAATCAAGATATCCGCAATAACAATCAAGCGATGGGGATAATCAGCGCCGGACTTTCTGTCGTTTTTGGTCTGCTCAATGCCGCGTGCATGGTCTACTAATTCGCTCGCATTGGCTAGCAATAATTTGTCCATTTCCACAGTTAAAACTCCATCAGTGCTCACCCTCACTCGCATGATTGCGGGTGTATTTTGGCAGCTCAATGGTGAGGTCTTTGTCCGCGACGATGGCTTGGCACGACAGGCGCGATTGTGAGGTCAAGCCCCACGCCATATCAAGCAGGTCTTCTTCTTGATCTTCGATCTCATTGAGTGAATTGTAGCCCTGACGCACGATGACGTGGCAGGTGGTGCAGGCGCAGACTTTTTCACAGGCGTGTTCAATGTGTACGCCATTTTGCAGCAGGTTGTCGCAAATCGACATACCCGATTGGGCGGCAAATTCTGCACCATTCGGGCAAATATCGCTGTGCGGAAGTACGGTAATTTTGGTCATAGTCTTGTTGATCGTTTATAAGTTATCAATCGATTGCCCCGACAAAGCTTTGGCAATCGCTTTGTCCATGCGGCGGGCGGCGAAGTCTTCAGACGCATGCGAGAGCGCATCAAATGCGTTGCGCAGCTCGCTGATCGGCATGGTGTCGTTCTGCGCGGCAATGCGTGCCACTTCATCAACCCGTGTGTTCAAATCGGTACGCTCGGATTCGGTCAGTAATTCACCGTCTTCGCTCATCGCGCTGCGAATCGCTTCGATCATGCGTTGCGCCTCAACCACGACTTCGCGCCACGCGCGCGCCTGCATGTCTTGTTTGGCGTGTGCGTTGCCGTCAGTGAGCATTTGCGCTATCGCTTCGTCTGACAGGCCGTAGGAGGGTTTGACGGTGATTTCGGCTTGTACACCGCTGTTCATTTCGCGTGCAGACACGGTGAGTAGGCCGTCGGCATCGACTTGGTAGGTCACGCGTACCCGTGCTGCACCGGCGACCATCGGCGGAATGCCGCGCAATTCAAAACGCGCGAGCGAACGACACTCGGACACGAGTTCGCGCTCACCTTGTACGACGTGAATCGCCATGGCGGTTTGCCCGTCTTTGAAGGTGGTGAATTCCTGCGCACGCGCGACCGGCAGCGTGCTGTTGCGCGGAATGAGTTTTTCAGTCAAGCCGCCCATGGTTTCCACGCCCAAGGACAGCGGAATCACGTCGAGCAGCAGCCAGTCGTCGTCCGCCGTGCGATTGCCCGCGAGCAAATTCGCTTGCATGGCCGCACCGAGCGCGACCACTTGATCGGGGTCAAGGTCGTTCAGCACAGGACAGGATACATGCGCGGCAACGGCGCGTTGGACATTGAGCATACGCGTGGCGCCGCCCACCATGACCACTCCTTGCAAATCGGCACTGGTGAGTTTCGCTTGCGCGAGCGCTTCGTCCAGCACGCGAATGGTTTTATCCACCAGATGTTTGCTCATCTCGAAAAATTGCGCTTGACTGAGCATCAGGTTGACCCCATGACCGTCGGATAAATTCGCACGGATCGGCGTCACCCCTTTGGTGGTCAATGCCTCTTTCGCCGCGCGACTTTTGGCTTGCAGCAGTTTCACATCCTGCGCGCTGAGATTGGCATCAATCGCGGACAAATGCGCCTGCTCCAGAATCCAACAATACACGCGGTGATCAAAATCATCGCCGCCGAGCGCGGTGTCACCGTGCGTGGCGAGTACCTCGAATACGCCTTTGCTCAGTTTCAAAATGGACACGTCAAACGTCCCGCCGCCCAAATCGTATACGGCGAACACGCCTTCCTTGGCTTCGCTGCCCTCAGCGTTGTCCAAACCATAGGCAATCGCCGCCGCCGTCGGCTCATTAAGCAAACGCAAGACATTCAGTCCGGCGATTTGCGCCGCGTCTTTGGTCGCTTGGCGTTGCGCATCGTCAAAATACGCCGGTACGGTGATGACGGCACCCACCAATTCGCCCCCCAGCGCCGACTGCGCGCGCTGGTTCAATGCATTCAAAATGTCCGCCGATACCTGCACCGGGCTTTTCACGCCTTGTGCAGTTTGTACGCTGACCATGCCCGGCGTGTCCACCAAGAAATAACCGGCAGAGGGTAAGTCACGCGCATCTGCATAGCCGCGCCCCATCAGCCGTTTGACCGAAGCGATGGTATTTTTCGGATCGCTGCTCTGATGCGTTTGCGCATCCACGCCGACGGTGGTTTGCTCCGGCGAATAATGCACCACCGAGGGCAACATCGCGCGTCCCGCTTCATCTGCCAATACCTGCGGGAAACCGTGACGCACCGTCGCCACCAATGAATTGGTTGTACCCAGATCAATGCCGACTGCCAAACGGTGTTCGTGCGGCAGCGTGGATTCGCCGGGTTCGGAAATTTGTAATAGTGCCATAAATTATTAATTTCAGAGCCAAAGCTCTAATTTTCTCAATTTTAAAACGATATACCGTCATTCCCGCGAAAGCGGGAATCCATACTCAACACTCTTCCTCACTTTTCTGGATTCCCGCTTTCGCGGGAATGACGGTGCTTTTGTTTCTCTATCCCAATTTAATTTGATGCCATAAGTCATACCATTGGGGATTATCCATTTCGATTAACGCTATCTTCCAATCTCGCCGCCACTTTTTGATCATCTTTTCTCTTTCAATTGCAGCATACATGGTTTCATGTAACTCATACCACACCAACATCTTAATACCATAACGTTGGGTAAAGCCTTCAACCAAGCCTTGTTTATGCTGCCAAACTCGTTGCGCTAAATTGGATGTCACGCCGACATACAGTGTGCCATTGCGTTGACTCGCAATAATGTATACCGCAGCTTGCTTCATTGCTTCATATTCAATTGCGCCAAGAAATTTTCGATAAATTGATATTTCGCCAAGGTCTGCGCCACGCCATTCCAATTATGCGCCGCACTGTGTTCGGACAATTGCGCCAATGCCTGTTCGTGTTCGGCTAAAACTTCACTGCGCACGCTGTCGGATTGACCTTCTTCCAGCGCCTCGCGCCATTCCATCTGCTGCATCAAAAATGCCGGCGGCAGCGGTACGCGTGCCTCTTGCTCGGTCAATTCCGGCGCGTGCAATTGAAGCAAATATTGCGCACGGTTCACCGGCGATTTGAGCGTGTCGAACGCCTCGTTGGCAAACGTTGCCCATTGCAACGCCATGCGCTGTTCGACCGCGCTTTTATTGGCAAACTGATCGGGATGCACACGCGCGATCACCGCACGATGGCGCGCGGCCAAATCGGCAAGATTTATCTGAAACGACACCGGCAGTTGGAATAATTCAAAGTAATTTTGTTTCATAAATTCAGCAGCACTGCCTCAGTAATAGGTGCCGAACCAGCGGCGGGTTCTACGTTTGTACACTTCAAAATCCACCGCAAAAGCACTTTGGATGATTTTTTCTTCGCGCGGAATCACGTAAAAATCCATGATGACGAAATACGCCAGCGTGAATATCAGCAATCGCGGCTGCATCGCCATCAGCGGGATGACGAATAAAACTAACAACATCCCTAAGTAAATCGGGTTGCGCGTATAACGGTACAAACCGCCTGTGACCAATTTTTGCGGGGTACATCCCGGATGCACGGTGGTTTTGCGCCACAGCAAGGTCAACGCACCTGCCAACAGCAGCAATAAACCCACCGCAAAAATTGCCACCGCGACCAGACCGATCGGGCGGGCGAGGATCAATGCGAACGAGGGATAACGGCCAAACACGTATTGTCCGGCCAGCAAAGCGAGCATGAGGAAAAACGGTTGAATATTCATAATGCGCTATTTTACCTTGCCAAGACACCGACTCAACATCAATCATTCGCGTTACGCCCGATCTGCGGCTTCACTTTGCCGATTGACCTGATTGCTCTGATTAAACCGTGAACGACTCACCGCAACCGCACTCGTCTTTGACATTCGGGTTATTGAATTTAAAGCCCTCGTTCAGTCCTTCGCGCACAAAGTCCAGCTCGGTGCCATCAATATACGGCAGGCTTTTCGGATCGACCAACAGCTTCACGCCGAAGGATTCAAACACTTGATCCTGCGCATCTACCGCATCGGCGTATTCCAATTTATACGCCATGCCCGAGCAGCCGGTGGTTTTCACGCCGAGACGCAAACCCACACCTTTGCCACGTTTGGTCAAAAAGTTTTGTACATGCGTTGCCGCCGCTTGTGTCATGCTCACTGACATGGTGTACTCCGTTTACTTTAACACTGGGTAATTCTTAATTCGACAAGGCTGCGAATCGCCATCATTTTTACAAATACCGTCCAAATACTGATAGCGTATTTTCCACTGCTGACCGATGCGCGGCCATTGCTCGCGTGGCAGTTCGGCCTGCCAATCGCGCGTATTGGGTCGAAAGGCAATGAAATCACCTTCTGCCGGACATTCGGTCTCCGCTTTCGCCGTAACATGCTTCACATGCAGCACTTCGGCATGGATTTGACCGAATTTGTGATCCAACACGCGCAGGGTCAAATCGCACTTCTGCCACGTCGCTGCTTGCGCCCAACAGGGCGCAATCGCCGCAACCAACAACAATCCAACACGTCGCATCACCGCTCACCTCTCGATTGCATCATCAGGCAGAGTGTTTGGCCTTGTAATCCGCCACCGCCGCTTTGATCGCGTCCTCTGCCAAAATCGAGCAGTGGATTTTCACCGGTGGCAATGCCAATTCCTCAGCGATGTGCGAGTTTTTGATTTCCAAAGCCTGATCTACGGTTTTGCCCTTCACCCACTCGGTCACGAGCGAAGATGAGGCGATTGCCGAGCCGCAACCATAGGTTTTGAATTTCGCGTCTTCGATCACGCCTTGTTCGTTAACCTTGATTTGCAGCTTCATCACGTCGCCACACGCCGGCGCACCGACCATACCTGTTCCAACGCTGTCATCGCCTTTGTCAAACGCGCCAACATTGCGCGGATTTTCGTAGTGATCCATCAATTTATCTGAATATGCCATTTCGGCCTCCTTAAGGTGCAGTTTCAGTCAACTACAAAATTTTAAATATATTCAAAGCCTTAATCATCAGCAGATACGAAAGAATCGTTGCCATACACGCCAATAAAAGACTCAACCAAAAACTCATGCCCCGATGCAGTAAAAACGGCAAAACCAAAAACAATACCAATGAGGGCAAAACCAACCAAAAAATGTCACTGGATAAACGTGCAATTTGTTCACTGCTACGATTATCCAGATACAGCCAAATAAAGGCCAAAATTGAAATCACGGGGAGCGACGCAGTCACAGCCGCCGCCAAAACATTTCGTTTGCCTATTTCCGCTATTACCACAATTAAAATGGCGGAAACCAACACCTTAAAGGCATATTGCCCCATCCTTGCGCCCCAGAATTAATGCGCCGCCCATTCGACCGTATTCAGATCGATACCCTCTTTGTACATTTCCCACAGCGGTGAAAGCTCGCGCAGCTTGCCAATTTTGTCTTGCAACAATTTCACCACGGCATCAATTTCCGCTTCGGTAGTGAAACGCCCGACCGTGAAGCGAATCGAGGAGTGCGCCAATTCATCCGAGCGCCCCAAAGCGCGCAATACATACGACGGCTCCAATGAGGCCGAGGTACAGGCCGAGCCGGATGATACCGCCACATCCTTGATCGCCATCATCAGTGATTCGCCTTCGACAAAGTTGAAGCTGACGTTCAAATTATGCGGGACGCGCTGTGTCATGTCGCCATTGATATGCACCTCTTCCATCGTGGATAAGCCTGCCCACAGACGATCACGCAGGGCTTTGATACGCGCGTTTTCTTCATCCATTTCTTCTTTAGCAATGCGAAATGCCTCACCCATACCGACGATTTGATGCGTGGCCAATGTCCCCGAACGCATACCGCGCTCATGGCCGCCGCCGTGCATTTGCGCTTCCAGACGCACGCGCGGTTTACGACGCACGTACAGCGCGCCGATGCCTTTTGGCCCGTAGGTTTTGTGCGCGGAAAAGCTCATCAAATCGACTTTGAGTTTTTGCAGATCAATCTCAACTTTACCGGTCGCTTGCGCCGCATCCACGTGGAAAAACACGCCTTTGTCGCGGCACAATTCACCGATCGCTTCGATGTCCTGAATCACACCGATTTCGTTATTGACCATCATCACCGAGACCAAAATGGTGTCGGGACGAATCGCGGCTTTGAGCGCGTCCAAATCAATCAAACCGTTTTCCAGCACGTCCAAATAGGTCACTTCAAACCCTTTACGCTCCAGTTCACGCGCGGTATCGAGAATCGCTTTGTGCTCGGTTTTCACCGTGATGATGTGTTTGCCTCGGTCTTGGTAAAACTCGGCGATGCCTTTAAGCGCAAGGTTATCCGACTCGGTCGCGCCGGAGGTGAACACGATTTCGCGCGGGTCGGCGTTGACCAATGCGGCTACTTGCGCACGCGCCTCTTCGACCGCCTCTTCCGCTTCCCAACCATACGGGTGCGAGCGCGAAGCAGGATTGCCAAAATGCTCGGTGATATACGGAATCATCTTCTGCGCCACACGCGGGTCAATCGGCGTGGTGGCTGAGTAGTCCATATAAATCGGCATGACTTTTGTATTCATAAACAGCTTCCTTCACTTAGTCGTTATATCGTTGTTGTATCGTTGTTGTTGTATTGTGGTTGCATCTTTTTGATAAACTCGTTCACACTGCGGCAGTGCTCATCATAGTTTTTCGCTTGCTCAAGCGTTGCGCACTTTCGTGTAACTCATTGCGCTGGTTCTGCTCGCGCACCAGATCGGCCAAAGACACCGACGAGAGGTAATTGAACATTTTTCGGTTCAAATCCATCCACAGATGATGTGTCATGCATTTTTGACCGCCTTTGCAATCCTCTTTGCCTTCGCACTGACGCGCATCCATCGGCTCGTCCACTGCAACGACAATATCGGCCACAGTGATCTCGGACATCGGCCGCGCCAAGGTATAACCGCCGCCCGGACCGCGAACACTGTTCACCAGACCGAATCGACGCAATTTGCCAAACAACTGTTCCAAATAGGACAAAGAAATTTCCTGCCGCTCGGCAACCGCCGATAGACTGACGGGCGAATCGCCTTCGGCCAAAGCCACGTCCAACAATGCGGTGACGGCAAAGCGTCCTTTGGTGGTGAGTCTCATGGTGTTCTCCTATTGTAAACACTGTATCGGCTAATTCACCAGATCAGATTCATCGACGTAAACCCTGATGAATCCAACCATTTGGGCGACTTTTCGCTACAATGTTGCTGTGTGTTTTTCCCATTCAATACCCTGTCGATTGAACGGGTATGAATATTGAGATAGATTGTAACATAAATCCGATAAATTTACTCGGGTATTAAAATATTTTTACCAAAATACCGCCCTTCCTCTCACCACGCAGACCACCACTATGAGCCGCAAAAATCCAAACACCCTGTGCGCCACCCAAGCCCGCAATACCGACCACATTCACATGGCCAACCCGCCGCTGTATCAAGGCTCCACCATTATTTATAAACATGTCGCAGATTTGGCCAAAGCGCACCATGAATACGAATCCGGCGCAGAAAGCTACACCTACGGCCGCAAAGGCACGCCGACCTCATTGGCGCTGTGCGAAGCATTGGCCGAGCTTGAAGGCGGCCATCGTGCCTATCTGTGCCCATCGGGATTGGCCGCCCTGTCCACTGCCTTGTTATCGCAACTGAGCGCGGGTGATCATGTGCTGATGGTGGATACCGCTTACGGTCCGACGCGCCAATTGTGCGATGAGCTGCTCAAACGTTATGGCGTGAGCACGACCTATTATGACCCGCTGATTGGGTCGGGTATTGAAGCGCTTATCCAAGCGAATACGCGCGTGATTTTCCTCGAAAGTCCGGGTTCGCTCACCTTAGAAATCCAAGATGTTCCCGCCATCACCGCTGTGGCAAAAAAGCACAACATCACCACCCTTATTGACAACACTTGGGCGACGCCGTTGTATTTCAAAGCGTTCGAACACGGCGTGGACATCGTGGTACAAGCCGTGACCAAATACCTGGGCGGCCACTCCGACGTCCTCATGGGCGCGGTCATTGCCAACGAGCGTACCTACAAGAGCGTGCGCAACACCGCCCATCAAACCGGCCAATTTGCCGGCGGCATGGACATCGCGCTGGTCTTGCGCGGTTTACGCACTTTGCCGGTGCGCCTGCGCGAACACGAGCGCAACGCCCTGCGCATCGCGCAATGGTTCGAATCGCAAGACGCGGTGGAGCGCGTCATTCATCCCGCGCTGCCCTCGCATCCGCAACACGCGCTGTGGCAACGCGACTTTCTCGGTGCCAGCGGGCTATTCACCGTCGTATTCAAAGCACACTACACGCCCGCGCAAATTAACGCGATGGTTGAGCGCTATCAATACTTCGGCATTGGCTACAGCTGGGGCGGTTTCGAGTCACTCGCTCTGCCTGTACACCCGAATCACCTAAACCAAGTTCGCACCGCCACCCAAGTCGGCCCGCAATCCATGGTGCGCTACCAAATCGGCTTGGAGGACGTTTCTGACTTGCAGCAAGACCTTGAACAGGCGCTCAAAACACTGTAATAACAGCGATCAGTCAAAAGCACTAAATACAAAATCAGGTATTTTTCCTGATTTTGTATTTAAAATTCATCAATTTGCAATAAAACCCATCAAAACGATTTCCGTTTGACCCATCGGGAAAAAGCGTTTAGACTACAACCTCCTCTGCGCGCATTTGTGTGTGTTGTTTTTCCACCGTGTTCACGTTTGACTGTGACACGATACAAAGGAGCGAGCTATGAGTCGATATTCGGTCTCCGCATTCCCAATTACCCGCCCTCCCGCATTATTCAAGCTGGGCGATTTATTCAAAAACATCCAAAGCATTTTCACCCGAAAACAAGCAAATCCCACTGACGACACGCCAAAAGAAGTTATTTCCGGCACGGTTTCCGTGGTCATTCCCGCGCTGAATGAAGCCAAACGAATTGCCGAGGTGGTGCAATACGCGCTGTCCGACCCCGCCACCGGCGAGGTCATCGTGGTTGATGACTGCTCCATTGACAACACCGCTGAGCTGGCACGAGCAGCAGGCGCACAAGTCATCACCAGCTCCATGCTGGGTAAAGGCGCATCCATGCACGATGGCATTGCGATGGCACAATACGACATCATTGTTTATTTAGATGGTGATTTGACCGGACTGCGCCCCAACATCATTTCCGATCTGATTCGTCCGATCGTGGAAGAAGGCAAAGACTTTGTCAAAGCGCGCTTTGGCCGCAGCGGCGGCAGAGTGACCGAATTGACCGCCAAACCGATGCTCAAACTTTTTTTCCCTGAATTGAGTGAGTTTTCACAGCCTTTAGGCGGTATCATCGCCGTGAAAAAATCCCTGCTGAATCAACTGCATTTTGAGGACGGTTACGGTGTGGACATTGGTTTACTGATTGATGCCGATATCGCCGGAGCGCAATTGGCTCAAGTGGACATTGGCGGATTGGAGCATGACAGCCAGACTTTGCATAGCCTTGGCTTCATGGCGCAGGAAGTCAGCCGCGTGATTTTGGAGCGCGCCAAGGCACAAGGCCGTTTGAGCATAGACCAAATCATGTCTATTTTTGAACTCCAGCGGCAAAACCAAACCCATATTGACCGAGTTCTGGAAAAACTCAGCGGTTGCAACAAGCTGGTTCTACTCGATATGGATGGCACCATCACCCAAGAACGCTTTGTGATTGAACTGGCGAAAAAAGTCGGGTGTATGGATCAGCTGTCTGAACTGCTGGACGCGCAAGTGATAGACTCCGCCACCCGCAGCCAAAGCATCATTCAACTGTTTCGCTTCACCCACAAAAGCCAGTTCGAACAAGTCGCGCGTGAACTTCCTCTGCGCGATGGCGTGATCCAAGCGGTGAACGAATTGCGTCGGCGCGGCTACAAAGTAGGCGTGGTCAGCGACAGCTATTTTGTAGCAGCGGAAATTATCCGCCGACGGATTTTTGCTGATTTTGCTTTGGCGCATGTGGTGATGTTCGACAACGGCGTTTGCCAAGGCACGCTATCACTCAATGCCGCATTTTCACACGACGATGGCTGTAAAGAGCATCCGCTGTGCAAAAGCAATGTACTGCGTCACATCATCGATCAAAGCCCGCAGCTCGCCAATGGCCAAACCATCGCGATCGGCGACAATTTGAATGACCTGTGTCTGTTACAGCAAGTTGATCAAGGCTACATCATTGAGCCGAAACACCCGGATATGCGCCAAGACAAGCTGATTGAAATTCACAGCTTTGACGAACTGACCCGGCACATCAGCCAAAACCAAGCTTATCCTTTGGATACCGAGCATCAAGTGTAATCAAGTGCAAACTCACCGATCACTGCTCATACAGCTCCAGCGGCAAACCATCAGGGTCGGCGAAAAACACAAATCGCCGACCCGTGAATTCATCCACACGGATCTCCTGCACCGCCACACCGACCGCAGTCAATTGCGCCGCGCAGTGCGCCACATCTGCGACTGCAAAAGCCAAATGGCGCAAACCGCAGGCCTCCGGATACGACGGTCGTGCGGGCGGGTTGGGAAAGGAAAACAGCTCGATTTGCGCACCGTCGGGCAAAGCCAAATCCAATTTATACGAATCGCGCTCTGCGCGGTAGTTCTCAGCCAGCACACGCAAGCCCAAAATCTCGGTGTAAAAATGTTTGGACACCGCGTAATCCGAACAAATGATCGCCGCGTGGTGGATGCCTTGTAGATTCAGCATATCAGCTCCTATAGTTCAGGCGTTTGAGTGTGCATTGAGTGTGCATTAAGTGCGCACTTTAGCGCTCATTGTACCGAGATTGACACCGATTAAAATAAAAACGGCGCATCTGAGTGCGCCGCCTTCATATGAACATTTCGATTACATATTACCGTAGTTCGGACCACCCGAGCCTTCCGGCGTGACCCACACGATGTTTTGCGTTGGGTCTTTGATGTCGCAGGTTTTGCAATGCACGCAATTTTGCGCGTTGATTTGCAAACGTTCGCCTTCAGGACTGTTCACATCCTCGACGAATTCGTACACGCCCGCCGGACAGTAGCGCGCTTCCGGTCCTGCGTAGATTTTCCAGTTCACGTTGATCGGTACGCTCGGATCTTTCAGCGTCAAATGTGCCGGTTGGTTTTCCTCGTGGTTGGTATTGGACAGGAACACCGATGAGAGACGGTCAAACGTCAATTCGTTGTCCGGTTTCGGATAGACAATCGGTGCGCATTGCGCTGCAGGCAGCAAACATTCGTGATCGGCCTTGGTGCGGTGAATGGTCCACGGAATATTGCCGCCGAGTAATTTTTGCTCGATACCGGTCATCAATGTACCCACCGTGCGGCCTTTTTTGAACCATTGTTTGAAGTTGCGCGCGCGCCAGAGTTCTTCTTTGAGCCACGAGCGATCAAATGCTTCTTCATACGCCGGTAACTCATCACGCTCGCGACCATCGACCAATGCCTGCGCAATCGCTTCTGCCGCCAACATACCGGTTTTGATTGCGGCGTGCGAGCCTTTGATGCGCGAGGCGTTCAAGAAACCGGCGTCACAGCCGACCAAAACGCCGCCTTTGAAATACAATTTTGGTAAGGACAAAATCCCGCCCGCGGTGATCGCGCGCGCGCCATAGCTGATGCGTTTACCACCTTTGAGATATTTGGCAATCGCCGGATGGGTTTTGAATCGTTGGAATTCTTCAAACGGTGACAAATACGGATTGGCGTAATCCAAGCCAACGATCTGACCGATAGAGATTTCGTTGTTGTCCATGTGATACATGAATGCGCCACCGTAGGTATCAGACTCCAACGGCCAACCCGCCGCATGCACGACCAGACCTTCTTTGTGCTGCTCCGCCGGAATTTGCCAAACCTCTTTAATACCGATGCCGTAGGCTTGCGGGTCTTTGCCCGCGTTCAGATCAAATTTGCTCATCAAGCGCTTGCCCAAATGCCCGCGCGCACCTTCGGCGAATACGGTGTATTTCGCGTGCAGCTCCATACCCGGTTGATATTGACCTGTCGGCTGACCATCTTTGCCAATACCCATATCGCCCGTTACCACGCCTTTCACCGCGCCGTTTTCATCGTACAGCACATCCGCAGCGGCAAAGCCCGGATAAATTTCAACGCCCGCCGCCTCAGCCTGTTCACCCATCCAGCGCACCACATTGGCCAAGCTGACAATATAGTAACCATCGTTGTGGAAACATTGAGGCAACAGCCACAGCGGTGTCGATTTCGCACCTGATTCAGACAAGAACAAAAACTCATCCGCCGTCACCGGCACATTCAACGGCGCACCCAACTCTTTCCAATTCGGGAACAACTCATTCATCGCGATCGGATCCATCACCGCACCCGACAAAATATGTGCACCCAGCTCAGAACCCTTATCAATCAAACACACATTGATGTCGGCGTTCAACTGCTTCAGGCGAATTGCCGCCGCCAAACCAGCCGGACCGCCGCCCACGACCAAGACATCATATTCCATCACATCGCGCTCGATGTTCGTATCCATACGGTTCTCCTAAAAAATCAGTGCCAAGAGCGATCGACCACCCTGCTGTGAAGCCTGCGCATCAAAAATTGCACAAAATTGCTCCACGATTATAAACAGTTCGGTATCTTACCATACTCACCCAAATAGGCAATAAAAGAACGACCGTACTTTTTAATTTTTTTATACAGAAATAAGGTCATCATACGTAACCACTTTACGCCATTTTTACGCCAAACCACTGCTCTGAGTTATTCACGCACAACAAAAAACCCCGTAAACGCATTGTTTATCGGGGTTTACTTGCTAACTATGGGCGTTCATAGTCATAAAATTGGTGCCCAGGAGAAGACTCGAACTTCCACAGTATTGCTACCACTAGGACCTGAACCTAGCGCGTCTACCAATTTCGCCACCTGGGCATTAATTGAGTGATTAGTCACACGTTCGCCATAATTTTGCTGTATCGTGTACCAATCTATTTCAATCGAGGCTCGCATTATAGCGCGTTTCATTTTCTATAGGTACTATTTACTTTATTTTTTATCATAATTTATCAATGAAATCGAATTCTAAAAAAACGTTACAAAAAAAGAACAGCACCACCCCTCATTCTACGCAGCCGTCCACGACGGCCAAACCCCTTGCGAGCCGCGTCAAAAAAAACCAACAATCCGTGGCTTTGCTGACACCCCGCGTGAAAAATACACCCGCACCGGCACCAGAGCCGACTTCATCCATCTCCGCTCCATCAGCCACACAAAGCACACGCATTGACAAAATGAGTGGTTTGCCGGGCAAATCGGCCATTTTTGATGTAATTTTCACCCACGCGTCGATTTATAAACGCCCGATCAATACGTTGGCGCTGGCGCAAGAGTTGAGCGTTCCGCCGGCAAAAGTGTCGGGTTTGCAAAAATTATTGGATCAACTGGCGCAGGCAGGCGACATTAAAATCTCCGCCAAAGGCCTACTCTCGCCGAACAGCGAGCACAATCTGGTGTACGGCACGTTGCAAGCGCACCGCGATGGTTATGGTTTCATCATCAACCCGAATGGCGAAGATGTGTTTGTGAACGAGCGCAATATGAATACCGCATGGCACGGCGATAAAGTGGCCGTGCGCATCATTGGCACCGCGCGCAATGGCAAACGTGAAGGCGATGTAGTCGAGGTCACGGAGCGCAAATTGTCACAAGTGGTCGGTCACGTCATTTATGAAAAGGGTGTCTGGCTGGTCAATCCGGACGATGTACGCCTGCGTTCCGACATTTTGCTCGATGCAAACGATTTGAACGGCGCAACGGCCAATCAAGTGGTCGTGGTGGCGCTGAAAACCTATGGCGACAGCTATACCATGCCGACCGGTCGCGTGGTGGAAGTGTTGGGCAATGCCGATGATCCGGGCATGGAGATTGAAATTGCGGTACGAAAATTCGATATCCCGCATATATTTTCCGATGCAACCGAGCGTCAAACCGCGCAATTGCCCGATACCGTGATTCCGAGTGATTTAGTCAATCGCGTTGATTTGCGTGACGTGCCATTGGTCACGATTGACGGTGAAGACGCACGCGACTTTGACGACGCGGTCTATTGCGAGCCGATCAAACGCGGGCGCAAAACCACGGCCTATCGTTTGCTAGTGGCGATTGCCGACGTGAGTCATTATGTGCGCGATAAAACGCCACTGAACGAGGACGCCGTTCTGCGCTCGACCAGTGTTTATTTCCCGCGCCGCGTCGTGCCGATGCTGCCGGAAAAACTGTCCAACGGCTTGTGCTCGCTCAATCCGCATGTGGATCGTCTGTGCATGGTCGCCGACATGGTGATTGATTTGGACGGACAAATCACGGCGTATCAATTTTACCCCGCCGTAATGCACTCAGCCGCGCGGCTGACCTACACGCAGGTGTGGGAATACGTTTCCGAAGGCACGGGGGTGTTGACTGAGGCACACAAAGCGGTTGCGCCGCACATCAAAAATTTGTACGCGCTCTACCAAATCCAGCTCAAGGCACGCGAAGCGCGCGGCGCCATGGAGTTTGAAACCACCGAGACCTACATCGTGTCGGATGAGCAAGGCAAGATCAAGGAAATTCTGCCGCGCACGCGCAACGACGCGCATCGTCTGATCGAAGAATGTATGCTCGCGGCCAACGTCTGCGCAGCCGAATTCATCGCGCAATGCGAACGTCCGAGCCTATTTCGCGTGCATGAAGGCCCGACACCGGAAAAACTCGAAGCCCTGCGCCGAAACCTCACGTTGGCCGGACTGCGCATGGACGGCGGCGACAAGCCAACGCCCAAAGATTATGCCAAAGTCATGGCACAGGTCGCAGGTCGCCCCGATGCCGCCACGCTACAAACCCTGTTGCTTCGTTCCATGCAGCAGGCGGTGTATTCACCCGACAATCAAGGGCATTTTGGCCTCGCCTACAGTGCCTACACCCATTTCACCTCGCCGATTCGCCGTTATCCCGATTTATTGGTACACCGCACGATCAAGGCGATTTTACACGGCCAACGCTACGCTCCTCTGGTGGATGGTTTGAACCTGCTCGAAGACACACGTAAAAAAGTACTGGCTAACGACGTTAAGCCATCATTGAACCCAAAATCTGCCCCGGGCGATGCGCAGCACAATGTCTGGGTGCGTTTGGGCGAGCATACTTCCATGTGCGAGCGCCGCGCCGACGAAGCCAGCCGCGACGTCACGCTGTGGCTCAAGTGCGAATACATGAAACAGTTCATCGGCGAGACCATGACTGGCCGCGTGTCATCGGTCACCCAATTTGGCGCATTCGTCACGCTCAACGATGTATTTGTCGACGGCCTGCTGCATATCTCGGAATTGGGACAAGACTATTTTGAATACGACGAAGCCAGTTACAGCCTGAAAGGTCGCACCTCCGGCAAAACCTACCGCTTGGGTGACGAAGTTCAGGTGCGCATTGCTGCGGTGGACTCCGACACGCGCAAAATCGATTTCGTCTTGGAAAGCCAATTGAATCCGGGTGAGACTAAAAAATCGTCGCATTCGGGTAGCCGATCAAACGTTCAATCAGGCGCTCAGTCTGCGAAAAAACCACAAACCGCCGCAAAATCTGCGGAGCGAAATGACACCCCCCCACGCGGCTCCTCACAACGCAACGGCAGCAGGAAGAGCAAACGCTCATAACACGTGCGGCGTATTCGGTCGTGGTATTCATCCGCAATATTGATTCACCATGCAAAAACCCCCAGCCGGTTCGGCTGGGGGTTTTTAATACACCATTCGCAACACATGACGCATTACTTCAGCAAACGCGCCAAACTCTGCTCCGTCCACGCCACATCCACCGGATTCAACACCAAAAAGCCCGTATTCACCTGTGCCGTCTGCGCATAGCTGCGACCACCCAAGGTAATATCATACGGCTGACCACGCTTGGCCGATTCGTTGAGCACAGCCACACCACGGTCATTGAGCACGATCAGCAAATACGGTTGCGCATGTGCGTCTGCGCCCAGATGATATGAATACACCATGGAGCGATCCACTGCGATGGACTGACGCACGGCAGATTCCGATGTATGGTGCGCATGGCTCGTTGGGTCTTGCTGCGCCATATTCTGACACGCCCCCAAAGCCAATACCGAACCGATCACACAACTGGCAAATAACACTCGCTTCATGGCGTCCTCCTATTGATTCTATGATGCTACTGATATACCCATTAACCCGGAACAGTCAGCAAAGAGTGACACGGATAACCGGCCAATTTTTCACGACCGCCCAGACCATCCAACTCAATCAAGAAACTCAGGCCGACCACATGACCGCCCATCTGTTTGACCAATTCGGTCACAGCGTGCGCCGTACCGCCGGTCGCCAGCAGATCATCGACAATCCAAACATTCTCACCCGGCGCAATCGCATCGGTGTGAATTTCCAAACGATCGGTGCCATATTCTAAATCATAGTCAAAACCAATGCGGTTAAACGGCAATTTATTCGGCTTGCGCACCGGCACGAAGCCCGCATTCAACTCATACGCAATGGTCGGCGCAAAAATAAAACCGCGCGCCTCCGTGCCGATCACTTTATCAATTTTCTTCCCATCGCAATGCGCCAACAAGCCATGAATTACCGCTCGCAAACCCTGCGCACTTTGCAAGGCCGTAGTGATATCATAAAATAAAATCCCTTTTTTCGGATGATCGGGAATTCGTCGCACCAAATCCAATAACTCAGCATTATTCATCGTACTGATCTCACACCTTAAAAAATATAAACACACCCGCCACCGCCGATATCATTCAGAATCAGTGATGGTCAGGCATCTCATCAATGAGCGCATCGGCATTGTGCCGTGTGCGATTATACAGATACCACACATAGATCAAAGCCATCAACACCGTAATTAATACCACAAAAATCACGATGGACTGATGCAAGGTCATACCCGAGTTTTTCAACAAATAGTACATGCCTAACATCGCCAAAATACTCAAATTCTCATTAAAATTCTGTACCGCAATCGAATGCCCCGCCGACAACAGCGTATAACCACGGTGTTGCAACATCGCATTCATCGGCACGAGGAAAAATCCGGCCAAAGCGCCAATCCCCATCATCAGCGGAAACGCCAGCCAAACCGAGCGAATCCAAATCATGCTGATCAGCGATATACCCAAAAACATCCCGATCGGAATCACACTCGTGGCTTTGCGCATCGAAATATAGCGCGCGGCCAATACCGCGCCGAGGGTACTACCGACACCGACAAACGCCTGCATATACGAGGCCTGCTTCAAATCCTTGCCCAAATCCAACTGCGCCCAGTCCAGTACGATAAACTGCATCACCGCCGCCACACCCCACAGCAGCGTGGTAATCGACAACGTGATTTGCCCCAGTTTATCCGTCCACAACACTTTCGAGCTTTGGATAAACTCGCGGGTCAACGCCACCGGATGGATATGCTGCTTGCGGTAGCGCACACCACTGTCCGGAATCATTTTGTTCAGAAACGCGGCGATGCCGTAAATCACACAAATCATCGTCACAGCAGTCAAACCGGGGCTAAGCGACCACGTTGGATAATGCCCGACCAGCCAAGTATGCACGCCGGGCGAGGACAAAAATCCGCCCAAGACCGTACCGAAAATAATCGACAATACCGTCAAAGTCTCAATCCAACCGTTGGCCGCGACCAAATCCTTGGCCGGTACCAATTCCGTCACAATTCCATATTTGGCCGGCGAATACGCCGCCGCGCCCAGACCGACAATCACCATCGCCATCAACGGCGACACGCCCAGCAACATGATGGAACAACCGACCACCTTGATTAAATTGGTGATGAACATCACCGTACCTTTTGGACGCGAATCGGCAAATGCGCCGACAAACGGTGCAAGTACCACATACGCAATGGTGAAAAAGAATTTGAGCAGCGGTTCGGTATCGCCCGGCGTCGGATCATTCAAAATCTCGCGCAACAAGGCAATGCTGGCCAAAATTAAAGCGTTATCTGCTAAAGACGAAAAAAACTGAGCGGCTAATACGGTATAAAAAGGACGCTTCATATAAATGTGTGTATATTTGACTATTCTGACGTACTCGGAGCAACAGCGTCATATCCGCTACGCCAGCCGTGCGATTTTCATATTATTGGGAAACAGTGCAACCTGATCTTTATATCACAGAACGCCCCTATCCGTTATAAAGATTTTCACCCATACGCCTATTCATTAGCGTTGATCGCGCTCCGAGACTGCGTCCGCGCATGGATTTTTTACCCAAATCACTCTACAATGACACTCAGTCAATTTCAAAATTTTTAGTCAAAGCCCATCATGCCGCGTCCGATACTCGCCACCATCCACCTGAACGCCATCGCCCACAACCTCGCACAAGTTCGCCGGCAAACCGAGTTCAGCGAGGCACGGATGTGGGTCGTGGTCAAAGCCAATGCCTACGGTCACGGTGTCAAAAACATCTATCCCGTATTGTGTGAGCGCGCCGACGGATTGGCCATGCTCGATTTTTCCGATGCCAAATTCGTGCGTCAAATGGGCTGGGAAAAACCCATCCTCATGCTCGAAGGCTGTTTCAGCGCAGATGACTACCGCAAAGCCTTCAAACGCAAACTCTCCGTCGTCATTCACCACCACGAGCAAATCGAATGGCTCAAAGCCGCGCTCCCATTAGCACACGAAGATGAAATCATTGATATATACGTCAAACTCAACACCGACATGAACCGCGTTGGTTTTGCTTGCGACGAGGTGGATGCCGTGTACGCGGAACTGCGCCAGCTACCACACGTCGGTCAAATCGGCCTGATGACCCACTTTGCCAACGCCGACCTACCACGCGGCGTGGATCACGCATTGACCCGATTCAAACAAAGCACCGAAAAAATCCGCCTGACACATCCGCACGCGCCCTTATGCATGGCCAATTCAGCCGCGCTTTTGACCCGACACGATACCCACGGCGATTGGGTGCGCCCCGGCATCATGACCTACGGTGGTTCACCGTTTGCCGACAAAACCGCCGCACAATGTAATTTACAGGCTGCCATGACCCTTTCCAGTGAGCTGATCTCAGTGCGTACCATCCGCGCAGGCGAAGGCGTCGGCTACGGCTCGCGCTTCATCGCCCCGCACGACATGCGCATCGGCGTGGTCGCCTGCGGTTACGCCGACGGCTACCCGCGCCACGCCACCGATGGCACTCCGGTGCTGGTTGACGGCGTGCGCACACAACTGGTCGGACGCGTCTCGATGGACATGCTCACAGTGGATTTAACACCGATTCCCGATGCACGCATCGGCTCATCGGTCGAACTGTGGGGGAAAAACATTCCGATTGACGAAGTGGCTCGCGCCTCGGGTACGATTGGTTATGAACTGATGTGTGCGCTCGCTCCGCGCGTACCGGTGCGGGTGCAAAACGAATGAGCCAACCGATACAACACCACAACTCGCCCAATCACGCCACTGATTGACGTTGAATCGTCTGCGCAATAAACCGCGCCTCATGCGCGATTTCGTGCAGCATCCCGTTCGGTGACAGATAAAAGCCGCACAAATACAAACCATCTTGCCCGACAAAACGCTGCTTTTGAATCGGCTGTTTCAAATCCGCCAAACGCTCATCCGAAATAGTCAACCACGCGCGCAAATTATGCCGGTAGCCCGTCGCCATGATAATCGCATCAAAATCCTGCGCACGACCATCCTCAAAATACACGGTTTTCCTCACGATTTTCTGGATATTCGGATAAACCGTAATGTGACCTTCACGAATCAACCGCATCGTACCGATGTCCAGTAACGGCACGCGGTTCTCCTTGCGCAATTGTTCCGCTGGGCCATAGCGGTGCTTTTTCAAACCATATCGGGCAATGTCGCCAATGTAGTAACGAATAATCGGCCAATTGATTAAATCCGCGATTTTCGGCGGCATCCACTTGGTGAATTTACTCGCTTCCAAAATCGGCATGCCCCACAAATCACGCGGCAAAACGTTCACCCCCGAGCGTACCGACAACGACGGCGACGCACCATGCTCGTGCAGACAAATCGCCTGCTCACAACCCGAATTGCCAAAACCAACCACCAACACCTGCTGCCCCGCAAACGGCTGACCATTTTTGTACTCAGAGCTGTGTAACAGCCGACCTGTATACAACTCCAAGCCCTCAAATTCAGCCATTTTCGGCGTGTGATTCATCCCCGTCGCCATAATCACATAATTCGCCAGATAATGGCCTTGGCTGGTCTCAACCCGCCACAACCCATCACTTTGGCGCTCAATCTTCTGCACCGTAGTATTGAACTGCGGATGCAGGTCATTCTCACGAGCATATTCGACCAGATAATCAACGACAGCGTTTCTCGGCGGATATTGCGGCTGATCTACGGGATAACTTTTACCGGGAAGCTGCGACCACTGTTTACTGGTGTGTAAATGCAAGCGCTCGTAATGATTGCGCCATTTTTGCCCGATGTGTTCGGCCTGCTCCAAAATCACAAAATCAGTCAAACTCTGATCTTTCAAGCATTTGGCGCAGGCCAAACCCGCTGCGCTGCCGCCAACAATCACCGTATGAACTGCGTGCATCGTGGGTCTCCATTATTTTGTTGTATTGATACCCGCATCATAAAACGAGCCTTGAGGATATTCAACCCGCCGATAAGAAAGCCCCAACGATCGTTGGGGCTTGAAAAATTTAACAATTCGGTTTTATGAATAAGATCAAACCACCACAAAATCCGCAGCCGTCAACGCCGGATGCACCGAATTTCCCAATACCGCAAAGGCAACCGATGCACCTGAACCACTACCATCTGCGTCGTAACTCAGAACTCCGGTGGCAGTGTT
>JBATQE010000041.1:0-2609 GCA_049291875.1 Burkholderiaceae bacterium
GTTAGAAAGGATTAATAAGATGGCACAACTATCCAATCTGATCCACTGCAAAGTGCGCGTCGTCACCGGCTTGTGCAAGGTCTACGAGTACGAGCAAGACAGCCTCAGCACCATGCACGCACTCGAAGAAGCGCTGGAGCGTTTCGGCGACCAAGAGTGCCGCATTTTTATCAAGGCCGATGGCGTCAGCTTGTTTCGTCATCCGCGAGTGCAGGTGTCATGATGCAAGTCCGCTGTCCATCCTGCGGTGCGGAAATGTCGCTTGAAGCGGTTATTGATAACGACGCGGCGGCGCAAGCCCTCGCGCTCGCACTGTCCATCACGCCGCTTGGGAAGCTAATCGTGCGCTATCTCGCCATGTTCCGACCTGCCAAAAGTAAATTGTCGTGGCCGCGTGTCGTAACCCTGCTCGGTGAACTGATGCCGATGATTGAGAGCCAACGCATTGAGCGTAACGGGCAACTGTACGAAGCCCCGCATGATGTCTGGTGTACGGCGATTGAGCAGATGCTCGCTACGCGTGACGCGGGACGTCTGCAAACGCCGCTGAAAAGCCACGGTTATTTGCTGGAGGTCATCATCAGCGAAGCGGCCAAAGCGCAAAACATCGGTACGGCTGTAGGGTTGGTCAATGGCTCATCGACCCACCAGCACAAACCGCAATCCGGCACAGCCGCCGCGATCACGGCGTTAGAGCAACGCAAACGCGGAGGCCAACCATGACCGCCGCACCACACTGGCTCGAAGTGGTTGTAATTGAAGGACTGCAAATGTTGCTCACACTGCGCCTGCGTAATGCACCCGCGCACGACACGATTACAGCAGTTCTGGACGTGTGGTTAATGGCGATCATGAACCGCAATCCGGTGTGGTTCGAAGATAGAGATGGTCCGCGTTTTCGCACGGCGTTTTTACGGCTGGCTGGCACGCTGGACGCATGGCCGACACCAGCGCAGTTATACAAAGAGTTGCCTGCTTTGCCGCCACAGCCACAATTGACACAGACCGAGCCAAGCGTGAGCCGCGAACAAGCCAAACGCAACATCGCCAAAATCCAAGCCCTGTTAAACGGGCATTTTAGGAGTCAACCGTGAACCCAAAAATCAAGGCTGAAGTACTCACCCATGCGGCCAATCATATACGGTCAGCAATCGCCGAAATGGAGCGGATTATGCCGAAAGACATGATTAAAGAATACCGCACTGCGCTCGGACAAACCTACACCGCGTGTCCCGAATTTGGCGAGCTGTATCAAGCCCTGAATCGTATCGACCAACGTGTTTTAGAACTAAATCCAACCCTAAAGGAGCAATCATGACTGACCAAAAAACCGTACCAGAGGGCTACTGGCAAGATGCCGCCGGTAATCTCGTTCCCGAATCGAAAATTAAAGACATCGACAAGTTGCGTCACCAAACGGTGACCGAGCTGTGCGAAAAGGCCAAGGCGCAATCGGCTGTATTGACTGCATTTAAAGCCGATGCAATGGGCGACGTGTCCGCATTCGTCGAAACCAGCCTCGAACAATACGGCGTGAAATTCGGAGGCGCGAAAGGCAATGTCACGCTCACCTCATTTGATGGGCGTTACCAAGTCGTGCGCCAAATCCAAGATCGCCTTGCTTTTGACGAGCGTCTGCAGGCGGCCAAAGAACTGATTGATGAGTGTGTGGTTACGTGGTCGGAAGGTGTCAATGACAACATCCGCGCACTGGTTAATCACGCATTTCAGGTGGACAAAGAAGGCAAGGTCAACACCTCGCGCGTGCTGTCCCTGCGCTCACTCAAAATCATGGATAGCAAGTGGCGAAAGGCAATGGAAGCGATTGCCGACAGTATGCACGCCGTGAGTAGCAAGCCATACGTCCGCTTTTACGAACGCAATAACGACGGTGATTACGAGCCAATTAACTTGGATATTGCAAGAGTGTGATCACCACACCAATCTATTGAACAACACAGGAGCAAACATGAATTTCGGAATTTGGCAAATTATCTATTTATCGTTTATGGCAGCGAATCTGCTCATCGGAGCGAATATGCACGGCAAGCAAAAGACGGGCGAGCATAGCTTTTGGATCACGGTCATTGCGTCCGCTTTGGGTTTCTCAATTGTTTATTTTGGCGGATTTTTTAAATGATAAAAACCATAGAACAATGGGTCTGCGACCTCTGTGGAACATACGCCCAGACAAAAAACGGTGAGGCCGAAGATGGTAAGCCAACATCTGGTGGTTGGAAAGAGTTTGTTTTCCGAGAGAAAAAAGATGGTGTGACTTATGTAGAGACTCATCAACTATGTGGCAATTGTATTCAGCAGTTGGTCGAAAACCAAATATCCGCAAAAACCATTAACTAAACCATTTTTTTAACCGTCCAATCGGACACAACAACCAAAGGAGCAACACATGAACAAGCAAGACTTAATTAACTACGTCTCAGCCGATACCGGCTTGTCCAAAGCCGATGTCAAGCGTGCCGTTGAATCGGTGTTTGACAACATCAAAACCGCTTTATCCAAAGCCGACACAGCGCAGTTTATCGGCTTCGGCACGTTTAAGGTCGAACACCGCGAAGCCCGCGAAGGCCGCAACCCGCAAACGGGCGAAG
>JBATQE010000042.1:0-56900 GCA_049291875.1 Burkholderiaceae bacterium
CTTCGCCCGTTTGCGGGTTGCGGCCTTCGCGGGCTTCGCGGTGTTCGACCTTAAACGTGCCGAAGCCGATAAACTGCGCTGTGTCGGCTTTGGATAAAGCGGTTTTGATGTTGTCAAACACCGATTCGACGGCACGCTTGGCGTCGGCTTTTGACAAGCCAGTATCTGCTGAGACGTAGTTGATAAGGTCTTGCTTGTTCATGTGTTGCTCCTTGGTTGTGCCTTGCGGCGGTTAAAAAACTATTTAAAAAATCCACCCAAATAAACGATGGTGAAAATTATTGCGTGGGAGGTGATCGTGATCCAAAAACTGTGATCTCCCGTCCTTGGCTTGCCGTGCGCATTGGCGCCAACGAGTAAGCCCAACGCCATCCAAAACAAAAAGATAATTTGCCAAATTCCTAAATTCATGACTGCAACTCCTGATCGTGTGGCTCAATCACAAACTCTTCATCGCCACTGTTGATGGTAATACCGGCAATGCCCGCCACTGCTTTGGGGTCGGCCAGTATCGCGTCTTTGTTGACCTCTTCTTTGGTACGAATAAATCGGCTCAGGCGATTGGATTTCAGCGCTTCAATCACCGCCTCGATTTTGCGTAATCCCACGCTCGGTGGCTTGCTCCGCCATTTAACTGTGCCGGTTACGAAGTCGGCGAATTTGACTTTATTGCCATTGGTGATGATGGCGCGATTGGCTTCGCACCAGACCTGCACGCCTGCTTGCAATGCTTCGATACGCTCGTTAATCGGGTCGGCTTGCTGGGCATACTGCTCTTGCAGTTCAGCAATGCCGTCGTTCATGGTCGCGGCGAGGCGCGTGCGCTGACGGGTCAAGTCGCCAATGATGCGGATGTGTTCGACAACCTCGTCACGGCTTTGCGGGGCTTGCACCGCGAGTGCTTTGGATTTGAGTTTTTTGGTGGCCATGTGGCGCTCCTATTGTGGTTGGTTAAGGGTCATATTGCGGATGGCGTGACGCACTTCAGCCAAATTGGGGCAGGCTTGGTACGGCTGGCCGATGCTGGGTCGATATTCTTTCAACATACAAGCGGGCATCAGTTTCTCCAGTTGCTCTAATTTTTCGAGTAACTGATCGGCGGCAAACTCGATGATTTCAGCCTTGATTTTTGGACTCATTTTGTTCATCCTTTTTGGGTCGTTTAGGCGGTGGTGTCGGCTTGAATAAGCCTTTACCTTCTGTCACTTGGTCAATCAATGTGGCAATTTTTCGATGAATCTTCTCGCCGCGAGGAATCGAAGGTTTAGGTGCTTCCAATGCGCGTTGCTCTGGCAATTTAGGCAGTTCACGGTACAGTTGCGCCGGTGATGGCCATGTATCAAGCGTCCCAGCCAATCGCAAAAAAGCGGCTCTAAAACGCGGTGTATCGCGCTCCTCAAACCACACCGGATTTCGGCTCATGATCGCCATTAACCACACGTCCAGAACTGCTGTAATCGTGTCGTGCGCGGGTGCATTGCGCAGACGCAGGGTCAGCAGCATTTGCAGCCCTTCGATAACGACGACTTCGAGCCAGTGCGGTGCATGGTTCATCGTTCACCTCGCTTGCGTTGCTCCAATGCGGTGATTGCGGCGGCAGTGCCGGATTGCGGTTTGTGCTGGTGGGTCGATGAGCCATTGACCCACCCTACAGCCGTACCGGTTTGCGCTTTGCTGGCTGTGCTGACGATGACTTCGAGCAGATAGCCGTGGCTTTTGAGCGGTGTTTGCAATGTACCCATGTCACGTGCCGCCAGCATCTGCTCAATCGCTTTACACCACACTTCGTGCGGGGCTTCGTACAGCGTGCCGTTGCGCTCAATGCGTTGGCTCTCAATCATCGGCATCAGTTCACCAAGCAAAGTCACCACGCGCGGCCATGACAACTTGGATTTCGCTGGTCGGAACATGGCGAGATAGCGCACGATTAGCTTTCCAAGCGGTGTGAACGACAGCGCGAGTACGAGGGCTTGCGCCGCCGCGTCGTTGTCAATCACGGTTTCGAGCGACATTTCAGCACCGCAGGATGGACAGCGGATCTGCATTAGGACACCTGTACGCGTGGGTGACGAAATAGGCTCACGCCATCGGCTTTGATAAAAATGCGGCACTCTTGGTCGCCGAAGCGCTCCAGCGCGTCTTCAAGTGCGTGCATGGTGCTGAGGCTATCTTGCTCGTACTCGTAGACCTTGCACAAGCCGGTGACGACGCGCACTTTGCAGTGGATCAGATTGGATAGTTGTGCCATCTTATTAATCCTTTCTAACCATCAATTTGCCGCCGGTTTCGAACACTTTACGCTCAATCACGTTCATCACAAACCATGCAAATAGCTGGGCTATGGTGGACTCCTCTGTCGGTTGGGTAATGGTGTCGCCTTCATCCTCCACGACAATCGAGTGTTCGCTGGTATCTTCGATGGTGATAATGATTTTTGCCATGTCACACCTCCTTCACAATCTCAGCACTCACTTGCGGCGCACCGATTTCGGCGGCCAGATTGAGTGCGGCGGTGACGACGTTGGCCACGGCCAGCGGATAGAGCAGACTGGTGGCTGGTGCGGCGTAGGCGCGGCCATTGCCGCGCGGGGCTTGGGTATTGAAGGTCAGTTTGGCACGCAGTGCGTCCATCGCGCCGGTTTCAAAAATGGCTTTGACATCCGCGCCAATGCGCTTGAATTTGAAGGTCAAATATTCCTCAAGGTGATTGTCCAATGGCTGTAATTCAGCGATTTCACAGCGTTGCACCACTTCGCGCACCTCTGAATTTTTATCCGAGAGTTTCATTTTCAACTCGCTCTGGCCAATCAAAATGATGGACAGCAGTTTTTTGAACCCGTCTTCGAGTTCAAAAAATCGTTTCAAATGTTTCAGCGTTGCGGTCGGTAGGCAATGCGCTTCTTCGATAATCAGGACGTGCCGGTTGCCACTGCGGTTGGATTCTTTGAGCAATGTGTGCAGTTGGCGGAAACGTGCTTCGGATGAGCGTTTCGGCTTGTCCAGCGGGTTGATCGCTCTGATGATGGCTTCGGCGATTTGCGCTGATTTGAGCGTTTTGCCCTTCATGTCGTTTTCCTCCATCGCCAACACATACGGCTCAATCACGATGATGGAGGCTTGTTCGCGGGCGATTCGGTCAATGAAGTCGCGGCGTAGGGTTGATTTGCCCGCGCCTGATTCACCGACCACGGCGAGCATCCCGCCGTGCTTGGCGCACGCCCACATGGACTCGCGCACATAGCGCACGTCGGGCGTGAGAAACACGTCATCGGCGGCCTGTACGTCGTCGGTAAATGGGTCGCGTGGCAGTGCGAATAATTGCCGCGCCGCTGGCGCCAAAGCCTGTTTTCGTAGTAACATTTCATGTCCTTTCATGTTGTCGTTAGGATGATTCACAGCACGCCCTTGACGGTTGCCGCCGTCTTGGGCGTTTTTTTGTACGGGCGGTGTCAATGCCCGTTGGATGGCCGCAGGCTTTGCACCTGCTTGTTTTAATTCGAGTTCAATGCGGTTGCGCAGGACGTCCCAGTGATTTGGCAGTTTGCCGTGGTTCAGAATGTCTGCGAATGTGCCTGCACTGATGCCCACCGCTCGTGCCATTTGCGCTTGAGCGATGCCGATGGTTTGCAGTAGTTTTTTCAATTTATTCATTTCAGCACCTTAAATTTCGCATTGCTGTGCGTACCCGTGGCCTGCTCGGTGACCTCGCCACGATAGTGGCGGGCAATGGTGGATAGTTCGGCCTCGTAAATGCCATCGGCATAACGGTGGCGCATCCATGTGTATTCGTCCGTAGTGAGGTTGCGTCCGAGCATTTGTTTGAGTTGAATCGCGGCTTGCGTGTGGGTTAGGCGCACGGTATCGACCTGAGCGGTTTGTGCGGCGGCGATGGCCGGTGTGTCCAGCGTCTGTGCGGGGCGTGGCATCCGAATCGGTAAATCTTCTTTGCCCAGATGACTGTGCGCCACTGCACCTTTGCCACCATTGAGGTGCGCGAATGGGCGTGCGTTGTCGCGTTTTTTCGCCTCGGCCTCGTCCAGTGTCGCCACGCCATAGGCGGTCTGGGCGATTTGCTTGGCGGCAATGGTGGCGGCGGTATCCGGTGCAGAGCGATACTCTGCGCCAATCACCGGTGCGCTGGTGGGGCGGCCAAACGCATCAAAGTCTATCGTTGGTGATACCTCGACAATCAGCGGTTCAGCCGCCAGACGCTCAATCTCAACACGAATCGCGCCGACCACATCGCAGGATGTGCCGAGTAGCAATGGCGTGACTTTGACCTTTTCGCCGTTGGCCAGAAACTCAGCCCATTGTTTGAGGTCATACGATTGTGAGCCGTCACATTGCGGGTGCGCGAAACTGATGCGACAGTTTTTGATGGTGCGCGGTTCAACACGCCCGTGCATGAACCATGCACAGACTTTGCGCTCAGGCAATGTAATCAGTTGACCGGCTTGGATGTGTTGCCACAAATCATCGCGTACATAAGATTGACCGTTTGGTCGCCGCACACGACAGTCCACGAATTTGATCGCGTTGGCATTGTAATCACGCACCCAGTTTTGCGCGGCGGCGTTGAGCTGCTCAATGTTTTCTACCGGCTCATCGCGCAGTCGGGACTCGAAATGTGTCTCGACGATGTTGTTGCCATTTTCGACACCGCCCTTGACCCACGCATGATGCGTGGCGTGGGTTTGATGGTTCACGCCGAGCGCATCGAGCAGGCGACACACTGCCGCGCTGGTATTCGCCGAGCCTTTATCCCACAGCAATATCGCGGGGATGCCGTAGCTTTGGCGGTGTGGCTGTTTGCCCCATGTCCACATCAGGAACTCGAACAATACGTTTTGATTCTCGCCCGCCGCCTCAAAATATCGAACGTCCAATGTGCCGCTGGCGTGGTCATAGCGCACATAGCGCCAGACTTTCAGCTTGACCTTGTCCATGCTGGTCGGTTTGTTTTTATTGAACTGCTCGGCGGTCATGATGCGTTGCTTGCCGCCCAGATAAAACACCAGACACAGTGACGGGTCAATTTGATGCACATGATTCGGGTACAGACTTCGCAGTTCGCCGTGGTTGCGGGCTTTGGCCTGCGCTTTGGCATCCATGCGGTTTTGCCGAAGCAGTGTATTGATACGGCTGGCGGACACATTGACCTCAAAGCCATTGGCATCGGCGACATTCATCGCCACAGCCGTGGGCTTGGTGCTTTTGCCCGTGAGCCTGACCGACACCGATTTAGACGCCGCGATAAATTGCAATGCTTCGGGTGCGAGCCGAGTTTGCCCCGCGTCCGCCCGCTTTTTGCGCCCGCTGGTGTAACCGGCGTGATTGCGTAGCCAGCGCCAGACCGTTTGCGTGGCATAACCGTGGGTCTGAGCGTAGCCCGCTACCAGCGCAGATGATTCACCATGTGCGCAGGTTTCGATCTGCGTTTTGAGTGCAAGCAATTGGGCGGTGAGTTCGGGGGCAAGTTGTTTCATGATGTCTTCGGACATAGTTATTCGGCTGTATCTACGGCACTCGGCAAGGCATAGAGGTCAATCCGCGCATCGGTAAAGTTGCCGAGCGTGCTGTCAAAGCTGTAACCAATGGCTCGCAACATTTCGGCACACGAGTTGTGGATGTGTACCAGTTCGCTGGCCAGCATTTCGCGCGCTTGATTGAGTGCGGTTTCGTTTTCGCCATCGTCTGCTTCGAGGCTCATCGCTTGCTCGCGGATGAGGTCAAGTGCGCCGAGTTCGGCTTTTATCGTGCGTCCTGCCTTTTGCGCCTGCGCGATGTAGAGTTCGTGCTGGGCAGGCCAGTCGGTGTGTGCGGGTGTGGCTTTGGCCAGTTCTTTTTGCAACTTAGTGATTTCTTTGGCCTTGCTTGCCAGCACTTTGTCGGTGGCCTCCATGTCCGCTTCTTTTTTGCGCAAGGCTTGGCGCAGTTCTGACGCGCTCATACAATCGATGTCGTCAATGTGGTCAAGGCTCGCAAGCTCATCATCGTCGTGTGTGAGCAGCTCAAGAAATGCACTCACGTTTTTTACTTGAGTGGCCAATTGCGACAATTTGTCGCTTTTGGCGGTTTTTGATGCCGCTTGCATAAATCTATAAGCAGTTGAGCGTGAAATCCCAAGAGATGTAATCCGAATCTCAAAATCTGAATTTGTCCCAATTTGGGACGAATTGCCATGCACAGTTAATTCGCGCAAGAGGAGTAGGCGTTTACCCAATTCCAAGCAGTCCTCCACAGTGCGACGCATATAAAAGCGAATTTCATCCTCCACCGCGCCGACGGTCAAACTGCCGTCATACTGCAACTGAGTGGCCAGCGCTTGCACTTTTTCGGCTTGCTCGGCGTCATAGACTGCCAACTCGTTCAATGTTTGGCTGGCTTGCGCGAATGCTTTCGGGTCTGCGTCTGCGTCGATAATCATCGCTTCGGGGTGCGGGGTTCGTGCCATGTTTGTTCCTTTCGTTTTTTGGTTTAGTTGGTTCTGGTAAAGCGGTTCTTGATTTCGTCCAGTCGGCGTGTTTCCCTATCAAGTGTGTGCAGGATGGCTAAAGCACGCTGGCCGACGCGCGGTGCGATGCGCCAATTACTCGTGCCTTCGATCTGCTCGGCGTAGCCTGCCTCTTGCAGATTAGAAAGATCACGAGTGGAGTTGGGTAGCGTCGTCCCAACTAACTTGGCGATTTGCGTAAGCGACAGTCCATGCACTTCGTGACCGAACAGCAAATCGAGGGTTCGTAGGAGGCGTTGCTGGGGTTTTGATGTATAGATACTCATTTTTGGACTTTCAATTTGTGCAATACTGTTTCAAGTGATAGAATCAATATTATGTAGATTGAGGCGGCTGGCGCATACCCAGCAAAACCGCGATTTCGTAGCCTTCGCCGCGTGTCGCTTTGTTAAATTCGTTCAGTACGAGATAGGTGGTGTGAACATTTTTCTTGTTGCTGATCGCCCAATCTTTGGCCGTAATGCCTTGATCGCGTAGCCATTTCTTTGCTTCGGCGGCGGTTCTGAGTTTGATTGCGGTCATTTTTTTAATTCCTAACTTTAATAAGATTTTATTAAAATCTACTTAAAGGCGATAATAATCTATACTTTGTAGGGTTGCAAGTGGAAAATGCAGATTTTTTAATAAAATTGTCTCGGCTCAAGGAACAGCTTGGGCTACATACGGACAAAGACGTGGCCAGTGCGCTCGGCCTGCAGGCGAAGGCGTTTAACGCGCGGAAGCGCAGGGGCGCATTTCCCGACTCGGAGGTGTTGACGCTCAAGCATCAAAAGCCGGAGTTAAATTTGGACGTGGACTACATCTTTACCGGCATCCGCTCGGCAGTTTATGATGCGAACATCAAACTGGCAGAGACGCACCCGCTGATCGCCGATGTGGAGCGATTGGCCGGTATATACGCGATGCTCAGTGAGTCATCGCAACGAGTATTGATAGATACCGCGCGGCGCTTGCGCGAACTCGAATTATTGTTAAAAACGGAGTTGGACAAAAATGAAAAGGATTAAAACAGCAGTGTTGGGCTTATTGTTGGTGGCTGGCGTGGCGCAGGCCAACTGGGTGCATCTGCACACGAATAAAAAAGGCGACGTGGTCTACATCGAAGACGACTCAATGACCGAGAATAACGACGACGACCAAATTATCCAAGCGTGGCTGGTCATCAACCTCAAGCGCCCGATGATTATCAATGACAAAGAGGCGTACTCTATGACAGCGCAGTATGAATTTGAGTGCCACGAGAAGTTGACGCGTATGCTCAAAGGTGCAGCGTTTAGTGAGCATGATTTAGAAGGTGATGATGTGGGCTTTGACGGGCGTGCCGAACGAGTCTATCAAGAGCCGAAAAAAGGTACGTCTGAATACTATGCAATGAAGTGGGTGTGCGAGGACTGAGCTATGAATTCTGATCACAAAAAAATGTTTCTACAGCGCTGGAAAACCACCCAGCAAACCGCATTCACCCACCCATACATTGAGTGGGTGGCAGATATTAGCCAATCACCCGAATGCAAGCAACTGCACGGTCAACGCCTGCGTGTGAACGATCCGGCTACTGCGGAGTTGATACGGCAACACACCCAGCGCAATGATGCTGGGTGCGGGTGTCGAATTCGGTCAACAAAATAATTTAATCAATACAAGAGAAAATCATGGCAGAAAAAGTTAGTAAGACGATGCATTGCAAAAAGGCAGTATTTTTGAATAACTCTAAGGGTGAGTTAAATCTTGAAGAGTTATTAAAAAAGGCTATCAAAAAGTGTCCCAATATTGAAAACCGAAAAGAATCATCCGGTCTTGAAGGTAGATATGTCAAGGCAATTTTGACACATAGCGCTAAGGAATCAAATATTCTGTGTGCTACATTAGGCAACTATGAAAGGGGGACGGCAATTTGTTCAATTGTAGATGCCATACAGGTTGAACAATTGGCAGTTAGGCATACAAAAATGCCACCTGTTGATGGTTTTAATCAAGAGGTTTTAGAGGGGCTTTGCTATATATCTGTCATTAAAAATCATGTTATTGTGATCGCAGCAAGAGCATTTAATATGCGAGAAATTGAAAACCATATCAACTGGTTGTTAACCACATCTGGTGTCATGGATCAAACGCATGGTATCGCCTTGTCCGATCAAATTCCAGAAACAACCGTAGATGCCATCAAAAAAGATGGGGTTAAATCCATCAAATTGGGAAGTAGCATCATGAAAACACGCATTGAATCTCACACTGAGAAACAATCGACTTCTGTGGGAATGTCTACAATAAGAAAGCTATTTTCTCTTGAAGAGTTAATGAAGTGGGGAATTAACAAAGTCACTGAAGAAGACATCGAATTTGAATTAACGATGAAAATAAATAGAAAAAGAACAGTTACCACAAATGACTTTGCAGCAAATCTTGCAGTGAATTTAAGGCATTTAGATAAGGATGATGTTACACTCGAAACAAAAGGTAAGAAAATTCAAGGTGACGAACTTAGAGTGCAAAAAGTTCTTACAGTCAATGCTCGGGATGGTATTCCTTCTGATTCCGATATTTATGCAGGAATGAGACAATATTTACAAGAGTTGATGGATAATAAAGCGATTGAACCATGAAACAAGATATGCAACTTCATTATGCAAAGTCATTTGTATTGGCACTGCTAATGGGGTTTGTTTTTTCGGTCATAGGTTATTTATTTAACCAAAAATACCCAATCCTTCAGCCCAAATTATTGCAAGCCACATCTGTGGTGATCGGTGTGGTTTGGGCTTCCAGCTTGCATGTCTATACAAAACTCATTGAAGTAACTGATGCCGAACAACTGACATATAAAGAGCATGAACGTTTAGAACATTTTGTTCATCAGCGTTTAAATTGGTTTTGGTTAAAGGCTTTTGCGATCGGTGTTTTAGGATTGGTCGTATCATTGCCTGCAATTTATCAGGATGCCACCGATAATGCATTTGTGCCTGCTTTTTTAATTTATTTGGGATATGCTTCGCTCGGAGTGGCTTGTTATATGCTGGCTCGGCTACTTTTGATTCAAGAGGAAATTCGTGCGTATCAATCGGAACTGAAGCAGGAGTGGCGCAAAGAGCAGGCCAGAAAAGAAATTATTCAGAGAATATCTGAGAGCGATTCAAATTAAGCCTCTCTAAGCAATTTTATTGCTTCAAACAAGCAAACCCATCAACTCATTCAAAAAAACGCACACAACCCCCTGCGAATCGTTCGCGGGGGGTATTTTTTCGCGCAGTCAATCTAAAATCTAATTTTGTAGATTTTTGTCGCCATATTTTCAATAAGTAAAGCCCTTTACTGTTTACTTCTGTCATGAGTGCGCACAATGCGCTCATGACCACTGCACACCTCTCTCTCGCTTGCCTCACTTTTGACCTGCTCTCCTCGGATTACGAGACGGCAGGCAGTGATACGCCCATGCCCCTGCATATTTTGCCTGTCGGTGAATTTGCGTCGGGTGATGGTCGGCCTGCGAAGGAAACGGGGGGCAAGCTCAAGTCATGGAATCTGACCGCGCAGGGTGCGCAGGCGCTGATCGCTGAGGCGTTGGCGCGTAAGGGCAATACCGACATCGTGATTGACTATGAGCATCAAACCCTGCTGGCTGAGAAAAACGGCTTGCCTGCGCCTGCGGCCGGTTGGATTTCGCCTGCGGCCTTGGCATTTGACCCGAATGTCGGGCTGATTGGCGTGCCGAAATGGACGGTCAAAGCCAAGCAGTACATCGCCGACGAGGAGTATCGCTATTTGTCGCCCGTATTTACTTATGACCCGCGTACTGGCGAGCCGAAGCAGTTGCTACACATTGCGCTGACCAATGACCCCGCGCTTGGCGTACTCAGAGAGGTTGGCATGGCGGCATTGTCGGCGCATTTTAATCTTTCCCTTGAACCATCCCCTCCACAACCCACGAAAAAGGAGCAATCCATGAGCATGACCCAGTTAATGGCCGCGCTGAAGCTGAAACCCGATGCGGCGGAATCCTCTGCTGTCGAAGCAGTGACTGCGCTGACCTCGCAGATTAGCCAGCAAGAAACGCAAATTACGGCGTTGAAAGCCGAGAATGAAACGCTGAAAGCCAATCAATTTGACCCTGTGCAACACATCCCGATGACCGAACACAAAACGGTTGCCGATCAATTGGCGGCGTTGACCGCAAAGGCAGAGCAGGACGAACACGGCGCATTGATGACGGCGGCGTTGAGCGATGGTCGCATTTTGCCACCAAATGAACCGTACTGGCGCAAGCAGCCATTGGCTGCGCTCAAAGCCTTTTTAACCGACGCCAAACCACTGGTCGCGGCGCTCAAATCGAACCAAACGCAAGGCAATCCACCTGTCGTCAATGCGACTGGTGAGGCGCAGTTGAGCGAGGATGAGTTGGCGGTGTGCAAATCGCTGGGCGTATCAGCCGATGCATTTGCATCATCTAAAACAGAGTTGGCCAATCAATAACGGCCGAAAATTGATAAAAGGAGTTTGTTATGACTAAAGCCTCAGAACCACGCTTAACTTTGGAGCGTGATGGGCGTCAGGTGGCCTATTTGGTTGCTCAGAACGAGACTGTTTACGAGGGCACAATGGTGGCCTTAGACGCCAGCGGCATGGCGCATCCGGCTGGACAAAACACAGTCACTCCGGTGATGGGTGTCGCACAGTCCACTGTTACGGGTGATGGCCATGCTGTGGTTACTGTTCGCCGTGGGTGTTTTGGTTTTGATGCGGTGAGCTTAACCCATGCAAATTTAGGTGCTACTTTGTACGCATTTGACGACCAAACGGTCAGCGCAACCGGTACTGTTGAGGCGGGGACTTTCATTGAGTTGGAGTTTATCGGTTCAAAACCGGTTGCATGGGTCGATCTGACCAGCTCGCGCGGCGCGACATCGACTAAACCTCCGGTAGCTTAATTTTGTCACCAAATATAAGGACGAATCATGATTACATCTAATCAATTGACTGCTGTGTACACTGCTTTGCACAGCTTATACAAAGAGGGCTACCAACGCACCGCGTCAGGTATCGAAGACCAATGGAAAGATTTTGCGATGATTGCGCCCTCAGATACCGAGTCGGAGGAGTACGGCTTTTTGCTGGATTTAACCTTCATCCGTGAATGGGTGGGTGATCGCCAAATTCAGCGTATGAAAGAAGCGGGCTTTGTGATCAAAAACAAAGATTTCGAAGGAACCATCGGCGTATTGGCGAACAAAATCAACGACCGTAAATTGGCCAGCTACCAAATACCAGCCAAGCAATTGGGTAATGCCGCACGCAAATTCCCGAACAAATTGGTGTTCCCGTTGCTGAAAAAAGGCCATGAAACCATTGGTCTGGATGGTCAATACTTCTTTGACGCGAATCATCCGACGCAAATGCACGACGGCTCAACCTTACTCCAGTCCAATAAGATTGATGGTGACGGTGAGGCATGGTACTTGGTGGACACCACGCAAGAGGTCAAACCGATCGTGTACCAAGACCGCGAAGCCTTTAAATTCGCACAGCAAACCGATGCAACCGATGAATCGGTATTCATGCGCAAAGAATTTTTGTTCGGTGTCGAGGGGCGTTGCAACGTTGGTTACGGTATGTGGCAAACGGTGCTGCGCAGTACCGAGCCATTGACGGCAGAAAGTGTGGCCAAGGCTCAGGCGCAAATGATGGCGTACAAGGCAGGCAACGGTGACCCCATCGGTATCATGCCCAACGTATTGTTAGTGCCATCAGCGTTGGCAATGGCCGGTCGTAAAGTGTGCGAGGCGTCGGTGTTGGACAACAGTACCAACGTGATGAAAGGCGCGCTGAAGCTGACTGTGTCGCTTTGGTTGGGCTGATCTCGTAGACGTTCAATGCGCTAAACGTGGTAGGCGGCCATCGCCTACCACAACCTTTGAGGAGTAAACAATGACTGCAAAAAAATCAAATGAAAAAACGAACCCGAACCCACCCACAGTCGAGCCAACTGATGCGCCAAGCACGACAGAGAGCAAGGATAATGCTGATGCACCAACGACTCAGTCAAGCAAATCCGCAGTGCCTTGCATCGAAGTGATTGCTAAAGTCAATGGCTTTTATCGCGCCGGTTTACGCTGGACGATTGAGCCGACGGTCGTTGTCTTGGCTGATCTGAGCGAAGCTCAGCTTGACGAATTGCGCAATGAGCCGATGCTTATTGTGCGCGATGTGGATATCGCTGATTAACCGTTCCTTTCTTGTGCATGGTACATCGCACTTTCCGCCTCCTTGTGGGGCGGTTTTTTTATCCAAAAATCCGTAGGTCGGATAATTGTATCCGACGCGCGTGAGGATGTAACGGCCACGTTCAAACCAGCACAATAAGTAAAGCCCTTTACTGTCAACTTTTCGGGTGCAACGCCAAAATGCACCCATGAACACGACCTCATACGCCACTATCGAACACCTGCAGACACGCTACTCAGAGCGTGCCTTGCGCCTGATGACCGACACCAATGCGCAGGCGGTCAATGTCTCCGTTGCACAAAACGCACTGACTGATGCGAGCGCCGAGATCGACACTTATCTGGGGCAACGCTATGTGCTGCCTCTCGTGGCCACGCAAAGCACCAACGACAACGTTGTCACCGAATATCACCCCGCACTCATCCGATTGGCCTGCGACATCGCCGTGTACCGCTTGCAAACTTTGCGCCCGATGGATGACATCAAAGACGCGCGTCAACGCTACGAGGACGCGATTAAATTGCTCAATCAGATGGTCAAGGGTGACGTACTGCTGAACTACCGTCAGTTGCGCGATGACGTTGCACCGGCAGAGAACGCCAGCGCCGGTATGCCGATGTTTGGTCAGCCGCCGAGCCTATTTGGGAGAGACAAGCGATGAGCAATCATATCGTTCGCACGCTCCTACTCGAAGCCGAAATCCTCGCGCGCATCAGCGCGGCATTGACCAATGCAGGTCAGCAATACCCGAAAGTTGACGTGCAATCGTGGCCGGACAATCCGGCGAACTTCAGTGCCAGCCACCCGCTGGGCACAGTTTTGCTTATCTATAAAGGCACGAAATACGCGCCGAACACCAGCGCCAATGACGTTGCTGAGTACGAAATCAGCGTCATGGCACGCACCCTGCGCGACCCGAATCCACTGACCGCCGACGATGTGGCCGGTGTCGGTATGCACGAGTTGCTCAACACCATCATCGCCGCAATTCATGGCTGGCGGCCAGACTGTTCGTCTGGTCAGTTGTTGGTCGGTTCGGAAGGTTTTCAGGGTTACACAGAGGGTGTGTGGACGTACAGCATCCGCGCCACCGCGCCACTGTTCCCACGCGTCGCCATCGACCCCGTAATCGGGCCGTGGACGGATGTGCATTGTCAAAACGCGCCGAAATTGACCCGTATCGAATACGAGTACACGCCTGACCCAGTGGCAGAAAAACTCACCATCACCATCCCTCAACAATCAACACCATAGGAGCCATCATGCCCAATCAACGCTACACATACACAGGGCCGAACTCGGCTATCACCGTTAAAACCGATGACAACGCTACCCGCGACGTCATGCTTTGGCACAAGACCGAAGTCGAATTGCCGGACGACGACGAACACGTCGTGGTGATGGTCGAAATGGGCTACTTGACTGCGATTAGCAACGCCGTTGCACCGTCACAACAGGCAGAGCCTGCGGCAGTTGTCACCGATCCTCCGGCAGTTGTGACCGAGCCACCGGCAGGTACAGGCGAGACTCCGGCAGTCACGCCCAAATCCAAAAACAAGTAAGCAAGCCCTCCCCACAGCAGATTTTGAATAAACAATAGGAGTACAACATGGCAGGATTTTTACACGGCGTGGAGACCTTCGAGAAGCAAAAAGGTTCCGTCCCCGTCAATTTCGTTCCAACCGCCGTAGTCGGTATTACCGGCGTGGCACTCGAAGGAAAAGTGAACGAGCCGATTCTGATCACGTCTGAAAAAGACTTTGCGCAATTCGGCGTGGACAAAGTAGGTACGACCATTCTCGATGCGCTGACCAATGGGTTCAAGCAAAAGTCCACCGTTTGTATCGTGATCAACGTTCTGGATCCGTCGGTGCATAAAACCTCCGTCACCGACGAAATCGTGACAGTGCAGATTGACGGTTCGTTCAAACTGGCCAATCCAGCGGTCACGGGCGTATCGGTCAAATCCAGCACGGGTACGGCCATCGCCGCGACTGAATACACGCTCAATGCCAGCACGGGTGTGGGCGCTCGTGTCGCCACCAGCTCGGCTATCGCCGCATCCACCGCCAGTGTAACGACTACACTCAAAGTATCATACACCTACGCCGACCCGAGCAAAGTTACTGCATCGGACATCATCGGTGGCATCACATTGGCCGGTAAGCGCACGGGCATGAAAGCCCTGCGCGACTCATACGCTTTGTTCGGATTCTTCCCGAAATTGTTGATTGCGCCGGTATTTTCCTCGCTCAACAGTGTGTCCGTGGAAAACACGGCAATGGCACACAGCATCAAAGCCATCGCATTTAATGACGCACCCGCAGGCATTACGCCACAGCAGGCCATCACTGGCCGTGGCGCACTCGGCACGATTAACTTCAACACCTCGTCCGACCGCACCGGCCTATGCTATCCGCAGGTCAAAGTGTTTGACACCACGGCCAACGTCGAGAGCCTGTATCCGCTGTCGGTCAAAGTCGCTTTTGAGTATGCCAAAGTTGACCAAGAAAAAGGCTTCTGGTGGTCTGCATCAAATCAAGAAATTCGCGGCATCACCGGTATGGAGCGCCCGATTGACGCCATGATTAACGACCCTAACTCTGAGGCCAATTTGCTCAACGCGGCAGGCATCATCACGATTTTCAACAGCTACGGTACGGGTATGCGCATCTGGGGCAACCGCTCGGCGGCATTCCCTGCATCGACAGACCCGACCACCTTCATCTGCGTGCGTCGCACCGCCGACGTGATCGAAGAGTCAATGGAGTACGCAACCCTGCAGTTCATTGACCGGCCACTGGATTCGGCAACGATTGACGCGATTATCGAAACGGGCAACGGTTTCATGCGCAAACTCATTGGCATGGGTGCGGTGATTAACGGTCGTGTGTGGTTTGACAAAACCCTCAATACTAAAGAGGAATTGGCAAATGGCCACCTGACCTTGTGCTACGACTTCATGCCGCCAACCGCGACCGAGCGCGTGACCTACATCGTCAATATCAACACCAATTATTTGGCCGATTTGTACAAGCAAGCCGCGTAATTACAACAATCAATCGGGCGTGGCCATGACCACGTCCCTCCCCACAGCATAGGAGTATTACAAATGTCTCAAATCAAACTGAAACGAGTCACCAATGCCAATGTTTATGTCAACGGCAATTGCTTACTCGGTCGTGCGGATGAGGTCAAGTTGCCCGACATCAGCACGCTGATGACCGAACACAAAGCCCTCGGCATGATCGGCAAAATCGAATTGCCATCAGGCTTTGACAAGATGGAAGGTGAAATCAAATGGAACAGCTTTCACGATGACGTGATGTTGCAAGTGTCCAACCCGTTCAAGATGGTCACATTGATGATCCGCTCGGACGTTGAGGAGTACAACGCGCAGGAAGGCCGCTATTCGCAAAAAGCGCTGGTGACGCAACTGAACGTGATGTTTAAGAAAAACGCCCTCGGCACCTTCAAGCAAAACGACAACGCCGAATTTCCATCGAACTTTACCTGCTACTACGCCAAGCAGATGTACGACGGCAAAGACATCATTGAGATTGACGTGCTGGCCAATATCTACAGCGTCGGCGGCGTTGACCAGCTCGATGTCTACCGCAACAACATTGGCGGCTAATCGCATCAACCGTAGGGCGCGAGGCCGCGCCCACTACTGAATACTTTTGAAAGCAAAAAATGACAACCGAAATCATCAAACTGGACTACCCATTCACCATCGCAGGTAAAACCGTCACCGAGCTAACGGTGCGCCGTCCGAAGGTCAAAGACTTACGCCTCGCCTCGCGCTATGGCTCAACACCTGCGGAACAAGAGGTGGGTTTATTGTCCTCATTAACCGGCTGTGTGCCAGAGGATATGGACGAAATGGACGCCGCGGACTACGGAAAATTGCAGAGCCGATTTCGCGATATGGTTGAGCCTACTGCCACACCTGATGCTCATGTCGGGGATGTTGGCGCGGAAGTTCAAGTTCCAGCCGAGTGAAATCGGTGAATTGGATGTAGAAGAGTTTTTGGATTGGGTGAATGAAGGCAAGCGGCAAAACGAACAAGACAGCGCGGTAATGAGCGGAACAACTTAGTGTTTATTTGTTTTGAGACATATGCACAACTGCTGAAATCACAGTAGCCAAAGGCGTTAACAAGCCAATCCAAAGCGGCAAAGTCAATAGATAAAGCAATAGCAAGACAAGGCTACCGCTGATGCCATTGACTTTGTAGCCAACCATCATGGCGGCAATCGCCAACACACCACAAAAGAAAATGCTCAGTAACCAATAAACATCGGTACTGTCAAATGTGGGTGCTGAAGTTTTAGTATCCATTTTCACGGGGTTTGCCTTATGGCTCAAAACGCAACTTTATCCATCATCATCGGCGCAACCGTTGCGGGTGGTTTTTTTGGTACACTCACTGATACCAAGCGCTTAATCCAAAGTATAGGCAATGTCTCGGACGAAATCAATAAAAAGCAGAAAAACCTGTTGTCCGAAATCCAATCAGGATTCAAACGCGCCGATGGCAGTGCTGCCGCACTCATTCAAAGATACAAACAACTCAAAACCTCTTTAACGGACATCGGAGCTAAAAAAGTTCGTCTGGGTGAAATTGGGGTTTTGGAACAAAATAATCGAGAGCATCGTTCTCAACTGCGTTCCCAAATCATGGGGACTGCTGGATTCGGCCTGCCATTTTTGGCCAGCGGCAAAATAGCCGCAGGCTTTGAAGATAAAGTCAAGGACATTGCGATTACAGCGAACGCCACGCGAGAGGCTGAGGTTGAGTTGGGTTCGGCTATTCGTGAGGTCGCTAAACGCTACAATCAGCAAGCCGACGTGGTGGCTGAAGGTGTGGGTGTTTTGGTTGCCAATGGTGCATCGCTGAAAGAGGCTCAGAATCAAGCCGGATTATTGTCCGAATTCGCCACCGCCACCCGAACCAATATGACCGATGCAGCGCGGATGAATCAGGCATTTAGCGACTTGGGTATTAACGCCAATGCCTACGGCGGTGGAGAAAAAGGCCGACAATTGGCCGAGCAAAATATGCGCTTGGCATTCAATCAAGCCACCTCAGCAGGTAAGATGGGCAGCTTCGAAACACGCGACATGGCCAAATGGTTTCCAACGCTGGGCGGTATGATGAAATCGCTTGGCGTGACCGGCAATGATGCAGTGGTTAGCTTGGCCAGCCGTTTGCAAATTTCGCGGGCAACTGCAGGCAACAACGATGAGGCCGCCAATAATTTCAAAAACTTTCTGGCCAAACTCACCAGCTCTGATACTGTTAACGACTTTAAGAAAAAAGCCGGTGTCGATTTAATCGCCAAGATGCAAGCGGATGCGCGTAAAGGGCTTGACCCAATTTCATCCGGTGTGGGTGCGGTGATGGCGCATATGCAGAAAAGCGCACCGCAAGCGGCAGAACAACTGAAAAAATTATCGGTTGAATTAGCCAGTATCAAAGACCCAGCAGAACGCGCTCAGTTGATGGAAAAGCGTAAAACCATGATTGAATCGCTGGGACAGCGAGCGGGTATGGGCGATTTGTTCCAAGACCAGCAAGCGGTCATGTATCTGCTGGCTGAACTGCAAAACCAAGAGAAGCTAAAGGACATTCAAAGCAAGGTATCCACCGGTAAAACCGAGCAAGGTCAAGACGTCATCAAAACCGATTTTAACCGCCGTATGGAAGGTGCGAGTGAAAAAGGCAAAGCCATGATGATTGCGTTCAAGGACTTGGGCATTGTGGTGGGCAATGCGGTATTGCCGTTTTTCACCACGCTTGCAAGTACCATCACGCCACTGGTTGCCGGATTTGCCAATTTCCTTGCGATTCACCCAACCTTTGCTAAAGGCTTGTTGACCATAGTCGCGGGTTTGGGTGCGTTCAGAATGGGTATGCTGTTGGCTCGCTATGGACTGTCTTTGTTGACCAGTGGCTTGCTCAATGTGGAAAAGCTGAAAATTGGCTGGGACTTGTTCAAGTTGATGCGCTTGGGCGAAATCTCAAAAATGTCTGCACTGCTGCGTTATTTCGGCATGAGTGCGGCCGGTGCAGATAAATTGGCGGGAAGCCTCGGCAAGGTCGGTGGAGCGGTCAAGAGGTTTGCCGGTACAAAACTGGGTAAAGGTCTGGGTGTAGCCGCTGGTGCATACGGCCTCTATGATTTGACCAAGCGCGACCTCAACGCCGGTGAAAAAAACCAAGGCTTTATGACCAAAGCCCGCTCGTATGGTCAGGGCGCACTATCCGGCGCCATGATCGGCATGGCATTCGGGCCGATTGGCGCGGCCATCGGTGCGGCCTTGGGTCTGGCTTATACCTTCGTGGTGCGTAATTGGGACAAAATACGCAACACAACGGTGCAAAAAGTTACTGCCATTGGCCAGTTAATCACCAAAGGATGGGCAAGCATTAAAGCGACGACCATCGCCAAAATTGGCGAACTCAAAACGGGAATTATCAATCGGTTCACTGCCGTAACCGTTTGGTTTGGCGCTTTACCGAGCAAGTTTGCCCAGTTTGGCAAAGATATGATTAACGGGCTGATCAATGGCATTGGCAGCATGACCGACAGCGTGCTGGCCAAAATCGCAGCACTGGGCGAATCCATTAAAAACAAATTCAAAGCCGTCCTCGGCATTGCCTCGCCGTCCAAAGTGTTTAAAGGTTTTGGTGGCTGGATGATGGAGGGCTTGGGTATTGGTATTGATGGCCAGACGCAATCAGTTGTCGGTAAAATCGGTCAGTTGGCACGCAATCTGGGAGGCGCATTTGTGCCGAATCTTCGTCTGCCGACTGCGCCAACGCAAGCGATTCGCGCGGCCATCGACAAGGCTAAATCCGGCATTCTGGGTACGGGTAATACCGGTGTGGTGTCCGCCAAAAATGGCGGTGTGCATATTACTTTCAGCCCACAAATCACCATCCAAGGTGGCGCTGGCCAGAATATAGAACAGCAGGCACAAAAAGGCTTGCAGTGGTCACTGCGCGAACTGGAGAGCATGATCAACCGCATTGCCGAAGACAAACTCAGAAAGGCATTCTAAATGGCTTGGCTACCCTCCATCACACTGCCGTCAGCGACCGATGTGGTCAACACCATTGGCCTGACCGTCACACGCCAAATCAACGGCGTGATCATGAGCAAGCTCAGCGAATTGGCGCGTGGTTTGGGTGTCAACGTCGGCTTCCAATACGTCCTGCTCGGTGATATTTCCTTCGACCTTGTCACCTACCTTGAGGGCATAGACGAGTCGTTCGGTGGCGAATACGCCGAGCATGGATTGATTGGTGGTAAGCCGCGCTTGCAAACGGTCGGCGAAAAGTTGGACGAGATGAACTGGCAGATTGTCCTGCACGCCGGTTACTGTGACGTTGAGGCGGAAATGCTCAAACTGCGTCAAGCGGTCAAAGAGCGCAAAGGCATGGCGCTGGTCTACGCGAACGGTGATTGCCGAGGTACATTTGTCCCCGTCGAGGGGGCGATTACCAAAAAGGCCACCATGCGCGACGGCACGGCAATCTGGGCAGAAGCCACGCTCAAGCTGCGTGAGTTTGTGCCAGAGCCGACATTGGCCGAACAGCCCGCAACTCAGCCTGCCAAGGCCGCGGAAAAATCCGGTAAAAAACCGAGCAAGGCTGGCAAACACACACCTAAAGCACGTGCCAAATCCAAACCGGCGGTGCGCAAAACACCGCGTGCAATCAATCGGGGGATGCTATGACCGTCATCACCGCCATCGAACACATCACCCGCGAGGGCGAGCGTTGGGACAGCATCGCGTGGCACTATTATGGCGACGCCACCGCCTACGGCCGCATCATTGAGGCCAATCCCGACGTCGATATGGATACGACTTTGCCGTCCGGTTTGACCCTGCTGATTCCGGTGTTGTCCGAGACCGCCAGTCTTGCGCAAATTGCACAAGCCGATTTGCCACCGTGGAAACGCGATGTTTGACTTTGACATTTCCATCCCCTCTCTCGCCAGTTTGCTCGGCTTTGCGCCCGCGCAGGCCGCCACCATGCCGATTCCTGAGCCGGTCAGCGTGCTTGTCTATCAGGGCAAAAATATCAGTGCAGATATTGCGCCTTACCTCAAACAAATTGAGTACACCGACGCATTAGAGGGCGAGTCCGACAGTTTGGACATCACGCTGGCCGACCCTGAGCGCAAATGGTCGGACGCTTGGTATCCCGACCACGGCGATAAAATCACCGCATCGATGGGCTACCTCAATGCCGCGCTCATGCCCTGCGGCGAATTTGAGGTGGACGAGGTCGAGTTGTCCGGCTCGCGCGGTTCGGGTGATGAAGTGGTGATTAAAGCACTCGGCGCAGGTGTGAGTAGTGCCAAGCGCACCAAGCAAGCCAAAGCGTATGACGCAACCACACTCAAAGGCATCGCCGAAATCATTGCCAAAAAGCACAAACTGATGCTCAAAGGCAAAATCGAAGACATTAAAATCACCCGCGTCACTCAAGCCTACGAGACCGATTTAGCATTCCTAAAGCGCATTGCCGGTGAGTATGGTTATGCATTTTCGATGCGCGGCAAAGTGATGAGTTTTTACAAACGCACCGAACTCAAAGACGCCAAAAGCGTAGTGGTCATCACCCGCGAAGACGTCGAGAGCTACCGCTTCCGAGACAAAACCAACAACATTGTCAAATCAGCAACCGTCGCCTATCACGACCCAAAAACCAAAAAAACCCACAAACATACGGCTAAAGGCAAAAGCGGCAAGTCCAGCCGCTCAAGCGCGGACGAGCATAAAGTACACGTCCGTGCTGAGAATCCACAGCAAGCGAAACTCAAAGCCGAGGCCGCCGAATCGCGCCACAACGAGGATCAAACATCGGCCGAGTTGTCGCTCATCGGCTCACCGGTTTTGATGGCCGGTGTTGCCGTGGTATTGAGCGGTTTTGGCAAATACGACGGCAAATACACCATCAATAAATCCCGCCACAGCATCGGCCGTGGCAGTGGTTACACTACCAACATCGAACTCAAACGGGTGCGCGAATAATCTGCTACCAACACCCCTCGCCCGCCTGCGGGAGAGGGGCTGGGGAGAGGGTGAGATAATGAAACAAGGTTACAAAATGCAAAATGACAACATCATCGGCTGTGCCTTTTTGGTCGGCATCGTGACCGCATCCAAAATCGGCTACGCCAAAGTCCAATTCCCAGACCTCGACGATATGCAAACGCAGTGGCTCGCCATCAACTACGCATTCACGTTGGGCAAAAAAGAGGCGTATGCACTGGCCGTCGGTACACAGGTGAATTGTCTGATGGACGCCAATTTAGAGGAAGGCACTATCCTCGGCGCACGCTACTCCGAAGCCGACACCCCACCGACCAGCAACAGTGCGACCTACTTGATGGCGTTCGAGGGCGGCGGCCATTTGGAATTTGACGGCGCTGGTCACGCCATCGTCAAATCTGCCGACATCACACTGGACGGCAATACCACCGTCACCGGTAATCTAACGGTTGAAAAAGCCCTCACCTACAAAGGCGGTATGTCCGGTTCAGGCGGTGGCGGTGGCACATCCGCTACCATCAACGGCAATGTGCGTGTGAACGGCAATATGACGGCCTCCGGCACCATTGATGATAATAGTTAATAGCCTCTGTCGCTCTTCGGCGACAGTGTAAAAAACCTGCGCCAACTCAGCAGATACCACTGGACTTGTCCGGCCACGAGAGCGACACTGGTTGCAACAAAACACACAACCAGAAAGGACAAAATCATGACTATCAGCATCGGACGAATCGTTAAAACCGCATACGGCCACATTGGGCGCGTTTTTGACAACAACGGCACGACCGTTACAGTGATCGAAGATCGCACCGACAACGTGTACCGCCAGCTCGGAATTTTTCATATCAGCAAAGTATTTATAGCCTAAGCGGAGTCGAAAATGGCCATCAAAAATCATCCACAATATACCGAAAACGACTATCGCTATTTGAAAGCCAAAGGCTGGACTGATAAGGAAATCATCGCTCGCTGGGACGAGGAGCAAGCATCAGGCAAAGCGCCGTGTCAATGGAACACAACGTGCGCACAAATCAAATTTCACAATGTTGTTTCAACCACCAATAAGTAAAGCCCTTTACTGTCAACTTTTTGGGTGCGCCATCACAATGCACCCATGTCCACCTTAATCCCCACCTCCTCACAGTTTTTCTCACCGGCCATCAGCACGATGGCGGTGAGTGCGCACGCACAGGCTTTGGGCTTAAACGACAATTTGTCAGGTTCGCTGGTGACCGACGTGGATGATATCAATCAGTGCATCCACATCATTCTGCACACGCCCAAAAGCGCTGACCCACTACGTCCGACATTTGGTTGCGATCAGGATAAATACCTCGACAGTCCCATCAACATTGCTCGGCCGCACCTCGTGCGCGAAATCACCGACGCATTGCGTCAGTGGGAGCCGCGCATTGTGGTGACGCGGGTGTCGGTGGAGCTGGTCGATATCGCGCAGTTGGCGGTGTCCATCTACTGGCGCTTTGCCGATGATGTGCTGGCCAACTACGTCACCAATCTCACACTCGATAGCGCGAGAGTGGCCGCATGAGTATCTTTGACCGACCACTACCAGAGCCGGATTTCATCGAGCGTGATGCGGCCAAAATCACGCGGGAGCAGATTGCGTACTATGAGCAACTAACTGGTAAAAAACTCTATCCCGCGCAGGTGGAGCGCTTGCAAATCAACAATGCCGCCTACCGCGAGAGCCTATTGCGCGAGGCGGTGCAAGACGCGGCCAAGCAAAATTTACTGCGCTATGCCCGTTATCCGATTCTGGATATGCACGGCGAGCGTGTCGGCGTGATTCGGCTCGATGCGCGCCCAGCCATCACTACGGTTCGCGTGACGTTCAAAACCGCACCCACGTCGGCGGTGGTGATTCCATCGGATACCTTGTTTCTGGCTGGTCAAGTGAGCTTCGCACCGGCCAGCGCTATCACTGTGGCCACCGGTGCAAAAAGCATTGACATCGACGTGATCTGCTCCGAGGCCGGTACGGTGGGCAATGGCTTTACAGCGGGGCAAATCAGCGGACTGGCCGCGCCGATTGGCGGGCTGGACGTGGCGAGCGTGAGCAATCTGACCGTCACCAGTGCGGGCGCAGAGGCTGAGGATGATGACCATTTGCGTGAGCGCATTGCGCTGGCGCCGCAAGCGTTTTCTAACGCTGGCTCCGAGGGCGCGTACAAATTCTGGGCGATGACCGCACATCAAGACATCATAGACGTGGCCGTGCGTGGCCCGGAGTTGAATATGAACGGTGGCCAGCTCATCAGCACCAATGATGTGCCGATTGGCTGTGTCTATCTGTACCCATTGACCAAAAACGGCCTGCCCACGCCTGCCATCCGCGCACTGGTGGCGCAGGCGTGCAACCAGTCAAAGGTTCGCCCCATCACCGACTATGTGCAGGTATTTGACCCCATCGTGTACGACTACCGCATCGTCGCTCGCCTGACCCCGTACAAAGCTACCGATCTGCCGTTGGTCGAATCCACCGCTGAATTAGCGGCGGTTGAATATGCGCGAGCCACCAGTGCGCAACTGGGCGTGGACGTGGTGCGCGTGCAGATCGAGAAAGCCTTACAAACCTACGGCGTCAAGGATGTGGAGTTACAACTGCCTACGACCAATGGTGTGATTGAGCCGCACGGCTGGGCGCGTTGCGTGCTGATTGACGTGTCACTCAAAAATGCGGAGGACGTATGAGCGACACCACTCAAACCGTGAACCGCGAGGACTTTGTACAGCCGTCTTTGCTTGTACCGGCCATGCGTCGCGATTTGTCACAGCGGGCGATTGAGAGCGTTCACGCGCGTGTTGAGGACATCGATGTCTCAGCCGTGATTACCGCCGACTACGACCACGTTCCAGCCAGCGTATTGCCCGCACTGGCCGAGGAAACCGGATTGCTCGGTGATGCGGGCTGGGACTATGCAGGCTTTGGGCCGAGTCCCGAAGCTAAAAAACGCAAACTGCTGAAACAGGCCGTGCCACTACAAGCCAAGCGCGGCACGCGCGGCGCAGTCGAGGACGCATTGGCCGCACTCAATGTATCAAGCAACATCACCGAGTGGTGGCAGGACAGCCCACCGGCACAGCCATACACATTTCGCATTGACTTGCTGTTATCCGAGATGACGGAGAACGAACAGCCGGTATTGAGTAAGGCACGCTTTGACACGCTGATCAAAACTGTGGCGTACTGGAAAAACGTGCGCTCGGTATTCACCGTGCGCATGGGTCTGGACTGCGCGAATCAATTGCGTGTGGCCAATGCGTATCAGCAGTTACAAGTGATGCGTCGTGCGCTGGATATGGCGCAGGTATTGCCGGATTTTGTCAACGAATTGCAACTGGTGGGTGTACTCAGCCGCCCACTACACGTATCACGACTGAGCTTGGAGCTTTAAACATGGCACTACAACCGATTATCACTAACGCAGGACTGAAGGCCGCTTTTGACGCGGCTCAGGCAAAAATCTCGCTGACCATTACCCACATCGGTATTGATACCTCCGGCTACACGCCGACCATTGAGCAAACCGCGCTTCGCCGCGAAATCGTTCGCCTGCCCATCAGCGGCGGCGTCATGGCCAGTGATACGCAAATGCACCTGACGGCGGTTGATGATACAGGCCGCGAATACTGGGTGCGTGGCATTGGTTTTTATCTGAGCGACGGCACACTCTTTGCTGTGTACTCTCACCCGACACAGCCGATTGCCTACAAGAGCGCTGAGTCAGTGTTCGTCCACGCGTATGACCTGTTACTGACCGCAGTACCGGCCGGTTCGGTCTCGATCGAGGCCGCCGCACCGAATCTGTCACTGTATTTTGCCGAGGATTTTGGCCATTTCAGCACGGCAATTTTTGGGCAGATGCTGATTAACCTGCGCCAAGACGAGGCGATTCAGCAACTGCAACGGACGGTGCAAAATCAGTCCGAGCAAATCAATCAACTGTATCAAATCATGCGCGATCAACAGGTGCGTGACGATGCGTTGAGCGAGTCGATTGCGGTGACAGGCACGTCTGTGCTTGATAACCAAATCAAACGTTTAAATTAACCACGAGGAGTCACAAATGAGCATGGAAAGTGCGTACGCGGCCAATACCGCGAAAGTTCAAGAGTTGATTGAAATTTTTACGAACAAAAATGCCAGCTACGACGCGCGCATTGCGACTGCGTTGGGGCTGTCAGCCAACACCGAAAAAACGGTCTACTTGGATCAGGTCAATGGTAATGATGCCAACTCCGGCCTCACTGCCGACAAAGCAATCAAAACACTCAAGCAAGCCTCAGTCATGGCTCCGGCATTTGGTGGGGTCAATATCATCTGTTTGAGCGATATCATCAATGTCGAGCCGATTACTTACTTCCCACACGGCTGTAAAATTCGCTTGGTCGCGGATCCCAAAACCGACGGAACATTCTTCAAATACAAACCGCAGATCACCCAAAACCCTGATGGGACGTATCGCATCGCTGCCATTGTCAGTGCCTATTTTGGCTTATCAATCACGTTCGAGCGTATCGATATTGAACTCCCCGTCAATACAGCCAATGTGACAACCCAATCGAATGTACTTTTTTATAGCACTGCTTCTGGCGATAGTGCGACATTCTTCAAGATGTACATGGGCAATTTGGTCTCGGTTGGGCGAATTGGTTATATCACTGCTCGTTCATACTCAATCACGAGTCTGTATCTGTACCAAGCCACTTACAACGCGGCGGATATGGCTGGCCGTTGGCTCGCAAATACAGCGCCGGGTACTGATCCAAAAACCCTCACCGATGTCTTGACCAATTTAGCCACTTTGTAAGCGAGGATAAAATGAATATCACTGTAACTTTTAACGGCACAACCTATGCCAACTTTGGGATCGATGATTTGCGTGTGGCCGGTGTACCGGATGCGGACATTAACCAAGCGGTGGGTGTGGAGCTGGCCAAACAAATCGACGACGCGGCCGAAGCGGTCTACAAGATTGCTTCGCGCTTTGGCGACGAGTACAAAGCACGCGAAGCCGCCGCGATTGCATACAAAACGGCTGCTTACAAAGGCGATGTGAGCAGCTATATCAGCTCATTCGCCCAATCCGCTGGCATGAGTAACCAACAGGCCACCGATACGATTGTGGCGCAGTCTGTGGCATTTCGTGGGGCATTAGAGGCGCTGGGCGCTTTGCGGATGCAAAAGTTTGCGGTTCGTGCGCTGGCAGAAACTGACGTCAACGCGGCACAGACCAAAACCGAGCAAATCATCGCGCAAATGCGCGCGATTGGTTCGCAGTTGTAACTAATTGAACGGGCAACAGAGCGTGGTGCGCTAACACCACGCCCAGCCCCAAACCGCAGTGTAGACCTGCAAGTTCGGCTAAGGCTCCGCCAGCTACGTAGCGGCGCAAGTTTAGCATAATTGTTTTGTATATTGAAATGGACTTGCAAAATGTTGAATCAAAATAAACCCAAATCATTCCTCGCTTGGATTGGCGGCAAAAGCCAATTGACCGACAAAATCATTCCCCTCATGCCCGAACATCACTGCTACTGTGAGGTTTTTGCAGGCGCGGCATGGTTGCTGTTTCGCAAACAGCCGAGCAAAGTGGAAATCATCAATGACATTAATTCAGATTTGGTCACACTCTACCGAGTGGTGCAAAACCACCTCGAAGAGTTCATCCGCTACCTGAAATGGCTACTGGTCGCCCGTGACGAATTTGACCGATTCATGATGCAAGAGGTCAGCACGCTCACCGACATCCAACGTGCCGTGCGGTTCTACTATATCGCCAAGACAGGCTATGGCGCACGCATCGTTCATCCCACATTTGGGATTGCCACATCTCGTCCCAGCCGCTTCAATCTTGTGCGCGTGGGGGAGGAACTGTCCGATGCCCACATACGCCTGCACCAAGTCTATGTCGAAAACCGTCCCTACGAACAGGTGATTACTCGCTTCGACAAGCCCGACACCCTGTTCTACATCGACCCGCCGTATTTCGGCTGTGAAGGCTACTACGGCAAGGGTCTATTCAACCGAGAAGATTTTACCCGACTGCGCGACCTGCTGGCCAAGGTGAAGGGCAAGTTCATCATGTCCATCAATGACACGCCCGAAATCCGAGAGCTTTATGGCCAGTTCAATATCCTTGAAGTGCCAACCAAATACAGCGTTAGCGCACACGAAAACAAAGACGTCACTGAACTGCTCATACTCAACTACCAACCGAGCGATGATCAGATGGACGAGTTCCACGCGCGTTGCAAACGCAAATAATTGACCAACCACCAAACAAACAGCCCACCGATTTGGTGGGCTGTGGTTGCAATATCTGATATTATCTTTCACATTTCAAAACAAGTAGACGCGCGACTTATCACCGTAAAACTCGCTAAATTATCGCGCGCCGCCTCACGATTTCTGTTTTAGTAAGGTTGTTCAATTATATAGAATTAACGTGTAATTATAAGCGAATGATTGAGCCTGTGCGACACAATCCATCGGTATTTTGAAATAGATTCATTGTGTTAGGGGTGAGAATAACTTTTTGGATGAGCCGCCGCAGAATTTTTTCTCTCAACATTTTATTCATATCATTCAAGTGCGTTGTCTAAAATGAAACGATATGTGTTTTCGGCTCAAAAGGCTTGTGTAAAAAGCATGAAGTTTTTTTATTAAATGTGTTGACAATGAGTGTGTAATCGTTTACAGTTTTCCCATATCGAGTGAGAAGCGATCATTCATACCAGTCACAAACAATTGGAGGTGGGTATGTTGGCATTAAATCTGAATCAGGTGCGCTTAAACGCCAAAGCGCAAAATAAACACGATGCAATTGAGCAGGTGGCGCAGTTGTTGGTGGATTCGGGCAATATTGATCCGCGGTATATCGAGAGTATGTTTGCGCGTGAGCAGGTGGCCAATACCTATCTGTGCAACGGCATTGCGATTCCTCACGGTATGCCGGAGAATCGCGAATTCATTTTAAACACCGGCATTTCGGTGTTGCAAATCCCTGAGGGTGTCCAGTGGAATGACGAAGACACCGTTTATCTTCTGGTCGGTATCGCGGCCAAATCCAACGAACATTTAAACATTCTGCGCAAACTCACGCGCGTGGTTTCCGATGAGGAAGAGGCGCAGCGTTTGGCCAATACCCGCAATCCGGCGGACATCATTGAAGCCTTGACCGGTGCGCGCCCTGAGCCTGCGCCGGCGGCTTCGCTGTCCGACTATCCGCTGGCGTTTGAAACCACGATTCTCAATCCGACCGGTTTACACGCACGGCCGGCGACCGAATTGGTCAGCCTTGCCAAAAAATTCCAATCGAATATTCGTTTGCGCTTTGGTGACGAAATGGCCGACGCGAAAAGTTTGGTCAAATTATTGCAACTGGGCGTGGTCAACGGCGCTCGGATCAAGGTTTCCGCGCAGGGCGCGGATGCGGAGCAGGCATTGGCCGCGCTCAAAGCGGCAATCGAAAGCGGCTTGGGTGAAGGTGACGAGCATGAGGAAGTACCGGCGGTGGTACTCGATCGTGAGCGCCTGCTGTGGAAAGCCGAAACCACGGCCGCCTTTGCCAGTGGTGTCGCCGCTTCCGATGGCATTGTCTACGGTCCGATCACCCAGCACACCGCGAAAAAAATCGTGGTCGAGGACGAGGCGTCCGATCCGACATCCGAATTGATTGCCTTTGATGCAGCGGTGGTGAATGCCCATCAAGCTTTGCAAAATAATTATCAAGAGGTGAAAAATCGCCTCGGCTCGAAACAAGCGGCGATTTTCCTCGCGCACGCAGAGTTTTTGCAAGACGACGAGCTGCTCAACAGCACCAAAGTATTGATCGAGCAAAAGCACAGTGCCGCGTGGGCGTGGCAGCATGTGATTGACAGCCGTATTGCACAGATTACCAAACTCGATGATGCGGTATTGGCTGCGCGCGCCGTGGATTTGAGCGATGTGGCGCAACGGGTTTTGCGCCAGTTGCTGCACATGGATAACGAGCCGGTGATGAATGCGCAAGAGCCGTCCGTACTCGTGGCCGATGATCTCACGCCGTCCGATACCGCGAACCTTGATCCCGACATGATTCTGGGCTTTATCACCGCCAAAGGCGGCCCCACTTCGCACACCGCGATCATTGCGCGCGCGATGGGGATTCCTGCGATTGTCGCGGCGGGTGATGAGATTTTGGACATTGCTCCGCGCACGCCGTGTATTTTGGACGGCTTTAACGGCGCTTTGTATCTGAACCCGACACCGGCTGAAATCGCCAGTGCGCAAGCCTTGCACGAAGAGGTCGAGCGTCAATTGAACATCGACTTTGCCGAACGCTTGACCGCGGCGGTGACCACCGATGGTCAGCACATTGAGGTGTTTGCCAATGTGAATCGCGTCACGGATGCCGAGCAGGCGGTGGAATATGGCGCCGAAGGCGTGGGCTTGATGCGCACCGAGTTTTTATTCCTCGAATCGGGCGAAACCCCGAGCGAAGAGGAGCAGTATCAAGTTTATTGCGACATGGCGCGCGCACTGCAAGGTCGTCCGCTGACCATTCGCACACTGGACATTGGCGGTGATAAGCAAGTGCCGCATTTGAATCTGCCCAAAGAAGATAACTCCTTCCTCGGTATTCGCGGCATTCGTCTGTGTATGGCGCGTCCCGATCTGTTTGAGCCGCAACTGCGCGCGATTTATCGCGCGGCGCGCGATGTCAGCAAAGAGGGCGGGCAAATTCGCGTGATGTTCCCGATGATCAGCACGGTTTCTGAGATTGAGCAAGTGATTGCGCAGTGTGAAGCCATCCGTGCCGAGCTGAACGCGCCGAAAATCGAGCTGGGCATCATGGTCGAAGTGCCATCCACGGCTGTGCTGGCGGATCAGTTTGCGCAATTAGTCGATTTCTTCTCCATTGGCACGAACGATTTGACGCAATACACCTTGGCGATGGATCGCGTGCATCCGCAGTTGGCCAAACAAGCCGACGCGCTCAATCCGGCAGTGCTGCGCATGATTGACATGACCGTGCGAGCCGCCAAAGCTGAAGGCAAATGGGTCGGCGTGTGCGGTGGCGCGGCCAGCGATGTGCGCGGTGCGGAGATTCTGACTGGCTTGGGCGTGACCGAACTGAGCATCACCGTGCCGACGATTCCGACCATCAAGGCGCAATTGCGTCGTGTGGCATTGAGTGATTTGCAAGCCTTGGCACAAAAAGCCTTGGCCTGCCGAACAGCCGACGAGGTACGTGCATTATGAATCAAAAAAATTTAAGCCAATCCAATCTCGGCAAGCAGCGTCAACGCAAAGGACTTGTCGGTACGCTGACCACCAATCCGGCGATTGACCAAACCGTGACACTGGATCACTTTACCTTGGGCAAAGTGAATCGCTGCCACCACATGCGTTTTGACGCGGGCGGCAAGGGCGTGAACGTCGCTTTGCGCTTGGCCGATTATGGTATACCAGTGGCGGCGACCGGTTTTTTGGGTGAGCAAAATACGGCGCTGTTTGAGCAAACATTTGGGCGCAAGGCCATTGAAGACCGCTTCATTCGCACCGCAGGCGAAACCCGCGTGAATGTGAAAATCATCGATGTGGCCGAACAACAAACCAGCGACATCAATGCCGCCGGTGTGAAGCCGAATGATGAGGATGTGCAGGCGCTGCTCAAAACGCTGGACGAGATGGCCGATCAATGCGAGTGGTTCACCCTCGGTGGCCGTTTACAGGACAGTTTGCCAACGGATTTGTACGCGCAGATGACCGCGCGCCTCAAAGCCAAAAACTGCAAAGTGATTTTGGACAGCAGTGGCGAAGCTTTGCGCTTGGGACTGAGCGCAGGGCCGGATGTGATCAAGCCGAATATTGATGAGTTGAGCGAATTGGTGGGTAAACCGTTGACCGGTACGGTGCAAGTGTTAGCGAGCGCGCGTGCTTTACTCAACGAGCAGACACAATTGGTCGTCGTCTCGATGGGCGGTGATGGTGCGATGTTTGTGCGCGCCAATGAAGCATTGATCGCGCGTCCGCCGCAGGTTGACATCAAATCTACCGTCGGCGCAGGCGATGCGATGGTCGCCGGCATGGTAGCGGGTTTTTGCCAAGAGCTGTCTTTGGGCGAATGTGCCAGCTTGGGAACTGCGTTTTCATTGAGCGCGATTACCAATTTTGTCCGTGATTTACCGCCCAAAGATGTGCTGGAGCAGTGGCAGGCGCAGGTGGTGATTCAACCGTTGTTATGACATTAATTTACCCATGAATTAAAAATAGATGAGCTGAATCGGAACACAAATGGGGCAGCTTATTTAGATTGTTTAGGAAGTACGACTTTTTGCGGTCTGCGCTTTCTTTATATTTTATATCGACGTTGACACAACGTTTATCTTGAAAGGAGCAACACAATGGCAACTATCGTAGCGATTACTTCTTGTCCAACCGGTATTGCACATACCTATATGGCTGCAGAAGGCTTGGAAGCGGGTGCGAAAAAACTCGGTCACAAGATCAAGGTGGAAACTCAGGGTTCTGTCGGTGCTGAAAACCAATTGACCGCGAGCGACATCGAAGCGGCGGATGTGGTCATCATCGCAGCAGATACCAATGTGGATTTGAGCCGTTTTGGCGGTAAAAAAGTGTACTCAACCGGTAGTAAAGCGGCGATTAAAGACGGTGCGGGTTTGATTACTACGGCCCTGGCGTCGTAAATGATCGGCCGTATCACTCTATATATTTAGGAGAACAACATGGCAGGAGAAGGTTTAAAAGGTGCGTATAAGCATCTGATGACAGGGGTGTCGTATATGCTGCCCTTCGTGGTGGCGGGTGGCTTGCTGATCGCCATCGGCTTTGCCGCGCGCGGGATTTATGCGTATGACCCGGCAATGGCATTGGATGGGACGAAGATGGAACCGACGGCATGGACGACATTTTGGGCGAATGTGTTCACCATCGGTGCCAAAGGCGGCTTTGGCCTGATGGTTGCGGTTTTGTCCGGTTATATCGCCTACTCGATTGCGGATCGTCCGGGTTTAACGCCGGGTATGATCGGCGGTATCTTGGCCGGCATCACCGGCTCGGGCTTCTTGGGCGGGATCATTTCGGGCTTCTTGGCCGGTTATTTCACCAAATGGCTCAACGGCGTGATCAAATTACCGCGCAATTTGGCGGGACTCAAGCCAGTGTTGATATTACCGTTAATCAGTACGCTGGTGGTGGGTTTAATCATGTTCTATGTGGTTGGTGTGCCGGTGTCGGGCTTGCTCAAAGCCATGACCGCTTGGCTGACCAGCATGCAAACCTCCAGCGCATTGGTGCTCGGCTTGATCCTCGGCGCGATGATGGCGTTCGATATGGGCGGTCCGGTGAATAAAGCGGCTTACACCTTTGCCGTGGGTTTGCTCGCCAGCCAAGTGTATGCGCCAATGGCTGCTGTGATGGCTGCCGGTATGACGCCGCCGTTGGGATTGGCTTTGGCTTCGTACCTGTTCAAAAATCGCTTCTCTGAAGAAGAGCGTAAAGCCGGTAGCGCGGCGGCCGTACTCGGTATCGCATTCGTGACCGAAGGTGCGATTCCGTTTGCCGCACGTGACCCGATTCGTGTGATTCCGTCGTTGATGGTCGGTTCTGCGGTGGCGGGCGCTTTGTCAATGGTATTCGGTGCGCAATTGCATGTGCCGCACGGGGGAATTTTTGTGTTGCCGATTCCGAATGCGGTGGATAATTTGTTACCCTACATCGGTGCCATTTTGATCGGTACGGTGGTAACGACTGCGATGCTGTTCGTGTTGAAAAAACCAATTCCACAGGATGCGGCGTAATTAGCTTGATCCAATAATAATGTAGGGGCGCATGATTGTACCCCTATTTTTCTGATTTTTTATAATGAGATGAAAAGGGCGCATGCCATGCGCCCCTACGTACTCTATTATTTAAGAAAATGCGGAAAAGCTAGGTTTTTACTTTTTCCGTATGTCCTTAGAAACTATCCCCAGGCACCCGCACCCAGCCTTCCATGAGGATGCGGGCGGAGCGGCTCATGATGGCCTTGGTCACCGTCCATTCGCCGCTGACCTGTTTCGCCTCCGCACCGACGCGCAAGGTGCCGGACGGATGACCGAAACGCACCGCCGTGCGTTCGCCACCGCCTGCCGCCAGATTCACCAAAGTGCCCGGCACCGCCGCCGCCGTGCCAATCGCCACGGCGCACGTGCCCATCATCGCGTGGTGCAGCTTGCCCATCGATAAAGCACGCACCAATAGATCAACGTCACCGGCCTCAATGGTTTTGCCGCTGGAGGCGGTATAAGTCGTCGGCGGCGCGACAAACGCGATTTTCGGCGTGTGTTGACGTGTCAACGCTTCTTCAGGGGTTTTGATCAAACCCATGCGCAAGGCGCCGGCGACACGAATCGCCTCGAAGAATTTCAATTTTTCAGGGTCGGAATTAATGTCCTCGCGCAACTCCGTGCCGGTGTAGCCGATGTCGGCAGCGTTGACAAACACGGTTGGAATGCCCGCGCTGATCATGGTCGCTTTGAATGTACCGATGCCCGGTACTTCCAAATCATCGACCAGATGGCCGGTCGGGAACATCGAACCGCCATCCTCTGAATCATCGGATGGATCCATAAATTCCAACACGATTTCCGCCGCCGGGAAAGTCACGCCGTCCAGCTCAAAGTCGCCGGTTTCCTGCACTTGGCCGTTGCTCACCGGCACATGGGCGATGATGGTTTTTTGAATATTCGCCTGCCAGATGCGCACCACGGCCACGCCGTTCTCAGGGATGCGCGCGGGGTCAACCAAGCCCGCGTGAATCGCAAACGCACCGGCGGCGGTGGACAGATTACCACAATTACCCGACCAATCGACAAAGGCCTTGTCAATCGAGATTTGGCCATAGAGATAATCCACATCGTGATCCGGCACGCTGGCTTGGGACAAAATCACGCATTTGGACGTGCTGGAAGTCGCGCCACCCATGCCGTCAATGTGCGCGGCGTATGGGTCGGGGCTGCCAATCACGCGCATGAATAATTTATCGCGTGCTGCGCCAGGCTTTTGGCAGGATTCAGGCAAATCCTGCAAACGGAAAAACACGCCTTTGGATGTGCCGCCACGAATGTAGGTGGCGGGGATTTTAACTTGTGCGGCAAAAGTGGACATGACGACCTCCGTGAAATAATGATGCGTTATAGTAGCCCAAATCGCTTACGATTAACCTACAATGGCAAGATTGTCCATCATACCTCAAGCCAGTTAAGCCCATTGATCATGAGCCAAAGCACACACAGTTTTAACTGCATCTTGCCGGATGAGCCGCCGCAAATATTGATTTTAGGTTCCTTACCCAGCGTCGCATCGGTCACGCAACAGCAGTACTACGCGCATCCGCAAAACGCCTTTTGGCGCATCATCGAGGCGCTATTTGTCGAGCGTCAGTCGTTGACGTATGCGCAACGAATCGCACTATTGAAACAAAACCGCATCGCCTTGTGGGACGTGATCGCCCGTGCGAAGCGCGAAGGCAGCTTGGACAGTGCGATTGAGGCTGCCAGCGTCGTGCCGAATGACATCGTTGGTTTGATTAGTACATTTCCCAGTTTACACAGCATTTATCTCAATGGCGGGAGCGCGACCACATTGTTCAAACGCCACATCGTCAAACAACTACCCCGCCAAATAACGGTCGTTTCGCTGCCGAGTACCAGTCCTGCGAATGCGCGCATGCGTTTTGAAGAGAAGCTGGCGCAATGGCATGTGGTGCGCGATGCGGTATTGCCGCACGTGCCGCATAATTGAATGATGGCTGGGCAATAGTTGGATAAGTAGAAAAACGGACTGCATTGCAGTCCGTTAAGGCTGTTGACAAAGTGGCACATACACCTAAACAAAGTTCCGTCATTCCCGCATGATTTTAGCGGGAATCCAGATGACGACTCTAACTAATTGTTTTTATTAAAGTTTCTGGATACCCGCTTACGCGGGTATGACGGCATTTTTCTTAGATTTTGCGACAAATTGCAAGAAGAGGGATTGTCAGCAGTCCGTTTCTGTTTTGAACCAGCCCAAAGTGGGTTTTTACTTTGGGGCGATGGTTTTACGCATTCCCTTCCAAAAAGTCCTGCGCGAAGCGTTGCAGTACGCCGCCCGCTTCGTAGATGCTGACTTCTTCGGCGGTGTCGAGGCGGCAGGTCACGGGGATGTGGACGGTTTCGCCGTTTTTGCGGTGAACGACGACGGTGAGGTCGGCGCGGGGTTTGCGTTCGCCAATGACGTCGAAGGTTTCGGTGCCGTCGATGCCGTAGGTGTGGCGGTTTTCACCGGCTTTGAATTCGAGCGGCAGCACGCCCATGCCGACGAGGTTGGTGCGGTGGATGCGCTCGAAGCCTTCGGCCACAATGGCTTCGACACCGGCCAGACGCACGCCTTTGGCCGCCCAGTCACGCGAGGAGCCTTGACCGTAGTCGGCGCCGGCGATGATGATCAGCGGTTGTTTGCGGTTCATATAGGTTTCGATCGCTTCCCACATGCGCATCACTTGGCCTTCGGGTTCTACGCGGGCGAGTGAGCCTTGTTTCACGCTGCCGTCCGGATTTTTCACCATTTCGTTGAATAGTTTCGGGTTGGCGAATGTGGCGCGTTGTGCAGTCAAATGGTCACCTCGGTGGGTGGCGTAGCTGTTGAAGTCTTCTTCAGGTAAGCCCATTTTGTGCAGGTATTCGCCCGCCGCGCTGTCCATCAAAATGGCGTTGGATGGCGACAGGTGGTCGGTGGTGATGTTGTCCGGCAATACGGCGAGCGGACGCATACCTTTGAGCGTGCGCTCACCGGCCAACGCGCCTTCCCAGTAGGGCGGACGGCGGATGTAGGTAGACATCGGACGCCAGTCGTACAGCGGGCTTGGGGCTTTTTCTACTGCGCCCAGATCAAACATCGGGATGTAGATTTGCTTGAATTGCTCCGGTTTGACGTGTTGTTCCACGATGGCGTCGATTTCTTCGTCGGTCGGCCAGAGGTCTTTCAGGCGAATTTCTTTGCCGTCCACCACGGCCAAGACGTCTTTTTCAATGTCAAAACGCACGGTACCAGCGATGGCGTAGGCCACAACCAATGGCGGCGAGGCGAGGAAGGCTTGTTTCGCATACGGGTGAATGCGGCCGTCGAAGTTGCGGTTGCCTGACAATACGGCGGTGGCGTACAAATCGCGGGCTATGATTTCTTGCTGGATGTTCGGATCAAGCGCGCCGCTCATGCCGTTACAGGTGGTGCAGGCGTAGGCGACGATGCCAAAGCCGAGTTTTTCCAGTTCAGGCAACAGACCGGATGATTCGAGGTAGAGTTTGGCGACTTTGGAGCCGGGCGCGAACGAGGTTTTCACCCACGGTTTGCGCACGAGGCCGAGTTCGTTTGCCCGTTTGGCGAGCAAACCGGCGGCCACGACGTTGCGCGGATTCGAGGTATTGGTGCACGAGGTGATTGCGGCGATGATGACCGCGCCATCTGGCATCAGGCCATCGGCTTCTTGCGCTTTGGCTTTATCCAGATCCACCGCGATGCCGCGTTCGGCCAAGTCTGAAGTCGGCAAGCGTTTGTGCGGATTGGATGGCCCCGCCATATTGCGCACCACGGTGGACAAGTCAAACGTCAATACGCGTTCGTATTCGGCGGTTTTCAGGGCGTCCGCCCACAGGCCGGTTTGTTTGGCGTATTGCTCCACCAGTGCGACTTGCTCCGGCTCGCGACCGGTCAATTTCAGATAATCAATGGTTTGCTGGTCGATGTAGAACATCGCCGCCGTTGCGCCGTATTCAGGGCACATATTGGAAATGGTCGCACGATCGCCAATCGACAAGCTGTCGGCGCCATCGCCAAAAAATTCCACATAGGCACCGACCACGCGCTCTTTGCGCAAAAATTCGGTCAAGGCCAAGACGATGTCGGTCGCGGTGATGCCGGGTTGACGTTTGCCGGTCAGTTTCACACCAACGATGTCCGGCAAACGCATCATGGACGCGCGGCCCAGCATCACGGTTTCGGCTTCCAAACCACCCACGCCAATCGCAATCACGCCCAAGGCATCCACATGCGGCGTGTGGCTGTCGGTGCCGACGCAGGTGTCGGGGAAGGCAACGCCGTTGCGGTTTTGAATCACCGGCGACATTTTTTCGAGGTTGATTTGGTGCATGATGCCGTTGCCCGCTGGGATCACGTTGACGTTTTCAAACGCGGTCGCGCACCAGTCGATGAAGTGGAAACGGTCTTCGTTGCGGCGATCTTCGATGTCACGGTTTTTCTGGAAGGCGTCGGGGTCGTAGCCGCCGCATTCCACCGCCAATGAGTGGTCAACGATCAATTGCGTTTGCACCACTGGATTGACTTTGGCCGGATCGCCGCCTTGATCGGCAATCGCATCGCGCAAACCGGCCAGATCCACCAAGGCGGTTTGGCCGAGAATGTCGTGGCACACCACACGGGCAGGAAACCATGGGAAATCAACTTCGCGCTTGCGCTCGATCAATTGGTTCAGCCATTCGTTCAAGGTGGCGGCATCGGTGCCGTTGTCCGCGGCTTTGCGCACCAGTTGCTCGGCCAGCACGCGGCTGGTATACGGCAGAGTGGCGTAGGCGCCGGGTTTGATGGCGTCAACGGCGGCATGCGCGTCGTAAAAATCGACAGTGCTGTTGGGTAAAGGCTTGCGGTATTGTGTGTTCATGTCAAACTTCCTCGTAAAGTATAAAAATCAATATCGTTGCGATATCGTTGTTGTAACAAACTTTATTCCGACGCAAGCGGATAGGCGGTCATGATGGACATGCGCGGGAATAAGGTCTGTTTAATGGTTTGGCTATTTTGAGGGACAACGCTGGGCAAATCTAATCATTTGGCCAACGTTATCAAACACCATTCAAGCGCCATTGAGCGACGTCATGCCGAACTTAATTCGGCATCTCCTTGTCTGGGAGATTGCGGGGCAAGCCCGCAATGACGTACTTATGCTCAATAACGTCTTTAACTCTGTTTCAATCAGCTTATTTACGTTTGCTGATCGCTACAAATTTCAAGTCTTCCGGACCTGTGTAGTTTGCGCTTGGACGGATGATCTTGTTGTCCTGACGCTGTTCAATCACATGTGCGCTCCAGCCTGCGGTACGAGCGACGACGAACAACGGGGTGAACATCGCAGTCGGCACGCCCATCAGGTTGTACGATACGGCGCTGAACCAGTCCAGATTCGGGAACATTTTTTTGATTTCCCACATCACGGATTCGAGACGCTCGGCGACGTCGTACATGCGCATATCGCCTTGCTCTTTACCCAAATCGTGCGCCACTTTTTTGATCACGACGTTGCGCGGGTCGGCGATGGTGTACACCGGATGACCAAAGCCAATCACGACTTCTTTGCGTTCTACGCGATCACGAATGTCGGCTTCGGCTTCGTCAGGCGAGCCGTAGCGTTGTTGGATTTCAAACGCCACTTCGTTCGCGCCGCCGTGTTTTGGACCGCGCAATGCACCAATACCGGCGCAGATGGATGAGTACATGTCCGAGCCGGTACCTGCCACCACGCGTGAGGCGAAGGTGGAGGCGTTGAACTCGTGTTCTGCGTACAAAATCAATGAGATGTGCATGGCTTTAACCCATGAATCAGGGCATTTTTTGCCGTGCAACAGGGTTAGGAAGTGACCGCCGATGGAGTCGTCATCGGTTTCCACTTCAATGCGTTTGCCATTGTGCGCAAAATGGTACCAGTAAAGCAGCATGGAGCTGTGGCATGCCATCAATTTGTCGGCAATGTCGCGTGCGCCGGCGTAATTGTGGTCGTCTTTCTCAGGTGTGACGCAGCCCAGAACCGATACGCCGGTGCGCATCACGTCCATTGGGTGTGCGGACGGTGGCAATTGTTCCAAAGCGACTTTGACCGCTTGCGGCAGGCCGCGCATGCGTTGCAATTTCGCTTTGTAGTTGGCCAATTGGGTTTTGGTCGGCAATGTGCCGTGTACCAACAAATGCGCGACTTCTTCAAATTCGCATTTGAGTGCCAAGTCCATGATGTCGTAACCACGGTAGTGCAAATCGTTGCCCGAGCGGCCAACGGTACACAGTGCGGTATTGCCTGCGGCCACGCCGGACAGGGCAACGGATTTTTTCGGCTTGAAGGTTGCGGTGGTTGCGGTTTCTTTACTCATTGTGCTTGTCTCCATGAGGTTAAGGTTAGTGAATAAGGGTAGAGCATTATTTATTTAGGAATAAATCCAGCTTGTCTTCGTACGCTTGATAGCCGATGGAGGCGTACAGCTCCATACGGGTTTGCATCGTGTCCACTACGCCGGATTGCGTGCCGTTTTGGCGCAGGCTGTTGTAGACATTCAGCGCTGCTTTGTTTGCCGCGCGGAACGCGGACAGCGGGTAGAGTGTCATGGCGACGCCGACTTCGCGCAATTCATCGGTGGTGAACAACGGCGTTTGGCCAAATTCGGTCAAGTTGGCCAGAATTGGTACGTTTGGCAGGGCTTTGACGAAGGCGCTGTACATGTCCAAGGTAATGGCGGCTTCTGGGAACAGGCCGTCTGCACCGGCTTCGATGTATTTGCTCGCGCGTTCAATCGCGGCATCCAAGCCTTCGTTGGCAATCGCGTCGGTACGCGCCATGATGAAGAATGATTCGTCGGTACGCGCATCGACCGCCGCTTTGATGCGATCAACCATTTCGTCGGCTGGGACGATGGCTTTGTTCGGGCGGTGGCCGCAACGCTTCGCGCCGACTTGATCCTCAATGTGCATGGCGGCAACGCCTGCTTTGATCATGCTTTTGGTGGTGCGTGCGACATTAAATGCCGACGGGCCAAAGCCGGTGTCTACGTCCACCAGCAAAGGCAGATCGCAAATATCGGTGATGCGGCGTGCGTCAATCAGGACGTCTTCCAAACCGGTGATGCCCAGATCAGGTACGCCGAGCGAGCCTGCTGCCACACCGCCGCCGGAAACGTAGATGGCTTTAAAGCCGGCTTGTTGTGCGAGCAGGGCGTGATTGGCGTTGATCGCGCCGACGATCTGCAACGGTGATTCTTCTTTTAGGGCTTGCCGAAAACGTTGGCCGGCTGTTAATGAACTCATGAGTAACCTCCTTAATTGACGATATAAAATTGGGTGTTTTGTTGATAGGATTCATCCAGTTGTTGTACTTTATGCAAATATTCTTACAAGAGATTGACTGGTGAAAAAACGGTAGCTTTTTTATTTCAAATGTTCCATGCGTGTGATGGCTTCTACTGCTAAAATACAAGTGGCTCAGATAGAGAGCGTGAGAATCGTATTTGATCAAAAGGAGTGCAATACATGAAACTTCACAGCGACAGTTTTCCGGATAATGGCGTGATTCCAGCGGAGTTTGCCTTTGCGCAAATTGATCAAAAAGTGCGCGTGCGTTTTGCAGACAATAAAAATCCGCATCTGGCATGGGCCGAAGTGCCCGAAGGCACGCAATCGTTCGTCATTTTGTGTGTGGACGACTGCGCACCGACTGACCCGACGGATGTGAATCAAGTGGATCGTGAAGTGCCCGCCGATTTGCCGCGCGATGATTTTATCCACTGGATTTTGATCAATATTCCTGCGTCTACGCGCGAAATCGCCGCAGGACAGTTTTCCAATCAAGTCACGCCGCGCGGTAAAGCCGGCCCCGTTGTACCGATCAAAGAATTCAGTGAAACCTTGATGCGTCACGGCATCAACGACTATACCCACTGGTTTGCCAACGACCACGATATGGCTGGTGATTACTACGGTTATGACGGCCCATGTCCACCGTGGAATGACTCCATCGTGCATAAATATACCTTTACGCTGTATGCCTTGGACATCCCTGAATTGAGCATGCCGCTGGCGAGTAAACTCAATATCAGCGCGGTACAGCGCCGTATGGAGGGGCATATTTTGGATCAAGCCAGTTGGTCGGGTGTATACACGCTTACGCCGCGTCTGGCCTCGGCGCTGTCCATTGATAGCGGTACGGGCGGCATCGGTGACGGTACGGGCGATGCTGCTGCCAACTCGGCAGAGCCGAGCTAATTGAAACGGCTCACTATGACACGTCGGACGTTACAGATTCTGGTTGTGGTGCTGTCGCTGGCCTTGCTGGCGGCGTGTTTTCGCATTTATCATTTGAGCTCGGATGCCCATTCGGGATCGAAATCGACCATTGCCACGCAAAAAAATACGGCCAACCGCACCAATGAGGGTGTGACGTCAGAGGTCAGTGCCAAAAGCAACAATGGTTCGGGCAAACGTGCTACCGAATCATCCAACGCTAAAGCCGATGCAGATTATGCCGGCGGCATCGGGACGATAGACTATGCGGCCTTGCCCAAAGAAGCGCAAACGGTGATTGGTATGATTCAAAAGCGTGCCAGTTTTCCCTATCGCCAAGACGGGCAAACATTCAGCAACCGCGAACGGATTTTGCCCGGCCAACCGCGCGGCTACTATCAAGAATACACCGTGCCGACTCCCGGTGCGGACAATCGCGGTGCGCGCCGAATTATTTCCGGTCAAGGAACGACGGGAGATAATGCCAATAGCGGCGAATACTATTACACCAGCGATCACTACCGCAGTTTTGCGCGGGTACGGATGGAGTGAGCATGAATCCAATTAAAACCGAATTGTGGTCGCGCATCGTGGGCAAATGGGTTGAGTGCCATATCGCTGAGGTGTCCGAGGCATCTCAATCGGCAGCTGCCGACGGTGTTGGTCGTGACGATGGCCTTGGTGATTATCTGGCGGTGTACACTACCGAGCTGGGGGCGGATGTGCGCACGGTGGACGTACGTAAAGTGATCGACGCGAGCGATGCTGCTGAAGTATTGGCGCTATTGGCCGCACGTTTGAGTTTTCCTGACTATTTCGGGCAAAATTTAGACGCGCTGTACGATGTGACCGGTGAGTATGCCGACCGTTTGCAGGCGCAATTGGATGCGCAGGACGGTTCTGTGCCACAAGTATGGTTGATACACAGCGATGCGGTGCAGAGCAAAATGCTGTTTCCTATCATGGATACACTCAAAGATGCGATGAGCGAACTCACGGGCGTCGGCTTGAGCATACTTTGGGTGGTCACGGATGCCAACACGGTGTAATATTTGCTTTACTCGTGTAGGCACGCTATCTGCATGCAAAAATAGACAACGCTGGTTAAAATCGCATCAATACCATTTTGGCTTTGATGGCACCATTTAAAAATCAGCCGCAAAAATCAACAAAAGAGATGATTATGAACAGTATTTTAGTGATTCACGGTCCGAATTTAAATTTATTGGGCACACGCGAACCCGAGGTCTATGGTTCGCAAACCTTGGCGGATGTGAATCAACATTTACAGCAGCAGGCGCAGGAATGGGGTCTTGCGTTGGAGACCTACCAGAGCAATCACGAAGGTGAGATCGTCGAGGCGATTCACCGTGCGCGAGGACGGCATCAAGCCATCATCATCAATCCGGCGGCGTTCACGCACACCAGCGTTGCGGTTCGTGATGCACTCGCGGGCGTGGCGATTCCGTTCATTGAAGTGCATTTGTCCAATGTCCATCAACGCGAACCATTCCGTCACCACTCCTTCATGTCCGATTTGGCGGTTGGGGTGATCTGCGGTTTGGGTGCTTATGGCTATGAAGCGGCTTTATCCTACTGGGCGCAAAAACTGAAGGCAAAATCTGCTTAAATGAACTCATCAGGACGCTATCGATTATAAAAATAAATAAGATGGCGTTAAATACGCTCTTGTTTTGAAGGTTTTAAAAATCTGAACGTTCGTTCTATTTAACTTGTTTTAGCGAAAAATATCGAAAAATAAGCGAAAATAAGTCACTTTCACGAATTTTAAGGCGTATAATCGCACTCCAATCATATGTGTACTTTTCAAGGCTGTATGAGGTGCTGTGCTGCTTGGCTGTTTGGGCTTTGAGTGGTTTCGCATCAAATACGTGTTCATTGGATCATTGTGCCGCCTATTTATTTTTGTGTTGAATCATGGCGGCGCAGCATATACCCATCGATGGCGACATCGATCCCAATCCAATAATTCTAAAGGAGCGAGCAGAATGGATTTGCGTAAACTCAAAACACTGATTGATTTGGTGTCTGAATCGGAAGTATCAGAGTTGGAAATTACTGAGGCCGAAGGCAAGGTGCGTATCGTTAAAGGCGGCGGCTCCGTCATGGTGTCTGCTCCGCAAGTGGTACACAGCGCACCAGCGGTCGCTGCGGCACCTGTGGCGGCAGCGCCTGCCGCCGCGGCTCCAGCACCTGCTGCTGCCCCGGCACAAGAAGCCGGCACGCCAGTCAAATCACCGATGGTCGGTACGTTCTACGCTGCATCCGCGCCGGGCGCTGCGCCGTACGTCACAGTTGGTACTGCGGTGAAAAAAGGCCAAACCCTGTGCATCATTGAGGCCATGAAGTTGCTCAATGAAATCGAAGCGGAAACCGATGGCGTGATCAAACAAATTTTGGTTGAAAATGCCGAGCCGGTGGAATACGGTCAAGTGTTGTTCATCATTGGCTGATGATTTGAGCCGATGCGATGCGTAGGTCATTGTGGAGCTACGCAGATACCGTGTCGAATGTTCTGAAAATGATTCCGAATAGTGCCATTGCGCCTTACTCGCTCAAATCATCGAAAACGATAGAGCCATGTTTGGTGCATGTGTACCCAATTTGATGAAAGCGTGCTATGTTTAAAAAAATTCTCATCGCCAATCGAGGTGAAATTGCTTTGCGGATTCAGCGGGCGTGTCGTGAAATGGGGATTAAAACCGTGGTGGTTTATTCCGAGGCTGATCGCGAAGCGAAATACGTGAAACTGGCCGACGAGGCTGTGTGTATCGGGCCTGCGCCTTCTGCGCAAAGTTATCTGAATATGACCGCGTTGATCGCCACGGCGGAAGTGACCCAAGCCGAAGCGATTCATCCGGGCTATGGTTTTTTGTCCGAGAACGCCGATTTTTCGCAACGTGTTGAGGAATCCGGATTTGTGTTCATCGGCCCGACTGCAGATTCGATTCGCATCATGGGCGATAAAGTTGCGGCGAAACAGGCCATGATACGCGCGGGCGTACCGACGGTTCCGGGTTCGCCCGAGGCGTTGGGGGACGATCCGCAGGAAATCCTGCGCATGGCGCGTGCGATCAAATTCCCTGTCATCATCAAGGCCGCCGGTGGTGGCGGTGGTCGCGGGATGCGCGTGGTGCATTCGGAGGCGGCTTTGCTCAATGCGGTGGCGATGACCAAGGCGGAAGCCCAAGCCGCGTTTGGCAATCCGAACGTGTACATGGAAAAGTTCCTGCAAAATCCGCGCCACATCGAGATTCAGATTCTCGCTGATCAACACCGCAATGCGGTTTACTTGGGCGAGCGCGATTGCTCTTTGCAACGTCGCCACCAAAAAGTGGTTGAAGAAGCCCCAGCTCCGGGTATTCCGCGTAAATTGGTGGATAAAATCGGTGCACGCTGCGTGGATGCGTGTAAAAAAATCGGTTATCGCGGTGCGGGTACGTTTGAATTTTTGTATGAGAATGGCGAGTTCTACTTCATCGAAATGAATACCCGTGTACAAGTGGAACATCCGGTAACCGAAATGGTGACGGGTATTGATATTGTGCAAGAGCAAATTCGCATCGCGGCGGGTGAAAAATTGCGTTTCCGTCAGCGCGACATCGTGCTCAAAGGCCACTCGATTGAGTGCCGTATCAATGCCGAAGACCCGTTCAAATTCATCCCGAGTCCGGGGCGTATCACCATGTGGCATACGCCGGGCGGTCCGGGCGTGCGCGTCGATTCGCATGTATACAACAACTACTTTGTACCGCCGAATTACGACTCCATGATTGGTAAATTGATTACCTACGGCGATACACGCGAGCAGGCGCTTGCGCGTATGCGCACTGCGCTCTCGGAAATGGTGGTGGAAGGTATTTCGACCAATATTCCGTTGCATCGCGTGATGATGGACGATCCGATTTTCCAAGCTGGTGGATTTAGTATTCACTATTTGGAACAAAAATTGGAGCAGGAAAAACATTAAGCTCAATCAATGCTCTGATCAAACAAGCATCCAACCCGTCGTGGTTGGATGTTTTGTTTTTTGGACTGAATTCACGGATAATGCGGGCATTGTTAATTAAAACGCTTTAAAAGGAATGCTATGTGGTTAGAATTGATTATCAGTGTGGACGAAGCACATGCGGAAGACGTCTCCGACGCGCTCATGGAGGCCGGGGCGCTTTCCGTATCGGTTGAAGACGAATGGGCGGACACCGAATCCGAGGTGCCTTTGTATGGTGAACCGGGCTTGGAGCCAACCACCCACGCATGGCAGCAGTCGCGCTTGGTTGTATTGGTTGAGCCGGATACGGATGTGGATGAGTTATTGAATGAGGCTTACGGCTCGTTAAATCTACCCGCGCCACCTTACGAGCGGCGCGAAGTACAGGCGCAGGATTGGGTGCGATTGACCCAAAGCCAGTTCGAGCCGATTGAAATTACCCCGCAATTATGGATAGTCCCAACTTGGCATGAAGCCGATGAACGCGACGCAGGCCGCATCAATCTGCGCCTCGACCCGGGTTTGGCGTTTGGCACGGGCAGTCATCCGACCACGCGTCTGTGTTTGCAATGGCTCGCGCAACACATGCCGAGCGCGCAGGGCGCGACGGTGCTGGATTATGGTTGCGGCAGCGGGATATTAGCCATTGCCGCGAAAAAAATGGGCGCGGGCGATGTGCTTGGCACCGACATTGACGCGCAGGCGGTGCAAAGCTCGCAGGACAATGCCGAACTCAACACTACGCAGGCGCACTTCGTCCTGCCGGACGCGATGCCGCATGGCGCGCAGTACCAAATCGTCGTCGCCAATATCTTATCGAATCCGCTCAAATTGCTCGCGCCGGCGCTGGTCGGCTATGTGCAACGAGGCGGCTATCTCGTGTTGTCAGGAATTTTAGAGCGTCAAACCGACGAGCTGATCGAAGCCTATGCGCCGTATATGAGCATGTCGCTGTGGCGCACCGAGGACGGCTGGATTTGCTTGGTCGGGCAGGCGGGTTAATCCACGGCGGTTCATGGGTTCGTTGAGAGGCGAAAATGGCTGTGACTCATATCGTGCACTACAATTTTCGCTTGTCTCGCGAGTTATTGGCGGTCGTCAAAGATTTTTACGTCGATGTGGTTGGATTGACGAATGGCGAGCGGCCGCCGTTTCAAAATATGGGTTATTGGCTCTACGCCGGTGAAAAAGATGTGTTGCACCTGACCGAGGAGGCCGCTGATGATCCGCGAGAAATCGGCTCGCATTTGACCTTTGATCATGTGGCGCTGGCGTGTACCGACTGGCCGACGCATCAAGCGCGCTTGAAGGCGCATGGTGTAGCGTTTACGATCGAGCATGTCCCGCAACGCGGACATTTACAGGTGTTTTTTCGTGATCCGGCGGGCAATGGCGTTGAGCTGATTTTTTTGATGGCCATCTGAATAAATAACGTAATAAAAAGGATGCCGAAGCATCCTTTGTCGTTTCCTCGGACAGCGAGTTTAGTTGGTTGGTTTCTCGCGCAGGTCTTTACGCAAAATTTTTCCGACGTTGGATTTCGGTAGTTCGGTGCGAAACTCGATGTATTTCGGTCGTTTGTAGCCGGTCAGGTGTTCTTTCAAGAATGCTTGCAATTCTTGCTCGGTCAGGCTCGCGTCTTTTTTCACCACAAACATTTTCACCGCTTCGCCCGAGTAGTCGTCGGCGACGCCGATCACGGCGCATTCGAGTACTTTCGGATGCATCACGGCGACGTCTTCCACTTCGTTGGGATAGACATTGAAGCCGGAGACCAGCACCATGTCCTTTTTGCGGTCGATGATTTTCACGAAGCCTTGCTCGTTCATGATGCCGATGTCGCCGGAGCGGAAAAAGCCGTCGGCAGTCATGACTTTGGCGGTTTCGTCCGGGCGCTGCCAGTAGCCGGCCATCACTTGCGGGCCGCGAATGGCGATTTCACCCGGTGAGCCGTAGGGTACTTCTTTGCCATCGTCGTCCAAAATCGCAACGTCGGTCGAGGAAATCGGCAGGCCGGTGTAGCCGGTGAATGCGGTCAATTGGATCGGGTTCATCAATGCGGCCGGACTGGTTTCGGACAGGCCGTAGGCTTCGCAAATCGGCACGCCGGTGATTTCGTGGAACTGATCGGCGACGGCTTTTTGTACCGCCATGCCGCCGCCCAAGGCGACGCGCAGCGATGAAAAATCCAGTTTTTTGAACTCAGGGTTGTGGTTCAAGGCGACAAACAGGGTATTGACTGCTGGCAATACATGGAACGGGTGTTTTTGCAAATCTTTGATGAACGCGGGAATGTCGCGCGGATTGGTGATGAGCAGCACGCAGCCGCCGATGTGCAGCGCGTACAGTGCGTTCACGGTCAGGCCGAAGATGTGATACAGCGGCAGGGCGGCGACAAAGGTTGCGCCGTTGTTCAAATCGCCGATGGCGGGTGCGCACCATTGTTCGGCTTGCAACACATTGGCAACGATGTTGCCGTGCGTGAGCGCCGCGCCTTTGGACACGCCGGTGGTACCACCGGTGTATTGTAAAAACGCCAGATCGTCGTGGCTCAGTTGAACCGGTTGATAGGTCTTTTGCGCGCCTTCGGCCAAAACGCGTTTGAACGGAATGGCGGCGTCAATGCGCCACGCCGGAACCATTTTTTTCACGTTGCGCAGAGCAAAGTTGACGATTTTGCCTTTGAAACCAAGCATGTCGCCGAGTGAAGAGACAACGACGTGTTTGATATTCGGCAGGTTGGGCAGGGAGACCTCCAACGCATGGGCGAAGTTTTCGAGAATGAAAATCGCTTTGGAGCCGGAGTCGTTGAGCTGGTGTGTCAACTCATCAGGCGTGTACAGCGGATTAATATTGGTCACGGCATAGCCCGCGCGCAAAATCGCCGGCACCAAAATCAGGTATTGCAGACAGTTGGGCATCATGATGGCGATGCGGTCGCCTTTTTGCAGACCGAGGGTTTGCAGCCACGCGGCAACGTCGCGCGAATATTGGTCAAATTCGCGGTAGGTCAGCGATTTACCCATATTGATCGCCATCGGGCGATCGCTAAAGCGCGCAAACGCCGAGTCAAAAATAGCAGGGATGGAATTGAATCGGTTCAAGTCGATGTGTTCGGCTACACCGGCGTATTGGCTCAACCAAGGCTTTTGCATGAGGGTCTCCAGAGTTTTTATATAAATGGATTGTCAATCAAAATGATGCAATCATTGCGCAACATCTGCTGTTATTTTACATAAAAATTCAGATAACGGAAGCTATTTTCGATTATTCACAGTTTTTTCAAAATACGGGTATGCTGCCAGACAATGCGAAATACAATTGGGTTTTATGCAATAATGTTGTCACTGTAAATCAAGATTGCGCTCGACTGATCTGATCGAGGCGACAGAATGGATGGATAAATCATATGACTGCTTCGGCTACCCCTATTTCCGAGCAACGCTTGTCTCGGGTTTTGCAGCACAACCGTCAAGCGGGGCGAAAAAATTTGGTCACCTTTATCACGGCAGGCGATCCGAGTCTGGCGCAAACCGAGCAACTCATGCACGCCTTGGTCAACGCCGGCGTGGATGTGATTGAATTGGGCGTGCCGTTTTCCGATCCAATGGCCGACGGGCCGGTGATTCAGCGTGCGAGTGAGCGTGCCGTGGCGCAGGGCGTGGGTTTGCGCGATGTGTTGGCATTGGTGGCGCAGTTTCGCCGGAGCAATTCGCACACGCCGGTGGTATTGATGGGCTACGCCAATCCGATCGAGCGCATCGGACAGGAAGCGTTCATCGCCGAGGCGGTGCAAGCGGGTGTGGATGGTGCGCTCATCGTTGATTATCCACCCGAGGAATCCGAAGCGTTTGCACAAACGGCGCGCGTGGCAGGCCTCAATATCATTTATTTGGTTGCGCCGACCACCACCGATGCGCGTATGCAGGCGACGGCGCGCTCGGCCAGCGGTTTTATCTACTATGTATCACTCAAAGGCGTGACCGGCGCTGCCTCGTTGGACGTAGCGGACGTGCAGGCGAAAGTCGCGCGCCTGCGTCAGTTCACTGATTTGCCGATCAATGTCGGCTTTGGGATTTCGGATGCGAGCAGCGCGCGCGCAGTGGCGCAGACCGCGGATGGCGTGGTGATTGGCAGTAAATTGATTCAATTGGTCGAATCTGCCCAAGCGCAAGGGCAGGATGCTTGCGCGGTAGTCGGCGATTGGGTAAAAGACATTCGCAAGGCGCTGGATGCGGTTTAAGTAACTGATTTTAAACAATAATAATTGATTTTGAAGCGGTTTTAGCGAACGGTTGTGCTGATAAATTTGGTGGCGTTGCGGTATTTAAAGCCTATATAATGCCGCATTCCAATGACTATGGAGCAAGACGATGAGTTGGTTAGATAAAATTTTACCCCCCAAAATGCAGTCCGAAGCCAAAAAATCAGCGATGCCTGATGGTTTGTGGGTGAAATGTCCGGCGTGCGAAGAGGTTTTGTACAAATCCGATTTGGAGGACAATGAATACGTGTGTCCCAAATGCGATCATCACCTGCGTGTGAAAGCGCGTGATCGCATCAATCGTCTGCTGGACGCGGACGGTCGTGTGGAGCTGGGACAAGAAGTCAAGCCGGTGGACAGCTTGAAATTCAAAGACAGCCGCAAGTACACCGAGCGTCTGGCCGAAGCGGTGAAAAACACGGGTGAGTCCGAAGCCTTGGTGGTGCAAGCGGGTACCATTCATGAGCAACCGGCGGTGGTCGCTGCGTTTGAATTCGATTTCATGGGCGGCTCCATGGGTTCGGTCGTGGGTGAGCGCTTTGTGCGCGGTGTGCGTCATGCGATTGACACCGACTCCGCCTTCATCAGCATTTCCGCCTCGGGCGGCGCGCGTATGCAAGAGGCATTGTTGTCCTTGATGCAGATGGCGAAAACCACAGCGGCTCTGACATTGCTGGCGGAAAAACGTTTGCCCTATATTTCTATTTTGACCGATCCGACCATGGGCGGCGTGTCAGCGAGCTTTGCCTTTATCGGCGACATCGTGATTGCCGAGCCGAAAGCCTTGATCGGCTTTGCCGGGCCGCGCGTGATTGAGCAAACCGTGCGCGAAAAATTGCCGGAGGGTTTCCAGCGCTCTGAATTTTTACTGGAACATGGCGCGATTGATATGATCGTGCATCGCAAGCAAATGCGTGAGGAATTGGCGCGATTGATGACCTTGTTGCGTAGTCAGGGTGAAATTTCATTGGCTTAATGATGCATTAACCAGCGAATTACTCAGTAGAAACGAAACCGCAATGGTAAAATCCGTTGCGGTTTTTTCATGTGAATCAAAGGAATTTATTTATGGCAACATTTGCCCATCTTGCCGATTGGTTGGCGCATTTGGAAACGGTGCACAAGAGCGAAATTGACCTCGGCCTGACGCGCGTCGGGCAGATGAAAACGCGTCTGCAAGCGGCGGGGCTACTCAAACTGAATTATCCCATCATCACGGTGGGTGGTACGAATGGCAAAGGCTCCACCTGTGCTTATCTGGAGCAAATTTTGCTGGCGGCGGGCTATAAAGTGGGTTGCCACACCTCGCCGCATGTGATCGATTTTACCGAACGTGCGCGGTTTAACGGCGTGGATGCGACCGAAGAGCAGTTATTGCCCTTGTTTCATGCGGTGGAGCGTGTTCGACAGCAGGCGCCCGAAATTTCACTGACCTATTTTGAGTTCACCCTGCTGGTGTTTATGTGCTGGTTCGATGCGCAGCAGCCTGAAGCGGTGGTTTTGGAGGTCGGTTTGGGCGGGCGCTTGGACGCGACCAATGTGTTTGACTCGGCAGCAGCAGTGATAACGTCTGTGGATATTGATCACGTGGGCTTTTTGGGGGATACGCGCGAAGCCATCGGTTTTGAAAAAGCAGGAATTTTCCGCGCGCATCGACCGGCGGTGTGCGCCGACCCGAATCCGCCGCAATCCCTGATCGATCATGCGAATGCCGTCGGCGCGGATTTGAAACTGATTAACCGCGATTTCAGCTATCAGGTGATTCAGGACGATCAGCGCAAACAATGGCGCTTTATCGGCGAACACAGCACGCGCAACAGCTTGGCCATGCCGGCGATGCGCGGTGATTATCAGTTGGCCAATGCGTCTGCGGCATTGGCTGCGCTGGATGCGCTGCGCGAGCAGTTGCCGGTGACGCAGCAGGCGGTGCGCGTGGGCATATCCAACGCGGTCGTGCGTGGTCGTTTTCAGGTATTGCCCGGGCAGCCGACCACGATTTTGGACGTCGCGCACAATCCGCACGCGGCGCGCTCTTTGGCCAAAAATATCAATCAAATGGGCTACGCGCCTTACACACACGCGGTATTTGGTGCGATGGCAGACAAGGACATCGGGCAGGTGTTGCGCATCATGCGCGACGTGGTGGATCACTGGTATGTGTGCGATTTGCCGTCCGCGCGTGCCGCCACGGCAGAGCAATTGCGCGCGATTTTACTGGATTCGGGCTTTGTAGCGGATCAAGACCACAGCGTTCAGACATTTGACAGTGTGCAAAGCGCTTTGGTGCATTTATCTGCAAGTGTACCCACGCAGGTCTCGCCCAATGATAGAATAATCATATTTGGCTCCTTTGTGACCGTGGAACAAGCACTCAAAGGCATGCCGCGATTCCCAAGCGTACCGGCTGAATCGACATAAGGAAAAATCGGATGTGGTTTAAGAAAAAGCAAACAAATCAATCAAATAGCCAGCCGTCAAACGCGCGTCGCAAAGGCGATATGCGCAGCGAATTGGGCTTGAGTGGCGAGACGCACCAAGCGGTGCGCGTGCGTGCACGCCAAGTGCAACGCGACGGATTGAACGAAACAAGCGCAGTGTATGACGAAGAAGTGCAGTTGCACGATTTGAAGGTGCGTGCGCGTCGTCGCCTGATCGGCGCATTGGTTTTGCTGGGTGCGGCGTTTGTGATTTTGCCGTGGGTGTTTGATGGCCAGCGCAAAGAAACTGCCGCGCAAGTGGCCGTCAGTATTCCCGATAAAAACATCCAGTTTGACGTGAAAAATCCGAAAGCGACCGACGAAAGTTTGCGCGCAGCCGCGGACAGTGCGGAGAACTCGGATAAAACGGCGGCCGATGGTAAAGCAGCGGATGCAAAGCCAAGCGATAATAAGGCTGCCGCTGCGAGCACAGCGGCTACTGCAACGACTGCAGCCGCCACCACAGCCGCACCTGCAAAACCAGCGGACACCAAACAAGCCGTATCTGCTGCGCCGACAACGCCGACTACCCAGCCAACGCAAGCAACGCAACAATATGCGGTACATATTGGCTTGGTCAGTGACAAAAAAGAGTTGGACAGCTTGGTGGCGCGACTGCGTGCTGCGGGTGTACAGCCTCAACTGCGCACGGTGACGGTTGATGGCGTGAGCAAAACCCGTGTGCGTTTGGGCTTGTTTAAGACGCAAGCCGAAGCCGAGGTTGCTTTGGCTAAAGTAAAAGGTGTGGCGAAAAGTCCGGTCGTGATTCCGATTCAACAGGAGCAAACCAAGTCCAAGCCCTAAATCCATCCGTCAGGCCGTGAGTGTACTCACGGCCTCGTTTTTTATGGTTGAATCCATGCAATCCCAGTAAAATGCGCGCTTGAAGACAGCGGCAACATACGGGTCGGGATAATTGAATATTTTGAAAATGGCACGAGCAGCCGTTTTCAGTAAAGTTTTGATGATTTTAATTTGAGGTGAAAGATGTGTGGCGTGATTGGTGTGATGGCAAATAGCCCGGTGAACCAACTGATTTATGATGCGTTGCTGCTGTTGCAACACCGTGGGCAAGACGCGGCGGGCATGACGACCAATCAAGGTCAGCGATTTTGTATGCACAAGGGCAAAGGCATGGTGCGCGATGTGTTTCGCACGCGCAATATGCGTGACCTGCATGGCAATATGGGTATCGGTCATGTACGCTATCCGACGGCAGGGGCGGTTGATAGCGTGGAGGAGGCGCAGCCGTTTTATGTCAATGCGCCGTATGGCATCACCTTGGCCCACAATGGTAATTTGACCAATACCGACGAAGTGCGCGATGAATTGTTCCGTTTGGATCGTCGCCACATCAATACCGGCTCGGATTCGGAAGTGTTGCTTAATGTATTGGCGCATGAGTTGGATATTTCGATTCATGAGGAAGAGGCCGCAGTCGCATTGACCTATCAGCATTTTTTCAGCGCGATGCGCCGCGTGAATGCACGTATCAAGGGTGCGTATGCCTGCGTCGGTATGGCCGCCGGCTTGTCGGTGTTTGGCTTTCGTGACCCGAACGGCATCCGTCCTTTGGTTTTGGGACAGCGTCAAAGCAAAGATGGCGCAACTGAATACATGCTCGCTTCGGAGAGCGTGGCGATTGAGGGCGTCGGTTACAAAACCGTGCGAGACATCGCGCCGGGCGAAGCGATTTGGATTGATATGGACGGTACTTTGCACAGCCAAATTTGCGCGGAGAATCCGCAACTAAGCCCGTGTCTGTTTGAGTATGTTTATTTCGCGCGTCCCGATTCAACGATTGACGGCACGTCGGTGTATGCGGCGCGCTTGGCGATGGGCGAAACGTTGGCGGATAAAATTGCACGCGAAATTGATGTGAATGATATTGATGTGGTCATGCCGATTCCCGATACCTCGCGTCCATGCGCCATGCAGTTGGCCTCGAAGTTGGGCTTGAGCTATCGTGAAGGCTTTATCAAAAACCGCTACATTGGCCGCACCTTCATCATGCCGGGGCAGGAAACGCGCCAAAAATCGGTGCGCCAAAAATTAACCGCCATGCCGAGCGAATTTGCCGGTAAAAACGTGTTGCTGGTGGACGACTCGATTGTGCGCGGTACGACCAGTCAAGAGATTGTTGCGCTGGCGCGCGAATCGGGCGCAAAAAAAGTGTATTTTGCTTCGGCTGCGCCGGCGGTGAAATTCCCGAATGTCTACGGCATTGATATGCCGACGCGCACCGAGTTGATTGCCAACAACAAATCGTTAGAGGAAATTGGCGAAGCGATTACCGCTGACAAAGTTATTTACCAAGACTTGTCCGCCTTAATCGAGTCGGTGCAATCGGTGGGGCAAGCGGGCGGACAATCGTGCCTGACACAGTTTGATGCCTCATGTTTTAATGGCGAATACGTCACGGGCGATATTGACGAGGCTTATTTGGATCGATTGGAACAAAACCGACTTGATGCGCAGCAGTCCAAGAAAAAAGCTAAATAACTCTTCCGGCGCGCCATGTGAATGCCTTTGAAAGAACTTTATGACTGAACAAAAAAAACTAAACACACACATTGAAACGCAATTGTTGCACAACGACCGCTGGGCAGGCATTGCGCACTCGGCGAGTCATCAACCTGTTTATAAAAGCGTGCAATTCACCTATGACTCGGCGCAGGGCATTGCCGATGCGTTCCAAGGCAAAATTGCCGGTTATACCTATTCGCGGTCAAATAATCCGACGCTGACCGCGCTCGAAGCACAACTGACTTTGTTGGAAGATGGCGTTGAAACCATTACTTTTGGTACCGGCATGGGTGCGATTGCCAGTGCGATGCTGGCTTTGCTCAAAGCGGGCGATCATATTGTGGTCAGTCAATATTTGTTTGGTAATACCACCAGTCTGTTTGATACCTTTGGCTTGCAGGGCGTGTCCATCAGCTATGTAGACGTCACGGATGCGGCGAATGTCGCAGCGGCGTTACAGGATAATACGCGCATGGTGTTTGTTGAAACCATTGCCAACCCACGCACGCAGATCGCCGATTTGCAAGGCATCGGTCAATTGTGTCAAGCGCGCAACATCCTGTTTTTCGTCGATAACACCATGGGTACACCGGCATTGGTGCGTGCCAAAGACTACGGTGCCGGTTTGGTGATGAACTCGCTGTCCAAATCATTGTCCGGACACGCAACGGTGCTCGGCGGCTCATTGACCGACACGGGCGTATTTGATTGGACAAAGTATCCCAATATATTTGATGGCTACCGCAAAGGCGATGCGAAAAAATGGGGCATTTCCCAATTGCGTAAAAAAGGTTTGCGCGATGTTGGCGCCAGCTTATCCGTGGATGCGGCGCAACAAATCGCCATCGGATTGGAAACCTTCTTCCTGCGCAATGAGCGCGCCTGCCGCAACGCCTACGATTTGGCCAAATGGCTACAACAGCATCCCGCAGTCGAACACGTTGATTATCCGGCTTTAGCCAATCATCCGCAGCACGAGCGTGCAAAGGAGCTGTTCGGTGATCGTGGCTACGGCGCATTACTCTCATTCACGCTTAAACAAGGTAATAAAACAGCCTATCAAGTGCTCGACGCGCTCAAAGTCACCATGATTTCCACCCACTTGGGCGATAACCGCAGCATGACCTTGCCCGTTGCCCAGACCATTTATGCCGAAATGGCAGCGGAACAGCGCCAAAAATGGGGCATTAGCGACGGCCTGATTCGTGTTTCGGTGGGTATAGAGCATATCAACGACATCATTAACGACTGGAAACAAGCGCTTAAGTAATATGATAGTGGTCTACTCTATTGAATGAGGCGCAATGCAAATTATGAGTACCCGATGAGTATTAGAAAGGGCGCGATTTATCGCGCCCAATCTTTAAAAGCAATATCGAAATAAAAATTTCAACAATCAACTTATTGTAATCAATTGAAAATAAACAATAAATCAAAAGATACGCACAAATTGGGTGGGAAAAATGAAAATATCGCCAAATAAAAGTTGACAACATTGAGCGAATGGATCATAATTTCACTTCTTCGCCGGATGGATTTGGCGGAGGAGGTTGGGAAGAGTTGGTTGAGTTAAGATTTGTTTTTAAAAAATATTAAAAATAAATTAAAAAAGACTTGACGGAATAAAAAAACTTCTTCATAATCTCGCTTCTCTGATGTTGAGGCGGACGAGAAAAATCGAAGCGGTGCCAAGGCGCTGTGGGATAAAAAG
>JBATQE010000043.1:0-23746 GCA_049291875.1 Burkholderiaceae bacterium
TGTCCTTGGTCGCGATGCTCCCTCGAACATATCGTTCGAGCGGAAACTGCTACGCAGCTTCGCCCACTCGTGTTTTCGCGCACTATCGTGCGCTCCAACCCAGCGCGGGTTCCGCTCAACTCGCGCCTCATTAGCGATGCAATCGCGTAATCGTACGAATGCCTATACCGTCGTTTCATCCGTACGATTACGTTACGCTAATCGTACCTACTGCTTTGATTGCACAGGGTATAGATGCAATGGACTTTGCTGATTGCAACTTACGATATCTGGTGATTGGGTGCGTGGGATGATTTTGAGCGTTTTAAGGGCGTGAGTTCAAAGTTTGCGTCCCTTTGTTATGAGCAGCGTGGTGGGCAAATGCTGCGCACTTGCGCCACCCTACGGTTTTCACGCTTTCCGTTTAAAGCAATTTTTCTGATGGTCATTGACCAAGCCGACTGCTTGCATATAGGCGTAGCAAACCGTTGTGCCCATAAATTTGAAACCGCGTTTTTTGAGGTCTTTGGAGAGGGCGTCGGATTCGGCGGTGTGCGTGGGGTAGTCGGATAGTTGGTCAAAGGCTTGGGTTATGGTTTTGCCATTGACGAAACGCCAGAGGTAGGCGTCGAAGCTGCCGAATTCTTTTTGAATGGCTAAAAAACTACGGGCGTTTTGCACCGTGGCGTTGATTTTCAGCCGGTTGCGCACGATGCCTGCGTCTTGCAGCAGGCTGGCGATTTTAGCGTTATCGTATTGCGCGATAACGTTCGGATCAAAGCCATCAAAAGCGCGGCGGTAGTTTTCGCGCTTGCGCAGAATGGTGTACCAGCTCAGTCCCGCTTGCGCCGACTCCAGCACGATAAATTCAAATAGCACACGGTCGTCGTGTACCGGCTGACCCCATTCGTTGTCATGGTAGGCGATGTAGTCGGGTTTGCTGAGGTCAACCCAGCCGCAGCGGCAGGGTTGATCGGGTTGTGGCGTGGGTGTTGGTTTCATTTGGGCGGGGTGTGTTGGACAAAAATCAGTTGGCGGGTATCAAAACCGAGTGATTGGGCTTTGGCGATCAGGCGTTGTTTGACGGCGTCGGGGATTTGCGGCTGGCGTGCCAATATCCACAAATAGGAGTGGTTGTAGCCGCTGATCAGGGCGTATTGGTAGGCGTCGTCCAGATCGGTGATGACGTAGGAGCTGTAAAACGGGCCGAAGAATGAGACTTTGAGGTGGCCGATGTCGGGCGTTTGTACGAAGGAGGCTTTGCCTTCGGCTTGTTTCCAGGTTTTTTTCTGCTCGGAATAGCCGCGATTGAGTACGCGCACTTGGCCATTGGGTAGCAGGCTGTAGTTGGCGGAAACATGGCTTAAGCCGCGCTCAAACGAGTGGTCGAGGCGGGCGATTTCGTACCATGTGCCGAGGTAACGTTCAAGCTGGAAGTTGTTAACGGGTTGTACTTGCTTGGGCATTCCCAAGCAGGCGGTCAATAGCAGGGTGCTGAGTAAAATCATTAATTTTTTCATATCGGCTCTAAAGAAGTTGAGTTGATAATTGAATTCGGTGGTGAAAAAGTGTTATGGATGCTTGCGCTACAGGTGTACTTTGGGGTGTTGATCAATCTCTTGGTATTGAGATTCGTACAAAATCTAAAAAATACCGTTGCATCCGTACAGGAGGATTTTTAGAAATTGTAACAAAAACAAATAGTTAGATTAAAAAACTGGATTCCCGCTAAAATCATGCGGGAATGACAGTGTTTTATTTAAGCAGGGTGTTATTTGTCAATCGCTTCACTCTAATCGCCGCCTTACAGCACTTCGTTGGCAAAATCGGCCAGACGCGAGCGTTCACCACGCTTGAGCGTGATGTGCGCGCTGTGCGGCCAGTTTTTAAAGTGTTCCACCACATACGCCAGACCGGATGAGGCTTCGGTCAAATACGGCGTGTCGATCTGCGACAGATTGCCCATACACACGACTTTGGTACCTGAACCAGCGCGGGTGATCAGCGTTTTCATCTGTTTGGGCGTGAGGTTTTGTGCTTCGTCGATGACCAGCAGTTTGTCGACGAAGGTGCGTCCGCGCATAAAACTCATGGCTTTTATCTTGACTTTGTTTTTGATCAATTCGCCGGTCGCGGCACGCGCCCATTCGCCTGCGTGGGCGTCGCCTTTGATGAGCACTTCGAGGTTGTCTTGCAGGGCGCCCATCCACGGGGTCATTTTTTCCTCTTCCGTTCCGGGGAGAAAGCCAATGTCTTCGCCGACAGCGACGGTTGCGCGGGTGATGATGACTTCGGCGAATCGTCCCATTTCGAGGGTTTGCTGCAACGCGGCGGCGATGGTGAGCAGGGTTTTGCCCGTGCCGGCTTGACCGAGTAGGGTGACAAAGTCAATATTGGTGTCCATCAACACGTTCAGCGCGTAGTTTTGTTCGCGGTTACGCGCGCCGATGCCCCAAACGCCGTGTTTCGGATGGGTGTAGTCAATCAAGGTGCGGATGACCGCGCTGCGTCCGGTCGGATCGATTTCAACCACTTGGCCATGCAACGCTGTGGTGTCGGGATGCTCGTAGTACAGGTATTCGTTCATTGACCACTGACTGACCAAAGGTCCTTGGACGCGGTAGTAGGTGTATGCGCCTTCTTGCCACGATTCGAGGTTTTTACTGTGGTGTTCCCAAAAGTCCACAGGCAGGGCAAATTGGCCATCGTATAACACGTCTACGTCGTCAATCACTTGGTCGTTGAAGTAGTCTTCGGCGTTCAGACCGAGCGCGCGCGCCTTGATGCGCATATTGATGTCTTTCGAGACCAATACGACTGTGCGGTCTTGGTGCTGCGTTTGCATGGCGTGCACGACACCGAGAATTTGGTTGTCGGCTTTACCCACGGGCAATGCTTTGATCAATTCGGCGTCACTGCTGCTGATCAATTGGGTTTGGAAAAACAGTCGACCCAGTTGGTCGGTGAAGCTGATTTTATTGAGCGTGTTCAGCGGGATGCCTTGCTCCAAATCGTTCGGGCTGGCAGCCATCAACTGATCGAGCATGCGCGAGACCGAGCGGCCATTGCGCGCGGTTTCGGTCGTGCCTTTTTTGTGCGCGTCGAGTTCTTCCAAAGCAATCAGTGGAATGTAAACGTCGTGCTCCTCAAAGCGGAACAAGCAGCTCGGGTCGTGCAGCATGACGTTGGTATCGAGTACGAACAGTTTCTTCCCGTTGCTTTTTTCGGATTTTCGTCGTGTGCGTGAATGGGGTGCTTTTTGGGACACAGTCGGTTGTTTGGCTAATTGCGCGGTTGCGTTTGAGGCGGCCATCTTCGGCGCATGTTGGGGTGTCGCTTTGGGAGCAGCAGGCGCAGTTGCGCCAATCACGGTTGAGGTCGGTTTGGCCTTGGGTACAGGTGGTGTATTGTGTCCCGTGGTTCGATGAGACTTCTGTGCCGTGTGTGTTGGTGTTGCTGCGTGCGCTTGGCTTGGTTTGGCTTGCGTGGTTGAGGCAGTGGTCGCAACCGTGGCTGAAGCGGGTACTTGTTCGGAGAGCGGGGTCGTGCTCGGTCTCGCATTAAACGTTGCGCTGGGCGTTGCGTTGGACGTCAGTTGCGTTAATAAGCTGCCTTTTTTGCTCGGGGCTTTGGGTAATGGCATGGTGCGTCGCTCTCCGTTGGGTGGTTAATATGACTGATAGGTCATTGTACGATGTGACTGTGACATCTTTTTGTCATGTGTCAATCATTTGACAGCGTGCGCACAAAGGCCAGAACCTCGTCCACATGACCGTCCACTTTGACTTTGCGCCATTCGTGGATGAGCGTGCCTTGGGCGTCAATGACAAAGGTGCTGCGCTCAATGCCGACGACTTGTTTGCCATACATCATTTTTTGCTTGATGACGTCAAATTGGCGGCACAGCGCTTCTTCGGGGTCGCTGATCAGCTCGAACGGCAGCTCCAGATTGGCCTTGAAGCGGTCATGTGATTTAAGCGAATCGCGTGAAATGCCGAAAATCACAGCGTTGGCCTGGGTGAATGATCCAATATTTTCACGAAACGCGATGGATTCGTTGGTGCAGCCGGGCGTGCTGTCTTTCGGATAGAAATACAAAATCAACGTTTTACCACGGTAATCGGACAGTTTGAACGGCTGATATTCGCCTGCGGTGGCGGTGGTCATGTGTAGATCAATGTCTGTGACAACGTGATTCAGAGAGGCGTTGGTGCTCATGGGGTTCCTTTGTAAAAAATAGTTTGAAATCAATTGCTTATCACTTGCCATATTCATCAGTTGTCCGCCGTGGGCAGCAAAATCAATGCCAGTACGCGGCGGTCTTCGCTGATCAGCACATTGTACGAGCGCGCGGCTGCACCTGAGGTCATGCACTCCACACCGATACCGGCTTGGTAAAACGGCGCCAGTACGCTCGGTGGCAAAAATGCCTGACGGTTGCCCGTACCGATAATCACCACCTCAGGTTTTTCGCCATTGTCACTGCACTGGCCGCTGAGCATCTCTTGCCAAATCGGCAGGTCGGCGCTGCTCAGCTCCTGCACGGTGCGCATCGGCAGGGCTTTGACCGTACCAATGGGCGGGATCAAAAGGCTGCTGTGATGCGGTACTTTATTGATGGCAATTTCACCGTCCACGCATGAGGTGATGGTATTTTGTAATGGGTTGGGTTGGGCTTCTGCGAACATAATTTAATAAAATTTAATGTTTATTTAAATTTATCCAGAATATTTTTTGAAAACCACCAAAAAATAGACTTTTATATGGAAAAATGCGAAAAACAGGCGTATACTGTTGCAGTGCAAAAAAATCAGTGTGCGAACACCGAACGTTTGCACAAGTTTGAGGCATTTTAGCAAGTTTTGCGTGTGTGTTCGGATTAAATCACCAATAAATATCACATCAAACCGGATTAGCCATGAATTCATGGTTTTGCCTTGGCGACTAAATAGAATCAATACTGACCCCGTTCATTTAACTTTACGATTAATTATCATGCGTCCCATCATCCAATCTCATAAACTCGACAATGTTTGCTACGATATTCGCGGCCCGATCATGCAAAGGGCGCAACAAATGGAGGCCGATGGGCAGCGCATCATCAAACTGAATATCGGCAATTTAGCCGCGTTCAAATTCGAAGTACCCGAGGAAATGGAACAGGACTTGGCGCGCAACATCGGCCAAGCGGGTGGCTACACCGATTCCAAAGGGATTTTCTCCGCGCGCAAGGCGATTCAGCACGACGCGCAACAAAAGAATATCAAAGGCGTGACCTTAGATGACATCATCGTCGGCAATGGCGTGTCTGAACTGATCGGCTTTGTCATGCAAGGTTTGCTCAACCCGGGCGACGAAGTGCTCGTGCCATCGCCCGATTATCCACTGTGGACGGCCGCGACCAGCTTGGCCAGTGGTACGCCGGTGCACTATTTGTGCGAAGAGGAAAACGGCTGGAATCCGTCGATCAGCGACATTCGCGCCAAAGTCACGCCGAATACCAAAGCTATTGTGGTCATCAACCCAAACAATCCGACTGGTGCGATTTACTCGACCGAAGTACTCCTCGACATCATTCAGGTGGCGCGTGAAAACGGCTTGGTCGTGATGGTGGACGAAATTTACGACAAAGTTTTGTACGACGGCCACAAACACGTTTCCATGGCTTCGTTGGCCAATGATGTATTTTTTATCACCATGGGCGGCCTGTCGAAAAACTACCGCGCCTGCGGCTACCGCGCCGGCTGGATGATTTTATCGGGCGCGAAAGAAGCGGCGAAAAACTACATCGAAGGGCTGGTGTTGCTCGCCTCCATGCGCCTGTGCGCCAATGCGCCGGGTCAACATGCGATTCAAACCGCGCTCGGCGGCTATCAAAGCATCAATGACCTGATTGCCGAGGGTGGGCGCTTGCGTCGCCAGCGTGATTTGGCCTACGACATGATCACCGCGATTCCGGGCGTGAGCTGCGTCAAGCCAAAAGCCGCCATGTACCTGTTCCCGAAATTGGATCCGAAGATTTACCCGATTCAAAACGATCAAGAGTTCGTACTTGAGTTTTTAGAGCGTGAAAAAGTGCTGGTGGTGCAAGGCACCGGCTTTAATTGGGTGAAAAACGATCATCTGCGCTTTGTGTTTTTACCGCACGAAGAAGAGCTCAAAGAAGCGATCAAACGCTTCGCGCGCTTCCTCGCCTTTTACCGTGAACGCGCGGGGACGAACCATCTGATCGAGGCCGAAGCGACGGCCGACTAAATGGCATGACATGAACAAGCCCGACTCTGCGGATTCGGGCTTTTTTATTCACCGATATTGCTTTTGTGCTGGGGTAGACTTTATCATGCACAGGTAATCCCTCTTTAGAAATGATTTTATGTCCGAACTCGATCTACATCCTCCCTTAACGATTGCCTGCGTACAAATGGTCTCCTCAACCTCGGTGCAAGATAACCTTGACGCGGCGGCGCGCGGTATCGCGCAGGCGGCGGATATGGGCGCGCAGGTGGTGGTATTGCCCGAATATTTTTGTATCATGGGGCAAAAAGACACGGATAAAGTGGCAGAGGCCGAAGACTATCGCGCCGATCTGCCCGATGACAGCACGCCGATTCAATTGGCGATGCAAATGCTTGCCAAACAACATCAGATCTATGTGATCGCGGGTACGATTCCGCTCAAGTCTCCCGATGCGGATAAGGTGTACAACACCACCTTGGTCTACACACCCGATGGCGCGGTGGTGGCGCGCTACGACAAAATCCACTTGTTTGGCTTTAATAACGGTATGGAGTCCTACGACGAGGCGCGCACGATTTATGCGGGTGATACCGCGCAAGCGCCTGTGGTGTGGGACAGCCCGTGGGGCAAAATCGGTTTGTCGATTTGCTACGACGTGCGCTTTCCCGAGCTGTATCGCGCGGCGCGTGATGTGATCGCTTGGGTCAATGTCGCGGCGTTTACGTTCACCACCGGACAGGCACATTGGGAATTACTCATGCGCGCGCGCGCGGTGGAGAACCAATGCTATGTGGTGGCGTGCGGACAAGGCGGACGCCATGACAATGGCCGCCAAACCTTCGGCCACAGCATGATTATCGACCCGTGGGGTGTGGTGCAAGCCGTGCACGAAACCGGTGAAGGCGTGATCGCCGCACCGATCAAATTGTCTCGAATTGAGCGGGTGCGCAGCAGTATTCCAGCTCTGAGCCATCGCGTTTTATAAAGCGCAATCATCTGATTTTTAGCCAAGCCTTGAACTAACCTTTGAATAAACCTTTTAATTAACCCTTTAATTAAACTTTAAGCGAGGAAAATATGAACTGTGTGAATATCAACGATTTACCCAAAATGATGCGCCCGAACGAGCAAGGCTTTTTCGGTTCCTACGGCGGCACTGTAGATCATCCCGTGCTGGCCGCAGAAATGGAAAAAATCAAAGCGGCGTTTTACGACATCATCCGGGACGACGCGTTTAAAAATGAAATGCAACGCTTGCAAGAAACCTACGTCGGTCGTCCATCCCCGATTTACCACGCGAAAAATCTCTCCAGTCTGGTGCCGAACGGCGCACAGATTTACCTCAAGCGCGAAGACCTGAACCATACAGGCGCGCATAAAATCAATCACTGCATCGGCGAAGTTTTGTTGGCCAAAAAAATGGGCAAGAAAAAGGTCATCGCCGAAACCGGCGCAGGGCAACACGGCGTTGCCTTGGCCACGGCGGCCGCATTGGTCGGCCTCGAATGCGAAATTCACATGGGCGTGGTGGACATCGCCAAAGAGCATCCGAACGTCTCGCGCATGAAAATTCTCGGCTGTACACTGGTTCCCGTATCCGAAGGGGCGGGCACACTCAAAGAAGCGGTGGACAGCGCATTTGGCGCGTATTTGCAAGACCCCGTGAACACCATGTTCGCCATCGGCTCGGTGGTCGGGCCGTCGCCATTCCCTGAAATGGTGTCGTATTTTCAATCCATCGTCGGCTGCGAAGCACGCCAACAGTTTGAAAAAGCGACAGGCGCTTTGCCGAGTGAAATCGTGGCGTGTGTCGGCGGCGGCTCGAATGCGATTGGCCTATTCAGCGGATTTTTGGATGAGCAAGACGTGCGTATCGTGGGTGTAGAACCTGCGGGCGAAGGGCTGGAAACCGGTCGTCATGCGGCGACATTGACGCTGGGCAAACCGGGGCATATTCAAGGCTTCCGTTGCTATGTGCTGCAAGATGAAAATGGCAATCCTGCGGCGGTACACTCCGTCGCCTCCGGCTTGGATTATCCGGGGGTCGGGCCGGTGCATTGCTACCTGAAAGACACCGGTCGTGTGAACTACGAAACCGCAACGGATCAAGAGACTTTGGATGCATTCATGACGCTTTCACGCGAAGAGGGCATCATCCCTGCACTGGAATCCTCGCACGCCGTCGCCTATGCGCTGCGCCGCGCGCGCGAGCTGGGCGCGGAAGGTCAGGGCAAAACGATTTTGGTCAATTTGTCGGGGCGAGGCGATAAAGACATCGATTTTGTGATTCAAAAATTAGGTTTATGATGGTAGGGAAAGGAGGATTAAATTCCTCTTTCAGAGTGCTAACAAACCTTCTCAATATCAAATTCAGTACAAAATCTAAGAAAAATGCCGTCATACCCGCGCAAGCGGGTATCCAGAAATTTTAATAGAAACAATTTGTTAGAGTCAAAAGCTATTATTTATTGCGGGCGTATTTACGTTGTTCGTAGGTACGTTGATTGCTTTAGGCTTATGGCTGTTCTCTTGGGTTCGGCCAATGACGCTAAAGGTCAAAGACTTAAAATAAGTTAAAGCATTACGCTATTTTTAGTGGGCTATTTATGTCGATTTCCTGAAGCCGCGCGCGAAAAATTTGGATTGATTTGTGCGATAAATGGTTTGCGGAGCTATTGCACTTATTGAAATAAGATTACAAAAACGACGACACCGTCGCATTTCCCTGTAACGTGCGCGCTTTATTGCACTATTTTGCAAATTTTATTGCACCGCCCTGCAACGCCGACCAGTGCAAAAAACCAGCAAAAATCACGCATTTTTTACCACCTCATCCGCCTCGCCAGTCCGTCTTTCTCCGAACTGTAATTTTAAAAAATCACAAATCATATTCTGCGTCCGCTCGCAGGGATGAATATCGACATCTAAGAACTTTAAATCAGCAGCAATTAAATTTAAGCCTTGACGGTAACGCGCCAAAAACGCAGGTATTGCCAGCTCAATGACGGTAAACAAATAAAACCCATTCATACCATGCTTCGGGACGATGGGCGCGTAATGGTTGGGAATGCTGCCCGGCTCTGACAAATACAACATCTGCCCCTTGCTCGCTGATATTTGAACAGCGCTCGTACCGGTCGGATAAATCACCCCATTTTGGCCACGCGGCACCAACGTAGCGATCTCTTGGATGTTTTTTCGGACTGTTCTCATCGCCCTCACACAAACATGTTTTCTAAAAAATACTGCTTCATATTTTTGAACTGTTCGATTTCTTGCTCTGTCAAGTTGATCGTACTGCTTAGCGCATCAATATCCGCCGCCGTCGCCGCGCCTCCCTGTCCGCTGTGCAAATGAATCGGCTCATCCGCCAATGCAACGTATTGAGCAAACTTTTCAATGGTTGTTTTAAACTCGGCATCCACGCCGTCCGCACTGGCCAACAAGCGCATGGTGTCCAGCAGCGCGTGATTGGTTTTTCGGATTTCTTTCTGAATCCGCAACAGTTCATCCACTGTTTCATTCAACGGTACGGGCGGTTCGTGTTCTATCTTGTCCACATACCGCGGGATATTCAGATTAAAATCATTGCGCTCAATTTCTGCTACCGTAACAACAGTTGCGAGTTTTTCAATACCACGACGCAACCGATACGCCGCCACGATTTCGGAAATATGCGCTGGCAACATGCGTTTTTTCGCTCGATCTTTGACACACAAATCCGATGCGTCAATGAATAACACATCTTTGTCCCTGCGGTTTTTCTTAATCACAAGTAAGCAAGTAGCTATGTCGGTGTGCAAAAACAAGCTGTCCGGCAAGCCGATCACGGCATCAAGCCAATTAGACTCAATCAGTTTTTTGCGTATCGCGCCCTCGCTCTGCCCACGAAACAGAACACCGTGCGGCAAGACCGCCACCAGCGTGCCGTCGTCATCCAGCTTGCTCAAACCGTGCAAAATAAATGCGAAATCTGCTTTGCTTTTTGGAGGTAGAGCGAACCCCGAAAATCGCGCGTCATTGACTGGATTCCACGCGGCCGAATACGGCGGATTGCTCACCACCACATCAGCATTCGGCACGTCGATCTGTTGATGCTCGAGCGCGACCATGTCGCTAAAACGATCGCCCGGGGTCAGTTGCCACGCAGCAAAAACCTCGCCCGTTAAGCAATCCGTATGCTTAACGATGGCACGCGCATTGCGCACCCCGTAATTAAACAGCAACACCGCAACCGCCGCGCGCGAAAACTCCTCCGCCTCAATGCTCACGTTCGAATTCTTCGCCCATTGCGGCACCGACAAACTGCCGGTACCGGCGCAAATGTCCGCCACGTGCTGAGCCTGTCCTGTGATCTCTGCCACCAAGTGCCCGATCGCCGGTGGACTGAAGTCTTGGTTCAAGGTTTTGCTGGCCGCTGCGCTTTGCTGAAACTCGTCTAAAAAATTGTCGCAACTCAAATCCGGAGCAGAGGCAAGATAACGTTCAAATAACGACACCCGCGCCGCAGGGTCCGCAAGCGCCGACATCAGTTTGTCGGTCAGCTCGAAGCTTTCTTTCACGCCCAAAATTTCGGTTAAATTACTCATTCGCGCAATCCCCGCCCGCTAATCATTTGTTACACGTTTTGCATCTTTTTTGCACTACCGCACCCATTTACGCCAAAATCGGCGTTTTATTTTTAAGCGCGTCGCACAGTTGAATAATCCGGCCGCGCGACACCAAAACCGCGAACAAGGTCGCCGGGTCAAAGCGCCACGGCTCGTATAGATTGAGCATCAGCGCCACGAACTCCGAGCATGTCCATTTGACTGGATTGCCTATGATCGGCCGCCAAATGTGCCCGAGCCATGCAAGGTTGTCGTAACCTTCGCCCATGTGTGCTGCCAACAAAGCCCGCGCATAGACCTCATCGCCGCCAATATCCAAAATCGTCCATTTGGACGCGGGTAGTTCCATCCATTTGCTACGGACACCGCTATCGCGAAATGATGAGCTGGCGCACTCGTACTCAATTTTGCCGTCCGCTCGGGTGCGTTGACCCAGCACCAGCTCACAATGCGAGTAGTCGCCGCGCGTCCACCAGCACACCAGTTTGTGGTGCAGGACTTTGTAAAACTCCTTGCCCGCAGGGTAGTGATAAAAAGCAATGCGCACGATCAGCCCCCGTAGTTGACAACAATGGCCTCGACCGCCGCCAAGGTTTTCGCGGCACGCAGCAAGTCGTTGTACTTTTGCCGTTGGCCAGTAACCGCCGCAACTAAGCCTTCGTACATCATCGTCTTTTTGTACGCGCCTGCACGCAAAGCATCTACTGGAACGCCGCGATTTTTGGCGATAGATTCTAATGTTGGTGTTGGTGCGCTCGGGTCGGCTTTCCACGCTTTGGCCTCCGCGCCCTGAATTGACCAACTTTGCACCTCAAACGCAGGCAACTGGTCTGCGCCCGTGGCGTGGTCAATGTACGACTGTGCTTTGTTATTGATCTCCGCCGCTTTGTCGGTTTTGGCTTTGTCAAATGCGGCTTGATTGGCTTGTGCGTCCAATTCGGTCTGCTTGGCTTTGTCCAGCAGCCAGTCACCTTTTTTAGCATCCCAGTTATACGCATCATTTGGTCGCTGCTTGCTTGTGTAACCCTCCGGAATCATTTTATCCGTCGCTGTTAATGTGATTGAGCCGCCATTGGTAGTGCTGTAAACAACAACACCCGTATAATCATCACGATAGAACCATTCGCCCGAATCAATTTTAAAACGATCGATCAGTTTGCCCGCTGGCGGTTCAGGCTTGGTTGTTGTCACCTCATCGGGTAAATCGCCAAGCTGCTCAACGATATGCGGATTCCCGCCATCAATCGTATAAACATCAATACCGCGCAAATCGGTCACTTGTGTCCATTTATCCGACTTGGAATCATAAATCGCAGCCTTGCCATCCATCAGTTCTGGCCGCGTATAAGTTGCGTTCGCCGGTAGTAAAAACCCGCCGCCTAACGGGTCGCGGTCAAGGCGCGCTACACCCACAAATTCGCGTGTAATCGGATCGTATACGTATGCTTTATTGCTCATTTTTTGCTCCTAAAATTAGTATTTGATGATGTAGTGCATGGCGACGTTGCGCGGCCGTGACTCATTGCCGCCGCTCGCCGCAACCGTAATCGCATGGATATGATCACCGACGTCAGATGTCGTTTGAGTGACTGTACTGTCAATGCTCCAGAGCGACGCATTCCCAACGCCGCGATCCAAATCGCCTTGACGAGCCAAGTTCTCGAAAACGTGATTATGTCCACCGGCTGGACTTGTGCTTGCCGTATGCGTGTGGCTCGCGTTTTGCCCCGCTTGAGCCGATCCCAATGCTCGGCCAGTATCTACGCCTCGCGCATCATCAAAACCACGAACAAACTCACCGCGCAAGTCGGGCAGAGCAAACGTTGTGCTGCCATCACCTGCGCCGTAAGTCGTGCCGATGACTGCAAACAAGGCTGCGTAGGTAGTACGCGAGAGCAAAGCGCCGTTACATTTGAGCCAGCCTGTTGGCACGGTTGCGCCCGCGAATGTATAGACTGAGCCGGTTGGCGCTGCAATTTGACTTTCAGCGCCGACAAATGCCGTCGTTGCCAGTTGTGTAGAGCGTGTGCCTGTCGCTGGCGTCGGCGCGGCTGGCGTGCCAGTGAACGATGGAGATGCAAGCGGCGCACGGCTGGTATCGGTTGGATGCACGTGGTCGCCGCGTGCTACAGTATTCAGCACGCCGACAGACTGCGCTCCATCCATTTTGATATTCGCAGTTGTGGCTTCAAACGGGCGATCAGCCACGATCTCAGCATTGACAAATGCTGTAGTTGCAATCTGCGTTGTATTAGTGCCTGCGGCTGCCGTCGGCGCTGTCGGTGCGCCTGTCATGCTGATCGACTCAAAATCATTAAAACCGTCATAGACGTTTGTGCCGTCTGTGTAAACCAGATTGCGCTTGCCCTGCGCTACCGTGACGCCAGTACCGGATGCGGTTTTAACGGTCAGGCTGAATGCGCCGGCGGTCGCGTTGTAGATCGCCCACAGACGTTTAACGGTCGTCGGGACAATCACAGTTAAGTTTGAGGTCAAAATACCACTAAAACCAATCACCGGATTGGACGCCTCAATATCTGTCAACGTGACTGTGCCACCAGTTAAGCCGCCCTTTGCCAAATAACCGCCCACCGCCGACTGTACAAATGCGGTTGTAGCCACTTGCGTCGTATTTGTGCCATCTACTGCTGTCGGTGCTGTTGATACACCAGACAATACAATATTATCAAAATCATTAAATGCGTCGTATACAGTTGTGCCGTTTGAATAGACTAAATTACGCTTACCTTGAGCAACCGGTACGCCCAGCCCTGTTGCCGTTTTAACGATCAGCTTAAAATTGCCCGTTGTCCAGTTTGCAATCCCCCATAATCGCCGAACGGTATTAGGTACAACCACGATTAAGTCGCTCGTTAATGCCCCGCCGAATCCGATCATGGGGTTGGACGCTTGCTCTTCTGTCAGCGTAATCGTGCCGCCTGTGCTGGTCATTGAGATATAACCACCCACCGCAGATTGCACAAATGCTGTGGTCGCCAACTGCATCGTGTTTGTGCCATCGGTCGCGGTCGGCGCTGTCGGTGTGCCTGTCAGTGCTGGCGAGACAAGCGGTGCTGCGCCGATGGTTGTACGCGCAGTGGCTGCGTCTGCATCGTCCAACAGTGTACGGATAAAAGCAGTCAATGGCGTCAATGCAAACTGGTCTGCGCCTGTTGCGTAGATCATTTGATTGGCTGATGTGGTTAGATTCGCAAGCGCTGCGAGCGTACTATCAGCGTCTTGTTTACCCGTCCCCAGTCCCGCTACTTGGTTTTTCAGCCACAGCGTGCGGTTGGCCAGTTGTAGGGCTTGTCGATTGGCGATACCGCCAACCCCGCCAATCACTGCGTCGCTGGTTTCGATTTGATAAATACCGAGTTCCCAGTTGGATTGTTCTGTCACGTTTGCCATTTATGCAGTCCCGTAGTTAAAGTTGCCGTCGTAAGTCACACGACCGTTGTAGCGCAGTGCTGCGGCCATGTAGTCCAGTGATTCGAGTACGCACCGCGCCGGTGCGAATGCGTGCAGGGTTTTGCGTAGAAGTATTGCTTGGTCATTGGTGATGGCGTTGGCCATCACCACGCGGTAATGCGCCCAGTACGTCGGGCTGCCGTACACATAGACCCCATCAAATGTTGTTTCACCGTTGTAGGTTCGGCGGTTCAGCCCTTCAATTAGCGTCACCTCGCCAAATCCCAACCGCCGAATGATTTCGCGGATTGCCCACGGTGTGCCTTTCTTGCGGTGCAATTCATACGCGCCTTTAATCAGTCTACGTCGTGCGGTTTCAGATTCGGCCAACCAGTAGCCGTCCTCGCCCAAGATACTGCGGGCTTCGGCGAGTAGCTCTAAATGCTCCGGCGCAATCAAGTCCACCAATCGTGTCATCAGGCGCGTGGTGTCAATTTGCCCGTAGCGCAAGCCCAATTCAGCCAATGCGCGGGCGCGTTGGTCGCGTTCAATGATGTCGGCGTAGGTCAATTTAGCCATCTTGTTGTACCTCGGCTGCGGTGATGACCACGCTGGTGCAACGCGCCCATTGGGTGCGATTGAGTACGGTCAAATTGAGGTTTTTCAGTGTGACGTTGTACACGCCTGTGACTTTCAACACAGTCTGAATGTCGAGCGGGACGATGTCACCACCAAGCTTGAGCCGTCGTTTTTCTTCGTAGGCTGTCCATGCGGTTTTGGCTGCGGTCAGCACCTCTGCCTCATTCGCGCCGGTGAATAGGGTCAGCTCGGCATTGAGTGCGTAGTTAACGATTTGCGGGGCGCGGGCGCTGGGTTTATCGCACAGTATGCGCATATCTTCAGCAGCAAAGTAGTTGTTTAAGCCGTTCAGTAGTTCTGCGCTGGGTAAGCCGTTTTGGGTCAATGTGTAAACAACCACGGTACCGCCGATGTCGTTACCGTTGGCGTCTTTATCGTTCGCAGTTTCGACGTCGCAGATCGCGGGCGAAAACGCACGCGCAAAGTATTTGTATGCGCCCACCGTGCCGCCAATGCTGAATGATTCGGGCGCAAGCAAGATGCGCTCACGGTATGGCTCGTCTGCTTCCTCTTCCACGCCGCTATTGGTCTCCGTGGTATTGGTGACGGTAACGGCAATCGTTGCGTGTAGTTTGTCTAATAGATTATTGATTTGACCGACTGACCAGCCGTTACCGACCATGCCGAGGGTCGTACACTCGGCGGGTAGGTCGATGCTGTTGGCTGTGGCTTTGAGCGCACCCGCGATGGTGGTGACAAACACCAGTTCGCCCACCTGCGCACGCGTGCCTTTGGGGATATTGATGGTAGTCGCACCGCTCAAAGTGGGTGCGGCAAAGCGCAAGGTAGTCAATGCGGGCTTACCCGATAATCGCGGTGTGCTGACATCGTCACCGCACAGGTCAAGCATCAACCCCGTGGCAAAGCGGGCGTGCTGTTGGCGATAGGCTTCGTTGACCTGTTGACGGGTCAGCGTCTCGCGGTACGCGTAAGTGTTGATCAGCAGACGCTCAATGTGCGCGGGGCGCAGGGTTTTATCAGCGCGGGTTTCGTAGTCGCGGATGGTGTCGGACAGCACTGTATCTAAGTTGTCATCGACAATTTTAACGTCGGCGCGATTGAGTTTGCTCACATCCATGACGCCCCCATAGGCATATCGGTGCGGCGGATTTCGGCGGCGACGTCATCGGCCGCGTGCCAGTACACGCTCATGGTGATTTCTGGTGCGTTGCCTGCGAATACCACCTTATCTACCACGGCGCGTTTTTCCCATGTCGTGATGGCTAAAACCACCTCACGCACGGCGTTTGGCACAAAGATGTCTTCGGGTGTGTCTATGTAGTCAAAATGATTAGAACCGAACTCTGGGCGGGTGGCGTCTGTACCCTTACGGGTGGACAGAATGTTGAAAATGCACTGCTCGATGTCATCGTAACCCTGCACGATGTCGATACTTTGACCAGTACCTTGGCTCGCACCGTCCAGATCGGACGGCGCGAGTTGCCAGTGCTTCGAGCGAGGGTGGGTGATGAGTGTTTGTGCCATGCGCCCATGTTACGGTCGCGGGCGTGGAATAACTTTTAATGCAGATTAAAAAATCACGGCGAATTTATCTACGTTGGTTGGCCAACGCCTGATTGGTGGTCATGTGTACCAAGGCTGATATTGCCCGCTTTGACGTCATTGGTTGCTTCCAGACTACCGTTGATTTTCGCCGTTGCGCCACCGCTACTACCACCAAAGCCGGTCATGCCCTGCATATAGGTGAGGCTACCGGACACCAACAGGTTGCCTGTGGTTTCGGTTTCGGCGCAGTCAATGGTGACTTTGCCGCCCGCTTTAATCAGCACGTTGCCGGGTGTGTCCACAGTCACTTGCCCCGTAGCTCGGTTGTGTTCGACGCGTGTGCCATTCGTGAACTGTTTGCACCAAATATCTCGGTTGGATGCGGGTGTTGGGTCTGCTGAGTTATAAATAGCGCCCAGTACCACGCCACCTTCACCACGCGCATCGAGCATACAGACAACTTGCTCGTTCGGGTCTGGTAATGCGTAGAATCGGTTACTGCCTGCGTTGGCCACTATCACAGGTAGCCAATCGGTCAGCATATCTTCGAGTGCGGGCAGGCGCACGCGCACCGCGTGTTTGCTATCGTCACATTCGGCCACAATGCCGATTTGTTGGGTCGCAGTGAAGTCGTGTGTGCGTGGCATATTAGGCTCCTGTGGAGGTGCGGACACCGTCGGTCGATGGGGTTTGTGCTTCGGTTTTTTCGGGTTCGTCGGGGACGTATTCGATCATTTTGACTTCTAATTCAGCCTCATGGCCGGATGACTTTTTGATCTCGTGGTGAGCGCGTTTGACCAGATATTTGCCGGAAAATTTGCCGTAGCCTTTGAGCTGGATCACTTGACCAGCCACCAGTTTGACATTGCCGACCATGCTGAACGTGCCTGCGACTTGGCTCTGCTGTGCTTCGTCCAATGCGGCGTCGGCGCGGGCGGCCATTTGTTGATCTGATTCGCCACGGTTGGCGACGATATGAAGGGTATCGGTTGTGGTTGGACGTTTGGCATTTGGGCGACGTGGCTTCGCTTTACGCCGAGCTTGGCGTTTTTGTTTGTTTTTTGCGTCGTAACCCGTTACCACGGCTTCATCCGGCACGCCCTTGATCAAGTCACGCACGCGGATGCGTTTGATGTCGGCGGGATTGAGCACGGCCACCGGCTCTTGTTTAGACAGCTCAACGTTGGCGTGGAAGACCAGCGTTTTATCCACGATTTTGAACGTGTGGCCATACTCGCGGGCAATGCGTGAAAGAAACTCCACGTCGGATTCTTGGTACTGGGTAATGCGCTCAATTGGAATATCAACCACCGTTCCCGTTACCGACAGCCTGAGCCGCGCCGCAATGGTGCGCACGACTTTTTCCAGTGTGGTTTTTTCGTAGGCTTTGGGTTGCAGAGTGCGATTCGCGCGGGTAATTCCCGTTGACAGTGCTTTAATCGTCACAGTAGACGGTGGATGCTCGTACTCAATCTCGGCAATTTCAAAGCTGCCCCAGCTCACCATGCCGGTAAACTGGTCACCGACAGACAGACTCAATGCGTCACCTTGCTCCGGATACCAAGCGCGTATCCAGCGTCCATCGACGTCCTCAAACTCTAATTGCAGCTCGTCCGATTGGCCACCCAGATAATCGGTATAACTGATGCCCAACAGGTAGTGCTTGAGGTCTGTGGTGATGTCCTTGCCCTCGTATTTGATGAGGTAATCGGGCATGGTCACAGGGTGCGTGTTGCCGCTTTGCATACCCTGAAGCAAGTCGAGTAAGCCCATATTAACTACCCCGTCCTTGGGCTATGCCCAAGTCCACCCCTTCTGAAGAAGGGGAATTTGCGTGCCTCATCTGTATTTGGGACATACCCAAGTCCACACCTTCTAAAGAACGTAAATTGAGAAACATTAGCGCATCCACGGTGGCATATCCTCTTGGTTATTGGCTGGCTTGCTCTCCAACACCGGCACAAAAACGGTTAAATTGTCCGCAAACTGCTCGCAGATCGGCAGGTGTGGGTTGGCGGCAATCAGGCCGTCGATGAGCAGTGCATTGCCATAAAATTTATGCGCAATAATGTCCCAGCGGTCGCCCAGTTGAGTGGTGTATTGCAAGACCGCTTGTGTCATAGTGTGCCTCCGTCTTTGCGCGAGGCGAGCCAGCCGGTCAAGGCTTGCGCACCTTTGGCGGCGTTATTCAGCCCGTCAGCCGCTTGCTCAATCAGTGCTGAACCGCTGTCCAACCATGTGCCGATACTGCCACTATTGACCCCTGTTTGAATCGTATTCACCGCCGTTTGCATGGACTGTGCGGCCGCACCGGTGTAGTTCAAAAAATCGGTGACACCGCTCAGATTGCCCATTGCTTGGCCGATGACGGGTAACTTGCCCAACTCGGTCACGACACCCACACCCAGATTCGCCGCCGAACCAAGCAAGCCGAATGCTGCGGCAGGATTGTCTTTGACTTGCTTGGCCTGAGTGACCAACGTTTGCACATCGTTCACGACTTTTTCAGCGGCGTTGTAGATACGCACGCCGGTTTGCACTGCATCCGCAATTTTACTGGCCGTGCCACGCACCGATTCGGGCAACATCGAGAGCAGAGGTGATAGACCACCACCAATGCCGGGTGTTGGCAATGGATTATTCGGATCACCGACGAACTCAGTCAGCTCGACGTCCAGTTCACGGATGGCCGTGCGTCCCTTCGGGTCTTGGAGTAGGGTTCGGCCGATGACCGACTCGATCACAAACCAGCCGACGAAACGGCCAGAGCCATAGACCAAGGCTTGCGCCTGCTGGCTTTCCTTGGCCGCAATCAAGCCGTTGTACGCTGTGTCCGGATTACCCAGCATCCAGTGCAGTTTCACACCGAAACGGTAGCCGGTCAGATCGTTGCCCATCGCCTGTAGTCGTGGCCGCCCGACCAGCACCTCGTGCTTGCCAAAAATCGCTTTGTGTGTCTCTTCCAGATTGTTAAAACTGGTCAGAAACTCAAAACGCACGTCACCCAGCATTGCATACATCAATAAGCCCTCCGTGCTTTATCCGCGAAATAACGCTCCAGCATCGCCTCGAACTCACGTTTGGAGAGTTTGAGCAGACCGTTAATCACATTTGGATCACCACCGGGCGCGTAAATCTGTGGGCTGTAGTGAATGGTGTGACCGCCGTATTGCGCGGCCTGTGCCGACTGCTGTTGCGCACGCGCCGCCGCCAGCTCCGCCGAGTTGGCCTGCATTCGGGCGGATAGATTCGAGCGCAGCTCACCGGCGCGGTTTTTGAAACGTTGTTGCAAATTGCTGGCGAATGCGCCGATGGCTTTGAGTGGACGCACTGCACCTTTATTAATTCCTATGCCCAAGCCTTCAGTGATGAAACCGCCGTAGCGTTTAAAGGCTCGTGACGGTGAGCGGACTTCGATTTTTGGATTGCTGGTAAAAGCGTTGGAAATGGCTGTGCCAAGCGATCGGATTTTGCCAACAACGGTGTCAAACATTGATGAGATACCATTGAGTAAACCTTGCATAATCATAGAACCAAAGCCCGTAAATGTGGACGGTAAAGTCACACCAAACCAACTCATCACACCCGCAAAGGCAGAGTAGAACGCGCCCAATGGTGACCAGTTGATAATCAGACCGATGATGCCCATTAAACCACCTTGAAACGCGGTTTTCATCTGAGTGATTCGATTGGATACAAACGTCGCCACCGCGCCAATTGCGCCACCTATGAACTGTCCGACCGCTTGACCAAAACTGCGTGCGCCGCCTTCGCCCACCTGTGTGACGGTGAAAAATTCTTTAAACCATGTGATGATGGGGCGTACAAAGGGCGCGACCTTTGTCCATACGCGGCTCATGATTGAACTCAATCGGTCAAACAAAGGCATGACGGGAGCCATGCCCGCCTTGATGCCATCCCATACGCCGCCAAAGAAGGCTTTAATTGGTTTCCAATATTTATAGATGAGCACCGCGCCAACAACGATTCCAGCAACAATTAAGCCCAATGGATTAAATCCGATGAGCAGACGCATCGACGCGCCGAAGGTACGCGCCCAGCGCGTAGCGTGGGCAAAGCCACGGGCTATAGAACCAAACATACCCTGTTGACGTATCAGAGCACGACTGGACGCCGATAAACCCAATTGCATGGCGGTAAACGCGCCTTTTCCCTGATACAGCGCACTCATCAATGAGAGCACTTTAAGACGCGACCCGACAACGGCTAACTTCCAGATAAGCATGGCTGCTCGAGTCGCAAATGAGGCAACTCTGAATGCAGTAAAGGCGGCGATGAGTGTAAATACCCCCGCCGTTAATCGTGGGAACTGGGTCACGCCGTTGGTAATCGCGGTAATAACCAAGGTAAAACCCGATACCACCTTATTCCAAACTGGAGCAAGTGCATCGCCAATCGTGACCTTAAAACGCGTCCAAGCCGCACCTGCTTTCTCGGATATAGCGGCGGATTCCTCGGCAATTTTTTGTGCATCTTTGTCAACTTTACCGTCGCCATTGAGCGATGCATCTTTGATTTTTTTATACTCTTCCCAGTTTTGGATCGCAGGGCGCAGGAAGTTCTGCGCTTGCATGTCGGGGAATAGCTCTGCAATCTTGAACTGGTCACCGCCTGTGACCTCTTTAATTTTAGCAATCGCCGCTTCGATAGGATTTTTGCCCTGTTTTTGTGCGGTGGTAATGGTGTCGCGGATCGAGAATCCCATATCTTGAGTGTTCTTTTCCGTTGTACCGCTGGATAACTTTTGCAAAAAGTTTTGGTAGTTGTTCGCGGCTTCGTCCGCGCTGCCCGCACCACGCTTGGCAATTTGTAAAAACGCGCCCATCGATGCTGTGCCCTCGTCACCGATCGCCTTTAAGGATTTATGTGACGCGCCCAAAGCAGGCAACCATTTCGCCATGTCTTTTAATTCAAAATTACCTTGGGCTGCCGAGGTGGCGAGCATATCCCACGGGCGTTTTAGTCCTTCGGCCGCGTAACCCATGCTGGTAATCAATGAATTGTTGGTAGAGCCAACCTCTGTGGCATCAGCGTTATAGGCTTTAATCACGCTCGCCATTGAGCCGATGGAGTTCATCGCAATTGTTGGATCAATCCCACCAGCGACCATTTCACCCAAACCACCTTTGAGTTTATCGGCCGCTACGCCGAATTTAACGGACTGCTCAAGCAATTCATTACCCATTGATAGTGACTGCTCGCGCGTCATTTCTGAGGTGTTGCCAATGCGCGTTAATTCAACACGGTATTCGGATGATGCGTTAATCGCCGCACGCAGCGGATTCACGACTGCCCATGCAGTACCCAATGCGCCAATGGCTTCACCGTGCATAGACGCGCCCTGATTGCGCAACTCGGTTTGCTGGATACTGGCTTTGCCGATTTGCCTTTGCTTGCGTGTGTAGGCATCGTAACTTTTTCCCAGTGCATCAATGCGCGATTGCTCCTGCGCGAGTTGGCGAATAAGTGCCGATTTGTGCGTGGCCAGTTGCGAGGTGGCCACGCCATTTTTGAGTAACTCGCCGCGTTGTGTTTGCAGCGACAGGCGCGACTCATTCAATTGTTGGTCTAATTTTTTGACCTGAGCACCTGCCAGTTTGAACTCTGTTGTTAAGCGTCCAATATCCGTCTGTGCACCACGGGCTTGGTCACCCAATAATTTGAGTTTGAGCCTTTGCGCGTCGGTGGCTTTGCCCGTTTGCCCGTCCAACTCTTTGCGGTATGCAGTTAGCGCGGACTGTGACTGTGCTGCAAATTGTTTGGCTTGGGCTAAGGATTGATACAGCGCATTGGCCTTGTCCTTTGCCTGCGCATAAGACTGGGCTAAATCTTGATTGTTGCGCTTTGCGGTCGCAAATGTACCAACGTTGGCGAGTTTGCTATTGAGCATGCCCACGCGTTGCGTGAGTGCGCTGTACTCACTGGTCAGTTTGTTGGTCGCCAAACTGCCCGTGCGCCCCATTTGCATCATGGAGCCACCCAAGCCCTTAATCGCCGCTTGAGCCGCGCCTGTAAGCGCAGATGCTGTAATAACGATTGCTAATTGAGAGGGCATGATGTATGATTCACTTATCTTTAATGGGGGTGGCTATGGCTGTTCTGTATGCGATTGGATTGATAGCAGTGGCGATTTGGGTGCTCGGCAGTATCTGGGGCGCGGTCAGTACCGTGGCTGAAGAACTTTGGTATGTGTCCACACGCAAGCGCAATGTCCAGGTCCGAAAAAAAAGCCGACTACCCTAAACCACTAAATCTTTGAATAACCCGCCTTCACTTGGCGGGTTATTTGTTCCTGCCAGTCGATGAACTCTGTCACCGTGAGCGCGTCAATCTGCGCCGCATTCCAACCAAACCACCACGCCATATCTGCCATAGACTGGCGCAATGTTTCAGGCTCAACGGCTATACCGTTAAGAACGAAACATCTCCTGTAATTGCTGATAATCCGCAAAGTGCAACAGGTCTAAATCTTCAGGCACAAGACCCGTCAACCGCGCGAGGATGTGCAGTTCGCGCAAAATATCGTTTGATACATTCGCCGCAGAGCGAACGTCACCGATGGTCAGGGCGCGCACGGTGAGTTTCTCAAGACGCGTGCCATCGCCCAAGGTGACGGGATGAATGAGGGTGATGTCGGTGGTCACGCCCAATTGGGCTTGGATGTTTTGTGCGGCGTTGGTCATGGTTGCTCCTAAAAAGACAATAAAAAATCACTCGGTAAATACACGAGTGATTTTAGGGATGGAGCGGTTGAGTATCTTTTAATGCAGATTAAAAAAATCAGGCGATTTGCTCCAAGTTACGCGCCAATATTGCGCCGCATTTTTTCAAAGATGTCTTTGCCTTTGACACGGTAAATATTGTTCCACGGGTCAAGGTGCAGAATCTCGACACCATCAACCACTTGGCGCAGGGACAGCACTTTGTATTTCACTGGGCGTTTTTGTGCGTCCTTCATATTCAACTCGCCCAGCTCGTTTTCGTGTGGCATGATGGTGATGAAGGTTGCCATCGGCACTTCCTCCACCAAGCCTGCCGAGCCGTAGCGGCGCAGGTTCGAGCGCAGCATGAGCGGTACGCCATTGAATGGGTTGAGCAGTAGTTCTTCGACTTCTGGATACACTGAGTTCCAAGTGATCTCGCCTTCCAACTCTTTGAGTTTACCGGGTAAGGAAATGGTCATGGCCATACCCAACGCGTCAGTTTCCTGCATATCCATTTGCAGACTCGGAAACTTGACCTCAGTGGCTTTACCGGCTTGGTTGTTACCGTTGTGTAACCCTCCCACTTTCAGTCACACTGTAAATTAGAGTTTTGTGGTTTGTTAACTGTATCCAAATACT
>JBATQE010000044.1:0-19003 GCA_049291875.1 Burkholderiaceae bacterium
CGCGCAAGCGGGTATCCAGAATATCAACAAAAACAACAAGTTAGATTTTTGACTAGATTCCCGCTAAAATCATGCGGGAATGACGGAGCTTTGTTTAGGTGTATGTGCCACTTTGTCAACAGCCTCAGACATCTAAAGATGCCTTTGTTCAATCCAACACATAACCTAAAAACCACGCATCATAATTTGGATTGAAGCAAGCGCCCCATTTCCGACGGATTACGGGTCACGGCAATACCGCAGGCAGCCATGATCTCCAATTTTTCCTGCGCCGTGCCCTTGCCACCCGAAATGATCGCGCCCGCGTGCCCCATACGTTTGCCCGGCGGCGCGGTCACACCCGCAATAAAGCCCACCACAGGCTTATTCATATGCTCTTTGATCCAGTACGCGGCTTCCTCTTCGTCGCCGCCACCGATTTCGCCGATCATCACCACAGCGTCGGTATCGGGGTCGTCATTGAACATTTTCATGACGTCAATGTGTTTCAAACCATTCACAGGATCGCCGCCAATGCCAACTGCGGTTGATTGCCCCAAACCCAGCTCGGTCAACTGCGCCACCGCTTCGTAGGTCAAGGTACCCGAGCGCGACAATACGCCAATGCGGCCTTTGCGGTGGATGTGCCCCGGCATAATGCCTATTTTCAATTCGTCCGGCGTGATCACACCCGGGCAATTCGGTCCAAGCAACAAGGTTTTGCGATTTTCACGACGCATACGATCACGCACAGCCATCATATCGCGCACCGGAATGCCTTCGGTAATGCACACCACCAAATCCAAATCGGCTTCAACCGCTTCCCAAATCGCATCGGCAGCGCCTGCTGGCGGCACATAAATCACCGATACGGTGGCGCCGGTTTGCGCTTTGGCTTCGGCCACCGTGCCATAAATCGGCACGCCTTCAAAATTTTCACCGGCTTTTTTCGGGTTCACACCGGCGACGAAACATTCTTTACCATGGGCGTATTCGCGACACATATGGGTGTGAAATTGACCGGTTTTGCCGGTCATCCCTTGGGTGATGACCTTGGTGTTCTTGTTGATTAAAATACTCATGATGTCCTCTAATCCTTCAAAATAGGTTCACTCAGCCACGACTCATGGAGCCGGCATAAATTCAACGCGGCGGTTGCGCGCGCGACCATCGGCGGTGGCGTTGTCGGCAATCGGTTTGTCCGCGCCGTAGCCTTTCGCCGTCAACGCATTCGCGGCAACGCCTTGTTTCACCAGATAAGCCACCACCGCTTTGGCGCGCGCATCCGACAGCGACACATTGGCCGCCGCATTACCGGTGTTGTCGGTATGACCTGAGATTTCGCCTTTGAGACCGCCTTTTTTCGCGCCGACGGCAAATTCATTCAGCCCCGCTTTATCGGCCTCAGGAATCACCGACGAGCCGGTGGCGAAATTGACTTTCAACAGCACGGCGCCTGCGGAGGCTTTCGCGCCTTTCACCATCAGTTTGTCGTCCAAGCTCACGCCCGCGCCCAGACTGGCCAATACCGCTTTTGCCTTGGCCAACAATTCATCTTTGGTCGCTTGATCGGCCACTTCGCCGCTCAAACTCAATTGTTTGCCCGCAAAAACGATGCTTGCATCTTTCGATTTGAATAAAGCCACAACCGCCGCATCCAATCCTTTGGCCGGCGCAGGTACTGCCGGAGGTGGCGGTACCGCGCCCGCCGTAGCTTGTCCCTGAGCATTGGACGCCGGTGGCGGCACATCATGCGGCTTTTTCTCACCGCACTGGCTCAACAACCAGCCCAATAGCAAGGCCAATGGCAATAGCCACCAAAAACGTTTCACCCAGCTCGCACTGGCTTTCGCGCCTTGCGCGCTCACGCCCAACGCCGTTGCGCCCGCCGCCGTCACGCTCGCAGCCGCGCCACCAACCGCTTTGTCCGCGCCGGACACCACGTCTTTGAGCGCATCAACCGAGCTACCGGCAATGTCGCTCACCGCTTCGACGGCCTCTCCGGCCAAGCCCGCAACGCCGCTGGTGGCGGATTTGGCAATATCCACCGAACCTTCGGCGACGTCACCCACCGTGCCCACCACGCTGCTGACCACGGATTTGGCCGCTGAAACCGAGCTTTCTGCAATGTCACCGACGGCTTCCGCCGCTTCTTCAGCCAGATCAACCACGCCGGTAGCTGCGGTTTTCAAAACACCCACGACATCGCCTGCGGCATGGCCGACTTTATCGCCCACGCCCGCGACCATGCCGGCAACGCCAGCCGCACCTGCTATACCCGCAGCACCCGCAAGTTTGCTGCCAGAATCAGCGTCATTGGCGGCCGCAACCACGCGCTCGGCCGCCTGCGCCATCGTGTCCGCAGAAATAATCGGTAAACCTGAGTCGGCCAGAATTTTTTTGCCCAACTCTTCGTTCGTGCCTTTCATACGCACCACCAACGGTACTTTTAAATGCACCTGTTTGGCCGCCGACACCACGCCCTCGGCGATCACGTCGCATTTCATGATACCGCCGAAAATATTGACCAAAATCGCTTTGAGGTTCGGATTTTTAAGCATGATTTTGAAGGCTTCGGTGACTTTTTCCGTGCTCGCACCACCGCCCACATCGAGGAAGTTCGCCGGTTCACCGCCATACAATTTGATGGTGTCCATTGTGGCCATCGCCAAGCCCGCGCCGTTGACCAAACAGCCGATGTTGCCATCGAGCGAAATGTAGGACAGGCCGTATTTCGAGGCTTCGATTTCCGCCGCGTCTTCTTCGTCCAAATCGCGCATTTCGACGATTTCCGGATGACGGTACAGCGCGTTTGAATCGAAATTCATTTTCGCGTCCAGCGCGACCACTTTGCCATCGACCGTGGTGATCAGCGGATTGATTTCAGCCAAATCGGCGTCGGTTTCGACAAAGGCCTTGTATAGGCCTTGTAACACGGTACGCGCACCGCCGACCGACGCCTCCGGCATACCCATTTTGCGCGCCAAGTCGTCCGCTTGCTCATCGGTGATACCGGTGAGCGGATCGACGTACAGTTTGTGAATCAATTCGGGCGTATGCTCGGCGACTTCTTCAATGTTCATGCCGCCTTCGGACGAGGCCATCACGCAGACTTTTTGCGAGGCGCGATCCACCAGCATGCCAAGGTAGTATTCTTTTTGAATGTCCGCACCTTCTTCGATCAGCAGGCGACGTACTTTTTGCCCCGCCGGACCGGTTTGATGCGTGACCAATTGCATGCCCAAAATTTGCTCGGCATATTGTTTGACTTCATCGATGGATTTGGCGACTTTCACACCACCACCTTTGCCGCGTCCGCCCGCGTGAATTTGCGCCTTTACAACCCAAACCGAGCCGCCCAGCGCCTGCGCCGCCTTGAGCGCATCATCCACCGAAAACGCCGGAATGCCACGTGGAACGGGCACGCCGTATTTTTTCAGAATTTCTTTACCTTGATACTCATGAATCTTCATGACAAAAACTCCTTCGAGTCATTGATAGTACATACAAAATAAGAGCATGCGCACTCACCCGCACGCATGCTCGGAAAATGTGAATCCAAGCGCAAGCATTCTACCTCATTGCGTAGTGAATATACGTATTTTTTATGGGGGTTTAAGCGCATCGAATGAAACGGTTAAAACCCATCTAAAAACGCGCCCTGAATGACTTTAGGGCGCGTGACTTTGTTATTCAGATGGCTCGTTTTTCGGCTGTTTATACCACTTCGGATAATAGAGTTTGACCGCCTCCGCGCCTTCGGCCAACGCGTGGCATTTATCGATTTGGAATGGCCGCCCCGCTTTCTCCTCGCCCACCGCATTACGGTGGCGCACATTCAATTCGACCGCTACACCCTGAATGACCACGGTGGGCAGGCTGTTGGCCAATTCGGTCAAATGCGTACAACCTTCCACGCCCTCGAATAGTTCGCGAATCGCCGGACGAAAGCCGTTGACGATATTCAATCCCACCATTTTTTGATAATCCGGCGCGATGGTCTGGCATTGTGCCAAATACGGCGCGCCCAAGGTTTTGGCCTGCACCGCAACGATATTGAACGCATTGTCCACCGTCACGCGCAAAATCATATTGTGCAGCGGTTCGGCAGGCGCACGCAGCGAGCTGGCCAGGGTGAACGGATAGCTTTTACGATCCTGCATCTGCGCTTCGACGTCCCACAGCCCGTCCTCGCGCTCAAATACTTCGTAGCAAAAACTGCGACGGTGTTTCAAGGTACGCGCCACCGGCTCGCCCATCGTCTCGATCTGTGAGCGCGTGATGTCTGCGGCGGCTTGGGTCAGTGGCGTGCTGTCGCCCATATGGATGGCGCCGTCTGCTGATAATGGATGATTCATTCCGTTCCTTTGTAATTTAAATCGTACAGTCGTGCTATTTTAGGCGATTTTTGGCAAAACACAAGATACATCCACAAAGCTTCGTCCAAACACGTCGGCGCACGCCCGTTCAGGAAAAGCCTCTATCGGCAGCGCGTGAATCGGCTACAATAGCGGCTGTATTGATTAGAAAACAGAATTCACACGACATGAGCAACAACACCCATCCGCCGAGCCAGAATGAACCGATCATCGCGCCAACCACAGCACCGACCACGTTTGTCGAATTTGGCTTGGACGAGCGCATTCTGCGCGCCATCCATGATGCGGGTTACACCACGCCCACGCCGATCCAGGCGCAAGCCATTCCCGTGGTATTGGCCGGACACGACGTGATGGGCTCGGCGCAGACCGGTACCGGCAAAACCGCCAGTTTCGTGCTGCCGATTTTGCAAAAAATCCTGCCTTTGGCCTCCACCAGCACCTCGCCCGCGCGCCATCCCGTGCGCGCACTGGTGCTGTGCCCAACGCGCGAATTGGCGGTGCAGGTCGCGGACAACGCACAAACCTACGCCAAGCATACGCCGATTCGCACCGCCGTGGTGTTCGGCGGCGTGGACATCAAAACGCAAACGCCCGCCGTGCGCGCCGGTGTTGAATTACTCATCGCCACGCCCGGCCGACTCTTGGATCACTTGGAACAACGCAACGTCAACCTGAACCAAGTGCAGTATTTGGTCTTGGACGAAGCCGACCGCATGCTCGACATGGGCTTTTTGCCCGATTTGCAACGCATTTTGAATCTGCTGCCGAAACAGCGCCAAACGCTGCTGTTTTCCGCGACCTTCTCCGGCGAAATTCGCAAACTGGCCGAATCCTACCAAAACCAACCGATTCTGATTGAAACCGCGCAACGCAACGCCACCGCGACCAACGTCACGCAGGCGATGTACCGCGTTCAGGACAAAAACCACAAACGCAGTGCGCTGGCGCAATTGCTGCGCCAAGAATCGGTCGAACAGGCCATGATTTTCGTCAACACCAAAATCGAAGCCCGCGATTTGGCACGGTTTTTGCAACGCGCTCAAGTCAATGCGCGCGCGCTGCACGGCGATCAAACACAGACCGAGCGCTTGGCCACACTGGACGAGTTTAAAAACGGCACCGTACCGATTCTGGTCGCCACCGATGTCGCTGCGCGGGGCTTGGATATTGCCGACATGCCGTGCGTGGTCAATTTTGACCTGCCGTACAACGCCGAAGACTACGTGCATCGCATTGGCCGCACCGGTCGCGCCGGTGCGAGCGGACGCGCGCTGTCCTTGGTCACAGAGGACGATGAGCGACTGCTGAGCGCCATAAAAAAACTGACCAAGCAGGAATTCGAGCTGCGCACCGTGAGTAAACCGGAACGTACCCGTACTCGACCAACATCCGAGCACAACGATCATGGCAGTGCCGAAGCGCGCATTCGCAACATCGAGAAAAGCGCGCCGCACCGTCGCAGTGCCATTGACGAGGATGAACTCAACTACCTGCGTCGCCAGATGAGCGTGTCGGACGATCCGTTCTTTTCACAACCGTACGTAGCGAGCAGCGAAGCGAATCAAACCCATTCAAAACCTGATTTGGCACACACCCATTTGTCCAGCCGCATGCCGCTGGTAAAAACCAAAAAACCGGTCGCCGCGCTGTTTCAGATGAACAAGAAGAAGTAAGCATCGACATCATGATGACATAATGACCGACTAAAATTCGTCTATTATGATAACGTTTACCTACCAACAACAAACCCCACACAACAAAGGAGCCCCATGAGAGACACCAAAATTGTTGCCACGCTTGGCCCTGCATCCACATCCGAAGAGGTTTTGCGCGACATGATTCGCGCCGGCGTCAACGTGGTTCGTATCAATTTTTCCCACGGAACGGCGCAAGAGCACATTGACCGCGTCAATACCGTGCGCAAAATTGCCGAGGAAGAAGGCATCCACATCGGCGTATTGGCCGATTTGCAAGGGCCGAAAATCCGCATCTCCAAATTCGAAGACAAAAGCGTGTTTTTGGCCAACGGCAGCACCTTCGTTTTTGACAAACAAGCCGATGTTCCGGGCGATGCCAGCCGCGTCGGATTAGATTTCCCAGACCTGATCAAAGACGTCCATGCGGGCGACATCCTTCTGCTGGACGACGGTAAAATCCGTATGCGCGTGGAGAACAACACCGGCGACGCGCTCGAATGTATCGTGGAACAAGGCGGCAAACTGTCGGATCGCAAAGGCATCAACAAGCTCGGTGGCGGCCTGTCCGCTGCAGCATTGACCGCCAAAGACATGGCCGACATTTTAGTCGCCGCACAATTTCAAACCGACTTTCTCGCCGTGTCATTCCCGAAAAGTCGTGCCGACATGTATATGGCACGCGAACTGCTGCGCAACGCCGGCGGCGACGCGCTGCTGATCGCCAAAATCGAGCGCGCAGAGGCGATTCCCAATCTCGAAGAAATCCTCGAAGCCTCTGACGGTCTGATGGTGGCACGCGGTGATTTGGCCGTAGAAGTGGGCGATGCCAAAGTACCGGCGCTGCAAAAAATGATGATCCGCAAAGCGCGCGACATGAACAAACTCTCGATCACCGCCACACAAATGATGGAGTCGATGATCACCAGTCATGTACCAACGCGCGCGGAAGTCTCCGACGTTGCCAACGCCGTATTGGATGGCACCGACGCGGTGATGCTCTCGGCGGAAACCGCCTCGGGCGAATACCCCGTCACCACGGTACAAACCATGGCTCAGGTCTGCGACGAAGCAGAGCTGTCCTCGCGCGTTGATCTGGATCGCGAATTACGCGACTACGTCTTTACCCGCGTGGACGAATCCATTGCCATTTCGGCCGTCTTTGCCGCGCACCATCTGAATGCCAAAGCGATTGCCGTGATGACCGAATCCGGCTCCTCGGCGCTGTGGATGTCACGCCACAACATCAACACACCGATTTACGCATTCAGCAAAAACATCCGTACCCTGCGTCGTCTGAGCCTGTACCGCGAAGTTACCGTGATGGACTTGTTAGACAAAGACATGCTGCCATACGAGGTTGCCAACACCGTACAAAAGATTTTGTCTGAAAAAGGCATTGTGCAAAAAGGCGACACCATCGTGATTACCCGTGGTTCAACCATGGGGAAAAGCGGTAGCTCCGACACCATGCAGATTCGCAAAGTGATGTGATTGCGTGACGCATTATCATTATCCGTAAAAAAGCCGTTGCAACCCGCAACGGCTTTTTGATGGATAAGCGCCTCACGCCCCGCTCAGATTCACCGCATGTTCGCGCGTTTCGTGGAACACCAAGTCGGGGTAGCGCTCCTTCATCATGTCCAAATTCACACGGTGATTGGCCAGATAGGTCAAATTGCCCGCCGCATCCTCGGATAAATTATTCATCTGCGCTTTTTCAAACTCAGCCAATTGGGTTTTATTCTCCGACGACACCCAGCGCGCGATGTTGGTGGACGGCGTTTCAAACATGACTTCCACACCGTATTCGGCTTGCAAGCGGTGCGCCACCACGTCAAACTGAAGCACGCCGACCGCGCCAAGCACGATATCCGAACCGTTCATTGGTTTGAACACCTGCACCGCGCCCTCTTCGCCGAGTTGCTGCAAACCTTTTTGTAACTGTTTGATCTTCAGCGGATTTTTGATGCGCGCAATGCGGAATAATTCCGGCGCGAAAAATGGAATGCCGGTGAACGCGAGCATCTCGCCTTCGGAAAAGCTATCGCCAATCTGAATATTGCCATGATTCGGAATGCCGATGATGTCGCCCGCGAATGCTTCCTCGACGATTTCGCGCGCGTGCGACATGAAGGTCACGACCGAGTTCGCCGCCACATCGCGGTTCAAACGCAAATGTTTCATTTTCATGCCGCGCTCGAATTTACCCGAACACACGCGCAAAAACGCAATGCGGTCACGGTGCTTCGGATCCATATTCGCCTGAATTTTAAATACGAAACCGGAAAATTTGCCTTCCGTCGGCATAACTTCGCGCACGGTCGCATCGCGCCCCGCAGGTGCGGGCGCCCACTCCAGCAACGCATCGAGAATTTCGCGCACGCCAAAGTTATTGATCGCCGAGCCGAAAAACACCGGTGTCAGGCGACCGGCCAAAAACTCGTCCAAGTCAAACGAATGCGATGCGCCCTGCACCAGCTCGATGTCCATTCGCAACTGCGCCGCTTCGTCGGCAAACAGTTCGTCCAAACGCGGATTGTCGATGCCCTTGATCACCTCCAGATCGAGTACGATTTTTTCCGTCCCCGCCTCAAACAGCAGCACCTCATCGCGCAATAAATGATAAACACCCTTGAAATTTTTGCCCTTGCCAATCGGCCATGTCACCGGCGCACAGTTGATTTTCAAAATACTTTCAACCTCATCCAGCAAATCCAAGGGATCGCGCACTTCGCGGTCACATTTATTCATAAACGTGACAATCGGCGTATGCCGCAGGCGACACACATCGAGTAATTTGATGGTCTGCGTCTCCACACCTTTGGCCGCGTCAATCACCATCAGCCCCGAATCCACGGCAGTCAGCACGCGATAGGTATCCTCGGAAAAGTCTTGGTGACCGGGCGTATCGAGCAGATTGACAAAATGCTCTTTGTACTCGAACTGCATGACCGAGGACGCAACCGAAATGCCGCGCTGCTTCTCAATCTCCATCCAGTCGGAGGTGGCGAATTTACCGCCCTTTTTGCCTTTGACCGTACCCGCCTCCAAAATCGCGCCGGAGAACAGCAGGAGTTTCTCCGTGAGCGTGGTTTTCCCCGCGTCGGGGTGGGAAATGATGGCGAAAGTGCGGCGATGCTCGACTTCGTGGCGAATTTGGTTCAGATCAGCAGACATAATAGAAGCGCGAACGCGCAAGTAGCAAAAAACCGCCATTTTACGTGAGATTGACCTCACTCGTGGCGGTTTTGGCAGCCGACTCCCCTCGGCAAAACGGGATGATCAGCGGTATTGGCGCAAATACCACCACTCAAACGCACGCTTGAGCCAGTGGAACAGTCGCATCGGCGGCAAAGCAATCGCGTGGCGTTCATTGCGCAACACCAGCGCGCCTTTGTTCACCGAATCAATGATGCACATCAACTCGACCTTAAAGCGCGCATCAGCCGGCTGCCCATTTAGCTCCGCCCATAGGTTTTTCGCGGCGGCGACCGCTTGTAAATCGGCCATGTGCGCTTGCTTAGGCATCCAATCCGGCCCCGGGAAACTGCCTGAATCACCGGCGACGTAGACGCAGCTCATGCCCTCAACCTTGCAATGCGCATCCGCCTGCAGCAAACCACCGGCCGAGCGCGGCAAAGCCGTGTTATCAAACCACGCATTGCCCGTCATGCCGGGCATAAACAGTATCAAGTCTGCCTTAAATTCGCCACCCTCGGTGCGCACTTTATCCGCCTCAAAAGCGACCATTTTATGCCCCAAATGCGTCTCAATGCCGCGCTTGCCCATCTCCGCCAACAATCCCGACATCGCTTTCGGCCCCAAGCGGTTGCCCGGCTGCGCCGCCGGACTGAAAAAAGTCAGATGAAAGCGCTCGCGTCGCCCTTGTTGACGCAGCAGGGTATCAATGCCAAACAAAAATTCAAACATCGGCCCGCCGCGCATCGCGCTCGGCTCATTGGGATTACCCGCAAAGCCGACGGCAATCGTGCCGGCGTCCATCGACTGAATCCGATCACGAATTTTTTCCGCCGCATCAATCCCCTCGCACGGCGTGATCGCGTGCTCAATGCCCGGCAGCTTTTTAATGAATCGCCCGCCCGACGCGATCAGCAGCCCGTCGTTCGCCACATCACCCTGATCCGTATGCACCATGCGACCGTCGGCGCTCACGCCGGTTACGTTCGCCTGATGAAAAAGCACACGATGCCGCGCAAAAAACGACTGCAACGGCACGATCAAATCCTCGCGCGTGCGTAAGTGATTCGGAATCCAGATAATGCCCGGTAAATAATGCAACTCCGCACGCGGTGCAATCAAGGTGATTTCCACCTCTTGACTCAGTTGACGCAATTGCTTGACCGCCTTCAAAGCCGCAAAACCCGCGCCGATAATGGTAATGTGTTTCAAAATATCTCCGTGCCAATCTTAAGGAAGGGCGGACACACAATGTCCGCCTTGGCTATCTTCATCAACTGCCGCAAACCACGATTCGCGGCAGTGGCTCCTTAATGTCCGTCATTATGCTGATTATTGGTTTGATTTTCAAACCATAAGGCGCACATGGCAGCAAAAACCACCGCCAAAGCCACGCCGAGAATCCAAGTAAAGTACCACATAGTCACCTCTTTTCAATCATCGAATCAATTTAGTACAGCGTCTTATCATTGGCCTTGACGTACTCCACAGTCACTTTTCCACGCATCACTCGATACGCCCACGAAGTGTAGGTCAAAATAATCGGCACAAAAATGATCGCCACCCACAGCATAACATTGAGCGTGTATTTACTGGATGCAGCATCCCACAATGTCAAGCTCATAGTCGGATTATCCGACGATGGCATGACAAATGGGAACAATGCCACACCCGCCGTCAGAATCGTCCCCACAACCGCCAACGACATAGCGACAAAACCGAGCAAGGTGCGGTGTTTGCTTTGCAAGGCCAATGTAGCCAAAACACACAGATACACCAACGCGGGGAATACCCATAAAACAGGCATCGCTGCGTAATTGCTCAGCCAGCCACCCGGAACCATCACCACCTGCTTCATCAGCGGATTCATCGCCAGATTCGGATCGCTCATCGCCACAATACGCATCCCCTCCATTTGCGACACCCACACACCGGCCAGCGTAAACGCCAGCAAATTGACGACACCCGCATACCAATTAATTTTCTTAACCCGCGCCTGAATCACGCCTTCGGTGCGGTGTGCCAAATAGGAGCCGCCTTGAAGCATCAGCAAGGTCAAACTGACCACGCCCACCAGCAAGGCAAACGGATGAAGCAACTGAAAGAAATGACCGCTGAAAAACGCACGCATGGTGTCATCAATTTTGAACGGCACGCCTAAAAACAAATTACCAAAGGCCACACCAAACAACAAGGCAGGAACCGCACTGCCTATGAAAATCGCCCAATCCCAATTATTGCGCCAGCGATCACTGGCGATTTTTGAACGATATTCAAACCCCACAGGACGAAAGAACAAGGCCGCCAACAGCAACAACATCGCCCAGTACAAACCCGAGAAGGCAATCGCATACACAAACGGCCACGCCGCAAAAATCGCGCCGCCTGCCGTGATAAACCACACCTGATTGCCATCCCAATGCGGCGCAATGGTATTGATGACCGCGCGGCGCTCCAAATCGTTTTTACCGACAAACGGCAACAATGTGCCCACGCCCATATCATGTCCATCCATGATGGCAAAGCCGATGAGCAACACGCCGATCAACAGCCACCAGATTAATTTTAACGTCATGTAATCCAACATTATCGGCTCCTTATTTCACTTGTTCGGTCAAAACAGTCGGACCCAAGCGCGCGTATTTGATCATCAAATACATTTCCACAATCATCAGACCGGTATAAAACAGTACAAAGCCCGCCAATGACGCCCACACCTCACCGGCAGAAACACTGGAAGCAGACAAATGCGTTGGCAAAATACCGGTCACCGTCCACGGCTGACGGCCATATTCAGCCACAATCCAGCCCAAGCTCGTCGCCACCCATGGCGCCGGCAGCATCCACACAGCAAAGCGCAAAAAGCCTTTTTTCTCGTGAATCACATTATTCGCCGACGCCCAGAACGCATAAATAAACATCGCGATAAAGGTAAAGCCCAATCCAACCATGATACGGAAACCATAGAATAGTGGCGTAACCTTTGGCACAGTGTCATGCGCCGCTTGACGGATCATCTCCGGCGTGGCTTGATTCAAATCACTGGCGTATTTTTTCACCAACAAACCGTAACCCAAATCATCCTTGTGTTGCAGCATGATGCTTTTCGCCTCAGCATTGCCCTGATCTTTTTTGTACGCCTCCAGAGCCAATACGCCTTTCACGCCGGATTCAACACGCGCGACATTGCGCTCACGAATCTCCCTAATTCCCGGTAACACCGTATCGGTTGAGCGCGTTGCGATCAAACCCATCGCATATGGAATGTGAATCGCCCAATCATTCTTTTGTGCCGCTTCATTCGGCCAAGCGAGTAAATTAAAGCTCGCCGGCGCCGGCTCGGTTTCCCACATGCCTTCCATCGCCGCCAATTTGGCTTGTTGAAACTCACCCACCGCATAGCCGGATTCGTCACCCAACACCACCACACTCAAGGCCGAAGCCAAGCCAAAAGCAGAAGCAATGCGAATCGAACGTTTGGCAAATTCGACATGCTTGCCTTTGAGCAAATACCATGCCGAAATCGCCAACACAAATACCGAGCCGGTCACATAGCCTGCCGATACGGTATGCACGAATTTACTCTGCGCCACAGGATTGAACAAAATCTCTGAAAAACTGATCAACTCCATGCGCATGGTGATCGGATTAAACTCCGAGCCGACCGGATTTTGCATCCAGCCATTCGCAATCAGAATCAACAACGCCGATAAATTGCTCGCCACCGCCAATAAAGCAGTTACCAATAAATGCTGCCCCTTGGACAAACGATCCCAGCCAAAGAAAAACAGCCCGATCATGGTTGATTCAAGGAAAAACGCCATCAAGCCTTCGATCGCCAGCGGCGCACCAAAAATATCGCCAACATAATGCGAGTAATACGCCCAGTTGGTACCGAACTGAAACTCCATCGTGATGCCCGTGGTCACGCCGAGCGCAAAATTAATCCCGAACAACTTCCCCCAAAACTTCGTCATGTCCTTGTAAATCTGCTTGCCCGACAGCACATAGGTCAATTCCATCGCTACCAAAATGAACGACAGCCCCAAGGTCAAGGGTACAAAAATAAAGTGATACAACGCCGTTACAGCGAACTGTAACCGCGCGGCATCCACAGCTCCTGCATCAATCATGGTTGATTCTCCTTACTATTTTGAACAGGTTGATTTGAAATCGGATGTGCGCAATGAGCCGAACTACTGTAGAGACAATCCAGATTGTCTTGATTGACTTTAACTTGATACGGCTGAATGAACGCCAGCCATAGCGCGTATAAAACCGCTATTTTTAGCAAGACAATCGCCAACAAATGCCAGCCCAAATTCAGCTTTCGCACATGCAAAAAATGCTTCATAGACACCTCCCCCGACGCGCCCAAGAGGGTGTGCGCATACACGCCTCGACCTCGGTTTTCGGATGAAATTCAGTTGAAATACTGAGTAAATAGTAGCATGCATTTCCTCCGAATCTTCTTTTATATTCGCATTTAATATATCAATATAATTTATTTTTATTATAAAATCTTATGGCGCGAATTTATTTTTATTCAAAAACAATGGGTTATGTGAAATTCCCCTCGCTTATTCGTATTCGAAAAAGACTGAAATATTAAAAACGCATAAAAACAACACAAAAAACAGGGGCGTGAAAAGCCCCTGTCGGCAACATAATATCCGATCAAAACAGTTGGTTTTATGATGCAAATCGCATCACGCTCAACAAAGGTGTGGCGTTGCGAGTGATATTTTGTGAGCGCAAATGCTGCGTGCGCACCATACTGGTGTGCTGATCAAGCAAATCAGCCAAAGATACGCCTTGCAAATACTCCAGCATTTTCTGGTTCAGATGATTCCACAAATAGCGATCCAAAAAACCATCGAACCCCAAATCTTCCGCCTGTTCAATTGACGATTCAGCCGACGATTTATCCAGCGACTCACCCGATACCGGATCAACCACCGAGATGATGTGCGCGATCGAGATGTCGTCTGCGGGCTTTGCCAGCACATAGCCGCCGCCCGGCCCCCGTACACTTTTGACCAAACCGCGCCGTCGCAGTTTGCCAAACAGCAGTTCTAAATAAGACAGGGATAATTTTTGCCGCTCGGCAATCAATGACAGGCTAATCGGCGTTGCGCCATCGTATTCAGCCAACTCCAGCAGTGCCATCACGGCATAACGCCCTCGGGTCGTTAATTTCATGCGAACTCCTTAATCAATGCGTATAGACCGCGAAACGCAATCGCGGCGCATGAGCCATCATGCGCACCGACGTTTCGCGAACGGATTGGATTAAAAAGCGATGGGCGGCGCCCGTGGTCGAGCGTGCCACTGCCGTAAGAAGGATTGAAATGCCTGCGTCTGCGACACCGGCGCGACGAGTTGCACCGTCGGCAGACCAAAGAAAAGCACCAGCGCCAACGGCAGCACCGTGGCTAAGACACTGGTCCAACAGAATTCGCAACTACCGAATGGACTGATAAGATTCGGGGCGTTTTTTGCCGCAGCGCTTGCACTACCAGACGCGCCGACCAACTCAGCGCCCATGACTGAATTGGCCTTGGCGTTGGCTTTTAGCAATGGCAAGCCACCATCCGCCTCATCGGCCACCCAAACGGTTTGAATGCCCATGGCCGAGCACAGTTGCACAAAGCGACCACCCGGCGACATTTTGGCCAAAATTTGGTAAATCGGCACCAATGCCAACGCCAAAAACAGGATCATCAGTCCTGTGGCGATGCGCTGGCGGGTACGTTGGCGAATGTGCATGGCGATGAAATAAAAGTCGAGTGAGCGGTGAATCAATCGTATTCTATTCTATCACCATTGACCTCAACACCCAAGCCCAAACAGGCCAATCCCCAACCGATCATGCACCCAGCCATTCGCCTCGCTCATGCGCTGTGCGAAATACACCCATCAGCGCGTCATTGTACGGCTGAAGACACGCGGATTTTATGCGTCAAATCTTTCGGACGGCGCGCCAGCGCCAGACCGACTTTTCGCGCGATGGCGGCATAGTGTTGCCCATGAACGCCGTTCGGATCGGCTGCGACGGTCGGCTTGCCCGCGTCCGCGCTTTCACGAATCGCCATCGCCAACGGCAGTTGACCAAGCAGCGGCACATGAAAATCCGTGCTCATCGCTTGCGCACCGCCTGCGCCGAAAATCGCTTCTTCGTGACCGCAGTTCGAGCAGACATGTAAGGCCATATTTTCAACGATGCCAAGCACCGGAATATTGGTTTTCTCAAACATGACCAAGCCTTTGCGTGCATCCATCAGCGCCAAATCCTGCGGCGTGGTGACGATGACTGCGCCGCTGACCGGAATTTTCTGCGACATGGTAAGCTGAATATCGCCCGTGCCCGGCGGCATATCAACGATGAGGTAGTCCAAATCGTTCCACGCGGTTTGGCTGAACAGTTGTTGCAGTGCCTGCGACACCATCGGACCGCGCCACGCCATCGGTGCGTCGTTGTCAATCAAAAAGCCAATGGAGTTGGCCTGAATGCCGTAGCGCTCGTGCGGAATCATCAGTTCCTGCTCATTCAGCTCGGGCTTGCCATCCACGCCCAGCAACGTCGGCACGGACGGACCGTAAATATCGGCGTCGAGCAGGCCGACACGCGCGCCTTCAGCAGCGAGTGCGAGCGCGATGTTCACGGCGGTGGTGCTTTTGCCCACGCCACCTTTACCCGACGCAACCGCAATCACGTTTTTCACATTCGGTGAGACATTCGTGCCCGCTTGCGCCAGATGCGCGTCAATTTTCGTATCCAATTGGATACTCAGCGGAATGCCGGCGGCTTTTTGCAGCCGCTCGCGCAAATCAGCGTGCTGACTCGCGCAAGCGAATGGCAAAACCAGATGCAGCTTGGTTAAATTGCGATCGACTTCCAGTTTCTTAATCGCGCGCAGTTCGCCCAGTGTGGTGCTTTCACCTGCCAGCGCAGGGATTTCGTTCAATCGGTTCAATAAATCGTCGTGGCTCATATCTGCCCCTATGGTAAAATTGTGCACTTTTTATTTTTTCTCAAATGGGTGAAATTGTACTCGGTATTGCGCATGTGTGTCGCGCGCGAAACAAAGCCGAGCCTCGCCCATGCGTATTAGCCTCATTCAAACAGAATACATACCTATGACCGCATCACGCCAAATTTTAGTCACCTCCGCCCTGCCCTATGCCAATGGTCAAATCCACATCGGCCACCTCGTTGAGTACATCCAGACCGATATCTGGGTGCGCTTCATGCGCCTGCAAGGCCACGAAGTCTACTACGTCGGTGCGGACGATACGCACGGCACGCCGGTAATGCTGCGCGCGGAGAAAGAGGGATTGACACCGAAGCAATTGATTGACCGCGTTTGGATTGAGCATAAACGGGACTTCGATGCGTTTGGCATTTCATTCGACAACTATTATTCAACCGATTCCGAGGAAAATGAATACCTCTGTCGGACGATGTACCTGCGTCTGCAAGAACAAGGGCTGATCGAAGCGCGCGACATCGAGCAATACTACGATCCGATCAAAAACATGTTCCTGCCGGATCGCTTCATCAAAGGCGAATGCCCGAAATGCCACGCCAAAGACCAGTACGGCGACTCCTGCGAAGTCTGCGGCACGACCTACTCGCCAACCGATTTACTCAATCCGTACTCCGCCGTATCGGGCGCAACACCCGAACGCCGCACCTCGACACACTACTTTTTCAAGCTCTCCGATCCGCGCTGCGAACAATTTCTACGCGACTGGGTGCAAGGTTTGGCGCAACCCGAAGCGACCAATAAAATGCGTGAATGGCTCGGCGAAGGCGACGAGCACAAACTCTCGGACTGGGATATTTCGCGCGACGCACCGTATTTCGGCTTTGAAATTCCGAACGCGCCGGGCAAATATTTCTACGTCTGGCTCGATGCACCGGTTGGCTACTACGCCAGTTTCAAAAATCTGTGCGCGAAAAAAGGACTGGATTTCGACGAGTGGACCAAGCCCGACTCGGCCACCGAGCAGTACCATTTCATCGGCAAAGACATCCTCTATTTCCACACGCTGTTTTGGCCGGCAACCCTGAAATTCTCAGGTCACCGCACGCCAACCAACGTATTCGCCCACGGCTTTTTGACCGTGGACGGCGCGAAAATGAGTAAATCGCGCGGCACATTCATCACCGCCGACTCCTACATCCAAACCGGCATGAATCCCGAATGGCTGCGCTACTATTTTGCCGCCAAGCTCAACGCCAGCATGGAAGATTTGGACTTGAATCTCGATGATTTCATTGCGCGTGTGAATTCTGATCTGGTCGGAAAATACGTCAATATCGCCAGCCGCGCATCCGGCTTTTTGCTCAAACGCTTCGGCGGCAAAATTGACGATGCCGCCATGAACAACAAACTGCTGCTGCAACTGCGCGCCGCCAGCGCGACCATCGCCGAGCTGTACGAAGCACGCGAATACGGCAAAGCCATGCGCGCCATCATGGAGCTGACCGACGCGGTGAACGTATTCATCGACGCCAACAAACCGTGGGAACTGGCGCGCGTCGAAGGACAAGACGCCGAACTGCACCGCGTGTGCAGCATCTGCCTCGAAGCATTCCGTATTTTGACCGTTTACCTTTCGCCCGTATTGCCCACTGTGGCGGAAAAAGCCTACGCCTTCCTCAACATCGCGTCGCAAATGTGGACAGACGTGGCTACACCGTTGAACAGTGCCAACGCCATCAACGCCTACAAACACATGCTCACCCGCGTTGAGCCGACCCACGTTGAAAAATTGCTCGAAGCCAACAAACAATCCTTACAGGCCACCGACAGTGCCGTGGTTGCCGCCGAGATCGAGCCAATCGCCGACACCATCACCATTGACGATTTCGTTAAAGTCGATCTGCGCATCGCCAAGATCCTCGAATGCAAAGCCGTAGAAGGTTCGACCAAACTACTGCAATTGACCTTGGACGCAGGCGAAGGCAAAACGCGCAACGTATTCTCCGGCATCGCCAGCATGTACCAACCCGAAGAGCTCGTTGGCAAACTCACCGTACTGGTCGCCAACCTCGCGCCGCGCAAAATGAAATTCGGCGTTTCTGAGGGCATGGTACTCGCCGCCTCTGCCAAAGACGGCACGGACAACAAAGGCATCTACATCCTCCAACCCATCGCAGGCGCAGAACCCGGAATGCGGATTTCATAAAGACTCCCGACAAAAACCGCAAAAACACCGAAACGTACTTGCACCAACTCAATGTTTCTGTGTATAATGCGAGCCTTCGCCGGTTTAGCTCATCTGGTAGAGCACCTGACTTGTAATCAGGGGGTGGTGGGTTCAAGTCCTGCAACCGGCACCAAATATAAAAAAGCCCAGTTTTTCAACTGGGCTTTTTTATATTTGAACTCAACTCCCAATCAAAATACCACGAAGTCCGCTACTGTCAATACTGGATGCGCCGACGTTCCTAATACGGCAAAAGCTACTGATGCGCCTGCACCATTACCATCGGCATCGTAACTAATTACGCCTGTGGTTGTGTTATAGCAAACAAAGTCATTGCTATCAACCGCCATGCCGCTTGTGTTAGCGCAGAAGTTGCCAGCCGCTAATGCGCCAACTGCTGTCAGTGTAACCCTCCCACTTTCAGTCACACTGTAAATTAGAGTTTTGTGGTTTGTTAACTGTATCCAAATACTCCCAAGGCGTCAAATTTCCAAGGGATTCATGAGGACGTTCTTCGTTGTACTCGCG
>JBATQE010000045.1:0-42194 GCA_049291875.1 Burkholderiaceae bacterium
CGCGCAAGCGGGTATCCAGAATATCAACAAAAACAACAAGTTAGATTTTTGACTAGATTCCCGCTAAAATCATGCGGGAATGACGGAGCTTTGTTTAGGTGTATGTGCCACTTTGTCAACAGCCTCAAAGAGGCGTAAGCCTCTTTTTTGTAGGGTGAACTGGAATCGGTTATTTGCTCAAGCAGGTTTTCATAAACGTTTGGCGATCAGCGCCCTTTTTGCCGGTGGCTTGCTTGTTGCAGGCTTTCATTTTTTCGCGTTGTGCCAATTGGGCGGCGCTCGGTGCTTTTTTCGCAGCGGCTTTAGCTGCAGGTGCTTTTGCGGCGGCGACTGGTGCTTTGGCTGGCGCAGCGGGTGCGGCGGTTTGCGCCATAGCGGATGCGCCGATCAAGGCGGTAGACAAAACGACAGTGGCGGTGAGGTGTTTGAAGTTCATGGTGTGTCCTTTCAGATGAGAATGGTCAATGCGACCTGTGTTCATCTTAAGGTTTGAGACACGCCCTGTCTGTTTCGCTGTGTTTCCGAATGTAACGCTTTGTTGGGCGCCGCGTGCGGCTTATTTTTGCGTGAGGTTGCGCTCCAATTCAGCGACCTGTTGTTCCAATGCTTCTAATTTTTCGCGCGTGCGCACCAGCAAGGCCACTTGCACGTCATACTCTTCGCGCGTGACCACGTCCATTTTTTGCAGTGCGCCGATCAAGAAGGTTTTGGCATTTTGGCTCAAATCGCGCAGTGGCGAGTTTTGTACCCATTGTTCGACGGTGTCTTGTGCGGTTTTGCTCCACGGGTTGTTCATGTATGTCCTCTTTCAACTTAAACGAAAACGGCGCGGGTTTGCGCCCACGCCGTATTATCGTTGATTTTTGTCGCTTTATTGCGCCAAATGCGCACGCATTTTTTTCATCGCCGCCGCTTCGATTTGGCGAATGCGTTCGGCAGAGACGTGGTATTTGTCGGCCAAATCGTGCAGGGTTTGGCCTTTGCCTTCGTCATCGGCCAACCAGCGCGCTTCGATGATGTCGCGTGAACGCTCATCCAGCACGTCCAGCGCAGCGCTCAACCCGGAGGATTGTAAGCGATCACTCTCGGCGCGCGCCAAAACCTGCGTCGGCTCCTGTGTCTCGTCGGCCAAGTAGGCAATCGGCGCCATCGCCACGGCGTCTTCGTCGTCGTTCATGCCGCCGTCAATCGCGATGTCGCGACCGGTCAGGCGTTGATCCATTTCGATCACTTCTTCGGGTTTGACGTGCAGGACTTTGGCGACGTTGTGCACCTCTTCCTGCGTCATGTGTTCGCCGGTTTTCATGCTACGCAAGTTGAAAAACAATTTGCGTTGTGCCTTGGTCGTGGCGATTTTCACCATGCGCCAGTTTTTGATGATGTATTCGTGAATTTCTGCCTTGATCCAGTGGATGGCGAATGACACCAAGCGCACGCCGCGCGTCGGGTCAAATCGTTTCACCGCTTTCATCAGGCCGATTGAGCCTTCTTGAATCAAGTCGCCTTGCGGCAGGCCATAGCCCATGTAGTTGCGTGAAATCGACACCACCATGCGTAGGTGCGACACCACCAAAGCGTGTGCGGCCTGTAAGTTGTTCGGGTCTGCGCGGTAAGACATCGCAAACTCGTACTCTTGTTCAGGCGTGAGCATAGGCACCGCGTTTACCGCGCGGGTGTATGCGTCCAAATCACCCAAGCTCGGCACGGCGAGTAATTGGTTGTATTTGGCTGAATAAGGGCTCATTGCGTATGTGGTCATATCTGTTCTGTTCTCCATGCGGTTGATGTATCCCATCAACTCGATGATGCCGCGTGAGAGGCTGGCATCGGTTTGTCTGATGGTATTTTAGCACTCTTTCATCGAGAGTGCTAAAACGCGATCAGCGCTATTAATTAACGCATTGGTACGCGATTAGTTGACTAATATACTAAAGAATTATCGTGGTGAGAGTATGGCGAAAGCGTGAGGCAATCGTGGATAGGGTGTAAAGTTTTGTTAAGCTGAGAGTATTGAAAAATCAATCACTGATCTTTGTCTATGGGATCACCAGCCCAATGTCGTTGGCCTGCGCGTACTCGCTAAATACGGTTTCGGGCGCGCGATCGGTAATCAGCAGGTCAAATTGGTCCAATGCGCCGATGTAAGCGGCACGCGTTTTCCCGAATTTGCTGTGATCGGCGATCAAAATACGTTGCTGCGAGCTGGCCAGCGCCCGTTGCTTCATCGGCAGCTCCTCCAGATAAAAGCAGGTCACGCCGAAATCCAGACTGATGCCCGCCGCGGAAATAAAGGCCTTGTTGGGGCGTAGGTCGTCCAGCTCATTGCGCGGGCCGATGCTGCTGAAAATGTAGTTGTCGCCCTTAAATTCGCCGCCACACAGAATCACACGGCATTTGGGCTTGTCTTGCAAGGCCAAAAAAGTGTTTAGCGAGTAGCAAATAGCGGTGAATGAGAGGGTGTCATCAATCGCGTCGATCAGATACGGCACGGTACTGCCGCAGTCGAAAAATACGGTGTCTTCCGGCTCAATCAGCCGTGCGCCGAGTGTGCCGATGTGCTGCTTTTCAGCCACCAGCTTGTTTTTCTGGTCGGAGACAAAGTAGTGGCTGACGCTGCTGTTGTTCTGCTGGGAGACCAAATAGCCACCCAGCAAAACGATCTCGCATGGCTCGGCATGGATGTCGCGCCGTATGGTCATTTCCGAGACGTTGAGCTGCGCGGCGGCCTCTTTCAGGTGAATTTTGCCGGCACGTTTGAGTTGTTGAGCGATTTTTTTGAGACGCTCTTCTCGGCGGGTGAGTTCCATGAGCTTGCTTGACGGTGTTGGGAAAAGGCGCTATGCCTACCAAAAATGTTATCAAAATAACAAAACTAATGCAAACAATATTGTTGATTTTTGAAATATTTAGAAAAAACCATCGAATTGTTATTCTTGTATCAAAATATATTGAAAATGTTATGGATTTCACATAATATATGGACATAAAAATAATATTCTCCATGACTCGTTGAGCCATCAGTATTTGAAAAACAAGGTGCTGAGTACAGAGAATCAGTTGACGCCGGCATTGCAAAGAACCATCATAATAAGCAACCGGCGTTTTTTATCCCCGAGCAGTGAAATGGCGGGAGGCGATGGCAGAATCATTTTTAACCGGACTGGAGTACACATGGATATCAAACAGTATGCACAACGCGCTTTGACGCTGATGGATTTAACCAGTTTGGAGGACAACGACACCGACGAGAAAATTCGCCAACTGTGTGCGAACGCAGTGACGCCGTTCGGTCATACCGCAACGGTGTGCGTTTATCCGCGCTTTATCGGCGTGGCGCACGAGGCCCTGGGTGTGGACAGCGCGGTTAAAATTGCCACCGTGACCAATTTCCCCCACGGTGGTGCCGATGTGGATTTAGCGATCCGCGAAACCGAGTCCGCTGTGGCGGCGGGTGCGCACGAAGTAGACGTGGTATTCCCGTATCGCGCGTATTTGGCGGGCGATATGATGGTCGGGCGCGATTTGGTCGCGGCCTGCGCCGAGATATGCCATGCGCGCGAGGTCGTGCTCAAAGTCATCATCGAGTCGGGCGAATTGGTGAGCGAACGCGCCATTCGTTCGGTCAGCGAATTGGTGATTGACGCGGGTGGCGATTTTCTGAAAACCTCCACCGGCAAAGTCAACATCAACGCCACACCGGAAGCCGCGCGCTATATGATCGAAACCATCCGTGCCAGCGGGCGTCGCAATTTGGGCTTTAAAGCCGCAGGCGGCGTGCGCACGGTACAGGACGCGATGGTATACCTCGATTTGGCGCGCGAGATCATGGGCGCAGACTGGGTCAAACCGGCGACATTCCGCTTTGGCGCATCGGGTTTGCTGAACAATCTATTGGCAACGTTGAACGACACCGATAGCGCGGTCAACCACAGCAATTATTGAACATCATTTTGAACACAGAATAAGGAGAACCCCATGCTCACACAAGAAATCATCAAGAAAAAACGCGATGGCGGCACACTGAACGCCGAGGACATTCGCGCCTACGTCAGCGGCGTGACCGATAACAGCGTGAGCGAAGGGCAAATCGCTGCGATGTGCATGGCGATTTTCTTCAACAAACTGAACATCGAAGAGCGCACCGCCCTCACCCTCGCCATGCGCGACTCGGGGCGCGTGCTGGAATGGAAAGACCTGCAATTGAACGGTCCGGTGGTGGACAAACACTCCACCGGCGGTGTGGGCGATGTGGTCTCGCTGATGCTCGCGCCGATGGTCGCGGCTTGCGGCGCGTATGTGCCGATGATTTCGGGGCGCGGCTTAGGGCATACCGGCGGCACACTGGACAAACTCTCCGCGATTCCGGGCTTTGACACCTTCCCCGACCCTGAGAAATTGCGCCACATCGTTAAAACTGCCGGTGCGGCGATCATCGGCCAGACCGGCGATTTGGCGCCCTGCGACAAACGCATTTACGCCACGCGCGACATCACCGCGACCGTTGAGTCGATTGATTTGATTACGGCGTCCATTCTGTCGAAAAAACTCGCCGAAGGCTTGGACAGCTTGGTGATGGATGTGAAAGTCGGTAATGGTGCATTCATGCCGACCTACGAGGACTCGGTAGCGCTGGCGCAATCTATCGTTGATGTGGCCAACCACGCGGGCTGCCAAACCACCGCCCTGCTCACCGATATGAACCAAGTGCTCGCCTCCAGCGCGGGCAATGCACTCGAAGTCGCCGAAGCCGTGCGCTATCTGCGCGGCGAGCAAATCAATCCGCGCCTGCACGCCGTGAATATGGCGCTGTGCGAACAGCTGCTGATCAACGGCGGCTTGGCCAAAGACAAAGCGGATGCGAACGCGCAGCTCGAACACGCCCTGCGCAGCGGTAAAGCGGCGGAATACTTCGCGCGTATGGTGGTGGAACAAGGCGGTCCGGCGGATTTCGTCGAAAACTACGCCAATTACTTTGAAGCCGCGCCGGTCATCAAACCGCTGTTCGCGCCGCAGGCTGGGACTTTGTGCGCGATGGACACGCGCAGTGTCGGCATTGCCGTGATTGGCTTGGGCGGCGGTCGTCGCGTCGCCACCGACGTGATTGATTTGCGTGTCGGCTTTGACCAAGTATTGCCTTTGGGCGCAAAGGTTGATGCGCATACGCCGCTGACCGTGATTCATGCCAAAGACGAAGCGGCGTGGCAACAAGCGGCGCAGGCATTTTTGGCTGCGGTGACGATTGATGAACAGCCGTACACACCGACGCCGGAGATTTATCAGATCATTCGTTGATACACCAAACGCGCCTCATACGTAGCGTGAGGCGCGTTGAAAACGTGGCAGGCGCAGCCTGACAGGGTAGTAAAAATAGTATTTCAATACGTTGGGTGTTTTCATCTCAAAACGTATGAGTAGCGGATATGTATCGGACAACAACGGTACACGTTGAGTCAAATTTTTTATCATTGGAGCCATTGGGAGCCTTATGAAACGAGCCATTATTCTCATGTTGGACTCATTTGGCATCGGTGCGACGCCGGATGCAGCGGCATTCGGCGATGCGGGTGCGAACACGCTCGGCCACATTGCACAGGCATGCGCGCGCGGCGAATGCGACCAGCGCGCTGCGCAGTACGGCGCTCTGTATGGTGATGCGGTGCGCACGGGCGCATTGCACTTGCCCAATCTGACCGCGCTCGGCTTGGCACAGGCCAATGCCGAAGCGACGGGACAGTTTCCGACGGGTTTGAATCCGAATGCCGAGCTGATCGGTGCGTATGGCTATGCCGCCGAATTGTCTTCCGGCAAAGACACGCCGTCCGGTCACTGGGAAATGGCGGGCGTGCCGGTGCTGTTTGACTGGGGCTATTTCAGCGACAAAACCAATTCGTTTCCGCAGGAGCTGCTTGATCGCATCGTCGCGCGCGCGCAGTTACCCGGCTACCTCGGTAATTGCCACTCTTCGGGCACCGTGATTTTGGATGAACTGGGTGAGGTGCACATCCGCACGGGTAAACCGATTTTCTACACCTCGGCGGACTCGGTATTTCAGATCGCCGCGCACGAGGGACATTTTGGTTTGGAGCGCTTGTACGAATTGTGCGAAATCGTGCGCGAGGAGCTGAACGATTACAATATCGGGCGCGTGATCGCGCGGCCGTTTGTCGGCGAACGCGCGGGTGAATTTGAACGCACGGGCAACCGCCATGACTACGCGGTGGAGCCGCCTGCGCCGACGGTTTTGCAAAAACTGGTCGAAGAGCGCGGCGGCGAAGTCATCTCCATCGGCAAGATCGCCGATATTTATGCCAACGTCGGCATCACGCAAAAGGTCAAAGCGACCGGCTTGGCCGAGCTGTTGGACGCAACGCTGGCGGCGGTGCGCACGGCGAAGGACAACACCATGATATTCGCCAACTTGGTTGATCTGGATTCCGCCTACGGCCATCGACGCAATGTCGCGGGTTACGCGGCGGCGCTGGAGTACATTGACGCGCGTTTGCCTGAGCTGTACCCTTTGCTCGGTGCGGACGACATCGTGGTGTTGACCGCCGATCATGGCTGCGATCCGACTTGGATCGGTACGGAGCACACGCGCGAGCATGTGCCGGTGCTGCTGTATGGCAAAAACATTGCGCCGCGCAATTTGGGCGCACGCACCACCTTTGCCGATATTGGGCAGACACTGGCGCGTTATTTTGGCACCACGCCGATGGCGTACGGAACCGATTTATTAGAGGAGTAACAATCACATGGCCACCCCACACATCAATGCCGAAATGGGCGATTTCGCCGACGTGGTGCTCATGCCGGGCGATCCGCTGCGCGCGAAATTCATCGCCGAAACGTATTTGGACAACGTGCGCCAAGTGTGCGATATCCGCAATATGTACGGCTACACCGGCACGTACAAAGGTCGCCCGATTTCGGTCATGGGGCATGGCATGGGCATTCCGTCGTGTTCGATTTATATTAAAGAATTGATCACCGACTTTGGGGTGAAAAAAGTCATTCGCGTCGGCTCGTGCGGCGCGGTGCGACGCGATATCCATGTGCGTGACATCGTGATTGGCTTGGGCGGCTGCACCGACTCCAAAGTCAATCGCACGCGGTTTAAAGGGCATGACTTTGCCGCGATTGCCGATTTTTATATGGTGCAGGCGATGGTCGAGGCGGCCAAAGCGCACGGCACACCGGTGCACATCGGCAATATTTTCTCAGCGGATTTGTTCTACAACCCCGATACCAGCCTGTTTGACACGATGGAACAATACGGCATTGTCGGCATTGAAATGGAGGCGGCGGGCATTTACGGCTTGGCGGCTGAATACGGCGCCAAGGCGGCGGTGATCTGCACCGTGTCCGACCACATCCGCACGCACGAGCAGGTGTCGGCCGCGGAGCGCCAAACCAGTTTCAACGACATGATGATTATTGCGTTGGAGTCGGTACTGATTGGCGATCGGCAGGATGCGCAAAGTTTTTAAAACGAGAGCGCTCCGCCCGCGCCATCCTCTTGCGGCTCGCTCAAAAGCACGAGATGCTGCGGCTGCGTGTGGGTAATAATGACTATGCTTGGGCTTTAAACCCAACTTTATCCCACGCGCGCCACTCCTCATCGATCAAATAGCTGGTCAGCGGATGGGCTTCGCGCCACGGGCGTTCAATCTGCCATTGGATTTTTTGGTTTTTGAATTTCAGCGGCGCTTGGGGCAAATCAATGTCCACGCGCGCATGCGCCAAAATCACCGCCAGCCGCAAGCACAACACATGCGCGGGGAAATCAACGTTGCTGCTCAAAATCGCGCTGTGTTTGCGCAGACCACCGACTTGCGCACCAATCAAATCCGCCAAATAACTTTGCGCAAAGCGTGAAAAGCCCGCCAAATCGGTATTCGCCATCAAATACGCGCCGTGACGGTGGTAGCCGTCGTGCGACACCGCCATGCCGATCTCGTGTGTCATCGCCGCCCAACTGAGGCGTTGGCGCGCCAAATCGTCTGCATTCGGTGCAATTTGCGCGTACAGCGCCATGGCCAATGCATGCACGCGCTGCGCCTGTGTCATATCCACGCTGTAACGTTTCATCAGACGCATCATGGTTTGCTTGCGCACGTCCAGACGCGTATTGCCGCCACGCAATTGTTCGAGCAAATCGATCATCACACCTTGACGCAATGCGCTGTAACACGGACGCATTTCCTGCACACCCAGCGCGTGAAACAGCCCCATCAACACCGCTAAACCACCGGCCAAAACCTGTGCGCGTTGCTCGCGCATGGTGTCGGCGAACGGCCATTTCTTCGGCTCCTTGTTGAGCATCAGTTGTGCCAATTGGCTCATGCGTTCGCGCGTGATCGGATAGGTCGTGTGTTCTTTGCCCGCGCTGTCTTTATTGAGCATCACACACAATTCGGCGATGGTCTCGATCGTTCCGGACGAGCCGACCGCATATTTCCAGTGCTGCGCGCCAAAGGCGGCTTTGCCCTCTTCAAATATGGCCGATGCCGCAATGACCGCCTTTTCAAAAGAGCGTTTGGTCGGGCGGCCGTCTGGGAAAAATTTGAGCGTGTGCGACACGCAGCCGATGCGAAACGAATTTAACTCGTGCGGCGTGAAATTACTGCCCAGAATCACCTCGGTCGAGCCGCCGCCAATGTCCACCACCAAACGATGCTCGCCGTCCTTCGGTAAATCGTGCGATACGCCCAGATAAATCAATCGTGCTTCCTCACGCCCCGCGATGATCTCGATCGGGTAGCCGAGCGCGGCCTGCGCCGGTTTGAGAAAATCCTCGGGGTTTTTCGCGCTGCGCAAACTTTGCGTCGCCACCGCGCGTACCGCATACGGCGCTACGCCGCGCAAACGTTCGGCGAAACGCTCCAAACACTCAATCGAGCGCGCAATGGCCGCCGGTGTTAGATTGCCATTTTCGTCCAAGCCCGCACCGAGGCGCACCGGTTCTTTGTAGTAATCAATGCGCACCAGTTGACCATGCTCCAGCCGCGCCATTTCGAGGCGAAAACTGTTGGAGCCCATATCGACGGCGGCTAAAATTTGCCCGTTTCTGATCGTCATGATGTACCTTGAATTGTGTCAATGCTGATGATGTTTAGTCGCCTAACAACGCCTGTGCAAACTCTTCGGCGTCGAAGGTTTGCAAATCCTGCACGCCTTCGCCTACGCCGATGAAGTACACCGGCAAGTTGCGCTCGACCGCGAGTGCGGCGAGTACACCGCCTTTGGCCGTGCCATCGAGTTTGGTGATGATCAAGCCGGTCAGTCCGATGGCTTCGTCAAAGGCTTTGACCTGTGCCAATGCGTTTTGCCCCATATTGCCGTCCAGCACGAGGATGATTTCGTGTGGCGCGCCGGGCAGGGCTTTGTCGGCCACGCGTTTGACTTTTTTCAATTCGTCCATCAGGTGCAGTTGTGTGGGCAGACGTCCGGCGGTGTCGGCAATGACCACGTCCAATTGTTTGGCCTGCGCCGAGGCGATGGCGTCAAATACCACGGCCGCCGGATCGCCGGATTCCTGCGCGATCACGGTGACGTTGTTGCGCTCGCCCCAGACGGCGAGCTGCTCACGCGCCGCTGCGCGGAAGGTGTCGCCCGCCGCGAGAATGATTTTTTTGTTCATGGCTTGCAGATGGTGCGTGAGTTTGCCGATGCTGGTGGTTTTGCCCGCACCGTTCACGCCCGCGACCATCAATACCAGCGGGCGATGTGCGTCAATGTCCAATTCTTTTTCCAATGGACGCAGCAGTTCGATCAAGACACTTTGCAAGGCGTTGCGCACGCCTTGTGCATCCTCGATGCGCTCTTTTTTCACCCGCGCACGCACGGCGGCCATGATTTTTTCGGTGGCATTCACGCCCACATCGGCCATGAGCAGGGCATCTTCGAGCGATTCAAACAGGGCTTCGTCTACGCGCACGCCGACAAACACATGGCGCAAATTCGTTCCGGTTTTGCTCAGTCCGGCGCGCAATCGCGCCAGCCAGCCGCGCTGGGAAAATTGCTCTGCGCTGGGTTTTTCTTGTGTCTCAGGTTGTGGTGCGATAAAGCGTTCTTCATGCGTCTGTGTGTCGTGTTCGGCGATTGGCTCGGCGGCCGGAATCTGCGCCAATTGATCGTCCAAGGCGCGATTGAAAATATCGGCAAGGCTGGTTTTGATTTCAGGCGCGCTGTCGTCGTTTGCCGCTGCATTGGTCGGGTTTGCGGTTGGGGTGAAGGTCGGAGCGTCAGTGGCTGCCTCGCTCAGTGATTCTTCCACGAGCGGCTCGGCAATCGGCGCAATCGCGGCTTCGTTCAGAGCCAAGGTGGCGTCGGCCTCGCTCGGTGTATTGTCGATGGCCTCAATGACGGATGCCTCGTCGATCGGGGTGGTTTCGGTGGATTTTTTGCGGCGGAAAAAGTTAAACATAATTTTGATCTGAACTCACTACGGTATAATGCGCCCATTGTACGCAAAGCAGTCGAGCGCGACAATCACATCACCGATAAATCATTGACTGCGTTGCCTTTTCACACAGATTCACGCCGATATTTCAATATGCGCCCAAAATCACCCCCTCATCGAACGCCCCAAGGACAGGTTCGCATCATCGCCGGCCAGTGGCGGCGGCAATTATTGCCCGTGCCGACGCACGAGGGATTGCGCCCGACCGGTGATCGTGCGCGCGAAACGGTGTTTAACTGGCTCAATCATTTTTGGGGCGGGCAGTTTGCCGAGCAACAGATTTTGGACGTGTTCGCCGGAAGTGGCGCGTTTGGCCTCGAATGCGTCAGCCGCGGCGCGCGCGATGTGGTATTGATTGACAAGCACAAGCCCGCCGTTGAAAACATCCGCAATACCCTGCAACATTGGCAAAAGCAAGACGCGGGCATCGCGCAAGTACGTGCGTTGGCCGATGATGCGCTCAAGGTATTGGCGCAGTTGGCCGAACAAAACATCTATTTTGATGTGATATTCCTTGATCCACCGTTCGGACAGGACTGGCTGGCGCGCACTTTGCCGCTGATTGCGCCGCTGTGCGTTGAAGACACGTTGTTGTACGTTGAGGTTGAAAAAGGCTTCGATTGGATGATGTTGAGCCAATTCGGCTGGACTTGCGTGCGCGAGGGTAAAACCCAGCAGACGCTGTATGGCTTGTGGAAGCGACAATAAGCTTTCCTGATCGCTTAGAGGAACGAAGTGTTTCTTTAGGGCGATGCCAAGCGGTTTGTTTAAAGAGGTTTACCGAAAGGGGTTTACCAAAAGTATGGGAGATGCTATCTTCCTCGTAGCAGTTTATCCTGCAAGCAAAATAGCCCTTTGATTATTGTTGGTTGTTTTCAGACAATAAATACACTGATCAACCTGCCATGCGTGTGTTGCGAAAAAATGAGTTGAGCCCATGAGCATTTATTTGAGTATTGTCATTCCCGCCTACAATGAGGCGCCGGTTTTGGATCAATTTTTGCCGTCATTGTATTGCGCACTGGCGGAGTTGCCCGATCAGCAGGAAATTGTGATCGTGGACGATGGTAGCCGCGACAATCTGCGCGAGGTGTTTCAAGCGCATTTGGCCGCGTGTCCGGCGCACATTGCCTTGCGCTTGGTTCAGTTGTCGCGCAATTTTGGCAAAGAAGCGGCGCTGAGTGCGGGTTTGGCCAATACGCAGGGGCGGATTGTGGCGATGATGGATGCGGATGGGCAACATCCGATTTCGGTGCTGCAAGAGATGTTGGCGCTCAATCAGCAAGGAATCGATATGGTGGTCGGTGTGCAGGCCAATCGCTCGCATGAGAGCTGGCTGGCACGCAGTTTGAAACGCGGTTTTTATCATTTCATGCAGGACACCCATCGCTATGAGATTAAGCCGAACGCGGGTGATTTTCGCTTGATGAGTCGAAAAGTGGTGGATGCGTTGTTGGCTTTGCCCGAGCGTCAACGCTTCATGAAGGGTTTATACGCTTGGGTCGGGTTTAAACCGTGTATGTTCCGTTTGAGGCGCATGAGCGTCAGGATGGCGAGAGCAAGTTTAATTACGCCAGTTTGTTTGAGCTGGCCTTAATTGGTATTACTTCGTTTTCACAAAAACCTTTGCGCTGGATTTCGCGCATGGGTTTGGTCGTCTCGGTTTTGTCTCTGATGTATGGTTTTTATATTGTGTTCAATACCTTGATTTTTGGTACAGAAATTGCCGGTTGGACAACTTTGGTTGCCGGTCTGATGTTCTCCGCCGGTGTGCAATTGATTTGCTTGGGCGTGATTGGCGAATACATCGGACGGATTTATGATGAGGTGAAACAGCGTCCTTTGTATGTGATTGATCAAGTTTGGGAAGGCGATTCGTCAACATGAGCCAGACCACTCGAAAACAAGCGCTGTTTTTTGCCATTGTCGGTGCGTGCGCCGCGCTGACGCATTTCGCGGTATTGGTGCTGTTGGTGCAGTGGGGCGGTATGGTGCCGTTTTGGGCGAATCCGCTGGCGTTTGTGTGCGCGTTTTGCGTGAGTTTTTACGGGCATCTGAACTGGACCTTTCGTGCACACACGGCGCAAGGTCATTGGCTGCCGAGTTTGTGGCGCTGGTTGCTGAGTTCGATCGGCGGATTTTTGCTCAATCAAGCCTTGTTTGCCGCGGGTTTAAGCGTCTTTGGGCAGGACAACTACCGCACCATTTGGTTTGTCGTGACTTTATGGGTCATGCTGATGACCTTTGCTTTGGCCAAATTTTGGGCGTTTCGCCACCCCCATTCTCCTCAAAACACAGTTTCATGAAAAAAATCACCCTCAATGTCGATGATTTGGGTTTGTCCGATGCGGTGAATCAAGCGGTTTTGTGCTTGGCACAGATGCGGCGCATTCATGCGACCAGCTTTATGAGCGCAGGTGCGATCCGCCCCAGCGAGGTGGTGCAATTGCAGCGCCTGAATGTGGATATTGGTCTGCACTTGGATTTCACCGGTTTGGTGCGTCAAGGTTCGCTCAAGGCGGTGATGGCGCGCAGTTGGCTGCGTTTGTGGGATCGCGCGCAACTGCGGCAGCTCATCGCACAGCAGTTTGATGCGTTTGAAGCCACGATGAACGCGGCGCCGGCTTTCGTGGACGGGCACCAGCATGTTCATCAGTTTCCGGTGGTGCGCACGTTATTGCTGGAGGAACTGAGTCGGCGCTACGCTTGCCCAATCATGCCGATACGCAACACCCAAGCGATACAGAGCGACTTTAAAGCACGCTTGATTCATGCTTTGGGCGGACGCGCGTTGAACCTCATGTGCGCGCAGCGTGGCATTCGCCAGAATAGTTGGTTTGGCGGTGTGTATGACTTTCAGGCGGATCAAGCGCGTCTGGCTGGCTATTGGCGCGAATGGTTGAGTCGTGCGCCTGAACGCGGTACGGTGCTGATGTGTCATCCTGCTGTGCCAGATGCGCATTGGCAAGACAGCATCAAAGTAGCGCGTGAACAAGAATGGCTGTGGCTGAGCAGCGACGCATTCGGTCAACTGTGGCATGAGTTCTGTTGCGAAGCGCAGTCGTGGTCAGAGATGCCTCCTGCGTGAGCCGATTCAGGCATCATACGAACGATTACTCGCCCTGCGGCTCGCGCTGCTGCTGCGCCCACATCTCGCTGTAAACGCCCTTTTTCGCCAATAATTCCGCGTGTGTGCCGCGCTCAACGATGCGTCCATCGTCCATCACGAGGATTTGCTCGGCGTGCACGATGGTGGAGAGTCGATGCGCGACAATCAGCGTGGTGCGGTTGTGTGCGGCTTCATCGAACGCCGACTGGATGGCTTTTTCGGCGTGGGTATCCAGTGCGGAGGTCGCTTCGTCAAACACCAAAATCGGTGTGTTTTTCAACAAAGTGCGTGCAATCGCCACGCGCTGTTTTTCCCCGCCGGAGATTTTCAGCCCGCGCTCACCCACCTGCGTGTCCAGACCTTCGGGCAGGCGTGCCAAAAACCCACCCAAATGTGCGGCCTGCGCCGCCGCCAACACCTGTGCGTCACTCGCATCGGGGCGGCCATAGCGAATGTTGTAGCCCAGCGTGTCGTTGAACAACACCGTATCCTGCGGCACGATGCCGATGGCTTGGCGCAGGCTTTCCTGCGTCACGGCGCACACCGATTGACCATCAATCAAAATATCGCCGCTCTGCGCGTCATAAAAGCGAAACAGTAAGCGCGACAGGGTCGATTTCCCCGCGCCGCTTTTGCCCACGACCGCCGTGGTGGTGTTCGGCTCGATGGTGAAACTCACGTCGTGCAAAATCGGCCGATTGTCGTTATAGGCAAAATCCACATGGCGAAATTCCACGCGCCCGTGCGTGACTTGTAACGGCGCCGCATTCGGCGCATCGATGATCTCGTGCGGCGCATCCAGCAGCGTGAACATTTTGTCCACATCAATCAGCGCCTGCTTGATCTCGCGGTACATCACGCCGAGGAAATTTAGCGGCACGTACAACTGCAACATCAAGGTATTGATCAACACCAAATCGCCGACGGTCGCGCGTCCTGCCACCACGTCGCGCGTGGCATACCAGAGAATCGCAATCAATGCGACCGAGATAATCATCTGCTGGCCGAGATTGAGCAAAGACAGCGAATTTTGCGACTCAATCGCCGCGACGCGAAACTGTTTCAAACCCTCATCGTAGCGTTTGGCCTCGAACGACTCATTGTTAAAATACTTCACCGTTTCAAAATTAAGCAGTGAGTCAATCGCCTTCTGATTTGCCTTCGAATCCATCTCATTCATGCGCTTGCGATACTGCGTGCGCCACTCGGTGATCCACACGGTAAAGCCGATGTAGCCCGCCAATGCCGCCGCCGTGATCACGACGAACACCGCATCGTACTTCACCCACAAAAAGCCCAACACCATCACCACCTCGATCAGCGTCGGCACAATCGTCATGAACGAAAAGCCAATCAGCGTGCGGATACCACGATTACCGCGCTCGATGTCACGCGTCAGGCCGCCCGTCTGACGCGACAGATGAAAACGCAGCGACAGATGATGCAATTGATTGAATACCTTCAACGACACCGTACGCGCCGCATTCTCCACCACCTGAAAAAACACGATCTCGCGCAACTCATTGAACAACGTTTGCGAAATACGCAACGCGCCATACGCCAGTAGCAACGCCACCGGCACGACCAACAGCGCCTGCGCCGTCGGATTGGGCGTCATCTGATCGACGATATGCTTGAGCGTGGTAGGAATCGCCAGATTCATCAACTTTGCCAAAATCAACGCCGACAGCGCGAGCAGCACCCGTCCTTTGCTCGCCCAGACATACGGCCAGAGGGATTTCAGGGTTTGCCAGTCGGAGCGTTGCGGATTACTCGCGTCGTTGGGCGGTAGGGAGGCGGAATGGTGGCGCATGGGCGACCTTTAATCGTTATCTTGAGAAAAAAACAGCCGAAAACGGCTGCACAGCACATCAACAAATGTGGTCAAAACGGTGAAAAACAAGAGAATTCAAAAACTTGCGTGGGATAAACACAAGCCTCAAACCGCTTTTAACCGACCAGCCCCGTCACAATCAGGCCGAGCATCATCGCCATGAAAATCAAAATCGCGGCGATGGCGATGGTACGCCAGATGATAAAGGATTTCGGTTGGGACATCATCGGCTCCTTTAATGCTCGGAAGTTGGTCGGCTGCGCGTGCTGCGGGCGCGTTTCGGTTTGGGGTTGCTTTCAGTGGCTTTGGCCAGCGCACCGATTAAATCCTGATACAGGCCAAACAGGAAGGCGACGCGCTCGGCATCGCTGTTCGCGCCTTTGTAGCCGTAGGCGGCATCGACGGCTTTATCCAGTTTGGCGTGGGCTTTGACCAATTCGGGCGGCATGGTCAGCGGATCGTACAGATCGGCGAGCGAAGAGTCGGGGTAGTGGGCGCGCGCATCGAGGACGCCTTGCGCGGCGGTTTCGATCGCGCTGCGCTGTGCGTCCGTCGGGGTCGGCCACGGGAAGTTGTTGTAAACGATATTGGCGGAATAGCGGTAGTCGCTTTTCAAACGACCAGCAACGGTACGCATCCAAGCATTGTGCTGGGTGCTGGTGAGTATGCCGAAGTGGAATAGAGTAGCGTTTGAAATAGTTAACGCAGCATCGCTGGCGATGATTTCTGGAGGTAAATATCCGATCGGTATGAATTTTCGCAACTCTGAGGAAACACGAGGAAGCATGAGATAGATGCTGGATGGTTGTCGGATTTCACCAAAAAGATAAGGTGTATTTGCAAGCTTATTGGTGGCAGCACGATTGCTAGAAAGGCGATGTTTTTTTACGGACAAAACTCGCTCATATACTTCAGGAATAGTACGTAATTCACTTGGATTTATACCTGCTAACCATAAGCACCACCGTGATTTATTATTGATAAATTCTTCTGCTCCGAGGAAAGGGCGAATCCATTTGGCTGCGAGGGGTTGGCTCTTAATAAGATTTTCTTTTTCATCATCTTGGAGAATTAGAAAGCCTCCATCATTAGCCATACTACCAAATACAATTTCTGGGATGGTGCTTATTGGCTGCCTTCTGTTTTCTATAAAGATTTCAGTTGCATCAACTAGATATGGATTGATGCGTTTTGCCTCAACAGCATGCGGTTCGCCTTTGATGTCTTCATATTCATAGATAATTTTGGAATTTATATCGTGTAATGCAAAGCCGATGATGACGACATGCACGGCCGCTTTACCGCGTGCTTCATTCGTCCAGCTAAAGGTGCGGTGGGCGAAGTTGATTTTCACGCCTTGTGCGAGCATCCAACCCCAAAGTGCACCGACTTGTTCGCCTTGGGTGGTGCTGTTGGTCGATACCAGCGCGGTTTCTGTCTGTGGGTGCTGTTGCATATAGCGCGTGGCTTTGACGTGCCATGCGGTGACGAAATCGAGTAAACCTGCGTTTTTGATATTGCCAAAGACTGCGTTTGCATCGGCGCGTTGCTCTGCGCTCATAAATTTTGCTCCGACAAACGGTGGATTGCCGATGATGTAGTCGGCATTCGGGCAGACGTCGTGCCAGTCGATGCGCAGAGCGTTGCCATGCACGATGGTCGGTGCATGACGCAGTGGGATGCGGGCGAAGTACGCGCCGAATACTTCACTGGTTTGCAAGTTCATTTGGTGGTCGGTGAGCCACAGCGCGACCTGGGCAATCTGCGCGGGGAATTCTTCGATTTCGATGCCGTAGAATTGGTCGACGTTGAGGCGGGTCAGGGTGTCGATTTCGAGTAGTTGGTCGGTTTTGTGCAGTTTTTTGAGGATTTCCAGCTCAAGTTTGCGCAGCTCGCGGTAGGTGATGACGAGGAAGTTGCCACAGCCGCACGCGGGGTCGAGAAAGCGCAGTTGTGCCAGTCGTTCGTGAAATTCGATGAGTTTGGCATGGTTGCGCTGGATTTTTTCAAACTCGGCCCAGAGCGCATCGAGGAACAGCGGTTTGATGAGCTTGAGGATGTTTTCCTCGGAGGTGTAGTGTGCGCCGAGGTTGCGCCGCGCGGTGGCGTCCATGATGGATTGGAACAGGCTGCCGAAAATCGCGGGGCTGATGCGTGACCAGTCGAGCATACAGGCGGACAGCAGGGCGGTGCGCATGGCGGCGTCGAATCCTGCGGGCGGTAGGGTTTCGGCGAAGAGTTTGCCATTAACATAGGGAAATGCGGCGAGGTCTTCGTCCAAGTTTTTCAGTCGCTGGTCTTCGGGCGTGTTGAACACATAGAACAGGGTGGCGAGATGATGCGCGAGGTCGGAGCCATCTTCTGTGGTGTGCTGCTCCAGATAGTCTTGGAACTGGCGTTTTTGGAAAATGCCGGTATCTTCGGCAAACAGGCAAAACAGCAAGCGCACGAGGTAGACTTCGAGCGCGTGACCGGCGTAGCCGATGTCTTTGAGCGCGTCGTGCAGCTTGCCCATGCGCTCGGCGGCTTTGATGTTGATCGGGTCTTGCGGCGTGATGATCTGCGTGGTGTAGCCGGCGATGAAGCCGAAGTTTTTGACTTCTTTGTGCAGGTTTTCGAGGCTGAATTCGAGCGTGGTGCCGTTTTCTAAATCGGTCAGCGCAAAGCGCGCAAAATCGGATACGAGGATGTAGCGCGGCAGGTCGGACTCGCGGATGCCATCAAAGTAGTCCATCGCTTGATTGTAGGCGCGGGTGAGGTTGCGCCCACGCGATTTCATTTCCACCAGCAATACGCCCGGCCAGAATAGGTCGACGAAGCCTTGCTTGCCGCCGAATTTTTTCACCGCGTGCTCGAATCGGGCTATGCGTTTGTTGGTGATGCCAAATATTTCAAAGAAGTCGATGAGAAAGGGTTTGGCTTCGGCGTCTTCGTCTTTGGCATCCGCCCAGTGTTTGGAGAATGCGAGCGCGCGGGATTTGATTTCGTTCCAAGAGAGCGGTTTTTGCATGGTATTGAACGGTTAGAGTTGGGCTAAATCCGCCAGCAGCGGCACGGTCGCGGGCAGGATCGGTTCGGTTTCGGGCGTGTGGACATCGCCATCAGCGGTGACGCTGAGTTGTTGCCAGTGCAATGCTTGATCTTCGCGTCCATGCGGCTCGCCATCCCATTCGGTGACGATGATGAAGTGCAGTTGCACATGGGCGTGCGGGTAGACGTGCTCGATGGTGCGCCACGGCGTGCCATTGCGAATGGTGATGCCGAGTTCTTCGATCAGCTCGCGTTGTAGCGCTTGGAAATGCGTCTCGCCGGTTTCGATTTTGCCACCGGGAAATTCCCAGTAGCCCGCCATCGGTTTGCCTGCGGGACGCTGGGCGAATAGGTATTCGCCCGCAGCGTTGCGCAGTACGCCGACCACGACGTCGATGATTTTAGCGGGTGTGTTCATGCGTCTGTTTCTTTGCCTGTTTATGGTTCGCTCATTTCCGCGCGGGTGGGAATGATGGTTGGGTGGCGGGATAGAGCGCTACTCTGCGTTGCGGTGTGTGTGCAGTTGTTTTTGTCCGACCCATTGCCGTGCAAAGTGCTGGGCGATGCGCGCACTGCGTGAGCCGCGTTCGAGTGTGAATTGTAATGCGGCGGTGCGCATCTCTTCAAACTCGGCGTCATTCGCAGGTGTGTAGCCGAGGCGGCGCACGGCGGTATCGACGATGGTGAGATAGTCGTCTTGCTTAAACGGGTAGAAACTGAGCCACAGACCGAAGCGCTCGGACAGGGCGATTTTTTCCTCAACCGTCTCGGAGGGATGCAGCTCGTGATCGGACGGGTGGCTGTAGCCGACGTTGTCGGTGTCGTATTCGGGCACCATGTGGCGGCGATTGGAGGTGGCGTAGACGAGGACGTTTTCGGCGTAGCCGTTGAACGAGCCGTCGAGGATGGTTTTCAGCGCTTTGTAGCCGGAGTCTTGCGCGTCAAAAGTGAGGTCGTCGCAAAACACGATGAATCGCTCGGCGCGTTCGCGCACGAGATCGACGATTTCGGGCAGGTGGTGCAAATCGAGGCGATCCACTTCGATCACGCGCAAACCGTGCGCGCCAAACCGCGCCAAGCAAGCGCGTACCAGCGAGGATTTGCCCGTGCCGCGCGCGCCGGTGAGCAGCACGTGGTTCGCGGGCAAGCCGCGCACGAATTGCTCGGTATTGTCCAATACGGCTTGTTTTTGCCGGTCAATCGAGAGCAGGTCGTCCAGTTCCTGTAAACGCGGCTGGTGCAGCGCCTGTAAAAAGCCGCGGCCGTAACGCACTTGCCAGACATACGCCTGCGCGCTCCAATCAACGTCCTGCGTGGTGCGCGGGAGCAGTAGTTGCGCGCGTTCAAGCGTTTCGGAGAGTTGTGCGAGGGTGTGTTCCAATTGGCTTGAGGACATAGTTTAGATCACTGTCGTGAGAAAAAGGTATAGGGAATACAGCATGCCGAGCCATAAAAAACCACACAGTGCGATCCAAATGTAATTGTAGGTACTCAGCTCGCTGTTGCCAGCGGCCTGCGGGTCATCGGCGGCGGTATTTGCTGCTTTTTGTGCCTGTGCAAACCCCCATGCCAATACAGGCAAAAAAATTAGGCTGACAAAATCAAGCGCTGTGATGGATTCGGTTTTGCTGCTAAAGCGATCCACGCCGTTGCTGATGAGGGTCACAACGACCATCAACGTCGCCAAGGTCATCGGTGACATGGGCCAAGCGAAGTTTTTGGCTTTGCTGACCAAGGTTCGGTCAATTTCACGAAATAAATCATGCGTGAAAAACACCAAAAAAATGGAACGCGGAATCGGCCAAATATCGGATTGGTTAAACGTTTTGATCGCGCGCCAATGGCAGTAAAACCAGTACACAATATATATGCCCAAAGTGCCGAAAAAAAGTGCGTAGAATTTTTTGATGCCGACCACGTAGAACTTTGGCGCTGACGGCATCGTTGTTTGCGGCGCGTTATTGCTCGCGTTTGTATTCTCGGCTATCGTCTCGATGGTATTGGGCGAATCCAAATTGAGCTGGTACATATCTATCCTCGTTCAATGGTTGTTGCCTATGGGTAATCAACTCCGATAATCCGCATTGATACTCACGTAGTCATGCGACAGATCACAGGTCCAGACGTTGGCATTGGCCGAGCCGCGATTGAGCACGATGCGCACGGTGATTTCCGCTTGGTTCATCACGGCTTGGCCTTGCTCTTCGGTGTAGCTCGGGTGGCGACCGCCTGCGGTGGCGACGTGTACGTCGTCCAGATAAACGTCAATGGCGTTGACATCCAGTTCGTCCACCTGCGCGTAGCCGATGGCGGCGAGGATGCGCCCCAAATTCGGGTCGCTGGCGAAAAACGCGGTTTTGACCAGAGGGGAATGCGCGACGCTGTAGGCCACGGTTTTGGCTTCGGCGACAGAGGCGGCTTTTTCCACCGCGATGCGGATGAATTTGGTGGCACCTTCGCCATCGCGCACGATCAGTTGCGCCAATTCCTGCGCCACGGCCACCAGCCCTGCTTCGAGCTGGGCGAATTCGGTCGATCCGGCTTTGCACGCCACGCCCGACGCGCCGCTGGCCATAACGATGAAGGAGTCATTGGTCGAGGTGTCGCCGTCAATGGTGATGCAGTTGAACGACTGGTCGGCAATGCGGCGCATCATGGCATCGAGGTCGGCTTGTGGTACGAGCGCGTCGGTACCGATAAAGCCGAGCATGGTTGCCATGTTGGGCTTGATCATACCCGCGCCTTTGGAAATGCCGGTGATGGTGATGGTTTGGCCGTTGATTTGAATCTGTTTGCTCACCGCTTTGGGCAGGGTGTCGGTGGTCATGATCGCTTGCGCGGCGTTGTACCAGTTGTCCTCGGTTAAATTGGCGATGGCGTCGGGCAGACCGCCGATGAGTTTGTCCATCGGCAGGTGTTCGAGAATCACGCCAGTGGAAAATGGCAGGACTTGGCTGTCGGTGATATTCAGTAAATTGGCCAATTCGCCACAGGTGGTTTCGGCGTCGCGCAGTCCTTGCTCGCCGGTGCCTGCGTTCGCGCAGCCGGTGTTGACGATCAAGGCGCGGATGCCGTTGTTAATCAACAGGTGGCGTTTGCACACATGCACCGGCGCGGCGCAAAAGGCGTTTGTGGTGAATACGCCCGAGACGCTCGCGCCCTCGGACAGGCGGATGACGAGTAGGTCTTTGCGATCGGCTTTGCGAATGCCTGCTTGCGCGAAGCCCAGTTCGATGCCTGCGACGGGCGTGAGTTGATCGGCGGTGATGTTGGGGAAATTAACGGCCATGACGATTCCAAAATAGGGTGGTGGAGGCGAAAATCAAGTACGCTCACGCAGGCGACCTGCACGAAAGACGTCCGTGTCATTATAAAAGCTTGCATCGACGTTGTCTTGCCAAAAATGCGGTACACCGAGAACGGGCAGCGGGCAAAAATCGTGGGTGTGGAATGGATGGGTGCGCAGTTGCTCGGATAAACGTTGATCCAGTTGTGTGAAACGCTCGGTCAAATTCAATGCGAACCAATCGGGTTCAACTAAAATCACCCAAGTGTGTGCGCACATCGGTTTGCGCGGTGCGGTCAGCTTCTCCATCAGTGCGTGACCGAATAAATACACGGCCGCTTGCGCATCCGCACGCGGTTCATACACGTTCTCCCACAGCGCGCGCGGCGCGACCAAGGCGTTGTGCCAGTCAAATGCACGCAATGCGTTGGCAATGGTGGGATTTGATGTGACCAACAGCGCGGCGTTTTCGTCAAACAGCGTCAGCGCGTCGCGCGCCATGCCGCGTTGATGCGTCACGCCGTGCGTGGCGATGTGCTCGAATTGGCGGGCGTTGAGCACCGCTTTGGTCAGCGGAAAAGTGAGCCAAATGGCGGCGTTGAAAAAATCGTGTAGGTTTAGGCGCGTCGGCACGCCGCCGGTTTGTGCGATGTGGGCTTCGTAGGCGACGCCTTCGGGCAAATCGGCTTGCGCGATGAAGTGCAGTGCTTGACCTTGGCCGGTCAGCATCGGCAAACCCTGCGCGCGCAGTTCGTCTACGGCGGCGTTGAGTGCGATTTTCAGATCGGGTGCATTCGCCCATTGCTCCGGTGTGTGCGTCGGAAAACGCGGTGCGAGGTGCGCCAGCCACGGCGCCAACCAATTAATTTGACAGGCTTCGGAGAATGCTAACGGCATGACATTGAATTACTCGTCTTCGTCTTTTTTATCGCCATCGGGGATTGCGGCGTCCACCACCGCACCCGCTACTTTTGCCGTGGTTTTGACCGCAGTCGCGGCGACCGAAACGGCCGCATCAGCAACCGCGATCACGGCGCAGCCGTTCAGACTCAATGCAGTCAAACTGATCAGCAGCCATCGTACGGTGCGCATTAAATCTGCCCCTCAAACGTCCAAGCCAGCGTTTCGCCAGCGTTCAGCGGTACGAGCGTGTCGTTGCCCAGATAGTCAAACGCAGCGGGTACAGCGGATGGTGTGGCGCTCAGACGGACTCGATGCGTATTGACCGGCAAACCGTAAAACGCGGGACCATGCAGGCTGGCGAAGCCTTCGAGCTGATCCAATGCGTTTGCCTGTGCAAATGCGCTGGCGTACAGCTCCAAGGCGTGCGAGGCGGTGTAACAACCGGCACAGCCACAGGCGGTTTCCTTCGTCGGTTGCGCGTGCGGCGCGCTGTCGGTGCCGAGGAAAAAGCGCGGATTGCCCGAGGTGGCGGCTTTGAGCAGCGCGGCACGGTGCGTTTCGCGTTTCAAAATCGGCAGGCAGAAATAATGCGGGCGTATGCCGCCGACCAACATGTGGTTGCGGTTGTACAGCAAATGATGCGCGGTCAAGGTTGCGGCGATGCCGTCCTCGGCGGTGGCGACGTACTGCGCCGCCTGCGCGGTGGTGATGTGCTCCATGACGATTTTGAGCTGCGGATAACGCGCGCGCAATGGAATCAGCACGCGCTCAATGAATACGGCTTCGCGGTCAAAAATGTCAATCTCGGCGTCGGTCACTTCGCCATGTACCAGCAACGGCATACCGAGTTCTTGCATTTTATTCAGTGCTGCGTCGCAGTGCGCCAGATCGGTCACGCCCGCGTCGGAATTGGTGGTTGCGCCTGCGGGGTAGAGTTTGACTGCTTTGACCAGTCCTTCTTCATGCGCGATTTGGATGTCCTGCGCCGTGGTGCGGTCGGTCAAATACAGCGTCATTAGCGGTGTGAAATTCACGCCTGCCGGTACGTACGTCATGATGCGCTGTGCGTATTCACGCGCCTGAGCGGCGTTGGTTACCGGCGGTTTGAGATTCGGCATGACGATGGCGCGGGCAAATTGACGCGCCGCGTGCGGCACGGTGGTGGCCAGTGCGTCACCGTCGCGCAGGTGGATGTGCCAGTCGTCGGGGGCGATGAGGTCTAAATGGACGGGTGGGTTCATGGTTGTTTCGCGGTTGAGTTTAAAAAATAGTCATATCATTTTATCGGATAACGTGACCCGAGTCGGGTGAAATTGCCAAGTCCGTGCCGCTGTGCGCTCAAGATGGGGTTGTTCCGTTCTTCCTAAAGTTATCGGCTATTGAGCGATATTTCGGCGAGGTTGCGGCGAGATTACAGTGAATTAAGCTCATGTTTCGCGGTGTTTGCGGTTTTTTGTGTTGTCGTGTTTTCAGTCCGGTGTTAGAATCATCCGCTCGATTTTTGATCTACGGTCTTGATTTCACATCAGAATTAGAGCGCCAACGGCGGTCATCTTGTCTCGGTTTTCAGCCGACCATCAAAAATCAAAAATCCAAAGATCTATTACATGAAACAAGAGGGATTTATGCAAACGCTTTTGCGGATTTCGCGCTTCATTGACGCATTGAACGAACGAATCGGGCGCTATCTGTCGTGGACGGTTCTGTTGGCGGTGCTGGTGTGCTCGCTCAACGCCATTTTACGCAAATTGTTCGACACCAGTGCGTTTTACAAAACCTATGCCAATGCGATGTCGGAAACGCAGTTGTTTTTATTCGGCGCGATGTTTTTGCTCGGCGCGGCGTATACCTTGCGTTTGGACGAGCATGTGCGTATTGACCTGCTGTCCTCGCGCTGGAGCGAGCGCAAACAGGTGATCATGGATGTGATTGGATTTGCTTTGTTTTTGCTGCCGGTGTCGATTTTGATTTTTTACCACAGTCTGTCATTTTTGAGCTTTTCATGGCATTCCGGCGAAACCACGGGCAATAGTTTTTTGCCGCTGTGGCCGTTTAAATTGTTGATTCCGATTGGCTTTGCGCTGCTGATCGTGCAGGCGATTTCAGAGTTGATCAAACGCGTGGCGTATTTCAAAGGCTTGATTCCGTTTAGCCAACTGCGCCGCCGCTCACATGCGCCGGAAAAGGAGTTTTTGGCGTATCAGGCGGATACTGCCCAGACACAAACGTCGAATAAATAATCACCATCACTATAAATAAGCAGAGTACCACATGGAATTTTTGATTGAGTATATCGCCCCGCTGATGTTCGTCGGCTTGGTATTTTTTCTATTGTCGGGCTTCCCGATTTCGTTTTCGCTGGCGGCGACAGGTTTTACCTTTGCGGTGATCGGCATTGCGCTCGGTATTTATAATCCCAACAGCTTGCAGGCGTTGCCCGGGCGGGTGTTCCAAAGCGCGATCATGAACGATACGCTGCTGGCCGTGCCGTTTTTTACCTTTATGGGGCTGATACTGGAGCGATCGGGCATGGCCGAGGATTTGCTCGACACCATCGGGCAACTGTTCGGCCCGGTGCGCGGCGGTTTGGCCTATGCGATTATTTTGGTCGGCGGTTTGTTGGCGGCCACCACCGGCGTGGTTGCGGCGAGTGTGATTGCGATGGGCTTGATTTCTTTGCCGCTGATGCGTCGTTATGGTTATAACGACCGCGTGGCCACGGGGGTGATTGCGGCTTCGGGTACGTTGGCGCAGATCATTCCGCCGTCGTTGGTGTTGATCGTGTTAGCCAGTCAGTTGAATGTACCGGTCGGCGATATGTATCAGGCGGCGTTTAAACCCGGTCTGATGCTGATGGGGTTTTATGCGCTGTATATTTTCATGATTTCGATCTTTAAGCCCAAATGGGTTCCGGCTTTGCCTGAATCGGCGCGCACCTTCAAGCGCACCGCGCGCGGCGGATCGGGTGTGGGTTCGTTGATTTTAATATTGGCAATCGGCGTGGCTTTGGCGGTGGGCGTGTACCACTGGGCGACTCAGGATGTGGCGCAGGGTAAACATTTGCTCGGCGCGGTGAATGCGGAGGAGTCGTACAACCGTGCGTTTATTTTGGTGCTCGCGGGTGTGATTGTTGTGTTGTATTCTTTGGCGAAACTGGATGCGAAGTTTAAGTGGAATATGTTGAGCGACATGGCGCAGCGCGTAGTGTTTGTACTTGTTCCGCCGCTGGCCTTGGTCTTTTTGGTGTTGGGCACGATTGGTTTGGGCATTGCGACGCCGACCGAGGGTGGTGGTTTGGGCGCGCTTGGCGCGGTGATTTTGGCGATGGCCAAAGGTCGCTTGAATCTGAATCTGCTGCGTCAAGGGATGGATTCGACCTTGAAACTGACCAGCTTTGTGATTTTGATTCTGATCGGGTCAAGTGTGTTCAACGCGGTGTTCCAGTTCTATAACGGCAATGTCTGGGTGGAGCATTTACTCAGCAATATTCCGGGCGGCAAAATCGGCTTTTTGATTTTCATCAATATTTTGTTTTTTGTCTTGGCGTTTTTCCTTGAGTTTTTTGAGTTGTCGTTTATTTTGGTGCCCTTGGTTGCGCCGGTAGCGGAAAAGTTGGGGATTGATTTGGTCTGGCTCGGCGTACTGCTGGCGGTGAATATGCAAACCTCGTTCCTACATCCGCCGTTTGGCTTTGCGCTGATTTATCTGCGCTCGGTCGCGGATAAGGCGATTCGCACGCTGGATATTTACATCGGTGCGATTCCGTTTGTGTTGATTCAGTTGGCGATGGTGGCGTTGATTTTGTTTGTACCGAGCATCATTCACACCAATAAAAAAGTGGTGGCCGCTGGCGCGGGTGCTACGGGTAACCTGACGGTACAAACGCCGTTGGATCTGAATGTGAATCAGACCGCGCCGAAGGCAGTTCCTGCACCGACTTTGGATTTGGCACCGAATGCCGCGCAGCCAACGGCGCAACCGAGCGTGCCTGCTGCTGCACCGAAAGCCACTGCGCCTACAGTCAGCACACCCAATGCCAGCGCGCCTGCGCCAAAAACAGGTGCTGGAGCTGGCTCACCGGCATTTGATTTCGTGCCGAGTAAGTAGTACGAATCAGTACGAAGCAGTACGGTTGGGGCAACAAAAAACGCATCCTTTCGGATGCGTTTTTTACTTCTACGCCCATAGGCTGAGTGCGAATGAGCGCGGGATGGTTGTGGACGAAGACGGCTCGATTAAGCGCCCGGTTTCCACGGATGGCTTTCGGCGAACTCGGCGTACGCGCGCTCGGCCAAGCCGAACCATTGCATTTCGTTGTGGCGGAAAGCGAGCCAGCTATCGAAAATCTTTTTGAAATTCGGATTTTTGGCGGCTTCTTCGGCACAGGCTTCTTGCGTGGCTTTGAAGGCGGCGCTCATGATTTCGTCGGAGAATTTTTGCAGCTTGGCGCCTTCACCGAGCAGTTTGGCCATGGCGGCCGGATTGCTGGCGTCGTATTTGGATTGCACTTCAATTTGCGCTTCCATGCTGGCGGCGGCGATGGCGGCTTTGTAGCTCTCCGGCAGTTTGGCGTATTCTTCGGCGTTGACGTAGTACGACAGATTCGCGCCGCCTTCCCACCAGCCGGGGTAGTAGTAAAACGGTGCGACTTTGTAAAAGCCGAGTTTTTCGTCGTCGTATGGGCCGACCCATTCCACGCCGTCAATCGTGCCTTTTTCCAACGCGGTGTAAATTTCACCGGCAGGCAATTGCTGCGGTACCACGCCTAATTTAGACATGACTTTGCCGGCAAAACCGCTGGTGCGCAGTTTGAGGCCGTTTAGATCGGCGAGGGTTTTGATTTCTTTTTTGTACCAGCCGCCCATTTGCGTGCCGGTGTTGCCGCCCAAGAAGTTGACGATGTTGTATTGCTTGAAAAACTCACGCATCAGCTCCATACCGCCGCCGTGCATCATCCAGGCGACGTGCTGGCGCGCGGTCAGGCCGAACGGAATGGCGGTGTCAAAGGCAAATGTGGCGTCTTTGCCAAAATAGTAGTAGGAGGCGGATTGACCGATTTGCACGGTTTTGTTTTGTACCGCGCCCAAGACTTCGAGTGGCGGAACGACTTCGCCGGCGGCTTTGACGTGGATGGTGAAGTTGCCACCGGTCAATTCTTTCACGCGGGCGGCGAATTTTTCAGCGGAGCCGAAAATCGCATCCACGGATTTGGGGAAGCTGGAGGCCAGCGTCCATTCTACTTTTTCGTTGCTGCCACCGGCTGCGGCGGTGACTCCTTTACCCGAACACGCGGCCAATAAACCCGCGCCTGCTGTGACACCGGCTTTTTTCAAAAATGATCGACGTTCCATAGTGCAATGCTCCTTGTTGCGTTTAATATCGGTTCGCCTCGACGCGGCTAATGCGTTTAATTGCGTGTAAACGAGGCAATTTATTCTCTTCATCGTGCAATTTCGGTTAAATAATCAAATTGCACCCAAACTGCGCAGAAAATTTTAACACAGTGCAGGTGAATTTCTGACATCAATTTGTCATATCTTTTTATAATAAAACGGTTTTTAACTCGATAGCGACAGATCAGATATGTGCCAATTGCTCGGAATGAATTGCAACACCCCCACGGACATCGTATTTTCGTTTGAAGGCTTTGCCAAACGCGGCGGCTTGACCGATCATCATTCGGATGGTTGGGGCATTGCGTTTTTCGAAGATCGCGCGTGCCGCTTGCTGATTGACAGTCAGCCGTCCATCAGCTCGCCCGTGGCGGATTTGGTGCGTTCGTATCCGATCAAGTCGCTCAACGTGATCGCGCACATCCGCAAAGCAACGCAAGGCGTGGTCGCGCTGGAAAACTGCCATCCGTTCATGCGCGAGTTGTGGGGACGGCATTGGGTGTTCGCGCACAACGGTAATTTGGTGGACTTTGTCGCACCCGAGGACGGCTTGTATCAGCCGGTCGGCGTGACCGACAGCGAGACGGCGTTTTGCGCGCTGTTGCACCATTTGCGCTCATCCTATCCCAACGCGACGGCAAAAAATCCGCCGTCAGTCGCTGAAATCACCGCCGAGCTCGATGGCATCGTTGCGCAGATTGCGCAGCACGGCACATTCAATTTTTGCTTGTCCAATGGTCAAGCGATGTGGGCGCACTGCTCTACCGACTTGCACTACATCGTGCGTCAGCACCCGTTTGCCGATGCGCACCTGAAGGACGCGGACGTCAGCATTGATTTTTCCGAACACACCACGCCCGATGACCGCGTCGCGGTGATCGCCACCCAGCCGCTGACCGACAACGAAACCTGGCATAAAATGGCGCAGAACGAATTTATCGTGTTCAAAGACGGTCAGCCGTGCGCCTGCCGCAACGCCTAAACAGAAGCACTGTCCGTGCTGCGCTGCACCAATTAAATATGCAACAGATTTTCTAATTCGGTATATATTGCCATTATGCGGAATCACTGGTCACACCAATGAACCGTGGTTCGCATCATCCATATTCCAATTGATAATAGGAGACGTACATGAATAAAAAAATCAGCCTTGTTGCCATTTTGTCGATCGCGCTGGTGGGCGGTCTGAGCGCATGTAATAAAGGCGGTGGCTCTGCCGGTGGCAAAGACGTGATTTATCTGGCCAGTGTCGCGCCTTTGTCCGGCGGCACAGCCACGGCAGGTAAAGACAACGACAGCGGCGCACGTTTGGCTGTTGAAGACATCAACGCCAAAGGCGGCGTAGAAATTGGCGGCAAAAAATACACCATTGAATTATTGTCCGAAGACGACGCCGCCGATCCGAAACAAGGCACAATTGCCGCGCAAAAAATTGTCGATCACGGCAAAGTATTGGGCGTGATCGGTCACTACAACTCTGGCGTGACCATGGCGGCCAATCCGGTGTATGCCAAAGCCAACCTATTCACCATCACGCCGAGCGCGAGTAACCCCGACGTCGTGGCCAAAGCAATGAAAACCGCCAGCGGGTCCAATTCTGCGTACCGCATGGTGGCGCACGATGGGATGCAAGGGCCGGCAATGGCTGCCTACGCCAACAAAATCGGCATCAAAAAAGTAGCGATCATTGACGACGCGACGACCTACGGCAAAGGGCTGGCCGATAAATTCGAAGCCAAGGCCAAAGAACTCGGCATGGAAGTGGTGTACCGTGAGGCGGCCACCGACAAAACCACCGATTTCAAAGCCATTTTGACCAAAGTCAAATCAACCGGTGCGGACGGGCTGGTCTGGGGTGGTTTGGACGATACCGCGGCCACGTTCACCAAACAAGCGCGTGAGCTCGGCTTGACACAAAAAATCCTGATGTTTGATGCGGTCTGTACCGACAACTACATCACCTTGGCCGGTGACTCGTCGGTTGGCACGCTCTGCTCGGTGACCGGTGTCCCGTTGTCTGAAATGCCGGAAGGCGCCGCGTTCAAAGAGCGTTTTGAAAAACGCTTTAACGGGCAAAAAATGCAAGGCTTCGCCCCGTTTGCCTACGATGCGGTCTATACCGTGGTCGAAGCGATCAAAAAAGCCGGTACAACCGACGACTCGGCCAAAGTCGCTGCCGCGATGGAAGGCATTCAAGCCAAAGGTTTGAGCGGCAACATCGCGTTTGAACCAAGCGGCGAGCGCAAAGACAGCATGATTACCATTTTGGAACAAAAGGGTAAGGAATTCGTGCCGATTGATAAAGCCCGTTGATGGTTGAAGGCTTATCCCAATAAAAACCCCCAAGCGAATGCTTGGGGTCAGATTGCCGAGAAACCCTATTGATATTGAAATTCGGTACAAAATCTAAGAAAAGAAACCGTCATACCCGCGTAGGCGGGTATCCAGAAAATCAATAAAAACAATTGGTTAGAAAACAAACTGGATTCCCGCTAAAATCATGCGGGAATGACGGAACTTTGTTTTTGGCGTAACAGGCATTTTGTAAACAGTTTCACCCCAAGCGAATGCTTGGGGTTTTGTTTTGCGTGATTTGGATTTCTATTTTCAGCAAGCGCGGAAAAAGTAGGTTTTTACTTTTTCCGTAGCGCCTTAGCTGTGCGAAGCCAGCAATTCGGCATTGCCACCCGCCGCCGTGGTGTCGGTACAGACATGAAACTCGTGTACCCAATCATGCAGACGCGTGTTGGACGAAATCAACGGAATGATCGCGCCTTCCATTTTCGATAATCCTTCACGAATCTCACGCGCGCGTGCATCGTCGGCGAAATACGCCACCGCGTCAAAATCATAAAAGGCGGCAATGCTCGCGTCGCTCAACTCATGCGCCGCACGGGTGTAGCGCGCCAATTCAGGGGCATCTTTGAGCGCCTCCTCCAGCATCAAATGCGGCACGATGGCGCGGTTGTGCGTGGCCGAGGCCAACACGATTTGTTGCTCCACATCCTTGAGACTCGGCCCCAGACACAGCACCTCACCGCGACCACGCACGCGGTAGATGTTGCGCTCGCCGGTCGGACTGTCGAGTGACACACCGTCCCACGGCAGTTGTCGTGCGGTCAAAATGTCGGTGAATGTCGCGTTGTCGTCCTCATGCAGATGTGCCAGCGCGGTCAGATACAATGGTCCGCCCGCTTTCGGGCCGGTGCCTGACAAACCACAACCACCGAAGGGTTGACAGCCGACCACCGCGCCGATTTGGTTGCGGTTGACGTAGATGTTGCCCACGTGTGCGCGACTGGTTAACTCCTGCGCGCGGCGCTCAATGCGCGTGTGCAGACCGAGCGTCAGGCCGTAGCCTTGTGCGTGTACGTCGTCTAGAATCTGCTCCAAATCGTGCGCGTCAAAGGTCGCAAAATGTACGATTGGGCCGAACATTTCTTCGCCCAGATCGGCGATGCCGTTGACCTGAACCAAGGTCGGCGCGATGAAGTGACCGCGTGCGGCGTGTTCAGTCGGAACGGCTTTTTGGTGCAGCACTTGGCCGTTCGCTTGGCGTTGGTCAATATAGCTTTGCAATTTTTTCTGCGCCACTTCGTCAATCACCGGACCGACGTCGGTGGTCAAGTCCGCCGGATCACCGATTACGAGGCAATCCATCGCGCCTTTGAGCATAGTCAGCAGTTTGTCGGCGATGTCTTTTTGTACGTACAGCATGCGCAGCGCCGAACAGCGCTGCCCCGCGCTTTGGAAACCGCTGGTGATGATGTCGCGCACCGCTTGCTCTGGCAAGGCGGTGGAGTCAACGATCATGGCGTTCAAGCCACCGGTTTCGGCAATCAGCAACGAACTCGGCGCGGTGTGGTCGGCCAAGGCGCGATGAATGCGCTGTGCCGTTGGCATGGAGCCGGTGAAGCACACACCCGCCACGTCGGGATGCGAGGTCAGCGCTGCGCCGATGCCAGCGCCGTGCCCTTGCGCGAGGATCAATGCGCCTTGCGGCACGCCCGCTTCGTGCATCAATTGCACCGCGCGTTCAGCGACCAATGGCGTTAATTCAGCCGGTTTGGCAATCACCGCGTTGCCCATGACGAGGCTGGCGACAATTTGTCCGGCAAAAATCGCCAGCGGGAAGTTCCACGGCGAGATGCAGACCACGACGCCGCGTGATTCGAGTGGATTTTGTGTGTACAACTGGCGCGCTTGCGCGGCGTAGTAGTAGCAAAAATCCACCGCTTCGCGCAACTCGGCCACCGCGTCCGCCCACGATTTGCCCGCTTCGCGCGTGAGCAAGGCGAGCAGCTCGGTGGTGTTGGCCTCGAACAAATGTCCGATGCGCTCCAAAATCTCGGCGCGCTCTTGCACCGGGCGTTGCGCCCACACGCCTTGCGCTGCTTGCGCTCGCGCCATCAGCGCTGGTACTTGCGCTGGTTCGGTGCGCACGACGTGACCGATGATGTCGGCGGTGTTGGCCGGATTGTGGCTGGCCATCCGTTGTTCGTCCTCTGCGCCTTCTGCCTGAATGGCGGGACGGCTGTGCCAATACTGCGCGCGTTCAGCCATCAATTGGTCTAAAACCACACGTTGGCTCAGATCAAAGCCGCGCGAATTTTGGCGTTGACGGAACAGTTCTGCCGCCGGACGCACGGGGTTTTCGACCGGCTCGTCGCTCGCTGCCAAAATGCGTTCGGCGCGAGCAATCGGGTCGGATGCAACGTCCGCCGCAGGAATGTCGAGGTTGGCGATCTGATGTACAAACGAGCCGTTCGCGCCGTTTTCCAGCAGGCGGCGCACCAGATACGACAGCAGATCGTGGTGGTGGCCGACCGGTGCATAAATGCGGCAGCGGTACAGGTTTTGATTTTTGGCGATTTCGTGCAGCGCCTCGCCCATGCCGTGCAGGCGTTGGAATTCGTAGTTGATGAAGTGTTCCTGATCGTTAATCAGATGCAAAATCGCGCTCACGGTGTGGGCGTTGTGTGTGGCGAACTGCGCGTAGATGCGGTCATTCATGGACAACAGCAAACGTGCGCACGCCAGATATGACACATCGGTGAACGATTTGCGCGTGAATACGGGGAATGTGTTCAGCCCCAGCACTTGCGCGCGCTTGATTTCCGCATCCCAGTACGCACCTTTGACCAGACGCACCATGATGTTGCGATCGTGGGTTTGCGCCAAGGCATACAGGTGTTTAAGCACATACGGCGCGCGCGGATTGTACGCCTGCACCACGATGCCCAAACCTTTCCACTCGCGCAGCGTTTCGTCGCGCATGATCTGTTCGATAATCAGCATGGACAGTTCGAGTCGTTCGGCTTCTTCCGCGTCGATGTTCAGCCCCATATTGAAATCCGCCGCCAGATGCGCGAGTTTGAGCACTTCGGGCAGTAATTCGCTCATCACGGTTTCGGTTTGTGCGACTTCGTAGCGCGGATGCAGCGCGGACAGTTTGATCGAAATCCCCGGATTTTCGGCGATGTTTTCGCGCTTGCAATGCTGGCCAATCGCGATGATCGCGTCGCGGTAGGATTCCCAATAGCGCCGTGCGTCGTCCTGGGTTTTCGCGCCCTCGCCGAGCATGTCGTAGGAGTAGGTGTAGCCTTTTTCTTGCAAAATATTTGCGTTGTCCAAGGCGTTTTCAATCGTCTGTCCGAGGACGAATTGGCCGCCGAGTTGCTTCAAAATCTGCGCAAGGATTTTATCAATCACCGGTTCGCCCACGCGGCGAATCAGGTTTTTCAGTGTGCCAATGACGCTCGCGCTGCGCTGCTCATCCAGCACCTGTTCGAGCAGAATCAGGCCGCGCGTGGCGGCATTGACCACGGTGCTGTCCGATTGGCTTTTGTGCGCCGCCCAGTCTTTGTCGGCGACTTTGTCTTCGAGCAGCGCCATGCGCGTGGCCACGTCGGGTACGCGCAATACGGCTTCGGCCAAGCTCATCAGCGCCAGACCTTCGGGGTTCGACAGTTGGTATTCATTGAGCATCGCTTGCATCCAGCTCGGCGCTTTGATCTGGCGCACGGACTGCACCAGTTCCTGCGCATGCTCGGAGACTTGCTCGCGCGCCATGCTGTTCCAATCAATTTGGCCGATACGTTCGCGCACGATGGTTGGTTCGTGTTGGTAATCGGCGTGCAGCAGGGTGTTGTAGGTTTGCTCAGGCGTGTGTTGGTTTTGGGTGTTCATGGAAACTCCGAATCGATCATTGATGCCGGAAGTTTAATCATTTGCCTTGATTAAATTATCCAAAATATCTGTATTTTGTGGTTAAATTGATAATTATTTTGGCGTTAAATAGGTGAATTAACCATGAATAGCGAATTAAGCGGAGAATTTGACCGGGTAGATGTTCAAATTATCGACATCCTGCGCACCGACGCGCGCATTGCCAACACGCGCTTGGCCGAGCGCGTCGGCTTGTCACCCACTGCGACACAGGCGCGCGTGGAGCGGCTGATGCACAAGGGCGTGATTCGCTACTACGCGGCGGTGATTGATAACGGGAAACTGATGGGCGAGAACCTCGCGTTTGTGCAGGTGACGTTGAGCAACACCAGCGCGGCGGCGTTGCAAGAATTCAACCAAGCGGCGCACAAAATCGATGAAATCGAGGAGTGCCATATGGTTGCGTCGAATTTCGACTATTTGCTCAAGGTGCGTAGCCGCGATATGAACAGCTATCGGCATATCCTCGCCGAGCGCATTTCCAGCCTGCCGTATGTGCGCCACACCTCGACTTATATCGTGATGCAGGCGGTGAAAGATTTGGGCGTGGCGTAGTAAAGAAAACACATGATGTTTTTGCTTATGTCATAGCGGACTTGTATGTGTTTGCTGGGTTTGTTTCGCCGCTTGCGCCGCGGCGGGCGAATACTTTTTGCCTTGATGCAAAAAGTATTCAAAAAAATCAAGTCGCAATACGCATGGCGTTGAACGCTTAAGGCGTGTTCGGTTTGAACTCGCACTTGCTTTGCAAGCGCTCAAACAGCAAACCTCACTGAAAAAACTAAGCGTTCAACTGCGTATCAGCGACACAATATCTTGCATTGGATGCACAGTTCTTTTGTTTGATACAGATGCTAAGCTGAGGGTGGTCGGTGCCTATGCGTCCTTAACGATATGCCCCGCTTCGGTGAGCAAGTTGATAGACAGTGTCAAATCCTTGTGGTGAATTAGCAAATGGTCGCCATCGTAGGTGGAGATCATGAATACACCGATGCCGTTTTCGGATAAAGGTTGAATCACCGACAGCACGATGCCCGGCTCGTCCAGACCGAACGAGCCTTCGAGTGCAAACGCAATCCAATCGGTCGATGATTGAACGGAGTGCGGCACGCGCGACTGCTCGCAGACGATGGACAGCTCATTTTTCGTGCGGGTGAGTGAAACCAAGCCGGCGCCGTTCGCCCACAGGGGAAATGGGCGGCCGGGTGCTTGGCGTGTGATCGCGTACATATTCGGTAGACGACTCAGTGTGATAGAACGGGTCATGATATGCTCTTTTAATCCAATGATGCGGTCTAATATATCACGATATAATGCGCGCCATGATTATCCTGACCACTTTAAATGCACGCTATTCGCACGCTTCGCTCGGCCTGCGCTACCTGCTGGCCAATCTCGGCGCGCATCAGGCGCACACGCGCATGATCGAATTCACCATCAAAACGCCAGTGGAGCAGATGTGTGAAGAACTTTTGGCAAACGCACCGCGCGTCATCGGCTTGGGCGTCTACATCTGGAATGTGAACGAAACGCTCGCGCTCATGCGCGCGCTACGCGAACGCGCACCCGAAGTCGTGCTGATCGTCGGTGGTCCCGAAGTGTCCTACGAAGTGGAAGAGCAAACCATCTGCAAACTCGCCGACTACGTTATCACCGGCTGGGGTGAAATCACCCTGCCGCGCCTGCTCACACAGATTTTGCACGGCCCCAAACCGCTGATGAAAGTGCATGTGGGCGAGCAAGCCAAACTGGACGAACTGATTTTGCCATATCACCTGTACACCGATCACGATTTGACCAAACGCAATATCTACGTCGAAGCCTCGCGCGGCTGTCCGTTCAAATGCGAATTTTGCCTCTCCAGTCTGGACAAAACCGCGTGGGCGTTCCCGCTCGAACCATTTTTGGATGAGATGGACAAACTGTATCAGCGCGGCGCGAGGACGTTCAAATTCGTCGATCGCACGTTCAATCTCAAACCCGAAACCGGCCGACGCATCCTCGATTTTTTCCTCGAAAAAATCCATGCGCAGCCCGACGACCCGCTGTTCGTGCATTTTGAAGTCGTACCCGACCATCTGCCCGCGATGCTCAAGGACGCGATTGCACAATTTCCGCCGGGCAGCTTACAGTTTGAAGTCGGTATTCAAACGCTCAACACCACCGTGCAAGGCCACATCTCGCGCAAAACCAACCTCGCCAAAGCGCAGGACAACATTCGCTGGCTGCGCGAGCACAGCGACGCGCATTTGCATGTCGATCTGATCGCCGGATTACCGAGCGAGACGATGGACAGCTTCGCGCGCGGCTTTAACGAACTCTACACATGGGGCGCGCACGAAATACAGCTCGGCATTTTGAAACGTCTGCGCGGCACGCCGATCACGCGCCACACGCCCGAGTTTCGCATGAACTACAACCCCGAACCGCCGTACGACATCATTGAAAACCGTGACGTCGCACGGGATGAGCTGGCCGATTTTAAACTCTTTGCCAAATACTGGGATCACATCGCCAACTCAGGTCGATTCGCGCAGACACTGCCGCTGATCGTGCAGCACCAGCCGTATGAACGCTTCGCGCAGCTCACACAATATTTAAAAAACCAGTGGCAGCGCAGCCACAGCATCCCGCTGGAAAAACGCTACATCGCCGTGGCCGAATGGCTCATCAGCACCTCAGTCGAGGACGAACACGGCACCATCCGCAATGCCGTCACCAACGACTACATCGCCAGCGGCGCACAAGGCAAACTCCCGTGGATGACACGCGGCCTCACCGTGCAGACGCGCACACAAGCAGGCGGTCATGGTCAGGCAAGACAGGAGCGGCATTTGAGTTAATGTGGATGGCAAGTCGCCTTGTTACAGAGTGCATGACTTAACTCAAACTCGGAACAAAAACAACGACAGGCGTACGATTACGGTTTGCTAAATGTACATCTGGGCTAATTGTATCTGTGTATTTTCATTTGCGAAGCGAGGTCAGATCGTCGCTGTCAGGCAAATGAACGCGTCCTTTTTACGGTCGGTTTGCTGTCTGAGTGTTTGCGTGCAAACGCGAGTTTTAAACCGACCCAACTCCAGCGTTCATTGATGTGCATGACCGCGAACTTGATTTTTTTGGATCCTTTTTGTATCAAGACAAAAAGGATTCGCCCCCGCGGCGGAGAGCGGTATTCTCAACTCAGGCTCGGAACATGAACAATGCCATACGTACGATTACGCTGCGCTAATCGTACCTACGTGCTACTGTTACAGAGAAACAAGTATTTTTGTAAGGATAGTTTTATTTATCCATTAACTTGGATATTTGGATGAGTGATTCATTGATTGCCGTGAGCTTGCGGGTTGTTGGATCTTGCGGTATGTCTGTATGCAGATAAGGCGTGAGATCTACAAGATGAGCTTCTTCTATTTTTGTACCGCCAAATTGATAGCTTGCCGTAATTGTAAATCTTGTTGGACAAAGAGTAGGGTCAGCAGCTGGTTGAAAAATCACAAAGCTCTGAGCTAAGCTAAACAGAATCTCAGAGTTTGGAGAAAAGGCATTAATTTTGTTATTAAAAATGGAGAATAAGGCTAAATCGTTTTTTTCTAATCTTTCTCCAAATTTAAAAAATGAACGATCGATTGTTAAACTCAAATCGGTGGCGGTACTTTTTCCTGTGTTCGCTATGCGTAAGTAAAATATAGGGTTATCCGGTTCGAGAAATGGAGTAATTGTAATATATGGGCGTTGCATTGCTTCAAACTCATTGCGCATAGTTTCAACTACACGCTCATTTGCTTTAAGCATTTTATAAGTAACCCATGCGTAGAATGCCGTAATGATTACCAATAGTGCGGTTAAGAACTCAATCATATTGTTATTACCTTCTGCTTGATTTAGGTTTTTATTAAAATTGTATAGCTTTCACAATGTATGCACATACTGAATAAACCCTTCATTCACCGCGAGTTGGTCGTACAGCGACTGTGCGGTGACATTGGATTCATGCGTGAGCCAGTGGACTTTGGCGCAACCGCGCTCGCGTGCCATGACATAGACGGCTTCGATCAGGGCGCGGCCAACACCTTGCCCACGTGATTCGGGGATGGTATACAGATCATTTAGGTAGCAACGCGGCGCGACGGACCAGGTGGATTCATGCATGACGGTCATGGCCATGCCGAGCATTTTGCCATCGGCGTCAAAGGCAGCGAGCGCGTCGAGCGGGCTGCTTGGATCGTGAAATCCCGCCCAGTTGTGCGCGGTGGTTTCAGCGCTGACTTGGCTTTCGTAAAAGCCTAAATAACTGCGCCATAGTTCGAGCCATTGCGCGTGGTCTTCGGCGGTGTTTTCGAGCGGTCGAATGGTGAACATGTCAGTATCCTTTCGTAAAATCAACAATGTGGTGCAGCGTTTGCCCCGCAGTGTAGCGTTGGTAATTGTCCCAAAATACCTTGAAAATATCCTGCGGAAAACTCGGCGCGGAGGTGTGTGAGGTGAGAACAAGGTTCGGTGTGTCCCAAAACACGTGATCGTCTGGCAGCGGTTCGACGCGGTATACGTCGAGTATCGCATGGGCGATCACGCCGTCGCGCAGGGCTTGTGCGAGGTCGTTCTCGATGACCGCTTGCCCGCGACCAACGTTGATGAATACGGCGGTGGGCTTCATCTGGGCAAAAAATGCGGCGTTGATGAAGTCTTGGGTTTGCGCGGTATTGGGCAGAGTGTTGATCACGTAATCGGCTTGCGGCAGGAATTCGGGTAGCTGTGCGAATGTGCCGACCTGTTCAATGTCCGCGACCGCACGAGGCTGGCGGGCAATCCCCAACACGCGCATGCCCATTTGGCGCATGGTGTGCGCCACGCCTGCGCCGATACTGCCTACGCCGAGCAGCAGCAGGGTTTTGCCGCGCAGTGTGCCGACGGTTGAGCTGCGACCGTCGTTGAACCACCGACGCTGTTGCTGTGCATGGTGATGTGCAATGACGTGGCGCTCGTAGGCGAGTGCGTGTGCGAGGATGAATTCGGCCATCAGGGGTGCGAATACGCCCCGAATATTGGTCAGAACATAGTCACGTCGCGGCAAGGCGAGCAGCGGCTCTACGCCCGCCCAAGTGGATTGCAGCCAGCGCAGATGGGGCAGCTGCGGCAAAACAGCGGCTGCCATTGATGGCTCGGCCAATAGCCACTGTACGTCGTTTGTTTGAGTGATGTTCAGCGCCTCCAGCTCGGTGAGGTTGTGCGCCGTATGTGCGGTGAAATCCGCTTGCTGTGCGCGCGCCAGTTCGGCAAAGCGCGCGGCGTCTTTGGAGAGAATCAAACCATTCATTTTGTACCTCATAATCTGTGCAATCGGTCGCTGCGAATGAACCCTTGCAGCGTTTCATCCTCGGCAAAATCCAGTCCTTTGCTCCATGCCATGACTTTGAACAACTCGCCCATTTCCGCCTCGGACAACAGGCGTTGCACGCGGTTGGCATGGACGCGCTGCTGCTCGGGTTCAATCTGCGCAAGTAAATTCAAAATACCGTTATTCAGTAAAAAATTCGCCTGCGACGTGTAGCCGATGGCCTGCCAATCGGCATCCTCAGCAGGCAGCAGTGCAGAAAAATTCACATGCGCGGTGATGTCCTGCACCCCGGGATAATACAGCGCCTCGTCGTGCGCCACGTGCTGGATGTGGCACATCAGGGTGCCGCGACTGCGCTCGGGGTGGTAGTACTCGTGCGCCGGGAAACCGTAGTCGATCATGATTATCACGCCGCGCTGCATACTGTGCGCCAGCGCGTGCATAAAGGCCATTTGCTGCTCGTGTGTCTCGGACAGATAGTGCGCTTGGCTGGTGCGTAACGCCTCGCGCCAGTCGGCGGGCATGGGCAATTCTTCGGTGCAGGGGCGGTCTTGCCACACCAGTTGATCGTGTTCAACCGCTACGCCGCGCTCAAATCCCACGCTGTTATCCATGCCGATCAGACGCACCGGCATGGCATCGAGCACTTCGTTACCAATCATCAGTCCGACAAATGCGTGCGGCAGTTCGCCGAGCCATTCGATCTGATGCGCGTGCTCCATGGTGCTCAATGCGTCGTGGATGGTCGCGCGCTGTTGCGCCTGCAAGGTCGCGGACAGCTCCATGATCTGGTAGCGCACGGCGACGCCGCGTTCGGCCAAATGGCGCAATATATCGGCGGCCAGTCGCCCCGTGCCGGCGCCGAATTCGAGGATGCACGGCGGTTCATTCTCCAGCAGCTCAAATACTTCCAGCGCCTGCTCGGCCAGTGTTGCGCCGAACAGCGGCGTGAGCAAGGGTGCGGTGATGAAATCGCCCTGCTCCGCCCACATTGAAAATGGCGAAAGCTCATTCGCGTAGTAGCCCAAACCAGGGGTGTACAAGGCGGCATTCATGTATTGGTCAAAACCCATCCAGCCGCCCTGCGCCGCAATCTGCTGCTTGATCTGCTCGGTCAATTGTGCCGAGCGCGCGATTTGCGCTGAGGAGGGTGTGGGCAGTTGAGAAGGCTGTGTTTTCTGCGGCTTGATCATGGTGTTTTTCAAGTAAAATAGCGTCCATGACATTTTAACGCATTTGCCTGCGTCCACTCTTTTTTAAACGACCGATACCATGTCGCCACTTGATTGTGCATTTACCCCCTCTTTACCCAAAACCGCGCTGGTGACCGGCGGGGCGCAGCGCATTGGCCGCGTGCTGTGTGTGGCCTTGGCGCGCGCGGGTTTTGATGTAGCGGTGCATTTTCGCCATTCTCAGATCGAGGCGGATCAATTGGTGCAGGAGTTGCAACAACTCGGCGTACGCGCGTGTGCGGTGCAGGCGGATTTGGACGATGCGATCAGTACGGGGCAGTTACTCGCACAGGCGCGTGCGCAATTGGGCGTGATCGGCGTGTTGGTGAACAATGCGTCAATGTTCGAGTACGATGCGCTGACGCAGCAGGCGCCGTTGTCAGTCGAATTGTTTGAGCAACATTGGCGGGCGAACACCTTTGCGCCGATGCTGTTGACGCAGCAGTTGGCGCAACAATTGCCGCTTGAGCACACGGGCGTGGTGGTGAATTTGCTCGATCAGAAATTGTGCAATCCGAACCCCGATTTTTTGTCCTATACCTTGAGCAAAGCCGCGCTGGCGCAGGCCACGGTATTGGCCGCGCAGGCGCTCGCACCGCGCATTCGCGTGATGGGTATTGCCCCCGGCTTGAGCTTGCGCTCGGGCGAGCAGTCCGACGCGGATTTTGCGCAAAAGCACCAGCAAACGATTTTGCAGCGCGGTTCGACGCCGGAGGATTTGGCGCACGCTCTGCTGTATATTTTATCCGCGCCGAGCATGACCGGTACGACCTTGATGGTCGATGGCGGTCAGCATTTGACCGCCTCGACGCGCGATGTGATGTTTCTTCCTTGAAAGCCAACCATGTTGATTACCCATCCTTTGTCGCCCGAGCGCACCGCGCTGATCGAGTCGTGCCGCAGCATTTATGTGCGCAATTTGCGCTTGAACGTGAAAATCGGTGTGTACGACCATGAAAAATTCGGCGCGCAGCCGATGGTGTTTAATGTGGTGGCGTATGTCAAACGCGAAAACGCCAGCCCGACGCACGATGGTTTGGATGAAGTGATTGACTATGACACCATCCGCAACTCGGTGATTGAGCAGACACAGGGCGAGCATGTGCAGTTGCAAGAAACCCTGTGCGATCACATCGCGCAACAGATTTTGCGCAAAAAAGCGATCGTGGCGGTGTACATTGCCAGCGCGAAAACCGATATTTACCGCGACTGCGACGCCATTGGCGTGGGGGCGTGGTATTTTTAATAACTTAAATTAAAGTACGAAGTGCAACAAAAAAATCGGTAAGAGAAGTCAAGGTGAGTACACTTGACCCTCTCTACGCCAATAGAAAGTTGCCATGACACAGTACACCCACCTCAACCAAACAGAGCGT
>JBATQE010000046.1:0-33580 GCA_049291875.1 Burkholderiaceae bacterium
TGACGAACGACGCCGGGCAATCTCAATCCGCTCTTCCATATCAAGCTGCTTGTACTTCGCTCCCATAATAATACCTCCTGCAATAATTTACTCTGTTGCACTTGGTTTGTGAATTCGGAGAATCCAGGATATTAATAAAAACAATGAATTAGAATTTTGATTGGGTTCCGCTTTGCAGAAACGGCATTTTGTTTGTTTTCGTAGGATATAGAAATGTGAGTGCGCATGAGATTTTGTTAATACATTCGGGATGGCGTAAAAATCGCCATCCTTTTTATTGTTGACCGCAGCTATTTGATCTCACTTGCGCTGGTAAATTCTGCTGTGTATGATGCAAACAGCGTAAAAATTGTTTGAATCGCCGTTTATTGTTGGTGGTTCATGCTGCCCAAAGACGAACTCAAAAAAGGGAGAAACATCATGTACACGTCATTTCAATCACATCTGCAAAACGAATTACAGGCCATTGAGCAGGCCGGTTTGTATAAAAACGAGCGCATCATTGTGTCGCCGCAGGGCGCGGTGATTCGCGTCGCGGACGGGCAAGAGGTACTGAATTTTTGTGCGAACAATTATCTGGGTTTGTCCAATAGCCCCGAGCTGAAACAGGCGGCGAAAGACGCGATCGACAGTCATGGTTACGGTGTGTCGTCGGTGCGTTTCATCTGCGGCACGCAGGACGTACATAAGCAACTCGAATCCGCCATCGCGCAGTTTTTCGGCACCGAGGACACGATTTTGTACGCCGCGTGTTTTGATGCGAATGGCGGTGTGTTCGAGCCGCTGCTGACCGAGCAGGATGCGATCATTTCCGATGCGCTCAATCACGCTTCGATCATCGACGGCGTGCGCTTGTGCAAGGCGCAACGCTACCGCTACGCCAACGCTGACATGGCTGATTTGGAAGCGCAATTGCAAAAAGCGCAGGCGCAACGTTTTCGCCTGATCGTCACCGACGGCGTGTTTTCGATGGATGGCAATGTGGCGCCACTGGACAAAATTTATGCGCTGGCCGAGCAATACGACGCCATGATTATGGTGGACGAATCGCACTCGGCGGGCGTGGTCGGCGATACCGGGCGTGGTGTGACCGAGCGCTATGATCTGCGAGGCAAGGTGGAAATCATTACCGGCACGCTGGGCAAGGCCTTTGGCGGCGCGATTGGTGGATTTACCACCGGCAAAAAAGAAATCATTGACCTGCTGCGTCAGCGTTCGCGCCCGTATTTGTTTTCCAACTCGATTCCGCCGATGGTTGCTGCGGCAGGCGTGCGCCTGTTTGAAATGATGGACGAGAGCCATGCTTTGCAAGACAAATTGCACCGCAACACCGCGTATTTTGTCGAACGCATGAAGGCGGCCGGTTTTGACATCAAGCCGACCGAATCCGCAATCTGTGCGGTGATGCTGTACGATGCCAAAGTCGCGCAAGAGATGGCCGCACGGTTGCTCGATGAAGGCATTTACGTCATCGGTTTTTACTATCCGGTCGTGCCGAAAGAGCAGGCGCGCATTCGGGTGCAAATCTCAGCGGCGCACGAAACGGCGCATTTGGACGCGTGCATTAAGGCGTTTACCCAAGTGGCCCAACAGATGAATATTCTATAAAAACAGGACAAACACATGAAAGCACTGGTTAAAAAATACGCCGAAAAAGGCATTTGGATGGACGACGTACCCGAGCCAACGGTCGGGATCAACGACGTCAAAATTAAAATCAAAAAAACCGCGATTTGCGGTACCGACCTGCACATTTACAAATGGGACGACTGGTCGCAAAAAACCATCCGCACGCCGATGATCATCGGTCACGAATATGCGGGTGTGGTCGCCGAAGTCGGCAGCGGTGTGAAAAATATCCAAATCGGCGATCGTGTCACCGGCGAAGGACACATTGCCTGCGGTCACTGCCGCAACTGTCGCCGTGGCAAACTGCATGTTTGCGAAAACACCATCGGCGTTGGCGTGAATCGCGACGGCGCATTTGCCGAATACCTCGTGATACCGGCGGAAAACGTCATTCATCTGGACGATCGGGTGTCTGACGAAATGGCCGCTATCATGGACCCGTTTGGCAACGCCACGCACACCGCATTATCATTCCCACTGATTGGCGAAGACGTGCTCATCACTGGCGCGGGGCTGATTGGCTCGATGGCTACGGCAGTGTGCCGCTTTGCTGGTGCGCGTCACATCGTGGTCAGTGATTTAAGTGATTACCGATTAGAGATAGCCAAAAAAATGGGCGCGACGCTCACCGTCAATCCTGCCAAAGGCGAAACGATTGAAGATGCGGTGAAGCAACTCAATATGCACGGTTTTGACATTGGCCTCGAAATGTCCGGCTCGCCCAAAGCGTTTGAAGGCATGATTGACAATATGTACAACGGCTCGAAAATCTCCTTGCTCGGCATTTTGCCGCAGGAGACCACCGTGGATTGGACCAAAATCATCTTTAAGGCATTGACCTTAAAAGGTATTTACGGTCGAGAAATGTGGGAAACGTGGTACCAGATGGAGCAAATGCTGATTTCCGGTATCGACCTGTCTCCGATGATCACCCATCGCATGCATATCGACGAATTCCAAAAGGGCTTTGAAATCATGGAAGGCGGGCAGTGCGGTAAAGTGGTTTTGAGTTGGGATTGAGCGGCGTAGGGTGAGGTTATTAGCTCAATTGGATGCACGACTAAGTGAATTTAGCATTTATGGAAAAGTGACGTGATATGAATATAGAGTCTATTCTTGAATTGCGCGGTAAAGGTCAAAATAGGGAGGCTCAACGCTTGTTACTTGAACTGAGTGAACAGCATCCGAATGACGCCAGAATTCAGTATGAAACTGCCTGTGTGCATGATGTGTTGGGTTTGGAGGCGCAAGCGATTGCGTATTATGTAAAGGCAATCAATTTGGGGTTGCCGCGCAATTTTCTTCGGGAAGCTTACCTCGGTTTGGGAAGCACGTATCGAGCGTTAGGGCAGTACGAGCAGGCACGCGCGATATTGGCACAAGCCATGGCAGAATTCCCAAACGCCAACGAGTTGAAGGTTTTTTATGCAATGGTTCTTTACAATCTGAATCGTCATAAGGAAGCAGTTTCAAGTCTTTTAAGCGTCTTGACTGATACGACGAGTGACGCCAATATAGCGCAGCTTGCCCAAGCAATTCATTTGTATGCGCAAGATTTAGATAAAAAATGGTTGTAATCGTAATAATATTGTCGCCGAGATGGTTCTATCGTCGTAGGTCGGATACAAGTATCCGACCTACGGGTCATCCTTTCTCTTGCCTCTCTCTCGTCAACAATGGCCAAGGGCTAAAAACAAAGTTTCGTCAGCAATCTGCAACGACTACGATACTAATCGTTTCCTCTTCTTTATCTTTTCAACTCTTTCGCTAATTCTTCCACCGCTTCCGCTCGCGCTGCGCGGGCTTGCTCCACCGATTTACCGTTACTGCTCGACCAGTTGGCTTTGGTGCGGGCTTTTTTCAGTGGCGCAGGCAGTTGGTGTGGTTTGAATGGTGGTTGGCGTTCGGTGACAGTAATCGTTGTGTTTTGTGAGGCATGGCCGCGGTGTTGGATGACGTCGAGCAGGTCCAATCCGCGCGTTGCCAATAGTGTAAGGGTAGCGGGATCAACGTGGATGGTTTGGATGCCTTGTAGTTTGTCGCTGATGGTGGCGGCGTTGGACAGTATGCCGCCGATGAGGCCACCGATGGCTGCGCCCACCCCGAGCGAGGTGCCTGCGGTGGCGGCGTCGAATCCGAGGCCAACCAGTGCGCCTGCGGCCGCGCCGGAGGTGGTGCGAATGCCGTATTGTTTGAGCACTTCGGTGTCGAACGGGTCTTGTTGAAATTCTTGCAGGTTGATTTCGGTCGGTGCGACGTCGCTGTCGTAAAAGCGGTAGCGTTGCAGCAGTTGTTCGTGCAGTTGGCGTTCGAGTTGTTTGACGGTGCTGTGCATTTGTGCGAGCGCGGGCGCAGGGTCGGCGTCTTCGGCGATTTCGCTTTGGTAGGCGGCGACGTCAATCAGGGTGTCGGCGATGTCTCGGCGTGCGTCGCGGTCGAGTTGCTGCCACTCGTCGCGGCGGATGCGGATCAGTTCGTCGGTGAGGGTGCGATTGGGCAGCATGGTGGAGAGGTTGTCCCACAGGCGCATTTCGCCTTCAAAATCAAAGGCGACGGTGTCAAAGCCAACGTGGACGTGCAGGCCGCGGCGGGCGAGCATTTCGCTCCACTCCTTGAGGTCTTGACCGCCGATGAAGTTGAACACGGGCATGAGCGGTCGGGCGCACCAGGACAGCAGGGTCAGTTCGTCGCGGTATTTGTTGAGCACCGGTTCGCGCGCGTCGATGACGTAGATGGACATGTCGCTGTGGCGTACTTGGCGGATGACTTTGGCTTCTTGGCTAAAGTCGTTTTGTGCCAGTTCGCTTTGCAAAAAGGTTTCGAGTCGCTCAATGCCGTCCGCGCGCGCGGGGGTGTTTTGCTCCAGCCATTCGAGCAGTCCTGTGGCGTCCTCCAGCCCGGGGGTGTCAAACAGGTGAACCAAATTGGTGTGGTTCAGGCGGATGGTCGCTTGCTCAACGTGGCGCGTGGTGCCTGCTTCGTCCTTGACTTCGCCAAAATGGGTGTTGCGCAACAGTGTGCGCATGAGCGAGGTTTTGCCGGTGTTGGTGTGGCCGACGACGGCGAGATTGAGTGCTTGGGTCATGTCTGCTCGGATTCGGTTGGGGTCGGTGGAATATGCAGGGGGATGTTCAACGGCATCAGGGCCGTTTGCCATAGTGTTTGCCGCTCACGCAGTGGGTCGCCGCCATCGACGGCTTTGTCATCGTTGAGTAAATAGACCCACAAACCGCCTTGCGCTTTTTGTGCAAGGGTTTCCAGTAGGCGCAATGTACCGCGTTCGGGAACCGTCTGCGCGCGAACGCCCAGCAGCAGGGCGACGGGGTGCTGTGCCATTTCGGCCAGCAGTTTGTCGGTGTCGGTGCGTCCGTCGAGATTGCCCCAATGATACCAATCGCGGTTCAGCAGGTTTTGGCTCCACGTCGCGTTGGCGGCGTATTGCGGGGATTCGAGTACGGCGGCAATGGCAAAGGCATCGGCAACGATATTCGGTCGCGCATGCGTTCCGATTTGCTCACGTAGGGTGTCGGCATCAATCACGTGCGCCGGTGTCCACAGGCGTTGTAGCCGCTGATAATACGGCAGCGCCAGCGGTAAGTCGGGTGATTTCGTCGATAAACGCAGGTGGCAAATCAACCATGCGATCACACGCGGCACGATACCGTACAGCAGCAGGCTGAGCATGAGCAAAATCGCCCACTGCCGCGCGTCGGCAATCTGTCCGACGGTTTGGTTGTGCGCGACGGTTTGTGCGTCCACGGTGGAAATGCCGAGTTTATTCGGTAGCCAACTGAGCCAGCCCACCAGTTTGGCGAGCATGTGTGAGTCGAGCAGGGTGCTTTGCCAGTTGAAGGTGTATTGGCGGATGGTGAGCATCAGCGTGATACCGGCGAACAGGCCGGTGAGCGTGGCGAGCCAGAATTGGTGCGACACTTTGCCCCAGTACCAGCGCATATTCGGCTGATGCAGGTGCGCTTCGTACACGTCCACCGCCGACTGCGTCAGGGTGTCTTTGCTGCGGATGAAGGAGAGTGGGTTGAACCATGCGCCTTGCTTGCGCGCGCTTTGGCCTTTACTCATGAGTAGCCAAAACAGCCAGAGCAGCAGCATCAGCCAATTGATGCCCAAAACGCTGACCAATACATAGAAAAAATTCACTGCATCGGCGTGCATCAACGCCATTGCGGTCATAAAGCCGCTGACCAGCCAAAACAGCATGATGAGTTTCACCGCGGTGTGAATGCGCGCGTCTACCTTGTCCAATGTGAGGCGCAGATGGCCGTCAGCGTCAATGCGCTCGGCGCGCAAGCGCAGTTTTTTCGTCCAATCACCCGCCTCGGTTTTGAGCGATTCGGTGATCGGGTGCGGGTCGGCGGAGAATACATAGCGGCGTTCTTCCAGACGGCGGATCAGTTCAATCAGGGCGTAGGCGGGTTCAATCACGGTTGGCTTTGGCTGTAATGTGTATTTGAGGAATCGGGTTCGGGTAGGGCTATCCAATGAGTGCCATTTTAACGCAATGTTCGTGCAATGTTAGCGCAATGCGGGGCTGCTGTGACTATTTCACGGCTGCTTATTCCGCATCCTGATTGCGTTGGGCGCGGTGCGTGGCGAGCAAATGCATCAATGCTTCGCGCACGGGCGAGTCTGCATCCAACTGCGTTACCAATTCGGCAATTCTCTGTGCGGATTTTTCGCTGATAACCCGTTGATTTTTAACCAATACTTTGTTTGGCGCGCGATTAATCCACTCAGGACGGTTGAATTGGCTGACTTTGACCACCATATCGCTTATGTCCCAGCCGTACATGTTCAGACCATCGAGGATGAGCGGCGCTTGCTGCTTGATTTTCATCGCCAGCGCCTGATGCGGTACGCGCAGTGTGAGCTTTTTGCCCTCCAGATGGGCGCGCCAGCCGGATTTGAGCGTACTCGGCATCAGATCGCTGATGTTTTGGCTCAGGCGGGTGTTGGTCTCGATGCGCGGCATGGCCTGAGCCAGCACCGGCGTCAGGCGCCAACTGTCTTGGACTTTGTAGATGTTTTTTGGCAGCGGGCTGTTTTTTGTGGTCATGACGGCGGATTCGGTCGGCTTTTGTGTTTTTTGAGCGTCGGGCGTGGTAAAATGCACCGTTTGGACGGTACGTTCACAGCGAACATTACCACAGCGGTGGTGTTTTTTAATATTTTAAGGTAAAAATTTTCATGGTCAGCGGACTTTTTAAAAAAATATTTGGCTCACGCAATCAACGCTTGCTCAAAGGCTATCGCAAGATCGTTAGAAAAATCAATCAGTTAGAGCCGCAAATGCAGGCGTTGAACGATGACGAGCTGCGCGCGAAAACCGATGAGTTCAAGCAGCGTTATGTGGACGGCGCGAGTTTGGACAGTCTGCTGCCTGAGGCCTTTGCCGTGGTGCGCGAAGCGGCGCAACGCTCGCTGGGCATGCGCCATTTTGACGTGCAGTTGATCGGCGGTATGGTGCTGCACGAGGGTAAAATCTCCGAGATGCGCACGGGTGAGGGTAAAACCCTGATGTCCACGCTGGCGGTGTATCTGAATGCGATCACCGGCAAAGGCGTACACGTCGTGACCGTGAATGACTATTTGGCACGCCGCGATGCGACCGAAATGGGCGTGTTATACAACTTTTTGGGTTTGAGCGTCGGCGTGAGCTTGTCGGGCATGGAGCGCGAGGACAAAATCGCTGCGTATCAGGCTGACATCACCTACGGTACGAACAACGAATTTGGTTTTGACTATCTGCGTGACAATCTGGTATACCACAACACCGAACGCGTTCAGCGACCGTTACACTACGCGATTGTCGATGAGGTTGACTCGATTCTGATTGACGAGGCGCGCACGCCGTTGATTATTTCCGGTCCTGCGGATGACAACACCGAGTTGTACCACAAACTCAACTCGGTTCCGGCGATGCTGACTGCGCAGACCGTGGAACCAACCTCTGACAACCCCGATCCTGAGGGCGATTTCTGGGTCGATGAAAAGAACAAACAGATTCATTTGTCCGAAGCGGGTCACGAAAAAGTTGAGCAGATTTTGGCGCAGATGGGCTTGTTGCAAGAAGGCTCAAACCTGTACGACACGCAAAACATCACCCTGGTGCATTTTCTGTTTGCCGCTTTGCGTGCGCACAAACTGTACACCAAGGATAAAGAATACGTGGTGCAGAACGACGAAGTCGTCATCGTGGACGAATTCACCGGTCGTTTGATGGCCGGTCGCCGCTGGTCGGATGGCCTGCACCAAGCGGTTGAAGCCAAAGAAGGCGTAACGGTGCAATCCGAATCGGTGACGATGGCCTCGATTACCTTCCAAAACTACTTCCGCATGTACGAAAAACTCGGCGGCATGACCGGCACGGCGGACACCGAAGCCTACGAATTCCAGCAAATTTACGGTCTGGAAACGGTGGTCATTCCGACCAATCGCCCGATCGTTCGCGCTGATAAGCAGGATTTGATCTATCGCTCGGCCGAGGAAAAATTCGAGGCGGTGATTGAAGACATCAAAGACTGTGTGCAACGCGGTCAACCGGCACTGGTTGGTACGGCCTCGATTGAAACCTCGGAATTGCTGTCCAATCTGCTCACACAAGCTCAGATTCCGCACAATGTTTTGAACGCCAAACAGCACGAACGCGAAGCGCACATCATCGCGCAGGCCGGTCGTCCGGGCACCATCACCATCGCCACCAATATGGCCGGTCGCGGTACCGACATCGTGTTGGGCGGCAATGTGAAAAAACAAGCCGAGTTCATCAATAAAAATGAGGCACTGAGCGAAGACGAGAAGCAGCGTCAAATTCAAGTGTTGCACGACGAATGGGAAGCGCTGCACGCGCAGGTGATTGCCGCCGGTGGTTTACACATCATCGGTACCGAGCGCCATGAATCACGCCGTATTGACAACCAATTGCGTGGTCGTTCGGGACGTCAAGGCGATCCGGGTTCATCGCGTTTCTACCTCTCGATGGACGACTCGCTGCTGCGCATTTTCGCCGGTGAGCGCCTCAAATCCATGATGGATCGTTTGAAAATCCCTCATGGCGAAGCCATCGAATCCGGCATGGTGTCGCGCTCGATCGAATCGGCGCAACGCAAGGTCGAGGGGCATAACTTCGACATCCGCAAACAATTGCTCGAATACGACGACGTGGCGAACGATCAGCGTCGCGTGATTTACGCCCAGCGCAACGAGCTGCTCGATGAAGGCGATACCGGCGCGGTGCGCGAATCGGTGAACGGGATGCGCGACGATGTGCTGGAGCAAGCGGTGCGCATTTATGTGCCGGAAGGCTCGATTGAAGAGCAATGGCAATTGCACGACCTCGAAGCGCATCTGCTCAACCAATACTCTTTGGACATTCCGATTATCGAATGGATGAACGAGCATCGCAGCGCGACGGATGAAGATTTGATTGCCCACATTCAAAGCATCGCCAAAGACGTGTACCAAGCGAAAATTGACCGCGTGGGCGAAGAAAGCTTCCAAAACTTCGAGCGCGTCCTCATGCTGCAAACCATTGACCACCAATGGCGCGAGCATCTGTCCGCTTTGGATCACTTGCGTCAAGGGATTCACCTGCGCGGCTACGCACAGAAAAATCCGAAGCAAGAATACAAGCGCGAAGCGTTTGAACTATTTAGCATGATGCTTGACCGAGTTAAAACCAATGTCTCCGGCGTGCTGATGAACGTTCAGATTCAAGAGGAAGAACAGGCCGAGCAAGCCGAGCAAAACATCCTCGCGCAAGAGCAGGCGGTGCAATCGCACATGAATCTGCAACACGATGGCGATGACGCACAGGCTGAAGAAGAAGTCGCACCCGCACCCGGCACGACCTACACCGACGAGCACGGCAATACCTTCCACGTCGGACGCAATGAGCCGTGTCCGTGTGGCTCAGGCAAAAAGTTCAAACAGTGTCATGGGAAGTTGAAATAAGCACGACTTTTTCTGAAACAAAAAGTGACAGATGAAGATCTGTCTCGGATTGCTGACAAACCTCTGTTTTTGTTCCTCGCGTGTTTACGGGAAAGCGCGAGGGGAGAAGGTGATGTCATTCGATTAAAGATAGTGGCAGATGCCGTATTGAATACGGCATCTGCCCGTAAGAAGATTGCGGGTCAAGCCCGCAATGACTCATCGGATGATTTATAGAAAAAGCAATCATTTATTTTCTACGCCGCGAACGACGGATGATTTTGACTTTCGGTATCACCTGATCGCGGATGACGCGATGCACGTCGGGCGTGTCCTTGGTGGTTTTTGCATTGGAAATCAGCAGTGGCACGATGATGCCGAATGCCAGCGCGAGCATGATGAATCCGGCTTTGAGGCCGTAGCTGAAAATTTCCATCACATAGGTGAAATTAAATTGGTTTTCCTTGCCGTGCGAAACGATTTGGATCAGGCCAATGATGAATTCGTAGCCATAAATGCCCGGAATCATATTGATGACGGCGGGAATGGTGAAAACGATCGGCGGCGTGTGTACGCGATGCGCGAAATAAATACCTAAAACGCCCACGGCGGATGCGCCGGCCAGTGAGGCAAAAATTACCTGCTCCGGCATGATGCTGTGCAGCAGAATGGTTTTGATACCGAAGCCGATACCGCCTAAAAGTCCGACGACCCAGAGCGCGCGGCGCGGGGTTTTGAACAATACCGCGAAGCCGATCGAGACCAGCACCGACCAAGCGATTTTTTCGAGAGCGTCAAAGGGTAGGAGCATAGCCAAATAAGAACAGTGATAGGTAAAAACCAACGGCGATCATGAATACCAGCATGCCGCCCATGGCGACTTTCGCCCAGCCGGAGACAATGTGGCCTTCCAAAATATCCAGAAAGCCATTGATCAGCGGCACGCCCGGAATCAGCCAAAGCACGCAGGCGTTGAGCGCGCTTTGGTAGTGATCCATGCCGAAATGGCGACACAAATTGACCACTGAGGTGGAAATCAGTGCGCCGATGAACCAGCTCATATAGACGTTGTAATGACGCTTTAAAAACCAATTGCGGCCAAACACGCCGAGCAACGCGGCGGCAAAGGTGACGGAAAACTCAAAGTAATTACCGTTAAAAATTTTGCTCAAAGCGGCGGTAGCCAGTGATACCAAGACGAATTGAAACCACTCGGGGTAGGGTACCGTGTGCGCGGTTCGGCCAATGGCCTCTTCAAAATGCGGACGCGAGATTTTGCCCTCGGTCAACTCCCAACTCAGCACGCTGATTTTTGAAATGATGGAAAAATTCACGCCGTAATGCGGGATATTGCGCACCACGGTGTAGTGCTGCGGCTCGCCCTGCGCGCTGTGTAACGGTTCTACCGTGAGGATGAGCGATGAATGGGAGACAAATTGGTTGATGCGGCAACCAAAGGCCTGAGCGATGCGCTCCAGATTGCGCACGGTGCGCGTTGTGTTGGCGCCGTTGCTAATCAACATAATGCCGATGTTGGCCAGCAATTCGGCGGTCTTTTGCAAAGAGGATGACAGTTGAGTCATATCCGATGGGTTTCATTGTGAAAACGTTTACACGGCACTATAGCACGTCGCCTCAGTTGGCTACAAATGCCAACGGCAACAAGCCGTGGTTTTGTCGTCCTTAAGCAACAACAAGGCGCTGTATGCGCCTTGTTGTTATGCGATGACCATGAATTGGTCGTTTATTGTTTATTTAAACACCACCGTCTTTTTACCATTGAGTAATACCCGATGCTCGGCGTGCCATTTGACCGCGCGCGCGAGGGTGACGCATTCGACGTCGCGGCCAATGGCGGTTAACTCTTCCGGTGTCATGCTGTGATCGACGCGGGCGATGTCTTGCTCGATGATCGGGCCTTCGTCCAGATCGGCGGTGACGAAATGCGCGGTGGCACCGATGAGTTTGACGCCTTTGGCAAAGGCTTGGTGATACGGTTTTGCGCCTTTAAAACTCGGTAAAAAGGAGTGGTGAATATTGATCGCGCGGCCATTGAGGGCTTGGCACAGATCGTTCGAGAGAATTTGCATATAGCGTGCCAGCACGACAAAATCGATGTTTTGCTGATGAAATACTTCCAGCACACGGCGTTCTTGTTCGGCTTTTTGTTCCGCGCTGCCACCCAGTAGTGGGAAGTGGTGAAACGGGATGTTGTACGAAGCGGCGAGTTGGTAAAAATCGGGGTGATTCGAGACGATGGCGGCGATGTCCACCGGCAAATTGCCGGATTTGTGGCGAAACAGCAGGTCATTGAGGCAGTGGCCGATTTTTGAGACCATGATCATCAGGCGCGGTTTGGCGGCCTCGTCAACCAGTTGCCAATCCATGTCAAATCGTTCGGCAATTGGTGCGAATTCGGTTTTGAGCGTCGCCAGATCAATATCGCTGCGGCGTTCCTCAAAATTCACACGCATGAAGAATCGATCCGAATCGGTGTCGTTGAACTGCGCCGAGTCGATGATGTTGCCGCCGCGCTCGAATAAAAATCCGGAGACGGTGTGAACGACGCCCATTTGGTCGGGGCAGGACAGGGTAAGGATGTATTTGGAGGTGCTCATGGTGTGCTTTGTTTGGGGATTTTTGGAGCGCGAGGCTCGGTTACAGAGTTGCTTTATTTTACCGTACAGAGTGAAAATACATTAAAATGGCGGGGTATATTTTGCCCCATCATGTGCGCTGATATTTTACACGGACTCATGCGTTTGTTTGTATGAGTTTTTGGTGCGGGATGGCTTAAGGAAGTACGGAACAACCCAAACCAATCTCCAGCGCAGACGGTAGGGGTTATTCCGTACTTCCTTAATTAACTTAAAAGATTGCCCATGATTATGGATACACCAGAAAAAAATACGTCAAACGCCGACACTGAAAATACCACGCATTTTGGCTATAAAACCATTGCCGAAGACGAAAAAGAGTCGAAAGTCGCCGAAGTGTTTCACTCGGTCGCGAGCAAATACGACATCATGAATGATGTCATGAGCGGTGGGATGCACCGTTTGTGGAAATTTTTTACGATTCAGCGCGTGGCGCCGCGTCCGGGCATGAAAATGCTGGATTTGGCCAGCGGTACGGGCGATTTGGCGATTGCCTTTGCGAAAAAGGTCGGCGCATCCGGACAAGTTTGGGCCACCGATATCAACGAATCGATGCTGCGCGTGGGACGTGATCGTTTGCTCGATAAGGGCTTGGTGACGCCGGTGGCTTTGGCCAATGCCGAGCATTTACCCTTCGCGGATAACTATTTCGACGTTGTGACCGTCGCCTTTGGTCTGCGCAATATGACGCACAAAGAGCAGGCTTTGAAGGAAATGCACCGCGTGTTGCGCCCGGGTGGCCGCGTGTTTGTGTTGGAGTTTTCCAAAGTGAACGACGCTTTGCAAAAGCCGTATGATTTTTACTCGTTCAATGTCTTGCCGAAAATGGGTGAACTGATCGCCAACGACTCGGAAAGCTATCAATATTTGGCCGAATCCATCCGCATGCACCCCGATCAAGAGTCGCTCAAGGCGATGATGGAGCAGGCTGGTTTTGAATTCGTCAAATACCACAATATGACCTTTGGCGTTTGCGCCTTGCATGAAGGTGTGAAACTGTAATGGCGGTGAACTTTTTGAATCCGTTTACGGTGCTGGAAAAACTACCCACGCCGACCGAAGTCATTTCCGGCTTGCTGGAGATGCCAAAGGTGCTGAGCGATCGGGAACTGTTTGCTGCGCACATGAGTTATCGGCTCGCGCAGGTCGTTGCCGTTGGTGTGCGACAGGCGGCGACGCAAGAGGACTGGGTAGCCGAAACGGCATTGCCGCACAGCGGTAAAATCGTCGATGTGATCATGCCGATCATGGGGCAAAAACACACGTTACGCTGGCAAATCGAGCCGGTGGATATTGTGTCCGCACAGCGCATCGAGCCGGAGCCGGATGCGCAGACCATCACCGCGAGTCCGGCGAATGTGACCTTGACCGTTATGCCGAGCGTCTATGATGATATTCTCGATGACTGGCCGCCACAGATACAGACGCTCATGCAGCATGTGCATATTTCGGGTGAATCGGCTTTAGCGGATTGGGTCAGTCGCCTGACTAAAAATCTGCGTCCCGACGTTTGGGCGCAATTGGCCACCATTATCGGCGCGACACCGGCCAGCTGGGTGCAACAAGGCTCCGAGCGCGCCAAACGCGATTTGCAGAAGGTTGCCGAAAAAGCACAACATCGTTTTTTGGATGATGAATCGGGTCGCGCCGTGGCGATTCGCCATGCGGCTTTGCAACAGCTTTCCGACCAAGTTCATCGGGTGCGTCAGGGGGTGGACACACTCGGGCGACGCATTGAACGATTGCAACAATCTGTTCAGGTCAATCAAAAGGCGCGCCCATGAATCGTGCGGTGCTCAAACGCTCCATCCAGGTCGCTCGTGTGCTCAAGCAGCATCACGTCCTGCATCTGCTGTTTGAAATGAATCCCAGTCAGGGATTCGCGGCGCGTACGGCGCGCAAACTGCTACCGCGTTCAGATATGAGTCATGCGCAACAGGCGCATCAACTGCGTCTGGCGCTCGAATCGCTGGGGCCGATTTTCATCAAGCTGGGACAGGTGCTCTCCACCCGTCCTGATATTCTGCCGCCCGAATACATCGAAGAGCTGTCTCATTTGCAAGACCGCATCACGCCGGTTCCTGCCGCAACGATTCGCGCCATCATTGAGCGCGAGTTGGGACAGGCGGTGGACATCGTATTCAGCGCGTTTGATGATGATAACGTCGCTACCGCGTCGGTTGCACAGGTACATCGGGCGACCGTTCGCTCGGGTGAGTGGGCGGGGCGCGAGGTTGCGGTGAAAGTGTTGCGACCGGATATTGACGAATTAATCAAAGTCGATATCGAGTGTATGTATACAGCGGCACGCTACTTTGAAAAAAATCACATTGATGGCAAACGGCTCAAACCGGTTGAGGTGATTGCGCAGGTAGAGCGCCATTTGCATCAGGAATTGGATTTGCAATGCGAGTCGGCCAACGCCAGCCAACTGCGCCACAATATGCAGGGCAGCGATTTGATCGCCGTGCCTGAAATCTGCTGGGATTACACCGCGCGGCGCGTGATGGTGATGGAGTGGATGAATGGCGTGCCGGTATCGCACTTGGATACGCTGGCCGAGATGAATGTGGACTTGAAACGTTTGGCGCGCGACGGCGTGGAGATTTTCTTCACACAGGTGTTTCGCGACGGATTTTTTCATGCGGATATGCATCCGGGGAATGTATTCATTGGCACCCAAGGCGCGCAACGTGGTCACTATATTGCGCTTGATTGCGGCATTGTCGGCACCTTGTCCGAAGTTGATCGACACTATTTGGCGATCAATTTTTTGGCTTTTTTCAACCGCGATTATCGCGGCGTGGCCTACGCACACATTGAGTCGGGCTGGGTTCCGGCGGATACGCCGTTGGACGAGTTGACCACCACCGTGCGCACGGTGTGCGAGCCGTATTTTGGCCGGCCGATTTCGGAAATTTCGCTCGGACAGGTGCTGATGCGCCTGTTTGATGTATCGCGCCAGTTCAATGTTTCGGTACAGCCGCAATTGGTGATGCTGCAAAAAACGCTGCTTAATGTCGAGGGTATGGGGCGCGTGCTGGATCCGAATCTGGATTTGTGGGACACCGCCAAACCGTTTTTGGAAAAATGGATGCGTAATACGCTCGGGCCGAAAGGTTTGTGGCGTGGATTGAAGCGCGAATGGCCGTATATCGTGCGGCATTTGCCGGATACGCCGCGATTGCTGTTGTCTGCGCTGCAGGCGCAAAGTAGCGCAGACTCTCGTCGAGATGAGCAGCGCTGGGCGCAGTTGGACGCGCGTTTTGACCGACAGACTCGTGAGTTGCGTTTTTGGCGTTGGTTCAGTGTAACATTATTGGTGGGTGTGGTTGGCTTTGCAGTGTATTTTCTGCGTTGATGTTCAACGTTAAAAAATAAGCCCCTGATTGATGTGTGGGCTTTATTTTTAGGTAAAATGACACCACGCTAATAAAAATGAGTCAAAAGTAAACCCGTGTATCTATGCCGCGACGGGCTTGAAAAAACTGAAATGAGCCGATTTGACTGTGCTAAACTATAAAATTATATGTGCATTAAGGTTTAAAATTTAACTCGGCAAAAACAATGAACGATTATGTGAACGGGAGTTTTATATGCTCAATGTAGTGGTGCTTGCGGCCGGTAAAGGCACGCGGATGCGCTCGAATAAACCCAAGGTGTTGCATCCTTTGGCGGGTGATACCTTGCTCAACCATGTGTTGAACAGCGCGCAAAGTTTGGGCGCGAGTCGCCTGTGCGTGGTGATCGGGCATGAGGCGGAGCAGGTTCGCCAGTCGGTCGGTGAGCGCAATGTGGTGTTCGTGGAGCAAAGTCCACAACTGGGTACCGGCCATGCGGTGCAATTGGCGGCAGCGCATTTGGCGGATGATGTACCTACTTTGGTGTTGTACGGCGATGTGCCGCTGACCCAAGAGGACACTCTGCGCCGACTGGTGTCGCAAGTTAATGAACGCAGTATGGCCTTGCTCACCGTCAATTTAGACAATCCGACCGGCTATGGTCGGATTGTGCGTGATGCACAAGGCAATGTGTGCAAGATTGTGGAGCAAAAAGATGCCACACCCGATGAGTTGGCCATTCATGAGGTCAACACGGGTATTTTGGTGGCGCCGACGCCGGCACTCAAACGCTGGTTGTCGCAATTGTCCAATCAAAATGCGCAGGGTGAGTATTACCTCACCGATGTGATAGCGATGGCGGTGGCGGATGGTTTGCATGTGGCGACCGAACAGTCGTCTGCCGAGTGGGAAACGCTGGGCGTCAACAGCAAGGCTCAATTGGCGCAATTGGAGCGGATTTATCAGGGACAGATTGCGCAACAGTTGCTGGATCAAGGTGTGGGTTTGAGCGATCCGGCGCGTATTGACGTGCGTGGTAAACTGGTCTGTGGTATGGATGTGTCGATTGATGTCAATTGCGTGTTTGAAGGTCAGGTTCAGTTGGGCGATGGCGTACAGATTGGTGCTAACTGTGTGATTCGCAATGCGCAGATCGCCAAAGGCACGCAAGTCGCGCCATTCACGCATATTGATGGTGCGACGGTGGGTGTGGGGGCGAAAATCGGGCCGTTTGCGCGCTTGCGCCCCGAGGCGATTTTGGCCGATCACACGCATGTGGGGAATTTTGTTGAGATCAAGAAATCCGTACTGGGTACTGGTTCCAAGGTCAATCATTTGGCCTATGTCGGCGATGCCAGCGTGGGAAAAAATGTTAATATTGGCGCCGGTGTGATTACCTGCAATTACGATGGTGTGAACAAATTTCAGACGGTCATCGGTGACGATGCGTTTATTGGTTCAGACACGCAATTGGTTGCGCCAGTCACGATTGGTGCGGGTGCGACGATTGGTGCCGGTTCAACCATTACCAAGGATGCGCCGCCGAATCAGTTGAGCTTGGCGCGTGGGCGGCAGGTAACGATCGAAGGTTGGAAACGACCTGAGAAGAAACTCAAGAATTAAGTTTTCGTTGTTAGATGTTTGTTTTTAAAGCAATTTGTTTGTATAAATAAAATGGAGAGGGAAATGGATTATAAGATTTTGATTGTTGATGACCACGGCCTAGTTCGCTCGGGTCTCAAGCCGATTTTGGATGACGCATTAAACGGCAAATGTCAGGTGCTGGAAGCGGAAACCTTAGAAGGTACTTTGGACGTCATTGATCGTCATCAGGATGATTTGGATTTGGTTTTGTTGGATTTAACTTTGCCGGATGCGCAGGGATTGACTGCGCTTGATCGTGTGCGTGAGCGTTTTCCGAGCGTGCCGTTGGCGGTTTTGTCGGGGACGGATGATATTCATTTGATTCAGGCGGCTTATCGTCAGAATATTTCGGGTTTTATCATTAAAAATGCCAAAGCCGAGGTATTGGTCTCTGCTGTACGTTTGATTCTGTCGGGTGGTGTGTATATTCCACCGGAATTGTTGACTGCGGCAATGAATCCCGGTACTGAACGTAAACGGACGCGTACGGATCGCTCGCGCGAGAGCAATGGTTCACAATTGACCCCGCGTCAGCAGGAGGTTTTGTATTTGATTACCAAAGGTTGCTCAAATCAGGAGATCAGCGAAACGGTGGGTGCCACCATCGGTACGGTAAAAAGCCACGTGGTCGGTATCTTGCGTGCTTTGGGTGTGCACTCGCGCACGCAAGCCATTCATTTGGTGCATGAGAACCCGGATTTGTTGGGTCAATACCGTTCTATGAGCAGTTTGTAAGTCAATGTGACTGGGTAGCGGCTGCTTATGAATTGGCATTTTCTCCTGACTCCGGAAGAGCATGAGTTATACGAATACCATATTGAAGCGTATTTGCACAATACGCCGGGTTTCGTTTGGATGAATTTTATAGGGTACTTAATTTGTACCCTACTTTTTTTTGATCATCTGTCGTTAACGTCTCATCTGGTTTTGGGTGCATGGGCGCTGGGCTTTGCCATGATCGCGCATTTGTATGCCTATTTACGCTATGTCGGTCAGTTTGGCTCGCCATCAATTAATGGCGGGGTGAAGCGGGTCATTCTGATTGGCTTGATTTGGGTACTTTGGTGGTGTGCCTATTTTTATGCGCTCGTTCAGCAAGGTGATGAAGTTGCTTTGCAGCAGTTTATTATCATTCAGGCTATGGTGGTGGTGATTTCCATTGCGATGGTGGGGCGTTTTCAGCGTATTGCAATTATTAATTTATTTATTGTGGTCGGTTTCATCACGTTATTGGTGTCGACCCGAAAAGAAGAGTTTTTTGAACGTTTGTTGTTGCAGGTTTATTTGTTAAGTTTGGCTGAGTTGATGTTTTTGCGGGTATTGAATCGCCAGTTATTTGATCTGTTTCGCGTTAAAAATTTGAATACCGAGCTGGTGGATGCGCTGAAACAAAAAAATGTGGCGTTGGAGCAGGCGAATCTGGCGCAATCGCGTTATCTCTCGGCAGCCAGTCATGATTTGCGCCAGCCGTTGCATGCTTTGGCTTTGCTGACCAGTGATGCGCAAAGAAAAACCGCTCAACCCGAGGTTTCGGCGACCTTGAGCAAAATTGAGCAAGCGATTGATTCTCTGAGCACCTCATTTAACGCGATGCTGAATTTATCGCGGCTGGATGCCGGTGTGGTCAAGCCGGATTTGCAGCTCATTCCGTTGCAACGGATATTTGATCGCATTCAAGTGGAGTTTGAAGAAACGGCGCGACAAAAAGGCTTGGCACTGGTGATTGTGCCCAGCAAAGTGTGGGTTCGTTCGGATGAAGGCATGTTGCACAGTATTTTGAGTAATTTTGTCAGCAATGCGGTGCGCTATACCGAGCGCGGAAAAGTGCTGTTGGGCGTGCGCCGTGGCACCCATCATGACATCAAAATTATGGTGATTGATACCGGTGCGGGCGTTCCGACGGAGAAAGCCAAACAGATTTTTCAGGAATACCAACGTTTGGAATACGCTGAACAGCGGGTTAAAGGTGGTGTTGGCTTGGGCTTGGCGATTTCAGAGCGTATGGCCAAATTGTTGGAAATGCAGTTGTTTGTACAATCTATTCCGAGCAAAGGCAGTTGTTTTGGTATTGTGACCCAAGCGGCTTATCCTCCTGCCGCGAAAGAGATTCGGTATAAAGAGCGAGAAACGTTTGGTGATTACCTGAGTGGTAAGCGCATTGCGATTTTAGATGATGATGAGACGGCAGTTGATTATCTGGCTGAGTTGCTCAATAGCTGGCATCTGAATGTCTCGGTGGTACTCTCCAGTGACATGTTCCGCGAATTGGTGCATGAAGAAGGATCGTTTGATTTGATCCTGTCCGATTACCATTTGGGCTTGGCTGAGGAAACGGGGCTGGATGTGTTGTTACAAGCCCGCGCGATTCAAAGTGAGCAACCGCTGGTTTGCGTATTGATCACGGGTGATACCAGCGCGGAATTGGCTCAAATGGTGCGTAAGCATCAAATTGACATCGTGTATAAGCCACTCAGTCCGGTGCGTTTACGAGCGTATCTTAATACTTTACTTATGCCTAAATAAGAGCAACGACGCCGTAAAACGGCTATTGATATTCGGGTAAAAACGTTATAATTGTCCCAATTTAAAAAGAGGAATTTATCATGTGCGGGATTGTTGCTGCCGTTGGGCAAAATAATGTCATTCCATTGTTGATTGACGGATTGAAAAAATTAGAATACCGAGGTTATGACTCGACCGGCGTGGGCTTTTTGCAGGCGGATCACCGCATTCACTGCGAGCGCTCGTTGGAGCGCGTGGCGCAGTTGGAGGTGCAAACCCAGCCTTTTTCAGCACACGTGGGCATTGCCCATACCCGTTGGGCCACGCATGGCGCACCGGCGCTGCGCAATGCGCATCCGATGGAGTCGCATGGCAAAGGTTTTGACATCAGTTTGGTACACAATGGCATCATCGAAAACCACGAAGAAATCAAAGCCGAATTAAAATCAGCCGGTTATGTGTTCACCTCGGATACCGATACCGAAGTCATGACCCATTTGATTCATCAGTTTTTGACCACGGGTATTGACCTGTATGAAGCCGTATTTCAAGCGACTAAACGGCTCAAGGGTTTATACGCCATTGCTGTGCTGTGCAGTCAGTTTCCCGATCGAATTGTCGGCGCACGCCAAGGAGCGCCACTGCTGATCGGTGTGGGCGAGCGCGGCATGTATTTGGCTTCGGACACCTCGGCGCTGTTGTCCGAAACGCGCAAAGTGATTTATCTTGAAGAAGGCGACGTGGTACAAATCACGCAGGACAGCTACCAAATCCGCACCGCTTCGGGCGAATTCGTCACGCGCGACGTGTTTGAAAGCGAATTGTCCGCCGATGCGGTCAGTCTCGGACGTTTTTCTCATTACATGCAAAAAGAAACCTTCGAGCAGCCTGAGGTCGTCGCCAATACGCTTGAAATGGTCAGCGGCGCACAGTCGATCAACGCCGGTTTATTCGGCGCGCAGGCGGAAGAACTTTTCAAGCGAACCGACAATATCCTCATCCTCGCCTGTGGCACCAGCTACCATGCGGCGATGGTTGCGCGCTACTGGATCGAGGAAATGGCACGCATTCCGGTCAACGTTGAAATCGCTTCCGAATACCGCTACCGTACCAGTGTACCGATGCCCAACACGCTGATCATCACCATTTCCCAATCGGGCGAGACGGCAGACACGATTGCCGCGTTGCAACATGCCAAATCCTTGCACAACGGCATGGATGCCTCAACGCTGTCGATTTGCAACGTACCCGAATCCGCGTTGATTCGCCAAAGCCAACTGCGCTTTTTAACCCGCGCCGGTCCTGAAATCGGCGTGGCCTCAACCAAAGCCTTCACCACGCAGTTGTCCTCATTGTTCGTGTTGACGCTGGTATTGGCGAAAGTCAAAGGACGCTTGTCGGTTGATAAAGAAGAAAACTATCTCAAACAACTGCGGCATTTGCCTGCCGCGATGCAGCAAGTCCTGTCGCTGGAGCCGCAGATTATCGAGTGGGCGCAAGCCTTTGTAGATAAGGATCATGCCTTGTTCTTAGGGCGCGGCATTCACTGGCCGATTGCGATGGAGGGTGCGCTCAAGCTCAAAGAAATCACCTACATTCACGCCGAAAGCTATGCGGCGGGCGAACTCAAACACGGCCCATTGGCCTTGGTTGATGTCAATATGCCGGTGGTGGCGATTGCGCCAAACGATGCGCTGATCGAAAAGCTCAAATCCAATTTACAAGAAGTGCGCGCGCGTGCGGGACAACTCTATATTTTCGCCGACCGCGATACCTTCATTGAGCCGGAAGAGGGCGTGCACGTCATCAATCTGCCGGATCACGCGGGCGTACTGTCGCCGATTTTGCATACTTTGCCGTTGCAATTGCTGTCGTACCACACCGCCGTTGCGCGGGGTACCGACGTGGATAAGCCACGCAATCTGGCCAAATCGGTGACGGTGGAGTAAAGGAGTAAATATCCATCGGAATGGATGATGAATAGAATGTAAAAATGGCTGATTATTCAGCCATTTTTATCAGGTAATGCGGTTTTAATAGAGCAAGTCTGTGTGACTTGCTTGAAGCTGCTGATAACGCCCCTCGCCCGCTTATGTAAGAGAGGAGAGGGATATAGGGAGAGGGGATTGAAAATTAATTATTTGAAATCAATTGGTTAAAAATCACCCTCTCCCCTTACCCCTCTCCCGTAAACGGGCGAGGGGTAAAAACAGAGCTTTGTCAGCAATCAAGTCTGTGCGGACTTGCTTATTTTTTAGCCCATTGCTTGTTTTTTACCCCATGTCTGCCTATTTTTTGCCCAAAGAGCCCCAGACCAAATCGCGGAAAATCCACGCGGATTTACCATCGTCGAGCGTCACTTGAACCCATTCCTTTTGTACTTGTTTGAGTACAAAGATATCGCCGTATTTGGCCGATCCTACCTTTTTGGCCGTCGTGTTGGGTTGTTCCCGCAGGTTGGCAAAGGTGTTTTTCACAATCACCGTAGGCGTGTCGCTTAAGTAGCGGGAAGAAACCCAGCCGGTATCGCCTTCAAAATCCTTGACGCGTGTCCAGCCGTTTTGTTGGCTCAGTACTTGAAAGGGAAAATGTTTGGATACGCGCCACAGCACTTCGTGCGAGGTTCCCGCCTTTTCACGCACATTGACCCCTTCATAGTTAATGCTGCGGATGGTTTCCTGTGAGGTTGCGCTCAATGACGCGGAGAACAACATCAGACCTATCCATGCAGAATGAATCTTTTTCATAATTTCCTCCTTTATATTGATTCATTAAATAAGCTGTTAGTATAACTGCTCAAACAATGTTAGCGCAAATTAACTATGAATTTGTCGGTAAAAATACGGTATCAGCGCTTAAAATGCAGTAATAGCAGAATGGATCAATATTGCTGTTATACAGTTATAAAAAACTCTTGCTTTACTTTGATATTTCAATTATATTTGAAATATGGAAACAAAAATTGCTGCTACTTATCTTTCCGCGCTAGCGCAGGAATCGCGTTTGACTGTGTTTCGCCTGCTGATTCAGGCGGGCGCGGATGGCTTGCCTGCGGGTAAAATCAGCGAATTGACCGGCATTGCGCCGTCCTCGTTATCCTTTCATTTGAAAGAATTAAATTACGCGGGTTTGGTCAGCAGTGAGAATTCGGGGCGGTTTGTGATTTATCGTGCGAATACGGGTTTGATGCGCGAGCTGATTGATTTTTTAACGGAAAACTGTTGCGGTGGTGCGGCGTGTGATTTACCAACTGCTGACTGCGGCTAATGTGAACGAGGGGTAAAACGATGAGTCGGGTGTATAACGTTTTGGTGCTGTGTACGGGCAACTCCGCGCGCAGCGTGATGGCCGAAGGGCTGATCAATGTGATGGGACATGGCCGGTTCAAGGCTTACAGTGCCGGTAGTAAACCCACGGGCATCGTGAATCCGTTGGCGATCGAGCAACTGCAAAGCATCGGTTATCCCACCGAAACTTTGCGCAGTAAAAGCTGGAATGAGTTTTCCGGTGCGGATGCGCCGCATTTGGACTTCGTGATTACCGTATGTGACAACGCTGCGGGAGAAACGTGTCCAGTGTGGTTCGGTGCGCCCGTGACGGCGCATTGGAGCTTCCCAGATCCGGGCGTGTCGGGTACGGAGGAGGAGCGACGCGCTGATTTTGCCAAGGTGTTTCGTCAGATCATGAACCGCGTGCATCTGTTTGTGAATTTGCCATTGCATATGCTCGATAGCGCGGCGATTCATCATGAGGTGGGTCAGATTGCGAACATTCATGTGGAGGCACCGCAAGAGGTGCATGATCGCTGGGTTAAGTTAAGTTGAGTTAAGTTGAGTAAACACATGAGTCAAAAAAATACATCTTCTTGCCGTACATCGCAACAACCGCTCACACAGGACATGAGTGTTTTCGAGCGCTATTTGAGCGTCTGGGTCGCGCTGTGTATTGTCGTGGGTATTGCCTTGGGGCAATGGTTTCCGGCGGTGTTTCATGCCTTGGGCGCGATGGAAGTGGCGCAGGTCAATTTACCGGTCGGCGTGCTGATCTGGGTGATGATCATTCCGATGCTGATGAAAATTGATTTTGGTGCGCTCAATCAGGTCAAATCCCATTGGCGCGGCATTGGCGTGACCTTGTTTGTCAACTGGCTGGTCAAGCCGTTTTCGATGGCTTTGCTCGGCTGGATTTTTATTCGCCATGTGTTCGCACCGTATTTACCTGCCGATCAATTGGACAGCTATATTGCGGGGTTGATTTTACTCGCGGCGGCGCCGTGTACCGCGATGGTGTTTGTCTGGAGTCGATTGACCAATGGCGAGCCGCTGTTCACGCTCTCGCAAGTGGCGCTGAACGACACCATCATGATTTTTGCCTTTGCGCCGATTGTCGGGCTATTGCTCGGGCTGTCTGCGATTACCGTGCCGTGGGATACTTTGCTGATCTCAGTGGTGTTGTACATCGTCATTCCCGTGATTTTGGCGCAAATTTTGCGTCGCTCACTGTTGAAAAAAGGACAGGCGGCGTTTGACCAGGCGATGAATCGCATCGGGCATTACTCGATTTTGGCGCTGCTGCTGACTCTGGTGCTGCTGTTTGCGTTTCAAGGGCAGGCGATTGTGGCGCAGCCGCTGATTATCGCCATGCTTGCCGTGCCGATATTGATTCAAGTGTTTTTCAATTCAGGTTTGGCGTACTGGCTCAATCGCTTGGCGGGTGAAAAACACAATATTGCCTGTCCGTCTGCTTTGATCGGTGCGAGTAATTTTTTTGAATTGGCCGTGGCGGCAGCGATCAGCTTGTTTGGTTTCAAATCTGGCGCAGCCTTGGCCACCGTGGTTGGCGTGCTGGTCGAAGTACCCGTGATGCTACTGGTGGTGCGCTGGGTCAATCGCAGCAAGGATTGGTACGAGCGTAAAGCGTAAATAGATGGTTCAAAAAATACCCGCTGAATCGTTGGATGAGCGGGTATTTTATTTTCAGTTGGGCGGGTTGAACACGCCTTGCGACAGATAGCGGTCGCCGCGATCACAGACAATAAAGACGATGGTCGCGTCGCGCACCTCTTGTGCTAATTGCAATGCCGCCCAGAGCGCGCCACCTGAGGAAATACCGGCGAAGATTCCTTCTTCGCGCGCCAAGCGTCGTGCCGTTTCCTCCGCATCCACCTGCGTCACCGCAATTTCGCGATCCACCCGCGCCGGTTCAAAAATCGTGGGTAAATACTCGGTCGGCCATTTGCGAATCCCCGGAATACTGGAGCCTTCGGACGGTTGCACGCCGATGATTTGAATCTCTGGGTTTTGCGCTTTTAAAAACGTTGACGTACCAGTGATCGTTCCCGTCGTACCCATCGCGCTGACAAAATGTGTGATTTGCCCGTGCGTGTCGCGCCAGATTTCCGGTCCTGTGCCGCGAATGTGTGCCAGCGGATTGTCCGTATTGCCAAACTGATTGAGCACTTTGCCCAGTCCCTGTGCTTGCATTTGCAGCGCCAGATCGCGCGCATATTCCATGCCGTGACCTTGGGCGGTTTCGGTCAAAATCAATTGCGCGCCGTATACCGTCATCGAGCCGCGTCGCTCGATGCTCAGATTGTCCGGCATGATCAAAATCATTTTGTAGCCGCGCAGTGCCGCCACCATGGCCAACGCGATGCCGGTATTGCCACTGGTTGCCTCGATCAGTGTGTCGCCGGGGGTAATTTCGCCGCGTCGTTCCGCTTCGATAATCATGGACAGCGCCGCACGGTCCTTGACCGATCCCGCCGGATTATTGCCTTCGAGTTTGGCCAGTACGATGTTGTTGCGCTCTGCGAGCAGCTCGGCCTGCATGCGTTGTAGACGCACCAGTGGGGTGTTGCCAATCAGTTGATCGAGGGTGAGGTAATGGGATGACATATCTTTAATTCGTATAATGAAAGCGTGATTTTATCATTAACTATGATTTGATGTTTGCGGGTACAATGAGCCATCTTTACCTTGTGCGAGCATCATGAATATCAATCATTTTTCTACGCCAGCGTCTCAGGCCATTATTTTGTTTGCTCACGGCTCTAGCCAAAGTACTTGGCGCGTGCCGTTTGATGATATTGCTGTGCGCGTACAAACGCTGTTGGCACAGAGTGGGCAAAACACGTTGGTGCAATTGGCCTTCCTTGAGTTGATGGCACCGTCGATTGCCCAAGCGACGCACGATCTGGCCAAGCAAGGGGTGCGTGATATTCATATTGTGCCGCTGTTTTTCGGGGTGGGCAAACACATTGCCGAGGATTTGCATGGCATCGTCGATGACGTGCGCGTTCAGCATCCGCAGGTGCGGATTCAGATCGCAGCAGCTTTGGGGCAGAGCGAATTCATGCGTCAAGCGATGGCCGAATACGCATTTCAAGCGCTGCATGACTCATGATGAAACAGTGCGCAAACCCGCACCGACTAAAATAATACAGGGTGCGGCGTGCTGTGGCTGCGTTTGGTCATGCGCCAATTCGCTCAAAGTCAACCGGACGATCGCTTCCTCCGACCAACTGGCGCCAAACACCATGATGACCGGCGTATCGGGCGCAAAACTCTTTTCCAGCAAAATGTGCGCGATGGCTTGACGGCGTTGCCCGCCCATATAAAACACGAGGGTTTCGCTGGGGGCGATGTGCGTGTGCCACAGATTATCCGGCTGATCGTCGCCAACCGAGGCGGTGAGCAGCCGTACACTGCGCGCCACACCGCGACGGGTGAGTGCCGTTTGCGCGCTCGCCGCAGCCGCGAGTGCGGAGGACACGCCCGGTACGATTTCGTAGTTCAGTCCGACCGACACGATCGCGTCGATTTCCTCATCCAGTCGGCCAAAAATCGCCGAATCGCCGCCTTTGAGCCGCACCACGCGTTCGTATTGCAAGCCGTATTGAATCAGCGCGGCGTTGATGTCCGCCTGTTTTTTCGATTCGGAGCATGAGGCGTTTTTCACGCCGCGCTTGCCCACATCAATCAGGATGGCATCGGGGTGCGCATGCGATAAAACACCGTGATCAATCAGTGCGTCGTACAACACCACCTGCGCCTGCGCGAGGGCGTTCACTCCGCGCAGTGTGATGAGGTCGGCGGCTCCGGGGCCTGCGCCGACAAAGGTGATGGTGTGGGATATGGTCTGATCAGACAAACATGCCTCCTGCCACCGTTTGATTACTCACCTCGTCAATCAGGATAAACGCGCCGCTGGTTTTAATATTCGCGTAGGCGTTAATCGGCAAGGCTTGTTGTAACTGCAATTGCACGCGCGCGATACCGTTCATTTCGAGGTGGTGTGCATTGCTGTGCTCATCCAGCGTGTGAATGTCCAGTTGATAATCCACGGTGTTGATGCGGGCGGGCGCGGTGCGGGTGCCGTGTTTGATCAAATATTTGCGTCCCAAAGCCATCGGCTCCTCGGCAAACCAGCACACGTCGGCGGCACGCAGTTTGTCCACTTGCGCCGGTGTCGCGCCGCTGTTGATCCAGTCACCACGAGAAATATCAATATCGTCGGCGATGGTCAGGGTCACGGACTGACCTGCATGGGCGGACGGACGCGCACCATCGTAGGTGTGAATGCCGGTGATGGTGGTGCTGCGATTTTGCGGCTGAATGGTGACGGTGTCACCGACCTGAACGGCGCCAGCCTCAATCCGACCGGCATAGCCGCGAAAATCATCAATCTTGCTGCCGTCGTGGCGCACCACTTGCTGTACCGGAAAGCGCAAGGGCTGCGTTGACTCGTCCGGCACACTCAGCTTGTCCAATAGTTCCAGCAGCGCTGGGCCGTCGTACCACGGCATTTGTTCGGACGGGTGCACGACATTATCCCCTTTGAGCGCCGACAGCGGAATCGGAATGAAGTGTTTGACGCCGACGCGATCGGCGAGCTTTTGATAGCTCGCGATCACGCGCGCGTATTTCGCCTGATCGTAGTCAATCAAATCCATTTTATTGACCGCGACGATGACGTGCGCCACGCCGAGCAGTGCGAGCAGGGCGGAGTGGCGTTTGGTTTGTGTGAGCAGGGCAATTTCGCCGTCACCGCTAAAATCCAGTTTGCCCACATCGACCAGCACAATTGCGGCTTGCGCGGTCGATGCGCCGGTGACCATGTTGCGCGTGTATTGCTCGTGACCGGGCGTGTCGGCGATGATGTATTTACGACGCGGCGTGGCGAAGTAACGATACGCGACGTCGATGGTGATGCCTTGTTCACGTTCGGCTTCGAGTCCGTCGGTGAGCAGCGCAAGGTCAACGCTGCCATTATTTTGATCATAACTGCGGTTGTGTTTGGATTGGGACACGGCGCGCAGTTGATCAACAAACACGTTTTTCGAGTCAAACAGCAGGCGGCCAATCAATGTGGATTTGCCGTCATCCACGCTACCGGCGGTGATGAAGCGCAAGAGGCCTTGGTTGTGGGTAAGATTCATTACTTTAGTCCTTTATGGAAATTATTTTCGATTTTATGAACAAGCTCTGTTAATTCTGAATAACTAAGTGAAAATGAGCTTTTTCCATCGTTAAAGTTATACCCTTTCTCATCCATTGAAAAATCATTGTGGGCAATGGAATCTCGAATTTGCTTGATTTGCTTAACAATACCTTCGAGTGGTTTTCTATCTCTTTTGTATTCTTCTTTAATGAGCATTAGTGGTAATAATCGATATACCCCAAAGTTTTGATTCAGTAGAACATGTTGAGTTGAAAATTTATCTACAAATTCAGATCGAATTTGTCCCAATGTGACAGAGTCATCATAGTTATCAAAAACATGTAGAAGAAACTCAACATATTTTAGATGCGCATTAATTGTTAGTATCGAGTTCATAATATTTTATAAAGTGATTTTTAGAAGTATCCTTCTTTTTTTCTTTTTTCCATCGATGCTTCCGACGTCTGGTCATCCAACCGCGTCGCACCGCGCTCGGTGATGGTGGTCTCGGCGGTTTCTTCGAGGATTTTTTCCACGCTGTCGGCATCAGATAAAACCGGTGAGGTGCAGGTCATATCGCCGACGGTGCGAAAGCGCACGGTGCGTTTGCGTACGCTGGCGCGCTCTGCTTCGGTCAGTGGTGGCGTGATCGGCATGACCGACACGATCAAGCCGCTGCGCTCAAATGTTTCGCGCTCGTGCGCGTAGTAAATCGGCGGCAGCTCGAGATTTTCGCGCGCGATGTATTGCCAGATGTCCATTTCCGTCCAGTTGGAAATCGGGAAGACGCGCATGTTTTCGCCTTTGTGAATGCGCGCGTTGTAAATCGACCAGAGTTCGGGGCGTTGCGCTTTCGGGTCCCATTGGCCGAAGTCGTCGCGGAAGGAAAAAATGCGTTCCTTCGCACGGGCCTTTTCTTCGTCACGACGCGCGCCGCCGATGCAGGCGTCAAAGCCGTGCTCGGCAATGGTTTCGAGCAGGGTCACGGCTTGCGCGGCATTGCGGCTGTCGGTAGCGGGGTTGCGCAGGCGCACCGTACCTTTGCGGATGGATTCTTCCACGCTGCCGACGACCAAACGTTCGCCCAATTCGGCCACGCGCTTGTCGCGAAACGCGATCACTTCGGGGAAGTTGTGCCCCGTATCCACATGCACGATGGTGAACGGCAGTTTATTTGAGCTGTCTTTGAACTTAAACGCTTTGAGTGCGAGATGCAATACGACGATGGAGTCTTTGCCGCCGGAGAACAGCAGGGCGGGATTGCTGCATTCGGCGGCGACCTCGCGCAGAATGTGGATGGATTCGGATTCGAGCCAGTCCAGATGGGCGCTGTTGAAGGTTTGGTTAAAATCAATCTCAGTCATTTTTATCCTCATGTAAATGCAGTCCACACTCCTTGCTGTCGCTGTGTTCCCACCACCAGCGACCGGCGCGCACATCTTCGCCGTCCTTGATCGCGCGTGTGCACGGCTCGCAGCCGATGGATGGGTAGCCTTGATCGTGCAGCGGGTTGTACGGTACGCCATAGAGCGCGATGTAGTTTTTCACGTCGGTCAATGTCCAGTCGCGCAGCGGATTGAATTTTTCCAAACCATTGGCCGCATCCCATTCGCGCACGTTCAGTGCAACGCGGGTGACGGACTGCTCGGCGCGTTGTCCCGTGATCCATGCTTTTTGCCCCGCGAGCGCGCGTTGCAACGGTTTGACTTTGCGCATATGGCAGCAGGCTTTGCGCAATTCGACCGACTCGTAGAACGCGAATTTGCCGTGCGCTTGAATGTAGTTATTCACATCGCTGTCGTCGGGCAGATATTGCGCGACATTCAGTCCGTAGTGTTCGGCAATGGTGGCGGCCATCTGCGTGGTTTGTGCGTGCAACATGCCGGTTTGCAAGGTAAACATCGGAATCGGCAGCTGCAGCCGCGCGATCACGTCGGTCAGTACCATGTCCTCCAGCGCCAAACTGTTGGCCAATACCGCCGGTGTGTGCTCGTTCGCAATCTCTGTGAGCAGGATTTCCAGCGCGTTCACTTTCGCCGTCAGGCCGTGGTCGTGCTGGGCGGGTTGCGCCTCATGCGCGCGCAAAAACAGCGGCCGCGCGTCGTCGGTCGAGCCTTGATAGGTCACGGAAAACGGCTTGAGCATGCGCAGGGCGGTGTCCATTTTTTGATCGGCGCGCAGATTGAATGCGTTAAAGCCGACGCGCTGCATATAAAACAATTGATCAACCAATACGTCGCCGATGGCGCGCAATTCGTTTTTAAAATCCAAACGGTTGCGCAGCAAATAGGCGATGCTGTGGCTGCGCCCGTCGGTGAATTTCGGGTAGTCCAGCGCAATCACGGGGAAGCGATTCCAGTCGAGTGTGAGCGTTTCCGGCTCGGTCGTGTTCTCCAGCCAAACGCCGATGTCGGTACGCTGTTGCAATGCCGGTTGCGCTTGCCATACGGCGAGTGGCACGATGTGTTGGCCTGCGGGAACGGTGACGGATTCGGGGGTTTCACCTTCGCTCAGACGAATGAGTGCCCAGTCGTCCTGCGCTGCGTGTTGATTCAAAATATAGTTCATAGTCGTTTGTCTTTTGTTTTTTAACGCATGTGTTTTTTTAACGCATTTCCCGATCGCCATACACGGCGGCTTTAAACGGCGTGATGCCGACACGGCGCACGCAGTCGATGAACAATTCGTCGCTCTCGCGGATGTTGACGTAGGTGGTGATGATGGTTTGCACCGCATCGACGATTTTGTCCGCGGCGAACGACGGGCCGATGATTTTGCCAATGGACGGTGAAAACCCGCCCAGATGCGTGCCGTCCGAGCCGCCGAGTGAGATTTGATACCACTCTTTGCCGTCCTTATCCACGCCGAGGATGCCCAGATGCGCGACGTGATGATGACCGCAGGAATTCATACAGCCGGAAATGTTCAACTGAATTTCGCCCAAATCATGCAGATAATCCCAGTCATCAAAGCGCGCCTGAATCTGATTGGCAATCGGAATCGAGCGCGCGTTGGCCAGTGAGCAAAAATCCCCGCCCGGGCAGGCGATGATGTCGGTCAGCAGGCCGACGTTGGGTGTCGCCATGCCGTTGTCTTTCAGGGTTTGCCAGATGTCGAGTAAATGCTTTTGCGGCACATCGGCGAGGATTAGGTTTTGCTCGTGCGAGACGCGCAATTCGCCAAAGCTGTAACGCTCGGCCAAATCCGCAGTGACGCGCATTTGAGCGGTGGTTGCATCGCCCGGCGCAATGTCGTTCGCTTTGAACGACAGTACCACGCTGGTGTAACCGGCGCGTTTGTGCGCGCGTGTGTTGCGTTCGCGCCAGCGGGTAAAGGCGGTGTTGTCGGTATATTTGACTTGCCTGAAATCAATATTGTTTAAGTCTTCATACGCCGGTTCGCTGAAATACGCGGATACGCGGTCTAATTCGGCTTGTGTCAGCCTCGCCGGACCATTTTGCAAATGTGCAAACTCGGCTTCGACTTGGCGTGTGAACTCCTCCAACCCCAAAGCCTTGAGTAGAATTTTAATCCGCGCTTTGTACAGATTGTCACGGCGGCCGTGGCGGTTATACACGCGCAAAATCGCTTCGCAATAGCTCATCATATGCGGCCACGGCAAAAATTCGCGCACGGTTGAGCCGATCATCGGCGTGCGTCCCAAACCACCGCCAACGGAAACGCGAAAGCCCAATTCGCCCGCCGAGTTTTTCAGCAAAAACAGCCCGATGTCGTGTGCGAATGTCACCGCGCGATCTTCGCGCGAGGCGCACATCGCAATTTTAAATTTACGTGGCAGGGTGGCGAACTCGGGGTGAAACGTGCTCCACTGACGCAAGATTTCGCAAAACGGTCGCGGGTCGGCGTATTCATCCGCCGCCACACCGGCAAACTCATCCGTGGTGATGTTGCGCACACACGCGCCAGAGGTCTGGATGGCGTGCATTTCCACATCCGCGAGCAGCTGCAAAATATCGGCGGTGTCTTCCAATTTCGGCCAATTAAACTGCACGTTTTGGCGCGTGGTGAAATGCGCGTAGCCCTTATCATACTGCTCGGAGATCTGCGCCAGCGTGCGCAATTGCGTGGCGGATAACAAACCATACGGCACAGCCACGCGCAACATCGGCGCATGACGCTGGATGTACAAACCGTTTTGCAGGCGCAGCGGGCGGAACTCCTCCTCGGACAATTCACCGGCGAAAAAACGCCCGAGCTGATCGCGGTACTGATTCACGCGCTCCTGCACAATCGTCTGATCAATGCTGTTATAACGATACATAAAAGGCTCAATTAAAAAAGTTTGGAAAGATTATAGATACTCACGCAACTGATGAGTAGCCCCACCAAAATCAACAAGGTTTTGGTTTGAAAATGGCGCGTCGCATACGCGGCGAACGGCGCGGCGAACAGACCGCCAATCACCAAACCGGCAACAATTTTCCACACCTCGCCATCAAGCAGTGCGAAAAAAGCCGTGGCCGAAGTCACCGTCAAAAAGAACTCCGCAAAATTCACCGAACCAATCGTTGTACGCGGATTGTGACCCGAGCCAACCAGCGACGTGGTCACAATCGGACCCCAGCCGCCACCGCCGACCGTATCCATAAAACCGCCGAAAATCGCCAGAGGCGCAACCTTTTTCGACTCGATATCCGTCTTGAGCGCGATGCGGCGAAACGCTTTGCTCAACACATACAAGCCCATGAGCAGCAGATAAACGTTGATGTACGGCTTGATGAGCTTGCCATCCACGCTGGTGATGATGTACGCCCCCAGCAACACACCGATGATGCCCGGAATCAACAAATTCAAAAACAACTTCTTATTCACATTACCCAGTTTCGCATGGGAAATACCCGACACGCCGGTGGTAAACACCTCAGCCAAATGCGTCGCACCCGTAGCGAGCGCAGGTGAGGCGCCTGACGCCAACAAAAACGAGCTGGCCGTGATCCCATACGCCATGCCCAAAGCACCATCAACGATCTGCGCCAACAGCCCGACCAAGAGTGCGCTCCAGAAAATTTTGCTGTGCAGCGTTTCGGTAATCAACTCGATACCAGAAGACTGATGATGACCAAAGAACAACTTGCCAATCAAAAACGCTGCCAAACCAAGTAAGATCGCGATTGTCAGATACATCGCCACTTGCAAGATCGGATGTGCGTTCGCTTCGGCAATCTGCCGCTCCAGAGGGGGCAATCCCAGCGCGGTATGCTCATGATTGAGCGCGCTATCTGAGAAATCCAAATCCCTAATTTTCATAAAAATCCAATCTATAGAATATAATTTAAAATAATTAAAAATTATAATAAATCGGATTGTATATAAATTCAATATAAATTTAAATTAATAAAAATTTGAATTGATATAATAAATATTAATATAATAGATAAATCCAAAGAAAAAGCC
>JBATQE010000047.1:0-10583 GCA_049291875.1 Burkholderiaceae bacterium
CCATTGTCGACCTTGATATAAGCGCCATATTTCCTCTCGGTCTAACGGGGTTAGGCGGACTCGTTTGTGCATATTCATTTCAGTATTTTCTCCGAAAATACTGTAAACAACGCGTTAATTTTTTACAATTAATATTAATAGGAAACTCAAAAAGTAAAACGCCAGAGCATAGGCTCTGGCGTTTTTTACCGTGCACTTACTTCAATGCTTTGTGCATGGCTTCTTCGTCCAAAGCCTTTTCCCACTTCGATACGGCGACGGTGGCCACGCCATTGCCAATGAAATTGGTCAAGGCACGTACTTCGCTCATGAAACGGTCGATGCCCAATATCAGCGCCATACCGGCGACCGGAATGTCCGGCACGACCATCAAAGTACCGGCCAAGGTGACAAAGCCCGCGCCGGTCACGCCGCTCGCACCTTTTGAAGTCAACATGGCGACCGCGAAAATCGTGAGCTGTTGCCACAAAGTCAGATCAATATTCAAGGCCTGCGCGATGAACAATACGGCCAAGGTCATGTAGATGTTCGTACCGTCCAGATTGAATGAGTAACCGGTTGGAACCACCAAACCAACCACAGACTTTTTGCAGCCCATTTTTTCGAGCTTGCCCATCAAATGTGGCAGGGCGGATTCAGAGGAGCTGGTGCCCAGCACCAGTAGCAATTCTTCTTTGATGTAACGTAGGAATTTGAAAATGCTGAATCCGGTGATGCGCGCGATAGTACCCAATACCACGACAACAAACAAAAATGCGGTGAAATAGAACGTCGCGATTAAACCAAGCAAATTGGTCAGCGAGCCGATGCCGAATTTACCGATGGTAAACGCCATCGCACCCAAGGCACCCAGCGGCGCGAGTTTGGTAATGATGCCGACCATACCGAAGAACACCTCGGACATACCTTCAATGAAACCGATCAGCGGACGAGCGCGCTCTTCGGGTACGCGGGTCAATACCACGCCGAACAAAATTGCAATCAACAACACTTGCAAAATATTGCCCTCGACAAACGGGCTGAAAACAGTTTTGGGGATCAAATCCATGAAAAAATCGACCATGGTGTGACTTTGGGATGAAGCGACGAATTCATTGACCTTGGCGACGTCTTTGGAAGCAAAGCTGCTGACGCTGGCATTGATGCCCACACCCGGTTTGGCAATGTGACCGACCACGAAGCCCGCGATCAATGCAAGGGTAGAAACCACTTCAAAATAAATCAAGGCTTTCAAACCGACGCGCCCCATTTGCCCCAAATCGCGCATATTGGCAATGCCTGCGACGATGGTACAAAAGATGATCGGCGTGATCACCATTTTAACCAAATTAATGAACGCTTTGCCCAATGGCTCCAAGCTTACCCCAAGTTTCGGGTAAAAATGGCCAATTAGAATACCCAATCCAATGGCGATTAAAACCTGTACATACAAGATTTTGTACCAGGGTTTAACGACTTTATCGTCGTCAGTGTAATAGTCTGTTTTTAGCATGAAGATTCCTTTATATTTCTTATTGAAAACGATTGCACAGTACAGCGAGGCGAGTATAGAGCAATTGTGGAGTTTTTGTGGCAAAATTCTTCATAATTTTTTAACATATTCAATTTCTAATTTATTTTTTCAGAGTGCCACTTTCAAACCATGAGTTTAGATACCGTTACCCAAGATTTAGCGCGCCGCGCGCCGCATTTACAGATCGTTCAAGTCAGCGAACCGACGCCGACCGTCGCAACCGCTGCGGCGGTACATGGCGTGGAACCCGGTCAGATTGCCAAAACACTGGCTTTTTGGATTGGCGATCGCGCACAAAATAAAGCGGTGTTGATCGTCGCGGGCGGCATGGCGCGCATTGACAACAAAAAATTCAAAGAATGTTTCGGCGCAAAAGGCAAAATGCTCAATGCCGAGGAAGTGCTCGCGCTGACCTCGCATCCGGTCGGCGGCGTGTGTCCGTTTGGCTTGCCTGCGCCGCTGCCGATTTATTTGGAACAGAGTTTGCGTCGGTTTGATGCCGTGATGCCTGCGGCAGGTTGTACGCACAGCATGGTGCTGCTCGATTTGGCAGAGCTGGAGCGGCTCACCGGCGGGGTTTGGGTGGATTTGGCGAAAGAGGAAAAAGAGGAAGAAGCATGAAAACCATCGGTCTGATCGGCGGCATGAGCTGGGAGTCCACGATTCCGTACTATCGCACGATCAATGAAACGGTTAAACAACGTTTGGGCGGTCTGCATTCGGCGAAAATCGTGCTGTACAGCGTGGATTTTCACGAGATTGAGCAATTGCAACGCAACGGCGACTGGCAGCGCGCAGGTGAATTATTGGCGCAAGCGGCGCAGGCCTTGGCGCGCGCGGGAGCTGATTGCATCGTGCTGTGTACCAACACCATGCACAAGGTTGCGCCACAGATCGAGGTGGCGGTAGCGATTCCCTTGCTACACATTGCCGATGCGACCGCGGAGGATATTGGTCGTGCGGGTTTGGCTAAAGTCGGTTTGCTCGGCACACGCTTCACGATGGAGCAGGATTTTTATAAACAGCGTTTGAGCGAGCATCATGGAATTGACGTGGTTGTACCCAATGAGATGGAGCGTGATGTGGTGCATCGGGTGATTTACCAAGAATTATGTTTGGGACAAATTCACCCCGAGTCGCGCGCCGCCTATCGCCGCATCATGCAGCGGCTGGTGGAGCAGGAGGGTGTGCAGGCGATCATTTTGGGTTGCACCGAGATTTCATTGCTGGTCGATCACAGCGATGCATCCGTGCCGTTGTTTGACACCACGGCGATTCATGCGCAGGCTGCGGCTGCGTTTGGATTGGCAATGAAATGATCGATGCAATGCGCTTTAATATTTGTATTGTTGCGCCGAAGGACTATGCCCATTCCATGGCGTTCTTGGAGTTAGCAGAATTGGTGCAATATTCGCTACTCGAATTGGGCTTTGATGCGAAGTTAACGTTCAATGAGATGGATATTGCCTGTCGAAATATCTTGATTGGTTGTCATTTGCTGGAGCCGAAGTTGATTTCGGATTTGCCTCCGTCTACGGTGATCCTAAATACGGAGCAGATTTTTGCAGATGATACGTGGGACTCACGGATTTTTGAGTTTGCTCGCCATTTTGAAGTTTGGGATTACAGCCGTAAGAATATAGAGAAATTTACTCAGCTTGGTCTGATGAGGGTCAAACACCTGAAAATAGGCTTTCAAAAAGAATTGGCGCGAATTCAAAACCTTGCCGAGCCGGAGATTGATGTGCTGTTTTACGGTGCGGTAGGTGAGCGTCGCGCGCAGATTTTGAAAGCGTTGATTGAACGCGGGCTGAAGGTCAAGGTTTTGTATGATACTTATGGACGTGAGCGGGATGAATGGATTGCCAATTCAAAAGTCGTATTGAACCTTCATCACTACCAATCGCAAATTTTTGAAATCGTCCGTGTGTTTTATCTAATGAGCAATGCCAAGGCGGTGGTGTGTGAGGTTAATGCGAATACCAGCGTTGACGCCATGTATTTGAATGGCGTGGCGGCCGTACCTTATGAAGAGCTGGTTGAACGTTGCGTCGAATTGGTTCGTAATCCGGAGCGCAGAAAGCAAGTGGAGCAAGCCGCATTGCGCACCATTGCCCAATATCCTCAGGCTCAGTGGACGCAAGCCGTTTTACCCGAGGAGGCATCAGCAGCGGATGCGGTTGATGTTCAAGCTTGGTATCAGGCGGGCTTTGAGTATCAACAGGCGACACAACTGGATTTGGCTTTGACTGCCTATCAAAAAGTGTTGCATCATCAACCCGATCATTTCAATGCGGCCAATATGTTGGCAACGGTGCTGGTGCAATTGGGGCGCAATGCGGAAGCGGTCCGGGCATTTGATCGAGTGCTGTCATTGGATGCCAGTTATGCGATCACATACCACAACCGTGCGGTGGCGTTGGAAAATTTAGGACGACAGGATGAGGCTTTGGCTGGCTATTCGCGGGCAATTGAGCTGGATCCGAACTATGTTTCGGCCTATTTGTCTCGTGGCAATCTTCGGCTGACCTTGCACCGGCTACCAGAGGCTTTAGAGGATTTCGAGCGGGCGCTTGAACTCAGTCCCACTCATGTCGAACTGTATGATCGCCGTGGCGTGGTGTTGTCTCGGCTCAAACAGCATAAAAAGGCCATCGACAGTTATACGCAGGCGATTGCGTTGGATTCGGGCGTGGTTTCCGCCTATAACAACCGTGCGATTGCGTGGTCGGATTTGGAACAATGGGATCGTGCGATTGCGGACTATACGCAGGCCATTGCTTTACAACCAACGATGGCAAGTCCCTACAATAACCGTGGCAATTTGTACCGTGTACTCAAACGTTATCCAGAGGCGATTGCCGACTTTGATCAAACCTTGCGCCTGCAAGCCGATTATCCGTCCGCGCTAATCATGGCGGCACACAGCCGCGCTTTGGCGGCGGATTGGGCGCAGTTGTCTTTGTTGATTGAGCGCTTGAAAACGCAGTTGCTCGAAACCGATGTGGTCTCGGTGCCGTTTCCCGTATTGGCTTTGCTGGACGAACCGGAAGCATTGCGGCAGTGCGCACACACCTACACCCTTAACAAACATCCGCTCAATAATAATGCCTTATGCGCTCCAACGGATCGGGCGCAACGACACGACGGGCGCATTCGCATCGCTTATCTCTCGGCTGATTTGTATAACCACGCCACGGCATTTTTGATGGCCGAGCTGTTCGAGCGGCATGATCGCACGCGATTTGACGTGTTTGCCTACTCCTTCGGTCCGGATCGGCACGATGCGATGCGCGAGCGGGTGGAGCGGGCGTTTGAACATTTTTATGACGTTGCCACTTGGAGTGACGAGCAAATTGCCCGTCACATGCGCGCTCAGGGTATTGCCATTGCGATTGACCTGAAAGGTTACACGGGCGACAGTCGCACGAATATATTGGCATGGAAACCTGCACCGATTGCGGTCAATTACATCGGCTATCCGGGAACGATGGGCGCAGAGTACATCGACTACATCATTGCCGATCATACCTTGATTCCGCCTGAATATGAGTCTTGCTACACCGAACAAGTGGTTCGTCTGCCCGACAGTTACCAGCCGAATGACCGCCAACGGCGCGTGGCTGAATATACGCCAACGCGCACGGAATTGGGCTTGCCTGAAAATGGATTCGTATTCTGCTGCTTTAACAATAACTACAAAATCCTGCCGCCGATGTTCGATATCTGGATGCGACTGCTACTGCAAACGCCCAACAGCGTGTTGTGGTTGCTCAAGGACAACGATGAAGCAGAAAAAAATCTACGCAAAGAAGCCGAACAGCGTGGCGTTGCGCCCGAACGACTGATCTTTGCCGAGCGGGCGCAGTTACCCGAGCATTTGGCGCGCCAAAAACAGGCGGATTTGTTTTTAGATACGTTGCCGTACAATGCGCACACCACGACCAGTGATGCGCTGTGGGTTGGTTTGCCGGTGCTAACTTGCATGGGCAAAAGTTTTGCGGCGCGGGTAGCGGCAAGCCTATTGCGTGCGGTCGGCATGCCTGAGTTGGTGACGCACTCGTTGGCTGAATACGAACGGTTGGCGTTGGAATTGACGCGCAACCCTGAACGGTTACAGGCGATACACAACTCACTGATTGCCAATCGGGACTCCTGCCCCCTGTTTGATACAGAGCGCTATGTGCGATATTTGGAACAGGCGTATGAACGGATGTTTGCGCGTGCGGAGCAGGGTTTGCCGCCTGAAATGATTGATGTGTCGGTGGATGTAGCAGCGGATCGTGGATAGAAATGAAAAAAGCGGCGCTGAATGTAGCGCCGCTTTTGCTTGGAGTGAGGATTTACGCTTGATCCAAAGCCTGCGCCAAATCGGCGATGATGTCGTCTACATGTTCAATACCGACCGACAGGCGCACCATATCGACTGAAACGCCCGCTTTGGCCAGTTCTTCTTCGTTCAATTGGCGGTGCGTGGTGGAGGCCGGATGGCAGGCGAGGCTTTTCGCGTCGCCGATATTGACCAGGCGCGTGACCAATTGCAAGGCGTCAATGAATCGCGCGCCTGCTTCTGCGCCGCCTTCGACCCCGAAGGATAGAATCCCTGAGGCTTTGCCGCCGAGGTATTTTTGCACCAAGTTGTTTTGTGGATGTGCGCTCAAACCGGCGTAGTTGACCCATTTGACTTTAGGGTGGCTTTCCAAATATTGCGCCACAGCCAGAGCGTTGTCCGAGTGGCGTTCCATACGCAGTGGCAAGGTTTCCAAACCCTGTAAAATCAAAAAGGCGTTCATCGGGCTGATCGCTGCGCCGGTGTTGCGCAGGGGTACGACACGCGCACGGGCGATGAATGCCGCCGCGCCGAGGGCTTCGACGTAGTTCACACCGTGGTAGCTCGGGTCGGGCGTGTTCAGTAGCGGGAAACGCTCGGCGTGTTCGCCCCACGGGAATTTGCCGCTGTCAACGATCGCGCCGCCGATACTGGTGCCGTGGCCGCCGATGTATTTGGTCAAGGAGTGTACGACGATGTCGGCGCCATGCTCAAACGGGCGCATCAATGCGGGCGTAGCGACGGTGTTGTCCACCACTACGGGTACGCCGTGACGGTGTGCGATGGCGCTGATGGCTTCGAGGTCAACAACGTTGCCCAGCGGGTTGCCGATGGTTTCGGCGAACACCAGTTTGGTTCTGTCGTCAATTAGCTTTTCCAAAGACGCTGGGTCGCGGTAGTCGAAAAAGCGTACTTCGATGCCTTGTTTGGGCAAGGTATGGGCGAATAAATTGTAGGTGCCGCCGTAGAGTGTGGAGACCGATACGATGTTGTCGCCCGCCTGCGCGATGGTCTGAATCGCGTAGGTGATCGCTGCCATGCCAGAGGCGAGTGCGAGTCCGCCGATGCCGCCTTCTAATTCGGCCACGCGTTGTTCGAGCACAGCGGTGGTTGGATTCATGATGCGGGTGTAGATATTGCCCTGAACTTTGAGGTCGAACAAATCCGCGCCGTGTTGCGTGTTATCAAATGCATACGAGGTGGTTTGATAAATCGGCACGGCGACCGCTTTGGTGGTCGGGTCGGTGCTGTAACCGGCGTGAATGGCGAGGGTTTCGAGTTTCATAGGTCTCCTTTGTCGCGTTAAATTAAATTCCAATAAGGCATTATAAATAGACTAAATTATATTCAAAATAAATTTAATGGGATTATCTTATCAGGGATCAGGGGTTTTGGCTATGGGTTTAAAAGGGATGAAAATAAGGTTGCGTGGCTGACACGCGGGCATAATAAGTACATGATTGGGTTTCATGATGTGTACTTTAAAAAAAGAGGAGTGACTATGCGCGTGATGACTTCCTATAAATGCCGTGCGATGGCTTGGATTGTGACTTTGGCGGCGGTTTCAACCTCGGCGTTGGCTCAACCAGCCGAGCGACCGACGCCACGCAGCGCCGTTGCTATTCCAACGATTTATCAAACCATACCGGTGAAAGCGACTGTGTGTACCGATGAGGTGATCAGCTGCGGTCGCGATATCCTCTACGCACTGCCTGCGCCCTATAAACCGAGTGACAAACTGGACACGGTGGGGCAAGATGAGGTGTTTCACTTTAGAAACGGCGTGGTGGTTTATCTGCTGACCATTCATGGTGTGCAAGACGACGCGATTCGCGCCGAACGCTACCGCGTGTCGTTCAGACAAGATGACGATGCCCTGCATTTGGTGCAAGTCGGACGTCAACAGCAATGCGCGCGCGGTCATGTGTGGGGCTGGACGATGCGGCCGTGTCCATAATGCCAAGCTAACGTTAAATTAATGCTCCATTATCGTTGAACTAAAGTTGAACGCAAAATCCCTACGATTTTACCGTAGGGATTTGAGGCTGTTGATAAAGTGGCACATACGCCTAAACAAAGCTCCGTCATTCCCGCATGATTTTAGCGGGAATCCAGATAGATATTCTAACTGATTGTTTTTATTAAAATTTTTGGATACCAGCTGATGCGGGTATGACGGTATTCTTCTTAGATTTTGCGACAAATTGCAAGACAGAGGGTTTGTCAGCAATCTGAAATCCCTACGATTTTACCGTAGGGATTTTTGTATGCGTGTCATTCGCGTGGTTTGTCCGTTGATGAGTCCATTTGGGCGTTTTTTGGACTATGAACGGCGCTGCATGTGTGTTTCCATCCTTGCTTTTAGGAGACCCGTATGACGCCGATTCATTTATCACATTTCTTTGAACAAGCGCTCGCCCAACCGTGGCAGGAAGTCCCGATTGCGCAAGTGGATCATTACCAATGGCGCATGATTTATGCGTTGGGTGAGTATCCGTGGCATCAGCATGATGAGCGCGACGATTGTTTTTGGGTGCTTAAGGGATGCTTGGGTGTGGCATTACCTGATGGTGTGGTTCAAGTAGGTTCAGGAGAAATATTCGTTGTGCCGCGCGGCGTTCGACACCACACCTTTTCGGCTGAGGGGGCGTATGTGTTGTTGTTTGAGCCAATTGTTTGAATGTTATACCTTGTCCTTTTTTACACCTATTTGGTCTGTAATGCCTCTGATTATGGGGTATAAAGTAACGTATCGTATAGTCTGTTATTGAAGTGCCATCATTGAAGCGCCATCAACATAGGAGCCGTCATGACCGAATCTCAAATGCCCCGCGCGAAACATGCCCTGCTGGTGATTGACGTGCAGGATTCCTTTTATCACACGCCGTTTTGGTCGGATGCGGGCTTTGCGACGTATCAGGCGAACCAATTGGCGCTGATTTTGGCGGCGCGGCGTGCGGCTGTGCCGGTGATTGGCGTGCTGCATGCGAATCCGAACAGTGATACGCCCGCTTTTCGTCCTGAATCGGGACGGGTGCGGTTTATGGACTGGCTGCCACCGATGGATGCGGTGTTTCGCAAAGCGGTACACAATGCGTTTACCGACAGCGGTCTGCTCGCGTATCTGCATGAGCAGGGCATCACGCATCTGACCATCAGTGGGATTCGCACCGAGCAGTGTTGCGAGACGACAGCACGCGTGGCTGCGGATTTGGGCTTTGCGGTCACTTTTGTGACTGAGGCGACCTTGACTTTTGGCATGACGCACGCCGACGGTACGCGGTTTTCTGCTGAGGAGATTAAAAAACGCACCGAGTTGGTATTGGACGGACGTTTTGCGCAGATCAAAAGCGTGGCGCAGGCGAGCGCGGACGGGTTGGCATCATCGGCAGACGTATCATGAATCGTACGACCCCTGACATCATTCACGTCGGTATGGTGGCTTTTGATGAGATGGAGCTACTCGATTTTGCCGGCCCCTACGAGGTTTTTACCACCGCCTCGCGCGTGTGTGAAAAATTCGGTTCGCCCATGCGTTTTGTGGTGAAAACGGTGGCGCAACAGCGGCGCATGCTTCATGCACGCGCGGGTCTGGGTATCATGCCGGACGTGGGGTTGGTGGAATCCGAGCGCGCGCAGCCATGCGATGTGCTGATCGTCCCGGGCGGCGTGGTGACGGATGCGCTCCGACAAACGGATTTGCTCGAATGGTTACGTGCGACGCACGCTCAGACACGTTATACCGCTTCGATTTGCACCGGTGCGTTTTTACTGGCGCAAGCGGGTATTTTGCGGCAGACGGCGACGACGCATTGGGAAGACATCGCCGATCTGCGCGCGGTATATCCACATCTGACGGTGCGCGAGGATGTGCGTTGGGTGCAGGATGGCGCTGATGCGCGCGTATACAGCTCGGCTGGTATTTCGGCGGGAATTGATCTATCATTGCATCTGGTGGCGCGGCTCATTGGCAGCGAATGGGCGCAGAAAGCGGCACGGCAGATGGATTATCTGGGCAACTGGCAATCGAATAAGGAATCATCATGAGTGTATCGCATGTATTGCAAGCCTTGCTGGTGGTGCTGATCTGGGGTGTGAACTTTGTGGTGATTCGGTGGGGATTGAACGAGGTACCGCCGTTTTTATTGGCCGCCGCACGTTTTTCGCTGGTGGTTTTTCCGGCGATCTTTTTCATTAAAAAACCCAATTTGCCGTGGCGTTGGTTAATCGCGTATGGTTTATTCAATAGCTTCGGGCAGTTCGCCTTTTTATTCTGGGCGATGAAGGTCGGGATGCCAGCGGGTTTAGCCTCGGTGGTGCATCAGGCGCAGGTGTTTTTCACGTTGATTTTTTCGGTGCTGATTTTGCAGCAGCGCACGCAAATCACGCAATGGTTGGGGCTAATGATTGCGGTATTGGGCTTGGCTTTGATTGCCTATGGTAAAAACGTCGGCTCGGCGGCGGGAATGCAGATGACTACCATCGGTTTGTTGCTCAATCTTTTGGGCGCGGCCTCTTGGGCGATGGGCAATGTGGTGGTCAGCGCGATGCGCCGCGCAGGCATTCAATCGGAGCCGTTTGGTTTGGTGATTTGGTCAAGTTTGATCCCGATTGTGCCGTTTTTGCTGATTTCTGGGTTGTTTGAACGTCATGTCTACCCCGATTGGCAGGCCATCAGTTGGCACAGCATGGTGTCCGCGCTGTACTTGGCATGGGCTGCAACATTATTGGGTTATGGTC